>JANPFD010000087.1:0-54744 GCA_031423255.1 Myxococcales bacterium | reverse complement strand
GCGTCGCGCGCGGCTTTCGTGGCTTCGTGTGCGGCGTCCGTAGCGTCATCCGTGGCTGCGTTTGTGGCGTCGCGTGCGGCGTCCTTGGCTGCGTTTGCGGCGTCGCGCGCGGCATCCGTGGCTGCGTTTGTGGCGTCGCGTGCGGCGTCCGTCGACTTCCCGGAGGTCGAAGATCCGCAGGCGGCAAGTGAGAGCAGCAGGAAGGCGGCTCCGGTCTTGGATAGATTTAGGTGCGATTTAGTCATGATTGTTGCTCCTTGGGACGGCTCTAAGTAGATAGGAACGCCTCGCCAGAGTCGAAACCTAAGCGACCGCGGCGACGAGAGCGGGTGACCGGGAGCACGAGTGACGTTCCTGCCACCGATGCCTCGCCGAGGGTTGGGGCGGTCTTGGCGCGGCGTTCGTGAAAGAAGCGGATCGGTCGAGGGTGGCGCGGGGGCCAGGGGAAGCCTGGGCAGACGGCGTGATCCGAAACCGCCATCGCCCACTGGCAGCCGGTCCGCAGCCGATAGACGATTCTCTGCACGCCCGTCCTTCCGTGGGTTCCCAGGCAGATGGCATCGGCCCCGAGGCGGTTGGCCTCGTGGGTGAGGGCGTCCGCCGGGCGCGATCCCGACAGGATCGCGATTTGCGTGATCACGTTCCCCTCCTGAGGGACAAGCGCCTGAAGCTTTGCTTTGACGGCCAGGTCCTCGGCAGGCGTCGCCGGGCCCTCGTGAACGTACGCGAGGGTCACGACTCCGCCGTGCCTCGGAGGGCGTAGGCGTAGGCCACGGACCGGTTGCCGATCACCGACAGGTCGGTTGCCGCGAGGATCCGCGCGACACGAGGGGTTCTGTTCAGGCCGGCCTCGTCCTCGAGCGTCGCCGGAACACAGAGGACCGGGGTCGTCGCTGCGCGGAGGGTGGGGTGCACCGTGGACCCGAGCCACAGGCGTTCGAGCGCGTGCTTCTGGTTCGTCCCAAGGATGAGGAGGTCTGCGGCCTTGGCCCGCACGAGGGCCACCAGTGCCTCGGCAGGGCGCCCCCAGGCGGGCTCCACCCGAAACGAGACGTTGTCCGCCTCGAGGAGATCCGCGATCCGAGGCCGCAACTCTCGCGTGATTGCCGATAGGATTTCCTTGTCGGCGGCTTCCGCATCGGGCATGGGCTGGAGGCCGAGCCGAACGCACTCTTCGATGGGCCAGTACACGTGTACAAACGTGATCTCGCATGGCGCGATATTGCGCAGTTGCCGCGCCCAGCGCACTGCGGCCACGGATGCGGCCGAGCGATCCAAGCCGACGACAATTCGCAATGGGCGTTTGCCGTCGAGCCAATCGCGTAACTGGGTCTGACCCTCACGGACCAGTAGAACGGGGCACTTGGCGTTCAGAAGAATGCGCTCGGCCACGCTTCCAAGCAGCAGGCGTGACGCTCCTCGTCTGCCGTGTGTTCCGGTGACGATCAGCCGCGCATCGGTCTTCTCCGCATGTTCGGCGATCGTTTCGGCGACCCATCCGTCGAGGAGCTTCTCCTCAACGGTGACGTCAGCGACACGCAACTCCGCCGCCGCCTTCTCGAGCCCTCGGGTCCCGCCCTCACGAAGCGCCCGGTCGACGAGGGTGGGATCGATAGGAAACTCGACGTATCCGAGGCGCGTCGAATCGATGACGTGCACGAGCTCGACGGAATCGCCGAGGCGCGTCGCCAGTGTGACTGCGAAGAGGCCGGCTTCCGACGCCGAGGCCGAGAAGTCGGTGGCGCAGAGAATCTTCATGCCCTTGCGGAAAGCAGAGTTCGTGCCAGACCGAACGTCATCGAACACGAGCCGGATCGCTCGGCCAACCGCGCACCCATGCTGCCTCGTGGCCCGAGGAATGCAACGGCGGGCTCGAGGAGGCAGTCCAATGAACGTTGCCACAGCGCAGCGCCTGGCGGGACGGCGCGCGGCAGGGCCGGTGCGGCCGTGACCCCCCACATGGTCAACGTGCTCAGCGAGCACCATGAGCACCTCGAGCGCGCCTTCGAGGCGCTGGTGACGAGGGCCAGGAGGGGGCACTGGGGCGAGCTTCGGGCCGAGTGGACCACGTTCGAGCGCGAGCTACTGGAACACCTGACTATGGAAGAGAAGGAGATCCTGCCGGCTTTCGCGCGCGAGCAGCCGGAGGATGTCCGGACCCTGCGGCTCGAGCACGACCGGATTCGGGCGGCTCTCGCCGAGCTCGGCGTCGCGTTGGACCTGCACCTCATTCAGTCGCCCGTGATCGAGGCGCTCGCGGTCTGCCTCGACGAGCACAGCCGGCGCGAGAACCGGATGCTATATCCGTGGGCCGAGCAGCACCTGCCGCACGCCCGCTGGGACGCGACTGAGCGCGGGCTGGGCTGGGCCGGGCGGGAGCGGCCCAAGGGCAGGGTCAGAACGCCCGTTCGCTAGGCGCGCTGGAAGCTCGCGCTCGGGCGGTGGCCCCTTCGCGCGACTGACCTCGCGGCCCAAAGCGGCGAAAGTGGTTCCGCGCCCCGCCGGAGCCGCGCAAGAAATGCGTGTTCGTGGCGCGAAGCCCGCGCCCACGGGTTCGTCGCGTTCCGCGCCAGTGTCCACGCGATGAACAAACCGGTGGTGATTGTCTTCTATAGGAGGGGACTACCGTCGGAAGGGCAGCTCGAGAACGCCTCTACGAGCCGACGGCCTCGCTCGGCGGCAGCGTAAACGCGGCTTCGTCGTCTGACTGCATGTCAGGCCTCGGCAGAGGTGGCACGATTGCGACGTCTACCTGAGCCGACCGCAGCACCTCGACGGCGACACTCCCCAGCAGAAACCGGGCGAGCCCGCGGCGAACGTGGCTTCCGAGAACCACAACATCGGGGCGACGACGGTCAATGGTTCGGAGGATGACGGTACGGGCGTCGCCCGCGCGGATGTGCTCGCGGATCTTCAGACGATCCGCCACACGCGCTGCATGTCTCGCGAGGGCGTCGTGAGCCTCTCTGGCAGCGCGCTTACGCATCTGCGCTATCGCAGACGCCCGCACGTCGCCTGCGCGCAGCCAACCTTCCAGGGCGACCTGGTACGCAGCGACGACGTCGAGCCCGGACGGGCCCGTTCCCACAAGACGAAGCGCCGTAGACAACAGCGACGGCGCAGCAGCGTCGTGAGGGTCGAGCGCGACGAGCGGCCGCACATAGGGGACCTCGGCATTGGCCGTCACGACCAGCACGGGCGCGGCTTTGCCGCGCACGACGCGCTCGGCGGTCGAACCCAGGAGCGTCGTTCGCACACCGCTCGTTCCGTGTCTACCGAGGACGATCAACTCGGCGCGAGTGGCTCTCGCCCGCTGAAGGATCTCTCGGTAAGGGGCGCCGTAGGCAACGGTGGACACCAGAGCGGCATCGTGGATGCCGCGTCGGACGAGCAAACCATCGAGGCCGTCGAGTTCGTCGGTGAGCTTACGTCGAAGCAGTCGGGGAACTCCCGGGTGGGCGCGTGCTTTCGGCTCCGGCAGCACATGCAGGAGCTCGAGTCGGACGCCCTTGGCGAGCTGTAGCAAGCCTGCTCTGCGAAGGGCCATACCAGCCTGCGTCGAGAGGTCCGTGGCGATCAAAACACGACTTAGCGGCGGGGAGGCTACCGCGGGAGCAACGACGGGCTGGGCCGATGACATGTTTCTGCTTCAGGGATGGAGCAAGAAATGGACCCGTATACGAGCCAAGGTCAGCGTTTACTGCCGCGCAGAATTTGCGGCCCGATGCAGGGCGAGTCGGACTTGCAGATGCGCGACGTGCGGAACCTGTTCGCATCGGTAACCACCCTGGATCGAGCCTACCTGTCCCGGTGGGCTGAGGAACTAGGATTGGCGGCCGTTCTCGGAAAGGTTCTGGCGTCGTGAGCAGGGACACGCCTGCGCATGTCGAGGAGCGCTACCGGCGTCTGATCATGTTGGAGTTGCCCCGGCGAAGCGCGTCGCCATGTGTTTCGATATGTCGAGCGCGGCGCCGGCCATCGTGCGAATGAGCTCGCAGGACGCCGGGCTTCGGGGCGTTGGCAGAAGCGTTTGCCGCAAGGCTATACGGTCAGGCGCTATCCCAAGCTGCCGTCCGGGCGCGCCCGAAGCGGGCCGCTCGGTAGTTCCGCTGCGGCTCCATTGTCTGGGCGATGACCTGATTCCCTCATGCATGAATGAGGGAAAAACGAGGGACGCCTGGTGTCCGCACCCGTCCTTTTCGGTCCGCTCGTGTCCGCTCCCGCGATCTATCGACCGCAAGATCGTTGGTTCTTGCGCGCCCCGAGCGGCACGAGTCCCGCTCATAACCCGAAGGTCGTAAGTTCAAATCTTACCCCCGCTACAAAGAAATCGCGGGGTTCGGTACTGCCGGACCCCGCGTTTCCATTTCCTCATGAGGCATGAGGGACGCATGAGGGAATCGGACGCGATCGTCGGGGGTGGAACCTGACGATTTTAAGGGCAAGGTGCCTCGGTCGAAGACACAGGGACCCGGCTGCGGATTCTGCGTCCTACGTGTCGCGCCATCAGGGGCCAGGCGCAATCGCACGGAAGCGAGCCTGGGCAAAAGGCCACCTGCGACCGTCCGGACCGTCCACGGCGCTTAAGGTCGATGCGTTCGGGCCGCCGGGCGACGAATGAGGGCGCGATCGCGCTCTACCGTAAGTTCGAGTTTATCGAGGAAGGGCGGTTCCGGGGACGGGTGAAGCTGCCCGACGGGACGCTGGTGGATGACGTGGCAATGGCGTGGTGGCCCCAGCGGGCGGGGCATTGAATTGATGCCGGTGCACGGTGGAGAATTTCCGCTCCTGGTCGGTAGCCTGCTGATCGGAGTCGCCTGCGCAGCCGGACCGCCGTCGGAGCGCGGAGATTCGATGAGCGAGGCGTGCCCCAGGGCCTCGATGTCCGACGGGCCCCTCGACGGGCTCTACCGGATCTGTTTCGACATCATGGGTCCGTGAGAAGGGTCCGGACTGTGAAGCCGACCGTCGAAGAGATTGATCGCGAACTCATCAAGCGCATCACGACCGTAGGGTTCTACGTGGATGTCTGAGGACGAGGGTTAACCAGCCGTTCAATGCGCTCGAGGATGAGACGGGGGCGTCACTGACTGACGACATCGCCCGGGAGGTGGCCCGGGATCGCATCGGTGAAGTCACCATTCGCGAGGAGGCGAGAGAACTCGCCATGAAGGGCCTCCCGGATGTCCGCGGGTGCTTTCATCACCTCGGTGAGTAGCTCGCTGCGGCCATCGATCACCGCGACGATGTCTTCGATGTCGTGGCTCGCCACGAAGTCCCCCTTTCCGCGATCGCGGAAGGCCTCCAGCTTCGTGGCCAGGAAGTACGGGCTCGTGATGAGACGAATCTTGGATCCGTCGGGTAGGCCGTAGTCGATCGCCGCTGCGATCGCAGCCCGATACCATCGGTTCGGGAAGCCCATGGGTGGATCCGTGGCCATCACGTCCACTTTGATCTGATCGACGATCCATCGGCATCTCGGAGCGCCTTCCGAGGTGTCTTCGGCGAATCCGAGAGCGACGAGCTTCTGTCTGAGTGCGATGTAGTCATTGATCGAGGCGTACCTCGACGATGACGTCGATGTCCTTCGTGGGTCGCGGTCTTGGCGCGTGCGGATCAGTCACCAGCAACGCCGCCGCCGCACCACCGAGGAACACTACGTCGCCACGCATGGGGCCGAGACGGCCCGCCACGTGGCTCACGATGTCGACGATTGCGTCGCTGTCGATCATGCCGCCTTGGAGTCCAAGAGAAGGCGCTGTTCCAGGAGGTCCCCTGCCAGCTGGCGCTCACGGGCACGCCCGATCCTCAAACCATCCACGAGCGCCAGGCACTCGTAGAGAGCGGGATCGGCGAGGGATGCCTTGACCGCCGATGGATAGAGAGGCTCCACGGCCTCGCCGCGAGTGTCGCCCTCCGCATACGGCCAGACCGGCGGGAGATCATCGCCTCCCGCGATGGAGTCTCTCAGGGGTGGCGCCGCATGAGCCGTTCGCACGCCTCGCACCACACCCGATCTTTTCGGAACGAAGGCGTACTGGATGCCGTGCCGGAGGAACTCGATGAGGTTGCGGCGAATGGGACGAAGCGTCTCGGGGTTGATGAGCTTCGCCGCGATGCCTCGGCGAATCGCCGCGTGAGCCTCGGAGACGCTGAGGCCCACGGCCT
Source organism: Myxococcales bacterium (assembly GCA_031423255.1). Taxonomy (GTDB): domain Bacteria; phylum Myxococcota_A; class Polyangia; order Fen-1088; family Fen-1088; genus JANPFD01. Next base: position 48,576 of record JANPFD010000087.1, on the reverse strand, counting down.
TGGCCAGCTGCGGGTAGGTCCACTCAGCCGGATCGAGCGCCAGCTTGATGGCGACCATGACATCCTGGCTCTTGAGAAAACTCACGCCTTTATTCTATTCGCGAAACGCGAAAAGGCAATATAATTTAGTATATGCGTGGGTTCCAAGACGACGTGCGCCACTCGCCAGCGCTTCGGCGATCGCGTACTGGATCGCATGTTTACGCAGGGCCCAGATCTTCCGGCCGTCTCGCGCGTTCATGTGGCGATGGGCATCAACCGCTCGGCCGACGGCCTCCGCCACCTCGACGTCGCCTCCCCGTGCACCGTCTCCTGGGACACCATGCGCGGCGACGGCCGGACCCGGTTCTGCGGCAAGTGCCGGCTCAACGTCTACAACTTGGCGGGCATGTCGAGGCGTGAGGCGGAGCAGCTCGTCGGCCAGCGCGAGGGCCGGGTCTGCGTGCGCTTTTATCGGCGGCCGGACGGTACCGTGGTCACCAAGGACTGCGGAGCGGCCGCGCGCCTGCTCGCACGCCGGATATTTGCGGCGGCCTGCACCTTCGTTGCGCTGGTGCTGACCGGCAGCGCGGCCGGGATCCACACCTGGATGACGGAGGTCCGTCTGCCCGACCTCGGCCGCGCGATCAGCATGGGTTCACCGCTGCCATCCCGACCGCTGATGGGCGAGCCTGTGGCCGTGCCCGAGGTGCCGGAGATTCAAGGCCAGATCAAGATGGGGGACGTCGCCGCCCCGCACCTGATGGGCAAGATCGCGCTGCCGCGCCCGAAGGTGAAGAAGCACCGGAGTCGGTAGAGACGCCGGTGCGATTTCCGCAGGACGCGACGGATTGCCGTTCCTGGTCGGGAGTCTGCTGATCGGAGTCACCTGCGCGGCCAGACCGCCGTCGGAGCGCGGCACTTCGATGAAAGAGCCCCGCTCCAGTGGCTCGCCGGGCCGAACTCGACCCTCGGCTAGTGGCAAACGGTGCATTATCCGAAGATGGCAAATGCAATGGGCCGCGTCGCACTGGCGCTCGGTCTTTTCCTTCCGTCAGCCGTCGAAGGCTCGCAAGGCGCCCAGGCTTCCATCGACCGTATCTGGCTAACGCACCGAAGCGGCACCCCGGACAGGATCGTGATCAACTGGCAGACTGAGCGGCCCGGTGAATCGGTTGTCCGTTATCGCCCGCACAAGGGGGCCGAGCAGACGGTCCGTATCAACGAGGCGGTCACCATTCATCACGTGGAGCTGCCCGGCGCCGGACCGTATCGCTACCGGGTGCAAAGTGGTGACACCGTCTCCGAGGAGCGGACGTGGAAAGGGTATCCGCAGGACGTCTTGCGCGTGGCCGTGGTCGCCGACTGGCAGCGCCGGCCCTCTTTGACCGCCATCGAAAAGGACGACGTCCACCTGCTGCTCACGGCCGGTGACAACGTGGCCAATCTGCACGAGGCCTGCGGCGCGGGCATCCCCGACTGCACCAAGCCGTACGAATCGCTCATCGACGCCTACCCTCGACTCTTCGGATCGGTGCCCTTCATGCCCGCCCTCGGCAACCACGACCGGCAGATCCGCGATCGGGGCAAGAGTCCTCCGGCTGAGCCGGTGTACGACGTGGAAGCCACTGCCTTCCGGCGGTTCTTCGAACTACCAGGCGACGAATGGAAGTGGGCCTTCGACCTGCCGGCGTTCGGGGTCCGTTTCATTGCCCTGGACCTCAACCACCTCAGCGATCAGGGCACCACCTGGCAGACCTGCCATGACGACAGTGTCACATCCGAGCAATTCGCCTGGTACCGCAAGGTCATGAACGAGGCCACCGCGCCATTCGTGGTTACCATCTACAACGAACGGCACGGCCGCGTCCGGCAACAAGACGACCAGGCGTGGAAGCGCGTGATCGATCGTGGCACCATCGCCGTCACCGGGTTCGGGTACTTCGGCGAACGGGCGGAGGTGGACGGGACCACCTACTTCAACACGTCGCTGAGCGGCACCGGAGCCAAGATTCCAGACCCTGCGTCGAAGGCGTTCTTCGAGGTCGACAACTACCTGCTGATGACCTTCCGCAAACGTGATTCGAAGATGACGGTCGAGATCAAGGGCCTCGACGGCCGGGTCCTCGAGCGCACCCAGCATGCCGTGCGTAAGCGTGTGCTGCCCTGAAGCGCTTGAGTGGGTCCGCCCGAAAGGCGAGAGACGGTGCACCTCTGATTCCGTGAGGACCCGCTTGGCACGAGAACGCCACGATCGCATAGGTCGATTGTCCGCAAGCCTGACGTATACGCAGACGAAGCTTTTCGTCGCCGCCGTAGAGTAGGCTTTGCTCGCGGCCTCGAGGCTGTTCGGACACGCCTGCGCATGTCGAGGAACGCTACCGGCGTCTGATCATGTCGAGGTCGCCGGCGAAACGCGTCGACATGTGCTTCGACATGTCGAGCGCCGCGCGTGCCATCGTGCGAAAGAAGCTGCAAGACGCCGGGCTTCGCGGCGAGTCGTTGGCAGAAGCGTTTGCCACAAGGCTATACGGTCAAGCGCTATCCCAGGCCGCCGTCCGGGCGCGCCAGAAGCGAACCGCTCGTTAGTGATTCCCTCATGCAGGAATGAGGGAAAAATGAGGGAATCCTTGTGTCCGCACCCGTCCGTTCCGGTCCGCTGCGTGTCCGCTCCCGCGATCTCTCGACCGCAAGATCGCTGGTTTTTGCGCGCCCCCGCGTTTTGCGTTGCGGGAGGACCTGCTAGGGGCAGAAGATGCCGCGGCAATTCCAGCGCCGGGTGAGTTCGCCGGCGCGTTTGCGGACTGTAGGGCTCGGGTGATCCTTCGCCGCTTTCTTGACCCGCGCCTTCGCTTCGGGTCCTAGTTCGCGCAGAAAGCGTCCGGTTTCGTCGTGCGCTCGGTCGCTCTGGAGGGCGTTGATCGCTTGGCCGACGAGTGCTGCATCGTTCCGGCGATTGGGATCGTTCCGGATCGCCCCACGGAAGGCTTCGATGCCCGCGGTCCAGAAGTGCTTTTCGAAGTATAGGTGGGCAAGCCTCGCGGGGTACTCCGGCTCACGAGGCGACTTCTGGCGGAACTCGACGAGCATCTTGGCAGCCCGGTCGCGCTCTCCGGTGGCGATGAGTGCGTCCACGGCTGCGAGGTTCAGCGTCACGTCTTCCGAAGGTGAGGGTGAAGGCCGGGCGGCAGGAGCGGTCCCGGGCTTGACGCGTTCGGAGTCGGTGCGGTCCGCTGCTGCCTTCGGCGCCGCGCGCTGTCGAGCGGCACCCATTGCCAAGACCAGGACGAGCGCGAACACGAAACCCAGCGTGCCGCCCACGGCAAAAACGCGACGTCGGTCCGTCCGGATCCACGCCAGCCCATTGCGCGCCCCTACCCCGACGGCAACGGCCGCGCGTCTCACCCAGGGCACGACGACACTCCCGACCGTTTTCGCCAACGAGGCGATCCGAGGAACCCCCACCGGCGCCGGGCCGTCCGGAATGATCATGAGCGTCGGGTCCCTGATCGTCAGCTCGGCAGATGCACCTCTCCCTCGTGGACGAGCCTCCGGCACGGCAGCCAGAGCTGCTTCCATCGCCAAAGCGGATTCGAAGCGCTGCGACGGCTCCTTCGCCATCGAACGTATCAACACGTCTTCGAGTTCCGCGGAGAATTTCCCGTTCGGCAGCACCTCTCGCAGCCGTGGTGGCGGGACCTGCAGGTGTTGCCGCAGGATCTCCCCGACGTCCGGGGCGTCGAAGGGCTTCCTTCCGCTCAACATCTCGAAGATGAGTATCCCGGTGGCGTAGAGATCCACGCGCGCGTCGACGGCGCCGGCCCGCATCTGCTCGGGCGCCATGTAGGCGGGTGTTCCGAGTGCCAGTCCCTGGGTCAGGCCTTGCTCCCGATCGACTATCTTGGCAAGCCCGAAATCCAGCACCCGGACGTGATCCTGCAGACCCGGTCCCGCCTCGAGCAGCACGTTCTCGGGCTTGATGTCCCTGTGGATGATTCCGTGGCCGTGGGCATGCGCCAGTGCTGCGAGAATCTGACGGCCGATGTGGATGGCACGGTCCGCCCCGAGCGGCCCTTGCATCGCCTCGCGCAGTGACATGCCGTGCGCAAAATCCATCACGAGGTAAGGCATGTCGGCCATACCGAAATCCGTCACCGAGATGCAGTTGGGGTGGGCGAGCCTGCTCATCGCCATCGCTTCCACCTGGAAGCGCTTGACCAGGTGCTGATCGTGGCCAAGCGCCGTGTGCAGAAACTTGATCGCCACCGGCCGCCCGAGCTGAAGGCGCTCACCCCGATAGACCGAGCCCATGGTTCCGGAGCCGAGCGGGGCGATGATCCGGTAGCGTTCCTGCAGCACCACGCCGACCCGGGGGTCGGGGGTCCCGCTGTCTCCGGGGCCGGCCGCACCCATGACCCATGATACCCCGGGACCGCTCCCTCCTAGGCGAGGGCCTCGGCGATCTCCTCCATCGTCGCCGGGCGCTGCGCGGGGTCTTTCGCCAGCATCCGTGCGACGAGTTCGGAAAGGGCCGCGGGAGTCTCAGGCGCAAGGTCAGACAAGCGCGGCGGCGGCTCGGTGAGATGCTTGACGATCACGACGCGTGCGTCGCCTTCGAACGGGCCGCGACCGGCGCACAACCAGAAAAGAGTCGCGCCGAGCGCATACACGTCCGTGCGTCCGTCGACCTCTCTTCCACCCGCCTGCTCGGGGCTCATGAACGTCGGCGATCCCAGCACCATGCCTGCTTGCGTGAGGTGCGGCGAGGCCATCAGACGGGCGAGCCCGAAATCCGCCACCTTGGGGATACCATCCGAGGTCAGCAGGACGTTGTGGGGCTTGAAATCGCGGTGGACGATCCCCTGCCGATGCGCATACCCCATTGCCAGCGCCGCCTGCCGACAGAGCGAGCGGATGTCCGCGACCGACAAGCGCCCGTGCGCGCTCACCCGGTCCGCCAAGCTTCCTCCCTCCAGAAGCTCCATGGCCATCCACAGCAGATCGGGATCCCGACCGAGATCGTAAATGGGAACGATATGCGCATGAGATAGGCGCGCGAGGACCCGCGCTTCGTTCACGAATCGCACGGCGAGCGCTTCATCGCGCGCCAGTTCGGGCGGCAGGGTCTTCAGTGCCACGGTTCTTTCGAGAGTCATGTCGAAAGCCTGGTACACGACCCCCATGCCACCGCGCCCCAGCTCCTTTTCGATGCGGTAACGGCCCCCGCCGCGATTGGATGCGAACGCCGTCGGCGCGAGAGAGAGCGACTTCTCGGTCGTCGCTCGAACCCGTCCGGCATGCACCAGCAGCAGCCAACCAGTCACGCCAGCGGCCCCCGCCCAGTACGCGATCTCGAGCACGTCCCGCGTCGTCTCGAAAGCTCGATGAGGGCGCTCGCGCCTGCCCATACCAAGGAAAACATCCGACACCTTGGGTGGAAACAGCACCCTGCTGATGACGTCGCATACGGTGGGGACGACGAAGAAGCCCACCAGCAGCGCGCTGATGGCGGTGAGGCGCGCCGTGCGGGCCGTCCTCAGCCACAGCCGAACTGAGCGCTTGTCGCGCCGAATCTTGGCGAAGCCCAGGATCCCTCGCCGCGTCTCATCGAGCACCCGGGCGAACAGTGTCACCGACCGGGAACCTTCGATGCTATCCAGAAGCTCATCGTGACATCTGTCGCGGCATCCGCGATTCCCACGTGTAGCCCGGTTCGAAGATCCACCGGCCCCAGACGGACGATGACGCCTGCACCGACGAGCGGTTCGACGGGGCCGCCGTTGATCTGCCGGGCGAAGAGCTCGAGCCCCGGTCGCCATCGGCCGAGCGGCACCTCCGTGAGCACGCTGCCTCGCCACCCTGTCTCCGACGCCGCCGGCCGCGAGTCGAAGAAGCCGCCGCCGTTGACGTGCAGAAGAACCGCGGCCCAACGCTGGGTGGCAACGAGCTGGACCTCTGTGCCGGCTCCTCCCGCCGACGAGACCGGGAGAAGCGCCAGCGCCTCGATGCCGACGCTGAAAGTATCGAAGAACGGTACCCACTTGAAGCCGACGGCGGCGTCAGCGAGCCGTCCCGCGGTCGCGGAATACTCACCCTCGGTGATCAGCTCCAGCCGATGAGGCATCCCCAGGTTCACGCGCCAGAGTGGACTGGCGTAAACATTCTGTCCCTGGTCTCGCCTGAGCCGAACGACGCCGAGCCTTCCCTCCAGGGCCCATGGGTCGGCGGTCTCGGCGTCGGTGGATCGATAGGGGGGGAACGCGAAGGCTTCGCCCACCGCCGCGACGGTCAGGAAAATCGCGAGCAGCCACGCCGATTGCCGCATCAGGTGATCAGCGGCTTCCAGGACTCGGCGGTTCGATGGCGCCCCGGATGGTCAAGTCGTCGAAGTATGTGACCGAGTCGGCCTTGGTCCACAGCCCCACCTTTCCGCCTTCGGAAAAGGTCTTGTCCTTTTGTTCGAGAACCATCTTGCCGTTGAAGAAGACCCGCAGCGTGTCGCCTTTGGCCTCTGCGGCCAGATCGTTCCAGACCTTGCCCGGTACCTTGCCGTCCCACGAGGCAATCTGCGTTCGCTTGCCCTCTTTGACGTGGTAAAGGCGCACGTTTTCCTCGAGGACGTTCGAGCGGGTCACGTAGTAGTTGTTCTCGTCCTTGTAGCGAAAGACCAGGCCGCAGGCTTGGTCCACGTCGCCCGAGATTGCCTTGCACTTGACCGAGACCCTGACGTTGGCCGGCATCTCGTCGGGCGCCAGCGCCAGCGCGTAGCGAGCGTTGGTATCGTCTTTGTCGATCTGTCCCAGTGCCTTGCCGCCCGAGGGCGCGTCCCGGGACGCTTCGACCACCCACTTGCCAGGGCTGCCGACGTTCCTCGTGTGTGCGAACGAGAACCCGGCAGGTGGCTTGCCCGGCGTGTCCTGGTCGAAACTGTAAGTCTTGTTCTTCGCCGTCTGCGCCGCTGCGGCGCCGGCGAAGGCAACAGCCGCCAGCATGCAGGCGGCCACATGGCTTTTCATCCGTCTCATCAGGGTCTCCTTCTCATCTCGCGGTCGCTTGAATGGCCGCTCGGTGTGTGACCTGTCCTATCGTGAGCGCCAGTGTGCCCGCCGCCGCGCAGGGATACCCGAGCTCGAACTCGAGCAAGCCGCCACGCACGACTCCGTGGTCGGCAATGTTCTTGATGGTGAAGCTGAATCCGCGTGCGGCAGCACGACCTTGATCGTCGAGGGTCAGTGCCCCTTTGTGACCGGGAACTTCGACCTCGATTGTCTGTCGGTTGACGGCGTACGCTTCGTACACCGTCACGGAACCCGGAACCACGCATCCTTTCGGCTCGCCCAGCCGTAGCGATCGCCGTGCGTCCGGCATCCCGAGAAACGCATTCTTCTTACCGGCTTTCCGCCCGCGATGGATGACGTACGACGCGTACATCCCACCCATCATGTGGTCGGATACGTGGCAGTGGAACAGCCAGCTTCCGGGGTTGTCAGCGCGCAGGTCGGCCACCTTCATGCTCGCAGGAATGAGCTCGACGACATCCGTCCATCGCCGGTCCTGAACGACGCGGGCTCCGTGCCAGTGGGCACTGTGGATGTCCTGCTCCGAGCCGAGAGCGAAGAGATACCAGCGCACCCGTTCTCCTTCGTTCATCTCCAGTCCCCGGAGATTGCCGAAGGTCAGCCCGTTTATCGTATGACGGCTTCCTAGTTCACGTCGGGCCATCGCCTCCGCTGGTGGGAGTGCAGGCAGCGAGTCCGCTCCCGGGGAACCCGCGGGGCGATCGTCGTCGTCCGGCGCACCGCTCTCGTCGAAGATCATGAACAGCGCCGCCAGCTCACGGTCCACGTCGCGCGGAGTTCCGTCGGGCCGCGCACGCGCCGGATCCGTGACCACGATGAATCCTATCAGCCCGAGGTTCACCTCCACGTCGCTATTGACGTGGCTGTGGTACAGCCATGCCTTCGAGCTTGGCTCCTCGGGGCGTGGCCCGGAGGCATCGTCCAGTTTCCAGACGTAAGTGAAGCGGGCTTTTGGCGCCACGGCGGCGCCACGGCCAGGGCTCGGCAGGTAGTACGAGCCTTCGCTGTCCTTGTCATACTTTGCTCCGTGGGGATGCAGCGACAACGGCCGGTTGGTCTTGTTCAAGAACGTGACTACCAGGAAATCGCCTACCGTGCCGCGCAAGACCGGGCCCAATAGCCCAAGGTGTGGCGGCTGTGCCACTCGCGCGCGGAAGGTTTCATCCGTGTACTCGACATAGCGTAGCTTCGCTCCGGTCGGCTTGCGTGTGAGCTTGTTGGGCAGCGGCGTACCGCGGGCGAGATCCTTTCCGGCAGGGACGTAGTTCCATACCCCGGGTTCGGCGGCGATGAAGTATCGGCGCACGCGGCGCGAGTCCGGTTTTTGTCCAAAGAAGGTGCCTGGATCCGGGGCACCCGGCAGGACGGTGGGAGTCGGCGACTGACACCAGGGACAAGCCATGGCCGCCCGCGGTGCTGCGAGCGTGGCGGCGACGGCGAGAAAGCCGAGTGATCTGCCGAGAAGTGTCGTCACGTCGGAGCCCCACTGTATTCCAGGTGCGAGACAGCCGTCGACTACCCGGGACGGATCGGCCCGCGCTAATTGCCGCGACGATGGCTTCGGTGCGACCGGTGACCGCCCCGCTTCCCGCCAGCGCAGCGGTCGCTGGCGAACGGCCTATTCCAGAGCGGCACGAGCATCGGTGCCATGACACCCAGCACGGCGACGGCGGCGGCGTCCCTCGGCTCACTGCTTCGATCGCGCCGATTCTGGCGCCTGGTGCTCGCGTCGTCCTTCCTGAATCCGTGTCTGTACGCCTACGTCAGCTGGCTGCCGACCTACTTCGTCGAGCGTGGGCACAGCTTTGAAGCTAGCCTGGACGCCGCTGAAGTACGTTTTCCTGTCCAAGGACGGAATCAAGAAGGAGACGGTCTGGTACGGCTTCGTCGGTCCCGTCTACCAGCGGCTGCGCCTCTACCACTGAGCGGCTCGCCGCCCTCCGGGAGGCGTGGCAGAGTGGCGTGCATGTCGTCCCTCACACGCCAAGCGCGCGGCGCGGTCAGGCCCCGACTGTGATCCGTCACCACGGCGGCCCTTCGAAACGCGGAGTGGACACCGCGGCTCGCATTCTCGACGTCGCCGAGCGTCTCGTTCAGGTCCATGGCTTCAACGGGTTCAGCTATGCGGACATCTCGACGGAACTGCACATCCGGAAGGCGAGCCTTCACCATCACTTTCCGACGAAGGCGGTCCTCGGAAAGGCGTTGATCGTGCGCTACAAGAAAAGGTTTCTCGAGGCGCTCGACAGAATCTACGACAGCAGCGGCAGCACAGGAGCCAAGGTCGAGGAGTATGCGCAAATCTATACGAACGTCTTGCGACAAGAGCGCATGTGCCTGTGCGGCATGCTGGCGGCCGACTTCGAGACCTTGCCGAAACCGATGCGCGAGGGCGTGACCGACTTCTTCAACGCCAACGAAGCATGGCTCGCGAAAGTCCTGGACGAAGGCCGCAGGGCAAACGAAATCCACTTCGATGGCCAGGCGTCGACCATGGCGGAATTCGTCGTGAGCTCGCTCGAAGGAGCGATGCTGGTGGCCCGCTCGTACGGGAAAGTGTCGCGGTTCGAATCCGTCGTGAAGAAGTTGCTCGCCAACCTATCGGTCACGCCGTCGCCTTAGCGACGGGGCGCTATTTCTTGGCGGGCTTGTCGCCGACCGGCTTCATGTCGAACTTGCCGGAACTCTGCTGGAACAGCACGCAGGGCGCACCCTCGGCGCAGCTGCTGGTGTGCTTCATGCCGCCCGGGACCACGAAGTAGGATCCCGGCCCGAGTTTCTTCTCCGGCCCGCCCTCGGGACCGACGAGGAAGGTGCCGGAAACGACGACCGCCTTCACCTCGCTCGTGTGCGTGTGCAAGGGGTGCACGGCGCCTGCCGGTATCTTGGCGAAGGCCGTGTGCGCGCCCTTCATCATGTCCCCTTGCACGCTGGTCACCTGGACGCCGCCCGAGTTCGGGATCTCGGTCCACTTCATGTCCTCGGGAGCGGAGGTCACAAGTTCCTTCTTCGCGGCCCACGCCGCACCCACCGCGCACGCCATGACTCCTGCAATCAAAAAGCCACTTCGAATGTTCATGACGCTGCAGGATAGGCAAAGTCTGCCTGTTGTCAACGCGGCGCGTACCGCTTACCGCCGTGGGTCAAGGACCCTCGGTGTCCTGCCGATGCTCGTCGACATGGCGCACGATGCCCGCCGTCGGCTTGCCATGATCAGAATACCAATCGCCTTTTTCCTCTGCGCTCTGCTTGGCTGCAGCGGGAACGGCTCGGGCAGGAAGCATCTCGGATTCGACGCGACAGCGGACGGCGAGATCGACCCCGACGACGACGGAGGGATAGGCGGCGCGCCAGGAAGCGACGCGCAGGCAGGACCCGGAAGTGACGACGCCCTTTCCGAGGACGACGCGGGCGGCAGCGGCGGGTCCGCGGATGCCAGCGAGATGGAACCCGGACCGCCCGACGGCGGTGGCGGGGCAGGCGGCGGCGGTGGGGGAGCAGGCGGTGGTGGTGCAGGCGGCGGCGGTACGGGCGGCACCGTCGCGGATGCTGCCGTGGACGCGCCTGTCGGAGGGCAGGGCGGAGGCGCCCCTCAGAACGACGGCGGTGTGGACGCGCCCGTCGCCGCCGATGGCCCGATGTCGGGGAATGACGCTTCCCAGGACTCGCCCGCCCAGGATACGTCCGCGCCCAACGCCGACGGGCCGGCCGGAGGCAGTGACGTCGCCGTCCCCCCGGACGCATTCTCCTGCCTCGCCAACGATCAGGCGTGCAGCGGCAACTCGAGCTGTTGCTCCGGAATGTGCGACGTCTCGACGGCAAAGTGCAAAGCGAACGTCTCGCTATGCGCGGCCAGCGGACAGGCCTGCGCGGTGAGCACCGATTGTTGCAACCTGTCTTGCGTGGGCAGTGTTTGCGCCACCGCGACGAGTTGCACGGCCGACAACGCCGCCTGCCAGATGCCGAGTCAGTGCTGCAGCGGCACCTGCGCGAGCGGCGCCTGCCAGGCGCTCAACACCTCCTGCAAGACCGCCGGCAACCCCTGCATGACCGGCACCGAGTGCTGTTCGAAGTACTGCAAGAGCGGCACCTGCGCACTGGGCGCCTCGTATTGCATCCAGCCGGGTGACGTCTGTTATCGCTCGACCGACTGCTGCACCGGCCTGTGCAACATGGCCGCCGGCGCCAGCGCTGGTACGTGCGTCGATCTCGCGACCAGCGGTGCCGGCAACTGCGTCCAGGACGGTATCACCTGCGGCGATTGCACCAACTGTTGCAGCCGGGTGTGCGGCCCCTACGCCTTGTCCGGCGTCAAGATCTGTCAGCCGGCGAGCGGTTGTCGCGTGACCAACAACCTGTGCCAGAAGAACAGCGATTGCTGCGGCGGCACAGGTTCGGCAGGAAACGAGGGCAGCGTGAACTGCGACATCGCATCGGGCGTCACCCCGCCCGTCGGCGCGTGTTCGAACCCGACGGGGTGTCAGGTGCGCGGGAACGTCTGCGGCCTGCGCACCGGCAACAGCATCTGCGGCAACGCGCGCGAGGCTTGCTGCGACTGCCAGGCGCCCAAGTGGCAGTGTTGCAAGACCGACGAGATCGGCGTCCCCCGCTGCTTCGGTGGGTCCACGACTCAATGCCCGACCGGCTACACCGGGAAGGATCCGTGCTGCATCAAGGCCGGCAACACCTGTTCCTTTTCCTCGGAGTGCTGCGGCGGCGTTCCCTGTGTCCCCGATGCCGTGGGGACGTTGCGTTGCTTGGCCACGGCGTGCGTGCCGACTGGCGGGGCCTGCACGAATACCGGAGACTGCTGCACGGGTCTGGCTTGCAACATCGTTCCCGGCCAACCCTCGGGGACCTGCGGCTCGACTTCCGCGACTTGCGCGCTTTACGGCCAGAGTTGCTCGTCCACGGTTGCCTGTTGCGGCACGGTCCCTTGTTCCACGGGCGATGGCAGCGGAGCACCATGCGCGGCCGGCGAGACCGGCTGCTCCTGCTATCGGCCTGACTGATACCCCAGGGCGGCGCGATGCGTTGTCCGATTTGGAACGGGTGGCGTACTGAACGTCGGGGCGTTCCCCGCCGATGCGTCATACCCCGCGCCAGTTCCACACCAGCCTCTGGGCCGTGGCGGTAATCGCTCTGGTCGCGTCGTGTGTCGGGCGCATCGAGAATGGCGAAGAGCCGGCGACGACGGAGGGACCTTCATCTTCCGCCGGAACCTGCGGGGCGCGGAAGGTAGCCCCCTCGGCGCTCCGGCGCCTGACCCATGTAGAGTACAACAACACCATCGCCGACCTGCTCGGTGACAAGAGCGCCCCCGCCTCTACCTTCACCGACTCCGTGGCCGCCGGATTCTCGAACGACGCGGATTCTCTGACCGTGAGCACGGTGCTGGCCGAGGGCTACCTCGCGGCCGCACGGAACCTGGCGGCCACCGCGGTCAAGAGCCTGGATCGCCTCCTCGGTTGCAGCATTGCCATGCGGGGAGAGAGGCCCTGTGTGGAGCAATTCATCCGCTCATTCGGCAAGCGGGCCTATCGCAGGCCGCTCGACGCCGATGAAGTCGAAGCTTACCTTGCCATGTTCGACTCCGCCCGGCCCCAGGGGATGGTGAATCGCGCCGTCGAGATTCTGGTCGCGACGATGCTTCAGTCGCCGAATTTCCTCTACCGGACGGAGCGTGGGGAGGTCCAGCTGACGCCATTCGAGGTGGCCACCCGACTCTCGTACCTGTTCTTGCGATCGATGCCGGACCCGGAGCTCTTCGCGGCAGCCGAGAGCGGAGAGCTTGCCGACGCAGCGCAGATTGCGCACCAGGCGCGGCGGCTCTTGCGGTCACCCCGAGCGAGGGAGACTCTTCTCGCTTTCCAGTCCGAATGGTTGGGGCTGGAAGAACTGTCCGGCGTGCAAAAAACCACGAGGGTCTATCCAGAATTTAGCCTGGTTGCTCGCTACATGAAGGCCGAGACCTCGGCGTTTCTCGGGACCGTGCTCGACCGGCATCAGGGCAGGCTCGACACTCTCCTGACCGGTGCCGAGACGTTCATCAACGAGCCGCTTGCGACCAAGATCTATGGTCTGCCCGGGGTGACCGGTCTGGCCATGCGGGAAGTCTCCCTGGATCCGGGCCGATACGCGGGCGTGTTGACGCAGCCGAGCCTCCTGTCGATCCATGCCCTGCCCGAGCAGAGCGACCCGATCCGGCGCGGCAAGTTCGTGCGCGAGCAGCTCCTGTGCCAGACACTGCCGCCGCCGCCGGCCGACGCCCAGATTGCCGACCTGCCGCCGCCGAGTCTCAGGGCCTCCACGCGGCAGCGCTTCGAGCAGCATCGGAGCGATCCGGTCTGCAGCGGGTGTCATCGGCTGATGGACCCGATCGGCTTCGCCTTCGAATCGTTCGACGGGATCGGCCGTCACCGAACCCACGACGGTGGCGGTCCGATCGACGACGCCGCAGAGATGCACGGCAGCCGGGACATGGACGGTACTTTTCGCGGCGTGCCCGAACTCGCGCGGCGGCTGGCCGGCAGCCAGGAAGTGCAGGAGTGCGTCGTGCGACAAGGGTTCCGGTTCGCGTTCGGTCGAACGGAGACGCCTGACGACGATTGTGCGCTGAAGACCGCTTTCCAGGCGTTCGTCTCCGGTGGGTTGACCCTCACTGAACTGATGGTGGCGTTCACCCAGACGGACACCTTCGCGTATCGGCGCTGAGCCAGAAAGGCCTCCACGTGTTCTCTCCTGCCCGACGCCGTCTCCTTCGTGCCGTCGGCCTCGCCGCCGCGGCCTCTTATCCCGGATTTCGGCCCGGGCGCGTCCACGCGGATTCGCAGGCCCATCGAAAGTACTTCGTCGCGATCCCGTACTTCTACGGCGTATCGCCGGCGCATTTCTGGCCCAAGGCCACCGCGCCGGATGTTGCGCTCGACAGCGTAGGAGAGCTTCCGCCGATCCTGAGGCCGCTCGAGAACTTTCGGGCCGACATGCTCGTGCTGCGGGGACTGCGCCTGGCTGCCTCCGACGGCACGAGTCCGCACATCGCCGGCAATGTCACCATGTTGAGCGGATCGTCGCCCGATGCATCCGGCGGCTCGTACTTCAACGGGACGGGCCCGACGATCGATCAAGAGATCGCTCGTACGATGCAGGCTGGGATGTTCCCGTCCGTCGAGCAGGGCCTTTTCACCTACGGAAGGCCCACCGTGTGGCGCGGACGCGGGAATCACCTGCCGGCCGTCGAGAATCCCAACATCACCTTCGATCGGCTGTTCGCTGACGTCGCCCCCGGGGTGAATGCGGTTGAGCGGGCGGCGTTGCGGGCGCAGAGCCAGAGCATGCTCGACCACGTTTCGAAGGAGATCGTTGCTCTGTCGGGAGCCCTCGGAAACCAGGATCGGATCCGGCTGGATGCCCACCTCACTTCCATCCGCGCCATCGAGCGGCGCCTCAGCTGGCCGCTGTCTCAGGGTTCCTGTCCGGTGCCGGTGAAGCTGCCCGACCTGAAGGACTGGCTCTACTATCAGAATCCCGGCGACATCGCGGGAGCGCTCAAGCTGCAGATGGACATCATCGTGGCGGCCTTCGCCTGCGACATCACTCGAGTCGCGACGCTGCAGCTCGGAAGCGCGTCGAAAAATCCGATTTTTCCCTTCCTGGGGTTCTCCGAGGGGCTGCATCCCCTGTCTCATGTCGTCGCGCCGCGCGAAGGATCGCTGGACAAGTACGTCCGCGCGCTCACCTGGTACCACGAGCAGTTCGCCTACCTCGCCACCCAGCTCAAAGGGACGCCGCACGCCGAGGGAGGCTCGCTCTTCGATGCCAGCGCCATCTTCGTCACCAGCGAGATCGGTGTCGGCTGGAGTCACACCATCAACGACCTTCCGATCCTGGTGCTCGGCAACGCCGGTGGCTATTTCCGTACCGGACGCCTGATGAACTTCGGGAACCAGCGTGCCCACAACGACCTCCTCGTGTCGCTGGCGAACGCGTATGGCTCACCGGCCATGACCTTCGGTACGCCAAAACACTGCAAGGGGCCGCTGCCGATAGCTCGTGGCTGATGGTCGAACCCCCGGCCCCGTGCGACGAAAACCCGCAGTCGTCACGTGCACATACGTCTCGTCTGTGACCTTCTGTCCAGTTCTGGAACGTGTAGAATCAGAATGCAGCAACTGCGTGTTCTGGTCGTGCTCGCGTTGGCCGCTGTCGCCTGTGAAGGGCGCATCGAGCCCGGGCAGGAGAGCCCATCGGGCCTCGAAGATCAGATGCCTTCAGGGCACGAGGATCCGACCAATCCGGTCGTTCCTCGGCCGTCTGCGAGCTGCAATGGTCCGGTCGATGTCGGACCGGGCCTCATCTTGCGGCTCACCCACGTCGAGTACGACAACACCGTTCGTGATCTTCTGGGCGACAGCAGCCGGCCGTCGCGAGGATTCATCGGCGAGGATGCCGTGGTCGCGGGGTTCCACGCCAATCCGCTGGCGCCGCCGTCAGAAGCGGAGCTCGACTCCTATCGTGGAGCGGCCGAGACCCTGGCCGACAAGGCCATCACGAATCTGCCGGCGCTCGTGCCGTGTACGGCCACCGAGATCGGCAGCGATGGTTGTGCCGACAAGTTCATCCGGACGTTTGGCCGCCGGGCGTTTCGCCGCGCCCTCGACGCCGACGAGGTGCGCGCCTACACGGCGCTCTTCCAGGTCGGCAAGTCGGCCCAGGACTTCGCCTTCGGTATCGCCCTCGTCCTGAGGGCGATGCTGCAATCGCCGGCTTTTCTCTACAGGATCGAGGTAGGCACGGCCGTTGTCGGACGGCCGGGGCTGCTGAAGTTGACCCCGTACGAGCTCGCGTCGCGGATGTCATACGTGCTGTGGCGATCGATGCCGGACGAGGAGCTCTTGACGGCCGCCGAGTCAGGCAAGCTGGATACCCCGGCGGGGATCGAGGCGCAGGCGCGCCGGATGCTGACCTCGCCCACGACACTCGCCCGCGTGCGGGGAGCGCTGGCCGACTTCGCTGGTGGATGGATGGGCATCCCCGAGATGCCTGTCCTGGCCGACACGACCAAGGACCCTGCGATGTTCCGCACCTTCGCCACGTTGGTCGGCGACATGCAGCGCGAACAAGACGCTTTCTTCCAGGAGATCATGCTGAACCAGGACGCGCGCGTGTCGACCTTGCTGACCGCGACGTACACGGTCGGCACTGCGCGCCTGGCCGCCCTTTATGGCGCGCAGCCCTCGATGTCGATGTCGACGACGGCCAAGCCGACCGACCTTGCACGCTTCGATCTTCCGGCCGGGCAGCGCTTCGGGATCCTCACCCAGGCGGGTTTGATGTCGGTCCTGGCGCACGAGACCGAGACGTCGCCCATTCACCGCGGTCTGTGGGTGCGCTCGATGCTGCTGTGTCAGCCGCCGCCGCCACCTCCGGACAACATCGCCGACCTGGCTCCGAAGGTCGACCCGAAGCTGCCGATCAAGCAGCGCTTGTCGATGCACCGAGCCTCGAGCGCCTGCGCGAGCTGCCATTCGTTGATGGACCCCGTGGGCTTCGCCTTCGAGAACTACGATCCCATCGGCGCTTACCGGACGATGACCGGAAGGGCCCCGGTCGATGCCACCGGTGAGTTGACGGGGACGGACGTCGACGGGCCGCTCGCGGGCGTCGGTCCGCTGGCCGACAAGGTGGCCCGCAGCGCCCAGGTGCGGGGTTGCATGACGCGCCAGTGGATGAGATTCGCGTTCGGCCGGCACGAGGACGACGCTGATCAATGCACCGTCGACACCCTGACGGCGCGCATGTCAGCATCGAAGGGAGACATGAAGGATCTGCTGATGGCGCTCACCCTCCACGAAGGCTTTCGTCACCGCCGCCCGGCGGAGGTGACGCCATGATCGCCACGGCCCGTCCGAGCCGGCGAGGCTTTCTGAGGGCCGCGGCTGCCGGCACCGCCCTCATGCCCTTCGTCCCGTTCCTGGAGAGCGACGCGGAAGCCGCCGGCTTCCCCAGGCGCCTCATCCTCTTCTACGTGCCGATCGGGACCTATTTCCCGATGTGGCGGCCGAGCGGCACCGAGACCAGCTTCACCCTCAGTCCGGTGCTGGCGCCGCTCGAGCCCTACAAGTCGAAGCTCATCGTCCTCGACGGAATCGACAACGTCGCGGTCTCGGGCGGGCCGGGCAAGAGTGGCCACCCCGGGGTCAATTGCGTCTGGACCGGAGCCCCGCACAGCGCGGGAAACTTCGCCTCGGGGGGGGCAAGCGGATATGGCTGGCCGACCGGGCCGTCGGTCGACCAGGTGGTTGCCACCGAGATCGCCCGCAACGTGGCGCTCCGGCTCAATTCGCTCGAGGTCGGTTTCAACATGACTGTCGGCGTGCCGCAGTTCGGCGTCATGTCGTTCAAGGGCGCAAACCAGCCGGTACCGGTGATCGCCGATCCGCAGACTGTCTACAAGACGCTCTTCGCGGACTCGCAGCTCACTCCGGGGCGACTCGAGGCATTGCAGATGGCGCGCAAGAGCGTCATCGACACGGTCATCGGCGACGTCAAGCGCGTCCGGCCACGGGTGCCGGCAGGCGACCGTGACAAGTTCGACCGGCACCTGGAGAACCTGCGGGTCATCGAGGGGAAACTGAACGTGCCGACGAAAACCTGCAGCCGCGTGCCGCCGCAGCCGGCCGTTGCTCCGCTGTCCGATTTCCCCCGCACGATCGACGCGCACATGAGCCTGGTGACCGCGGCGTTCGCGTGCGACCTGACACGCGTGGCCAGCATCTTCGGTGGCAAGGAGTCCGCCGGCCTCAACGCACCCACGTTCCTCGGCATCAACGGCAGTCATCACCTGACCACGCACCGGACTGACGCCGCGGGCCGCGCCCTCACTGCCAAGATCAGCATCTGGTACATGGAGCAACTCAAGACGCTGCTCGATCGCCTCGCGGCCGTGCCAGAAGGCAACGGAACCATGCTCGACAACACGGTGGTCGTCTGTGCCAGCCCGATGGGAAACCCCGCGAACCACAACTACCGGGGGATGCCGATCGTGATGGCCGGCAGTTGCGGCGGTGCTTTCCGAACGGGCCGCTACCTGAAGTTCGGCAACTATCCCGACTACGGCTCGAACGCGGACCACGGCGGCCAGCCGATGAACAACCTGCTCGTATCGCTGTGCAACGCCATGGGCTTGCCCGTCACCACCTTCGGTGACAAGCGCTTCTGCACCGGCCCCCTGCCGCGTTTGACGTGAACCTCGTCAGGCCAGAATGGCTTTGACGACTTCGCCGTGAACGTCGGTCAGGCGAAAATCTCGCCCCGCATACCGGTACGTCAGCTTCGTGTGATCCATGCCCAGCCGGTTCAACATGGTGGCGTGCAGATCGTGGACCGATACCCGGTTCTCGATCGCCTTGAATCCGAACTCGTCGGTGTTTCCGTAGGCGAGGCCCCCCTTGATTCCGCCACCCGCCAGCACGGTGGTGAACCCGTATGGATTGTGATCCCGGCCGCTTCCGCTCTCGGATACCGGCGTTCGTCCGAACTCTCCTCCCCACACGACGAGCGTCTCGTCCAGTAACCCACGCCGCTTCAGATCCCGGATCAGCGCGGCAGTGGCCTGGTCCATGGC
Organism: Myxococcales bacterium; assembly: GCA_031423255.1. Lineage (GTDB taxonomy): Bacteria > Myxococcota_A > Polyangia > Fen-1088 > Fen-1088 > JANPFD01. Next base: position 29,892 of record JANPFD010000087.1, on the reverse strand, counting down.
CGGACATTGCTCGGCCAGCTTCTTGTTGATGTCGATGTGGTGGTCCCAGCCGTTGTATCCGACGTGAACGAATCGCACCCCCTTCTCGACGAGCCGGCAGGCCATGAGGCACGACCTGGCATAGGGCGTGTCGCCGTACTCGGCACGAACGTGTTCCGGCTCCCGTGACAGATCGACGATGTCATACGCCTCCGCCTGCATGCGAAAAGCCTGCTCCATGGCGTCGATGCGCCCGTCGAGGAAAGGATCGGCGCCGATCGACCGGTTGAATGCGGTGTTGAGCGCCTGGATCTCGTCCACGGCGCGGCGCTGAGCCCGTGGATCCAGCCGTCCGTTCCGGAGGTTCGGAATGACGGCATCGGGAACCCGCGCGGCGCTATCGAAAGAGATCCCTTGATGCTGCGTCGGCAGAAAGCCCGACCTGGCGGCAGCATTGCGCGCCATGCCATCGCCGAGGACGACGAAGCCGGGCAGGTCCGGGTTCTCGGAACCGAGCCCATACTCGACCCAGCTTCCCAGCGAGGGGCGCGTGGCCAGGATCGTCCCGCAGTTGAACAGGTTGATGCCCGGGGTGTGGGTCGGATTGAAGGTGTACATCGAACGGAGGACGCACAGGTCGTCAGCCACTGTGGAGAGCTGCGGCAACAAGCTGCTGAGCTCCAGGCCACTGTGGCCGTGTCTCTTGAACGTGAACGGGGAGGGCAGAAGGCCGCCGGTCGCACGCTCGGTGCGCACATCCACCGCGCTCGGCCGTTGGCCTTCGTGCTTCTTCAGAACCGGTTTCGGATCGAACAGGTCGATCTGCGACGGGCCCCCCTGGAGGAACAGCACGATGACGTGCTTGGCGGGAGCCGGTAGACGGGGGCCGGTGTAATGGCCGCGCGCCGCCCCCTTGCCGCCCGGCAGCACGCTGGACACGAGAGCCTCGAGCATCTGCCGCCGTGAAAGTTCCGATGTCGTCATGGCCACAGGATCTCCTCGTTGGTGGCGAGCAGCGCCTGGGCGTAGACCTCGACCGCTCCGTGTTTCAGGAAGGCGATCGCTCGCCGCCGTTCCTCCGTCGTGGGTTCACGGGCCAGGATCCGTCGAAACAAGGCGCGCGCCTTCGCGACAGGCGTCGTCTCGTCCTCGACCTTTGCCGCGAGGTGAAGAGACAGCTTGTGGATGAGGTCGCCGTTCAGCACGAACAGTTGCTGGAGCGGACTCGTCGTCTGCTCGCGTGCAGGCGCGCTCTGCATGGGGTCAGGAAAGTCGAACAAGGTGAGAAATGTCGCCGGGCGATAGCGGCTGACCCGGCCGTAGACGCTTCGACGGTGGTTGCCGGGATCGTCCACGTCCTGCGATGGCCCGTACATGGTCGCCGTCAACACGCCAGCTGCTCGCAGCAACGAGTCGCGGTACGCCTCGGCGTCCATGCGGCGCGGGGCGAGTCGCCACAGAAGCTTGTTCGTCGGATCGCCCGCGTGCGCCCGGGGACGAAAGCGGTTCGCCTGCCGGTACGCTGCGGACAGCATGATCTCCCGATGCAGCCATTTCAAAGACCAACCATGCGCAATGAACCGGGCCGCAAGATCGCCCAGGAGCTCCGGGTGGGTCGCCCTCTCTCCCTGGACGCCGAAGTCGCTGGGGGTGCTCACGAGACCCTGTCCGAAGTGCCAGGCCCAGATGCGGTTGACGGCGACCCGGGCCGTCAGACTTTGCGCATCGCCGAAGATCGTTTCGGCGAGTTCGAGCCGCCCCGAGCCCTGGGTGAATCTGCCGTCGTCCTTGGCGAGCACCGCGGGAAAACCGCGGGGCACGACGGGACCCGGGCTGGCGACGTTGCCCGCCTTCAAAAGGGGCATGTCGCGCGGTTCGTCGGGGACGTACCTGAGCCAGGTGTAGTCCTTGTCCGAGCCGTCGACGTAGGTAGCGGCGTCGCAGACGATGTTCATGAACGGCGTCTGGGAACCCGCCACGAAGGGTCTTTCGCTGCCTGCGTCTTTCTCGGGAGGACGCGGGACGGTGACGAAGCCAAGAGTGCCCGCGAGCTTCGCCGGGATGGCGTTCTCTCGTCCGTCGTGGCGCGTGAACGTGTAATACGGCTCGAGGCTCCTGGCGAGCAGCGGCGCTTCGGCGAGCAGCGACGTCATCTCCGCCTGCAGCGCCCTGATCTCGGTCATCCACTTCGTCAACTGGACGGCTGCGTCCTTGACGGTCCCGAACTCGTTGGCCGTGCTCCTCACCGCATAGTTGAGATCGAACAGACGCCGCTGCACCCAGAGGTAACGACGCTCGACTGCTGGATCGACGTCGAACATCGGCCGCTCTATCCGCATGGTCGAGGCAAACACTCCCTGGAGGGCGTAGTAGTCCCTCTGTTTGATGGGATCGAACTTGTGATCGTGGCAGCGCGCGCACGCGATGCTCAGTCCCAGAATCCCGCGACCGAGGGCGTCGATGCGGTCGTCCCAGTCGTCCGCGAGCAGGGTGCCGACGACGTCCGCCGACAACCTCTGATCCTTGTGATAGACAGGCGCGGCTCCGAGGTACCCGAGCGCTCGCAAGTCCTGGCGCGTGGTCTCGGGCATCTTGTCCGCCGCGAGTTGAAGCTTGATGAACCGGTCATACGGAACATCCTGGTTGAGCGCCTCGATGATCCAGTCGCGATATCGCCAGGCTGAGGGGTAGGGAGGGCTCGTCGCCTCGGCGGTGGGGTTGTCATCCCCGTAGCGGGCGACGTCCATCCAGTGACGCGCCCACCGTTCGCCGTGATGGGGAGAAGCGAGGAGGCGATCCACCAGCTTCTCGTAGGCGTCCGGAGCACGCTCGCCGACGAACGCCTCGACCTCCGCGAACGTCGGCTTGAAGCCCACCAGATCGACGTAGGCCCGCTGGACCAGCGTGCGGCGATCGGCTGGAGGCGAGGGCCGCAGCCCCTTGCCCTCGAGCTTCGAAAGAACGAAGGCATCGGTCTTCGTCCGTCGCCAGGCGACAGCGCGCACCTTCGGAGCTGGAAGCTCCTCGACGGGTTGAAACGACCACCATCTGCGCCCCTCCTCGACCGACATCCCCTTGAAGCTTCCGGACGCCGACGCGACCGGCCCGAGATCCGGCCGCGGATCGAACGCTCCGGCGGCGATCCACCTGCGGAAGTCGTCGACCACGGTCTGCGGAAGCGGCCCGCCGGGTGGCATCTCGAGGAGCGGGTCGGCATAGCCGAGAGCCCGGATGAGCGGGCTCTCGTCGGGCTTTCCCGCAATCACGACCGGGCCCTCGGTGCCGCCTTTCCGCAGACCAGCGCGGGTGTCGAGGACCAGGCCGCCCTTGTGCTTCTCTGCCGAATGGCATTCGAAGCACTTGCTCACCAGGACGGGCCGGATCCTGGTCTCGAAGAACTCCGCCTCGGTCGGCTGCGCCGCGAAAACCGCAAAAAGGCAGCCGATGGAAGGGCTCACATCTCCCTGATGCGCAGGTTCCGGAACTCCACCCGGTCGGTGTGGCCCAGCAATGCCAGGTAACCGTTGCGCCGCTTGAGCCCGGGATGTTCCTTGCCGTCGATGTACGGTGGGGGGATCTGGTCGAGGTCGGCGTCGACGACGACGTCGCCGTTCACGGTCACCTTGACGTGACCACCCTTCACGTAGATCTCCTCGACGTTCCACTCGCCAAGTGCCTTGAACCTCGTCGGCTTGGCCGGAACCACGCCGTAGACCGATCCGTGGACCTGGTACGGCAGCAAACCCGGCCAGTGGGGAACGTCGATGACCTGAACCTCCATTCCGACGTAGGCCGCGTCGCCCTCGATCGGCGTGCGCACACCGATGCCGCTGTTGGAGTGCTCGGTGAGTTTGAACTCGAAGCGAAATACGAAGTCGTCGTACTCCTTGGCCGTCAGCATCTTGAGGTCCTTGAGACCTCGCTTGACGCCATCCTTGGAGCGCAACTCGGGCCGGTACACGATGGTTCCGTTCTCGACCTTGAAGTGTTCGACCGCGCCCTGCCAACCATTCAGGGTCTGGCCGTCGAACAGCGGGACGAAACCATCTTCGCCGGGTTGCGCCGCTTGCCTTCCGGCAACGCTCGACGCGCAGCCGACAAGAGTCATCAGGGAAATCAGACGCACATGCATGGAACGCGCTCCTCTCTCGTTTGGAAAATCTAGGCCAGGCTCTTCTTGATGAAATCGAGACAATCTCGAAGCATGTCCACGGACGGCATGGCTTCGCGCTCGATCATCAGCGGAAACGTATAACCACGGCTCTTGCACAGCTTCAGGATCTCGCGCAGCGGCGTGTCGCCCGTGCCATGAGCGACCACGGGGCCCTGGCTCTTCTTCCGATCCTTGAAGTGGACGACCATGATCCGGTCGTGATGCTTCTCGATGAACGACACCGGATCGCCGCCGCAGGCCGTGAAATGGCCGACGTCGAGGGTCGCCTTGACCGCCGACGAGCGGCCCCGTAGCGCCTTTTCGAAGTGCTCGGCAGCGGTGATTCGATCGGGCTCCACATCCGACTGGTTGTGCAACCCGAGGGTGAAATCTCTCGCCTTTGCGTACCCTTCGAGGCGATCGATCTGGCCGAGATGCGTCGTGCACGAGATCTTGTTGGTTCCCAGGGCCCTGGCGATCTCGAAAGGAACCCTGACCTCCTCGTCCGTCGAGTCCTTGTAGAACTCGTAATAGAACGAGTTGATGGTGATTCCAGCCCTCTCGTACTTCTTTCGGATGTCGACGTAGTGGCTGATCGGAAAGGTCAGAAGCCATTTGCGCCGCTCGGGTTGCGTCATCGGCACGTGCGGATGAATCGAAGGCGGTCCCAGCCGTGGCAAGAACGTCTCGTAGTGGAACTCGCACAGACGCACGCCGAGTTTGCCGAATTCCGGGACCATCTGGTGCGCGTCGTGGTCGAAGATGAAGCTGATGTTGTCGATCCCGATGGGCACGCTCTGGGCGGCACGCAAGGGGGACGCGGTCAGCGTCGTGCAGAGCGATCCGAAACCGAAAACACGTCTCGAAAGCATGAGGCTCCTTCTAGAAGTTCAGCCGTTGTGCCCTGGTCTTGACCCGTGCCAAGAACGACTGGGCCGTGATGTAGAGCGTGCTGCCGTCACCATCGCCAAATTCGCAGTTGGCCGTGGGCCGGCCGGTCACGATGGTGCCCAGGTGCTTGCCGGCGGGGGAGATCACCATGACGCCGCCGGGATTGGTCGCCCAGATGTGGCCGGTCCTGTCGACGCGCAATCCATCGAAGGCGCCTTTCTTGCCCGCCTTCCGGTTCATCTCCGTGGCGTCGAACAGGACACGGCCGCTTCCGGTGCTGCCATCCGTCTCGATGCCGAACGCCATGATGACGGCGTTCTGACCGTACGAGTTGCTGGCGTAGAGAATCCTGCCATCTGGCGACAGGCCGATGCCGTTCGGCCGCTCGATGGCGCCGGTCACCAGCGTGACATTGCCCTTGCGGTCCAGGCGGAACACACCGTGGAACGCGAGTTCTCTCGCGGGATCTTTGTCCTGCTTGGCGAGGCCGTAGGGGGGATCGGTGAAGTAGATGTCGCCCGACGGGTGGACGATCAGGTCATTCGGCGAGTTGAAGCGTTTTCCCTGAAATCGGGCGGCCACGACGTTCTGCGGGCCGTTCGGTGCCGACCACGAGACCAACCGTGCAATGCGACGGTGGCCGTGCTGCGCCATCATGAGATTGCCCTGCTTGTCGAGTGTCAGGCCGTTGGCGCCTTGATCGCTGGACGGCTTCATGAACGCCGTCACTCCCTCGCCCGCCCTCCATCGGTAGATCGTGTTGGCAGGAATGTCCGTGAACAGGAGAAACCCGCCGTTACGCACCCAGACGGGTCCCTCGGACCAGGTGAAGCCCTCCGCGAGCTTCTCGACCGTCGCGTCCGCAGCGATCAGGTCGTCGAGGGCGGGGTCGAGTCGCTCGATCGAGCTGCCGTCCAGCTTCGGGTACGACGGCGAGAAGGACTTGATCGCGGCAAGGATGCCAGCACAGACCAGACGCATCGGATCGTAGGTTCCAAAAGCGCGCCGGAGGTCACAGGGTTTTCAGCGTTCGACGATCTTGACGTTGTCGATGAACAACGGACCGCTGCCTGGCTGGCCGGCAACGAACTGAAGCTTGGTGACCAGCTCGCCGGGATGAAACGGAGGGGCGTCCTTTCCTACCGGAGCGAAATCCGAGAGACGCGCCTCGACGTGAGTCCAGGCCTCCCTGATGCGTTGCTCCTTGGCGAGGTGGAACTGGAAATTGCGACCCACTCTTCGCTTGTCGAGGCCACTCGACACCTTACCGGGTGCCGCGATCATCACGTAGGGGATGGGCGTGCCACGGGGGGCAAAAAAGTCGAAGCTCAGAACCTGGCGCTCCGAGAACGCGAATACCTGTTGGCCGGGGTTCCAGGCCACAGCCATCACCGGCGCCTTCCAGCGCAGCGCGATCGTGCCGAGGAGGCAGTAACGGTTCCCGGCCCGCGGCGGTCCAGGCTCGACGTGTCCTTCGATGAAACCCGGCGGCAGAACGCCGTCCTCGAAGTCGAAATCGACGAGAACCTTCGGCTCGGGCACTGAAAGCGCAGCTGCTTCTTGGGGTGCTGCCGCCGTCAGGCGGGGAACCGAGGGAGCCGCGCGTGCCAGGAAGGGAACCTTGTTTTGTGCCTCGCGCGCGGCGAGCGTCGTGGCGCTTGGCCCGGTGGCGCTTGGCCCGGTCGCGCGCCAGCGCCATCCGACCACGAGGGCGACCGCGACGAGAGCGAATGTGGCCGCGACGACGACGGCCTTGCTGCCGTGCAGGCTCACGCTTGCATGGACCATTGCAGGCTTGCCGATCGCTATCGCCGCGAGCACCGCGGCGGCGACGGCCTTGGTTGCGCGTGGACGGGTTCTCACCAGCGCCGACTCGACGAAAGCCCCCAGGTTGTCCTGCAACATCCGGCGGCCCCGCCACAGACGCGTCTTGACGCTTTTCTGGCTGATCGCCAGCGCCTCGGCCACCCGCTCGATCGACAGATCTTCGCGATAGAAGAGCACCAGCGGAACGCGGTAGGTTTCGGGAATCGCACTCAGCGCCCCCCACAGGCGATGCTCTTCCTCGCGATCGAGCACGTGATCGAGGGGCGAAGGCGAGCTCGACGGGATGTCGCTCTCGATGGCGAGCGGCGTCGAACGTCGCTGAAGAGGAGCGCCTTCGTCACGCTGCGAGCGGCGGCTCAAGTTGCGCGCGATCCCGCAGACCCAGCTGCGAAAGCGGTCGGGCTCTCTCAGCGCGGACAGCTGCACCCACGCGGCCACGAAGACCTCCTGGGCGACCTCCTCGCTGCGGCTGAAGTTCCCGGTCAGCCCGAAGGCCACCGAGCAGACCACCGGATAGTAGCGCTCGACCAGCTCGCCAAACGCCTGCTTGTTGCCGGCGCGTGCTCTTTTGACCAGGTCCGCGTCGTCGCGCGCCTCGGCCTCGTGCTCCATCGCGTCAATCAAGACAACGTTCATGATACGCCCGGTCCATTCACGTTCCACGCCGCACCCAAAGGTCACAAGGAAAAGGTGCCTACATGTCGTCAGTGTTTTGGGGGCTTTTTGCTGTGACCTGGTGACGCCGAACGGAACTACTGACCGTGAAGACCAGCCGCCGCGGATTCATCAGGAACACGACTGCCGTCGCAGTCGCCACAGGATTCTTTCCCGGCCGCGTGCTCGGGGCGAACGACCGCATCAATGTGGCTTACGTGGGTACCGGCAAGCAGGGGATGAATCACGTCCGCACCCAGAAGCTGCACGCGGCAGAGAACAACATCGTTCAGGCGGCGGCGTGTGACCTCTATCAGAAGCATCTGGACAACGCGCGCAAGGTCATCGGCCTGGCCGAGAAGGACTGCGTTCGCGATCACCGGCGCCTCATGGACCGCAAGGACATCGACGCCGTGGTGGTTGCCACCGTCGACAACTGGCATGCCGACGTGGCCATCGACGCCCTGGAGTCGGGCAAGCATGTCTACGGCGAGAAGCCACTGGCCCGTTACCTGGAAGAGGGATTCCGGGTGCACGACACCGTGAAGCGCACCAAGAAGGTGTTCCAGGTCGGCTCGCAGTATTGCGCCGACCCGAAGTACCACCAGGCGGCCGCGTGGATCAAAGCCGGCAAGCTGGGCCCGCTGGCCTGGGCCCAGGGGTCCTACTGCCGCAACAATCCGAAGAACAGCGAGTGGACCTATCCGGTCGATGCCGACGCCACCGAAAAGAACCTGGACTGGCGGCGCTGGCTCGGGCATGCCCCGCAACGACCGTTCACTCCCGAGCACTACTTCAGCTGGCACAAGTACTACGCCTACAACTCCGGGATCCTGGGCAACCTGCTGTCGCACACCTTCCTGCCGCTGCTTCTGGCGACCGGCAACGCCGAGTTTCCGCGGCGGGTCAGCTGCACCGGCACCAAGAAGATCTCCACCGACCGCGAGATCACCGACACCACGCACCTGCTGGCCGAGATGCCGAGCGGACTGACCTTCGTCGTCGCCGGCACCACCGTCAACGAGCAGGGACTCTCGGAGATGATCCGCGGCCGTCAGGGAACCATCTATCTGTCGACCGGGCAGAACCGCGCCGAACTGCGCCCCGAACGCCCGTTCGCCGAGCAGATCGAGCCCGAGGAGTTCGCGAGCCCCCTGCCTCCTGGCAGCCTCGCCCGTCTCGAGAAGGATTTCTTCGACTGCATCCGCACCGGACGCACGCCCGTCGGCAGCATCGACCTGGCGATCCGCGCCCACACCATCCTGGCGCTGGCGGAGATGGCCGAGCGCACCAGCACGACGCTCTTGTTCGACGACAAGACCCGGCAGGTGCATGCCGCGGACGGCCGCCGCCTGGAGCCGCTCGGTTACGAGACCGTGGTGCCCAAGTCCGTTTGACGGCAGGAGGTCGTGAAATTGTCGCTCCGGGTTTCCGCCGGGTTTTTTGCTGTTCTGGCCGCCGGATTCTTGCTCGCCACATCGACCGCCGCGCGTGCCGCCGCGCTGTGGCGTGCCGACTTCGAGACCGGGAACCTGTTTCAATTGAGCGGCCTGGCGCGGGAGTTGCCCGATCGCATCCGGGTGGCGAGCGCGCCGGAGCCAGTCTGGGCCGGCCGGTACTCGGCGCGCTTTGAACTTCGCGCAGGCGACATCGGCCACCCCAACCATGGGCACAAGGTCCAGGCTGAAACCAGCTCCCGGTGCGACGCCAGCGTCGGGTCCGATCTCTACTTCTCGTTGCGCCTGTTCATCGCAGCCGACTATCCCGCCGTGACCTCTCCCCAGGCCATCTCCTACTGGCGGGCATCGGGGACGACGCCTCACGTCGACCCGATCGAACTACGCATCAAGAACGATCGTGACTTCAGCCTGCACGTCACGGCTGCGGAGCAGGAGATCTGGAGCGGCCCCTTTCGCCGAGGCGCCTGGAACGAGATCGTCGTTCATGCGCGTTTCGACGTCGATGCCACCAAGGGGTTCGTCGAGCTGTGGCTCGACCGCTTGCCCGTCCTGGCGCGCACCGCGGCGCAGACCATGACTCGGCCCGACAGCGGCGCGGTGACGACCAGATCCGATTGGCAGATCGGAAACTTTCCGCTGCGCGACGGCGCACCCACGTACGTCCTCTACTTCGACGATGTCACGTGTGGCACGACCTTCGCGGATGTCGCGGGTGGACCGGCTCCCGACGGCGGCATCCCGCCCCGTCCCCCGGCCACCGACGCGGGCGGCTCGACGGACACGAGGACCCCTGTCGAGAGTCGTCCGTCGGACGCGAGCGTGCGGACGGACGGCGGAGTGACGCCGCCGCTCGACGATTCTCCACCCGGCGACGCCCGGCCGCCCGGCTGCGCGATGGGCAAAAAGCGCAAGGGTCCCGGGCTCGTCGGAATGATCCTCGCCCTGGTCATGATTTTCTGTGACCTGCGGTCGCGAACGGGAACTCGCAGCTGATGCCCATGATGTTCCTCCTGATGCTCCTGGCCGCTGCCACGCCGGAATGGCGCGCTCCCGGAGATGGCGCGGTCTCGATAGAACACGCGGACGCGGCGCCTGCCGCATGGAAGGTGGTATCCACGAGGACGGACGAGTTCTCCGTCGAGTCCGTTGCCCGGCTCCCGGCCCGCGGCGGTGAGACCTTCGAGGTCCAGTTGCCCGTGCTGCTCGACACGGCGACGACCGGCCACCCCGAGCTGGTCTCCTACGACAGGAGCGGGCACGAGATCAAGGGCCCGGTCCCGCCGATCGGCGGCTTCATTCCCACCAAGTGGATCACCTTCCGGCCGGTGTTTGCCGCCCTTCCCGGCGCTGCCAGCGTGCGCGCGCGCTTTCACGGCAAGGGCAAGGGCCAGATTCAACTCGGGGCTCTGAGCGTGCGTCGCGTGAAGATCAACACCTACGAGACGGGTGCTCTGCTTGCGCGTCCCCACCCGGCGACCCGCAAGAGCGGTGTCTATCTGGAGGCGAACCACGGCGTGGTCAACGCCAAGGAGATCATCACCCCCGAGGATCGTGACGGGGATGGCCGTTGGGCGTTGATCACGGTGGATCTCGACGAGCTATCGAAGCCGCCCACGGACCGGGGCGGTGACTGGCGTGGTGGTTTTCGTTTCGATCCCAACCAGATCTACTGGTCGGACGGCGCCGTGCTGAAGTCCGATTCGGTGCTGGCCGATCGGACGCCCGACGCCAGCCGTGCGCTGCACTTCCGCATGAAGGCTCACCGTGGCCCCTACCGGGTGTTCCTCGGCGATCCGGGGCGATCGGTGGCCGTGTCGCTCGACGGACGGACCTGGAAGCGATACGAAGGCGGCAGCCAGCCCGATCTCGGCGTCCAGCCTCTGGCTGATGGCATCCTCGAGCTCTGGATCGATGCCTGCTACCGCGACCCGATCTCGCCCGGTCCGGTCTACTTCGATCACGTGACCTTGCAGCTGCAGGACGATCCAGCGGAGGTCGAGCGCATCTTCGCGGCGGCCAAGCGCACGGTCAGGCTCGCGACGCAGCCGACGCGTGTGTCGCGCACGGTGCCCATCACCGTCGAGATCCCCGGAACGCCGATGCCCTGGCCGGTGGGGACCGGTCTTCCCGTGCCCCGCGGCGAGCTCGGCTCGGCCGATGACGTCGCCGTGGTGGATGGCACCGGCCGCAAGGTGCCCAGCCAGATCCGGACGCAAGCGACCTGGCCCGACGGCTCGGTCAAGTGGCTGTTCGTGGACTTTCTCCACGATCCGAAGCGGGCGCCCCAGGGACATTACGCCGTGACATACGGCCCCGGTGTTCGGCCGGCTGCTGGCAAGGAGGCGGTGCAGATCCGGGAGGATTCCAGCGCCATCACCGTCAAGACCGGGGCGGTGGAGTTTAGGGTCTCGAAGGAACGATTCGGCATCATCCAGCAGGTCCGGCTCGCGGACGGCCGCGTGGTCCACGACGAGCCTTTGTCGATGGTGGTCACCGAGAAGGGGGGACGGCAGTGGAGAGCGCTGGATCTGCCGGTGACCCGGGCGGTGGTGGAGCACGCCGGTCCCCTTCACGCCGTGATCCTGGTGGAGACGAAGCTGGCGGAATCAGGGAAGCCAGCATCGGGCTTCCATCATCGCGCGCGGATCCACGCCTACGCGGCGAGCCCGCTCGTCCAGCTGGACACCTTCGTCGCCAACACCGACGAGCGCAGCAAGGTGATGGTCGATTCGATCACCTTGACGATGAAGTCGTCGACGCCGATCGCCGGAGCGGGAGCGATCATCGTCAGGGACGCGTCGCAGCGCCTCGACGGCTGGGTTGCGCTGGGGGGAACGACCCCCGTGCAGGTCGGGCTGCAACACTTCTGGCAGACGTTCCCCAAGGCTCTTCGATGGGGCAAACAGGGTGCCGAGATCGCGTTGTGGGCCCCCGAGGGGGGCACGTACGAATGGTTCCAGGGCGTGGGCAAGACTCACCACATCTCGTTCCTGTATGGCGCCCAGCCCAAGGGCAAGGGGCCGCCCGATCGTGCGCTGCTGGTGAACGGGCCTCTGATGGGCCTGGCTCCGCCCGAGTGGTACTCGACTTCGGGCGCCCTGGGGCCGCTGGAATCGGCGGCGCAAAACGGCCTGCCCGACATCGAGAAGACGTTCGTCGACACCATCACGTCATCGGTGATCGCCAAGACGGGGCTGGGGTTCGAGAACTACGGCGACTTCAACAGCAGCGGTTACGTGAAGGGATTCCCGCTCTGGCTCGACAACGAATACGATCCACCCGCTGCGTCGATGGTCCATTTCGCGAGGACCGGCGACCGGGCTGCGCTGCGTTTCGGGCTGGCTTCCGCCGAGCACTACCTGGACGTCGACATGTTTCACTACTCGCGCGCCCGCGCCGACTGGGCGAACGTGCAGCACACGCACAGCCACGGCACCTTTGGCCACCACACGGCCGATGGGCCGAACATGCAGCACGCCGGGTACACGCGCGGCCTCATCCTTCACAGCTATTTTCTGGGCGAAACGACCGGCATTGCCGGCACCAGGGGGATCGCCGACTGGGTGCTACGCGCATCCGGGCCCAACATGGTGGCGATGGAGCGGGTGATCGGGCACCCCTTGATGACCCTGAACGACGCGTACGAGGCGACCTGGGACGACAAGTACCTGCGCGGGGGGGCTCGACTGGTCGGCTTCGCCTTGAAATGGCAGGACCCGGTGCGCGGGGGGTTCCTGGCTCCCATCGCCGAAAAAGCCGCTTTCCTGTCGGGCTCGCCGTTCAATGGCGGCCTGATCTCCGTGGCGCTGCTGCAGTTCAACGGCCTCGCGCGCCTGCCGGAGCTCGATCGCGCGCTCGAGCACAACGGACGCTGGTTGCTGACGGACATGTGGCTGGCGCCAGACAAGATCCGTTTCAAGGGGGGCGTCGCCGAGAACGGCAACCCACAGCACATCAGCACGCATACGAGGCTGATGCGCGCGCTCTACGAGCAGACCAAGGATCCTTTCTACTTCGTGGTGCCCTGGAAGTCCGTGCTGGCGCGCTTTGCCGGCGGCGGGCCCGCGATCAGCGCCCGGGAGTCGGGACTCTTGCTCAACTATCTGCCGTGGTTCCTGGCGACCGCGAAGGAGCTCGGCAATCCGAGACCCGATTCGCATCTGACGGCGGCCGCCCCCGAGGGGCAGGTGGAGCTGACCGCCGGCGGGGCCGCCTCGGTCTGCTTCACGCTGGCGAACGGAGGCGCGGACGACGTCACGAACCTGCGCGTTTCCTTTGCCACCCGGCAGGACTTCACCGTTGCCAAGGTGACGAGCCCCCCTCCGTCGCTCCCGGCCAAGTCGGAGACTCGGCTGTGCTACGAGGTTCGCGCGCCCGAACGCATCAATGCGACGAGCGCCATGAACCGCGTGGCCTACGGTCACTTCAGCGCCCTCTACCAGCGCGGCGGCAAGTCACACTTCCTGCACAGCTGGGCGACGCTCGAGATCCAGTAGGCGCCGGACTACCCCACGAGACCGGGCAGCGGACCTCGCGAATACTTGGGGTCGCCGAAGCTCGTCGCCGGGATGCCCATCGCGTTCATCATCGAGACGTAAAGGTCATTGTGGGTGACATTGTTGTAGGCCAGCCAGCGGTTGGTCTTGATCGCCCCGCCGCAGCTTCCCAGCAACACCCACGGCATGTTCAGGTGCGTGTGCGTCTGTCCGACGCCGACTTCGCTGCCCGCCAGGATGACGCTGCTGTCCAGCACGGTTCCTCCGTTCGAGTCCTTCAGCGCCGCCATGGAGGTCCCCAGGTAGGCGAGCTGGGTCATGTACCAGGTCTGGATCTTCTGCAGCATCGTCACCGATTCGACATCGGTGCCGTGCGAGTAACTGTGGTGCGCCCTCGTCGCGCCCACTGCGTGATGCGTGGTGCCCGACTGGCCCGTCGACCATTGCAGCGTCGCCACGCGGGTCAGATCGCATGCGAACGCCATCGCCAGCAGATCCATCTGCAACTTGCCGGTGGCCGGGAAGGCGACGTTGGCGCTGTAGTCACGCGGGTAGGTGGGGTTCGGTCGGGCGCAGCTCGGGCCTGGCTGCCCGGTGAAGGTCAGGCGCGTCTCGATGTCGCGCAGGGCCGTCAGGTGGGCGTCCAGCTTGGTGCGATCGGAAGCGCTCACCTTGCTGCTGACCTGTCGGAAGTCCTCGGTCACATAGTCGAGGACGCTCTTGCGCTTGTCGACCCGCGTCTGGAGGTCGCCCGCGGCCGCGCCGATGTTCGAGAACAGCTTGGTGAACATCTTTTGCGGGCTGTCTTCACAGGGGATCGGCTTTCCCGGTCCCGAATAGGAGATGTACGAGTAGGCGTTCGAGGCGTAGGTCTTCAGGGACTGGACCCCGAACTGCAGCGACGGATAGGGGGTGCCCGAGCCTACGCGGCTGGCGATCTCCTGGTCGATGCTGATCCCCGCGCCCCAGCCGTGCGCTCCGAACTGCGCCTGATTGTCCATGGTGTCGACGATGAACTTCCGCGCCACGAGCAGGTTGGTGATGCCGACGCTGTGTCCGTTGCCCCGATTCTCCTGGCCGGTCTGCATGTTCACACCGGACAGCAGCACCAGCTTGCTCTGCAAAGGGGTCAGGGGCTGCAGCGTCGGTGGCAGCGTCCCGATGGCGGGCGGAGTCCCCGTCAGGAACCACGACTCGGGGTTGACTCCGTTGGCGAAGAAGAAGAACACGAAGCGCTTCGGGGTCGGCGCCGCGGTCGCTCGCCGGGGCAGCATCGCCTCGAGGAAGGGCAGGGCGATGGCGATGTCTTTCGCGCCCCGCAGGAGGGTTCGTCGCGACAGCGGCTTCAGGCTCATGGCGCCCCCCGGGTCTTGTAAAGAAATGCCGGTGTCTGGGTCATAGCCACGATCAGCTTCCGCAGGTCGTAGCCGCTGTTCTTGAACGAGTCGCGCAGCAAGCCGAGGCTGCACGCGTCGGCCTCGGACTCCTGCCGTCCCTGAGCGAAGCGAAACCACTGCTGGGTGACGCAGGCGCGGACGCTGTCACTGTCGGCCAGTTTGCTGGCCAGCTCGATGGCCCCCTTGTAGCTGCCGGCGACGTCCTTGGGGGTCTGCACCTGGCCCACCGAGTTCACAGAGATCCCCTGGTCTCTGTCTCGCCAGGCGCCGATCCCGTCGTAGTTCTCGAACGTGTAGCCAATGGGATCGAAGAGCGAGTGGCAAGCGGACGCGCACGGGTTCGCGTCGTGCATCTCGAACCGCTGCCGCGTGGTCACGCCGGGTTGCACCATGGGCGGAACGATGTTGCCGTCGTTCGGCGGGTCCGGGGGTACGGTGCACAGCAGGTGCTCGAGGACGAACACGCCACGAGCGATGGGCGACGACTGTACCTCGGTGGCGTGGACGGAGAGGAAGCTCGCCTGGGTGAGGATGCCAGCGCGCTTGCCTGCCGGCAGCGCTGTCTTCTCGAAGGTGAGATCGGACGTCGGACCCGGGGTCTTGTAGAAGGCCGCCAGTCTCTGATTTGCGAAGGTGTAGTCGGCGGTCAGCAGGGTCTTCAGCGTGGCGCTGGGTCCAAACATCAGGTCGTCGAGGAACATGGAGGTCTCGGCTTTCATTGCGCCGCGCAGCGCGGGGGTGAAGGCCGGGTAGGTCTTGGCGTCCTTGAAGAGCTGCGGGTCGTCGATGGCGTCGAGCTGCAGCCACTGCCGGTTGAAGTGCGCGACGGCGGACCTGGCCTTCGGGCTGCGCAACATCCGATCGGCCTGGGTGGCGACCTGCGCTGGCGTGGACAGCACGCCGCCCTCCGCCGCGGTGAACAGAGCGGTGTCCGGCATCGACTCCCAGATGAGGTACGAGAGGCGCGAGGCCACCTCGTGGGGCGTCAGCTTGATCATCTCGACCTGGCCGCCCATCGCCGCTCCGACCTCCACGCGATAGGTGAAGTGAGGGGAGAGCAGCGTGGCGGTGATCGCCTGCTCGATGGCGGATCGGAATCCGAAGCGAGCCTTCTGGCTGGCATAGAACCCGTACAGCCGCTCCTGCTCGGGCTGAGAGAGGAGCCGTCGATAGGCGCGCTTGCCGAAGCCGACCAGGAAAGTTCGAGCGCAGGTGTCTTCGCCCGAGGCCACGGTGTCGCACGACAGCAGCTTCGGCAGATTCTGGACCGCGCTGGCCGCCAGATCCCGGGCGGCGTCTCCGTAGCCCGAGACCAGGGAGGCGCTGGGGGTCTGCACCGCGGCGGCGTTGTCGTAGCCGTCCACCTCGGCGTCCGGCGGGAACGACGGCCCCGGGTTCTGGGTGTCGGGGACTCCCAGCAGGTCACGGACCGTGTTGGTGTACTCCATGCGCGACAGGCGTCTCAGCGGCGAACTGCCGGCGCTCGGGGTCTTGCAGACGCTCTGGGTTTCGGGCGTCGTCATGCCGACGCCGCCGGTGCCGCCGAACGGCGTCTCTGCCTGCACCATCGGATCGGTCGAGGGATCGTCACGCCCGGCTGGGTCGCCGATTTCTCCCTGGCAAGCGATCCCGGCCATCCCCACAAGAGCTGCGATGCGGTTCATGGTCGCGAAGGCTCCTGCGTGATGAGACGCTCGAGGGCATCTTTCATCTCTGCCTTGGCGACGGTGCTGGTGATGCGCGCATGGCGGCTCTTCCCCGGTACCCATTCGTGCGTGAGGTCGTCGTTGAGGCGGAACTCCCGGTCCGTCTCGCGTTGGAAACCCGAGGTGCGGACTGCATAAAGGACGGTGATCGGATCCCAGCTGTCACGGCCCACACCCTGGCGGCCGAAAAACAGCTCGTAGGCGCGGCGTACGGGGTTGCTGGTGGCGGTGCGCGTCGACAAGGTGTCTCCCGTGAGAAGACCGCCGCCCAGCGGTACGAAGTCGATGGCCGCGGGGAATGCTCGGGCCACTTTCTGGGCCGACGCGGGGTCGCGCTCCGGGCCGTCGGTGAGATTGAAGTCGCGCTTCCCTCGCGGGTAGCTGCCACCCATGACCACCAGGCGCGCGACCTTGGCGCGAATGAGGTCCACGCCGTTTCGATCGCTGAACTCGTCGGGTCCCGAGTCCATCAGGTCCGAAATGTTGGCCAGGAAGCCGACGGCCACGATCACCACGCTGCGGTCGGGCTGGGCGGCCAGCACCTTTCGGTAGAGGGCGACCGCATCCGGGACATTCTCGGCAGTGACGTCGTTCGGGAACTCCTGGGCCAGGTTCTGGACGAAGCGCGTGTCTGGTTTTCGCCAGTAGGGATGCGCCGTGAGCCATCGGCCGCGCTTGTTCTGACCGATCGGTAGATCGGGACGGCCGTAGTAGGTGTTGATGACGTCCATGGCAGGTGCCGAATGGACGTCGCCGACGACTGCCATCGTCGCCAGGATCCTGGCCTCACCCCTGTCGGCCAGCGCGTGGAGAACGGCCATCGCCCCCACGTCGTCGACGTCGTAGCCAAGATCGCTGTCGAAGATGATCGGCGTGCCCGGATGGGCGGCGACGGCGATTGCGGCTACCAGCGACAGCATGCCGTCGGAAGACAGCAAGAACCAGGCCGGCGCGGTCGGCCTCGGTTCGGCCGGGCAGGTGTATCAGCGCTGAAACACCTGTCTCCCTACGAACACAACAGTCTTGTCTCACCTGGCGTGTCGGTGACTCAGGAAAACACGCCGGCCAGCGGGCCGGGACAGAAGCGCGGGTCGCCGAACGTCGTCAACGCCGCGCCGTAGGCGTTCGCGACCGAGAGCATCAAACTGTTGGTGCTGGGCGGGGAGAGTAGGTCGATGAAGCGGCCGGTGGCCAGGCGGCCGCCCAGCTTGCCCGCGAGCACGTACGGCAGGTGGTCGGCGCGATGCAGATCGGCGTTCCCGAGCTCGTTGGTCCACATGACGAGGGTGTTGTCGAGCAACGGTTTGCCGTCGACGCCGGTCTCGGTCTTGAGCCGCTGCACGAGCGGGACGAACAGCGCCTGCGTCCACCATTTGTTGATCGCCGAAAGGGGCGTCGCCGACGCAGGCAAGAGGGGCGAGCTGTGTGACATGCCGTGGTGCCCCTGGGAAAACCCGAGCCACGGGTATGCCATGCCCGCACCGCTTCCGCTGCCGGCACCGCCCCCGAAGCCGAACATCAATGTCGACACGCGCACGAGGTCGCACTTCATCGCCAGCACCATCAACTGGACCTGCAGATTGTAGGTCGCCGGCGCGTTCTCGATCCTGTTCGGATCAGCGACGGTGCCGAGATCCGGTTTCGTACACTGGGTGGGCAGCAGCGACTTGACGGCCGTCTCGGTCTCGATCAGCTGCTGGCAGTACTTGTCGAACTTCTCCCGGTCGGCGGCGCCGAGCATGGACTTCACGCGCGCGCAGTCGGCCTGGGCGAAGTCGAGGACCGAGGTCTTGGTGGCCTTGTACCTGGCCAGCGACGCCGGGTCCGAGACCTGATTGGCGAACAGGCGCATGAACACCAGCCTGGGGTCCCCCTGAGGAGGCAGCGGCGTTCCCGTGTCCGTGTACGCCACCTGTCCGGCGGCGTCTCGACGGCGGGCCACCACGCCGATCTCCAGTGAGTTGCGGCCCGGCCCGGTGTCGATCGTCCGCCGCAGGATCTGATCCATCGAGATCCCGCTGGCGTATCCGGCCGCCTGACCGCCGCCTCCGACGAAGTTGCCCTCGCTGAGCGGGCGACAGGTCAGCGCTATGCCGGTGCCCTTCGGATGCCCTGCGCCCGGGCTGGCCCTGAGGGCCTTGTTCTCGACGCCGTTGAGGATCACCACGTCTCCCTGGAGGCCCGCGTCGGCGATCGGCTGCAGGGTCGTCCCTGCCAGCGAGAAATCGCTTTCGCGGGGGCCGGTCTTCTTCGGCAGCCAGGTGGAGTGCACGTAGCCGTTGGTGTTGAAAAGGTACACGAAGTACTTCGGCACGACGGCGGCGCGCGCCTTGCGCGGCTGCATGATCTCCAGGAACGGCAGGGCGACGGCAAAGCCGCCGGCCCCGCGCAGCATCGTGCGCCTGCTCAACGCGATCGACCTCATGGGACACTCCGGTAGAGGAACGTGGGGGTCTGGGTGTACTCGAGCAGGAACAACCGGGTATCACGCCCGCTGGCGCGGAACTGGTCGGTCAGACGATCCAGGGTGCAGGCGTCTTTGTCGGTCTCCTCCCTGCCGATCATGTAGCGGAGCCACTGCTTGCTCACGCACGATTCGACCTGCTTGCTGGCCAGCAGCTTCTGCGCCAGGGGCTTGACACCGTGGAGCGGCCCGTCGATGTCCTCCGATCCGACGATTTTTCCGCTGGCGTCCACCGGCCGCGCGACGTTGTCCGGGCTGCTGGTGTCCATGTCCCGCCAGCGGCCGACTCCGTCGTAGTGCTCGAAGAGGAACCCGGTGTAGTTCATCACCTGATGGCAGCCAGCGCAGGCCTGCGTCTCGGCGATGGTCTGGTCCCACTGCCGCGACGTCTGCGTGCGTTTCTGTAACGGCGTCATCGCCAGAAGATCCGCGTTCGGGCTGGGCATCTGCGAGCAGAGAAGCTGCTCGCGCACGAACTTGCCCCGGAAGGTCGACGGGTGATCTCCCGACTGTGCGGTCAGGAACGTCGCCTGGGTGAGGATGCCGCTGCGCTGGTCGCCATCGAGCGCGACGCGCGCGAAGGTGGCGTCGGTCGCCGGAACGCCGACGGTGACCCCGTAGTACCCGGCCAGGGTCTTGTTGACGTAGCTCGAGGCGCTGGTCAGGAGGGTCTCCAGCTTCCCGTCACCCTCGAAGAACGTCTTCTGCGTGAACGTCTCCGTCTCGCGGCGCATGAAAGTCCGATGGTTCGCCTTGAAGAACGCGTAGTCCGGATCGGCCTTCTCCACGCTGTCGACGTCCTCCACCTTCAGCCACTGATTGTGGAAATCGACGACCAGCTTCTGCGCCGCGGGCAGCGCCATCAAACGCTTTGCCTGCTCGAGAACCTGGGCCGAGGTGCCGAGTTGTCCCCCGTCAGCGGCGGCGAGCAGTGTCGGATCCGGCGTGCTGCCGGTGGTCAGGTACGACAAGCGCGTCGCCACCTCGTACGACGTCAGCTTCACGAGGCCGCCCTCGGCGGGTCCCGTCCCGAACTCCAGCCGGTAGAGGAACGACGGCGAGATCAAGATGGCCTCCACGACCAGCTTGATGCCATCCGTGAAGGAGCCCCCTTGTGTCTTCCCGACGGTGAAGACGTTCACGAGACCATCGATCTCGGCGGGCGCCAGGGAGCGGCGGAAGGCGCGCTTGCCGAAGGTCTGGATGAACATTCGTACACAGGCCGTTTCGCCGGACGCGGGGTTGCACGGCACGATCGTGGACAGGCGGTTGGTGGCCACGTCCAGCGCCAGACGCTCGGCCGCGTCCCGGTACGACCCACCGAGGTTCGGGGTGATCTCCAGCATCAGGTAGGCGTTGTTGTCGAACCCGACGGCCAGGCCGCCGTCCTCGAACACGTGCGCCGGCTGCGACATGTCACCCAGGAGATCTTTCACCGTGTTGTTGTATTCGCGGTTGGTGAGCCTCCGGGCGGGCGACGGACCCGCTTGCCGCGATGCGCACGACGCCGGCGGAGGGCGCAGTATCGGGTCCGGTGGAAGTGAACCGCCGGTGCCGCCCATGGGCATGGGCATCGGCATGTTGGGCGAGTCGGGGGTGTTGCCCGTCTCGGTGGCTCCGCCGATTTCGCCGGTGCACGCGGCGGCCAAGGTCAGGATCGTCGTCGCCGTGCGGAGGTACATCTGTGACCTTGTTGACCATCCGCCTCGCGAATGGGCGGATTGAGGCAAAGCGCCTGGAAACCCTGTGGTTTCCCGCTGCCCGAATCGCCGCCCGAGGGACAACAAGGAGTTGGAAACTGTGAATCCGGGTCAGATATGCTCGGCGGCCATGGGCGGTACTGACGAAGAGGCGGGCGGCGGTGGCCGCTTCCCCGCCACGTCCTGGTCGCTCCTGTGTCACCTCAAGGACGGCGAAGCCAAGGAGCGCGAGCGGCACCTACGGCGCCTGGTCACCCTTTACTGGAAGCCCGTCTATCTGGTGGTGCGCCACTCGTGGGCGCGCACCGACGCCGACGCCGAAGATCTGACGCAGCTTTTCTTCGAGCGCGCAGTGTTGCAGGGGCGGTTGTTCCAGTCTTTCTCGCGCGACAAGGGCAGCTTCCGCGCGTTCCTCAAGGGGGCGGTGACCAAGTTCCTGATGAGCGAGGCGCGTTACGCGGGCCGCCAGAAACGCGGCGGTCACCTGCGCTTCGTGAACATCGACGCCGACCTGCCGAGCTTGCAGGAGCTGGTCGCGGACGCGGAGCACCTGACGCCGGACCAGGTGTTCGACGCCGCGTGGACGCGCATCGTGGTGTCGCGCGCGCTCGAGCTGCTGGCCGAGACGTTGCGGCGCGACGGGCGCGAGACCAGCCTGGAGGTGTTCCGGCGCTACGAGCTCGGCAGCGGACCGACCACCTCCTACAGTGACGTCGGCCAGGCGCTGGGCCTGACCACCGATCAGGTCAAGCACGCCCTGGCCGAAGCGCGCGTCGCGTTCCGCGACATCGTGACGTCGATCGTGCGGGAGTATGTCGACGGCCCCGACGAGCTGACCGCCGAGCTCGATCGTCTCCTCGGAACATGAAGGACGCGTCGGCATTCCTGCGGCGCCTGTACACGGCGGGCAGTGACGAGAAGCTGCTTCAGCTCGCGCAGCGGACGGGCAAGCTCACCGAGGCGCAGGTCGATGAGGCACGGGCGGAACGAGAACGCGCGGATGCGCCGCTGCGCGAGATTGTTCTTGGACGGCAGTGGCTGGATCAGGCGGCGTTCGAGGCACTCGAGGGCGACTTGAGGTCGGAGGACATGGCGCGCGCTGTCCCGAGCCGGGCGCCGGTTCTGCCAGTCGAGGTGGAGGCGCTGATTGCAGACGAGACCCGCCTCATCGGTGACTACGTGCTGGTCGCGCCGCTCGGCCGGGGCGGGGCCGCCGAGGTGTGGCGCGCGTGGGACCGGACGCTGGCCCGATGGGTGGCCTTGAAGCTGGCGCCGCCCGGCTCGCCCGCGTCCCAGGAGCGGTTCCGGCGCGAGGCGCTGGCGGCGGCGCGCCTCAATCACCAGCACATCGTCGCCGTGTACCGGGTGGGCGAGGATCGGGGGCGTTCGTTCATCGCCATGCAGCTCGTCGACGGCAGGACGCTGTCCGAGGCGCACCTGCCGTTGCAGCGAACGCTGCAGGCGATCCAGACCGTCGCCAGCGCGCTCGCCTATGCCCACGCGAACGGTGTCGTTCACCGCGATCTGAAACCTCACAACGTGATGATCGACAGCCAGGATCGGGTGTGGCTGGTCGACTTCGGGTTGGTTCACGTCGTTGACGGCGGTCACGATCCCTTCACCGTCCCGGGTGAAGTGATGGGGACGGCGGCATATATGGCCCCCGAGCAGGCCCAGGGAATGTCGGGCTCGACCGGCCCGGCCCTCGACGTGTACGGGCTGGGCGCCACCCTCTACGAGCTGGCGACGGGGCAGCCGCCGTTTCGCGGCAGCTCGTTCGCCGAGATCGTGCACAAGGTCGTGCACGAGACGCCGATGCGGCCACGCCGGGTCAATCCCGCGCTCGGCACCGAGATCGAGGCCGTGATCCTCAAGGCGATGGAGAAGGAGCCCGCGAGCCGCTATGCCAGCGCCGCCGAGTTCGCCGACGATCTCGGCCGCCTCCTCGAAGGCAAGCCCGTTCGTGCCCGGCCCGCGGGGCCGACGCGGCGCCTGTGGTCCGCCGTGCGCCGCAACCCGGTCCTTGCCGCGACGGCCGTCGCTATGTTCGTGGCGGTGGCGTCTGCGTTGGTGCTGTGGCAGCAGCGATCGGTCGAGCAGAAAGCCGCGGTGGAGGCGGTCAGTCAGGTCGCGCGCATCTCCAACGAGTCCGCGCTCCGGCTCAGGCGAAGCGGCGACGTGGTCGGGATGCGGCGGGTCCTCGAACGTCTCCGCGCGACCTATGAACAGGCAGGCAAACGCGTCGCCGGCGTTCCCGAGGTCGAGTACGTCATGGGGCGGACGGCGCGCGCGGCGCTCCAGGACGCCGAGGCCCTGGCGCACCAGCAACGCGCGCTTGCCACCAACCCCAACTACCTGCCTGCGCTGTACGAGAGGATCATTCTCCTGTCGAAGGAGGCGAAACGGTTGCGCAGCTACCTGGGGCTGGTTCGTCTGGGCGCCTTCGATGGACCAGAGCCTGCGCGTGCGGCGCCGAAGCTGCGCGACCTCGAGGCGACGATCACCGCGGACGCCACGAACATGGAGCGGCTGGTGGCCCTGGTTCCGGCCGGACAACAGGCTCCTTACGGCATCGGTGAAGGGCACGTGGAAGCGGTGCGCGGAATTCGCAAAATGCAGGACGGCAAGCTGGTCGAAGCACGCGACACGCTCCGATCAGCGGTGAACCTCCGGCCGAACCTCGAGGAGGCCTGGGATGCCCTGGGCGAAACGCTGGTGCGGAACACCAATCTGGGGGCGGCGGTGATCTCCTACACGCGGGCGATCGAGCTCGACCGCGGCTACCTGCCGTACTTCCTGGGGAGGGCCCAGGCCCGGCTGCGGATCGCCACCCACCGCAATGGCAGCCGGGAGGCCGCCGAGCAGATTGAGGCCGCCATGAAGGATCTGGACGCCGCGATCGCGCTCGAGCCGTCCGCGCCGGACGCCTGGTTGTGGCGAGGGTCGGCGCAGACGAGCGAGGGCGATCGCCGCACGGTCTCTGGCGATGACCCCGAGCCCAGCTTCGCTGGTGCGGACCGCGATTTCGGCGAGGCCTTGGCCAAGGGCGCGGATCCCGCAGCAGTGGGACTCGGCCGCGGCGTGTTGCGCTTCCTGCGCGCCATGTACCGCTTCAAGACGGCCGGGAAGGCCAGCATCGTGGACTATGAGGAGGCCGAGGCCGACATCACCGCCGGGCTGGCCGTCGACCCGCGCCAGGCGTTGCAGTGGCGTGGCCGTGTCCGACTCGGCCGGGCCCGGCTGGAGATACGGCTCGACGGTGATCCACGGGAGGATCTGCGCGCCGCCGACGAGGACTTCGCCGGCGCGGACGCGGTGATCAACCGCGGAATGCACGCCTGGATGGGCTACGTGGCGCTGTTTCGGGCGCTCGACTGCATACGGCGCAAGGTCGACCCGCTGCCTGACCTCGACGACGCCGAGAAGAAACTGGAGGGCGGCGCGCAGGAGAGCTGGAGCGCGCTGATGTGGCGGGGCCGGGTGCGAACCGTCCGGGCGATCCTTCGTGCCCGAAGCGGGGAAGGGGAAGCCGCCTCCCGTGATTTCGACGACGCCGAGAGCGATTTCAGCCTCTCTCTGAAGAAGAACGACAGCGTGGCGGAGACCTGGGCTCGCCGGGGCATCGTCCGGACCGAGAAAGCCATCTGGCTGCGAAAAGGCAAGGCCGAGGTATTCGCCAGCGCCGAACGCGATCTCGAGACCGGCCTGCGCGCGGGTCCCCGTCAGCCCGAGGCCTGGGCCGCTCTGGCGCGCCTGCGCCGCGCAAGAGGTGACAATGAGGGATCTCGCCAGGCACTCGCCGAGGCGACGCGGCTCGATCCGGCTTTTGCTGCCTACGATCCTGCCAAGGGCGCGGCACTCATCGTCTCTTCCCAATGAGAGAGCCGCCGCCCCGTTCGATCGGGGTCACCCCGTTGCCGAACAGCTTCGCCCAGATGCGCGACCATCAACGCGTCGCCGAGACCCACCACCGTCTGCGTCGACCGGGTGATCACCACCGGCCAGGCGAGAGTCGAGAGGGCACTCGCGGCTACGACCCGAAGGCGGACCGGATCCGTCGTATCAGCCCGTTGTCCGCGCCTTGTGAGCCCGACAACTGGTACACGCTGGCCGCCAGCAATCGATCGCGCCACGGCGGCGAGAGGTGGCCGTGGTCCTCGAGGACGGCGGAGCTGAACTTGTAGTCATGGCTGCTCGTGCCCTTGAGGCAGGTGAGCACGCGCGCCATGGCGATGAGCGCGTTCGGATCCTCACCGGCGGCCGCGTAGGCGAGGACCTTGCGCGAGGCAGCCGGCTTGTCCCTGGAGACGTCGAGGAAGATCTCCTCTATCGCCTCGTCGCCACGTGTCTTCAGCGGCGCAGCTTCCAGCTTCGACAGGTCCACCTTCCTGTCGAGCTTGCCGCGCCAGCGTGGCAGGAACGCGGCCGACTGGAGCAGCAGCATGCGACGGAGCTGGTCATCGGCCGTCGTCTCGAAACAGTGACGGGCAGCGTTCAATGTGGTCAGCGCGTGCAGTGACAGGATGTCAGGGCGGGCCATGTTCATCTCGGCTGCGGCCGCGAAGCAGGCGTCCCACACGGTCTGGGCGCTCGTGCCTCGGTTGACGGCGGCGACGCTGGCCGCCACCGTCTGCTGCTCGGTGGCGGTGCACATGGTCTGGAACAGCTCCGCGGCAGCTCCGTCGTCCGGCTTGCCGTCGCGCCAGGCCGGGCGGAGGGTCGCGGCCAGCGCACGGTTGCGCTTCCACGGGCGATCCGGATCCAGGTCAGCGCCTGCCGGGCTGGTGTTGCCGTCGTAGTAGAGAAGTGCCCTGGCCAGTGACCGCAGGACCGGTTCGGCGTGCTGCCATCCGATGCTCTGGAGCGCGCGCCAGCCGTTGGCGACGAAGATCGTCTTGTGCCCGATGTCGCGGAAGTCGCGCATGCCGTACTGACAGAACAGCTCGAAGGTCTCGTGTGAGCCGGCGGTACGCGCCAGGGCCGCGGCGGCTGCCTCGGCGTCATCGGGCTCCCAGCGCTCCATGGCATCGATGAACGCCTGCCGGGCCTTGCTCGCGGATGGGACTCTGGATCCCTCGAGCGGGCCCATCGTCCAGCCGGTTTTCCGTTTCTCGTCGGCCTGCGAGATCTTGAAGTGGTCCAGAGCCCAGAAGATGGGCAGCCACCGATGCTGACTGGGCAAGGCCACGCTGGCGAGGTGCGCCGAATGGACCACCAGCACGGCGTGGAACTTGAATCCGACGGGGCGGGGTTGCACGTTGCGCACACCCGCGAGCAAGAGCGCCGCCAGCAGTTCGGGGTAGGGCAACCCGCCTCGCACCCGGTGTGCCATCTCCTCGATCAGCCGTTCGCGTGGAAGGTCCTCGATGAGCTTGACGAGCGGCGCGATGCCCGGCTCCATGCGCACGGCCCCGGGTTCGAGCCGCGCCTCCGCGGCGGACACCCTCGGCAACCACCCGAGCCCGCCCAGGGGGAGCAGGGCACCCGCTCGCAGGACCCTGCGCCGTGTCGGCATCGCAGGCGGAGGATCCCACGGCCGTGCGAGGTCTACAAGGCGGTCAGGTCAGAATGCCGGCCAGCGAGTCGGTCACACGCCCGCTGACGACGGTGACGTACTCCCGCACCGCTTCCAGGGGCGCCAGCTGCTCGGACAAGGCGAAATTGGCGCCCGTCGTGGCGGGCACCCAGCTCTTGAGGTGGACGCCGTTGGCCGACGTCCACGTCCCGAAGCGTCGGGGCAGGGGGCTCCCCTGGGCGTAGGCTTCACCGTTTCCGTCGAGCATGACGCCCAGGCGCGGCAGGCCGATGGCAACGGCCGTTCCTCCGACGGCGCCGCGAAGGAACGTTCGTCGGCCCGGACGTGTCATCACAGAGGCCCCGTCGCGTGGAGGAAGACCTCGCTGGTGATGAGATCCAGCACCAGATCGCGCAGCTTGCGGCCGCTGCCATTGAACCGTTCGCTCAACCGGTCGACGACCACTTGTTCCTGCGTCCGCACTGTCTGTCCCGTCGCGTGCCGGTAGAAGCTGGTGACGAGGCAGGGGCCGAGCGCTTCGTGCTGCGCCAGGCGCTCGCCCAGCTGTGCGGCGTCGCGGAAGGGCTGCCCGTCGAGATCGCCTGACGGATCGATCGTCAGGCCGTGGTCCGTGCTCCTGAACCGTCCCGTGGCGTCGAAGTTCTCCAGCGCAAGCCCGATCGGGTCCATGGCACGGTGACAGCTGCGGCAGCCTCCATCGGTGGCGTGGCGCTCGAGGCGCTGGCGCGCCGTGTGCGGTTTGTTCGGATCGACGGGGTCCAGCATCGTGTTGACGTCGCCCGGAGGCGCTGGAACTGGCTGACACAGCAGCCGTTCGCGCGCGAATTTGCCCCGGCGGACGGGCGAGCTCTCGGTGCCCGAGGTCCCGCGCACCAGGAGCGCGCCCCGGGTCAGCATACCGGCGCGTGGGCTGGTCTCGGGGAGCGTGATGCGCTCGTATCCAGTCGCCGCCGTCGCGGGAAGCCCGTAGTGCTGAGCCAGGGAGCGGTTGACGAAGGTCGACCGGCTCCGCAGCAGCTCGGAGACGTCGAGGCGCTCGTCGAAGGTGGCGGACTCCCAGTTTCGCAGGACTTCCTCGCGCATGGCGGCCGCGAGCGGTCCGGGCACGGCGCCTCCCACCTCGGGACGCGGGACGCCCTCGGACCCCGGATCACCGAGTTCGCCAAGGTTCATGAGATCGGCAAAGAACGCCCGCAGGCCGGTGCGCGCACGGGACGAGCCGGCAAGTCGTGCCGCGTGGGCCCGCACGCCCTCGCGTCGGTCGAGCTCGCCGGCGCCCGCCGCGTCCAGAAGCTGCGCGTCGGGCGTGGTGTTCCACAGGACGAAGGAAAGGCGAGCCGCCGTGTCGTACCCGGTGTAACGACGCGTGCCGCTTCCCGCGGGCTGCCCATACTCGGTGCGGTACAGGAACTTCGGTGACTGCATCATGCCCGCCAGCACCTGCTCGATGCCGCGGTGGAAGTTGCTGGTGGCACGCGCGCCGCCATCCCACAGCACGAGGTAGCGGGTGACCTCCGCGTCCGTCAACGGTCGGCGGAATGCCACGCGTCCGAACCAGACGATGGCGCTTCGGGCGCACGCGGCGTCCAGCGCGCCCGAGGGTGCGCACGGGACCACACGGCCGTAGCGGCCGGGATCCGTGAACCACTGGGCCGCCAGCGAGAGGGCGCCCAGTTCGAATTGTTCGACGCCGACCCGCGAGGTCGACACCTGGCTCGCGCCGACGCTGGTGAACCCTTCGAGGGCCGGCTCGGCCTCGACCGTGGGGATCGTGAAGTTCGGTCCCAGGAGGTCGCGGATGGTGTTGCGGTACTGGGAGGTGGTCAGCCTGCGCAGCGCCACCGGGGCGCCGCCACGGAACGGTTCGAGCGGCGCCGCTGGATCCGTCGCCGGGTCGTCGGGCGCGGGACGTTCGATGCCGGCGATGTCGGGTGGCAGCGGTGGCGAGGTGTCATCGCCGGCGATCTCTCCGATGCATCCGGCCGAAAGAACCACCAAGGTCAGCAAGGACGTGTTTTTCATGGTGTTGTGTTGCGCAGGAAACAGGTGTTTCAGGGCTGATACAGGTCTTCGAGGCATCGGTTCTGTCCCGCCCGCGTCGGGGTTTCGGCACTTCAAGATCCGGGCCATGGCCTCGCTCTTGCTTTGGCTCGTAGCACCGTGATGGTCGGCTCCGTCGTTCTCCTCGTCACCCTCGCGGCCCGACCCAACGTTCTCTTCATCGTCGTCGACGACCTGAACACCGATGTTGGCAGTTACGGGGTCCGGGACGTGAAGACGCCCCAGATCGACCGCCTCGCGCGCAAGGGGGTGCGCTTCCACCGGGCTTACGCGCAGTACGCGCTGTGCAATCCCTCGCGGGCTTCCTTCCTCAGCGGGCTGCGTCCCGAGAGCACGGGCATCTACGATCTGGTCACCAACCCACGCCAGCGCCTACCCGGGACGGTCTTCCTGCCCGACCACTTCCGTCGCCACGGCTACTTCGCCGCGCGGCTGGGGAAGGTGTTTCACGGCGCCCTCGACGATCCTAAGGCCTGGGACATGTCCGAGGGCATCGTTGCGTCGGCGGACGAAAAAGAGGCCTCTCGGCGGCGCTACGCCCGTCCCAGGGCGGAGCAGTCCCCGGAGTGGAGCGTCGTCGCGGCGGCGGACGACGAGACCCAGGATGGCAAGCTGGCTCGGCAGACCGTGGCCGTGATGGAGAGGACGGTTCGTTCCGGTCGTCCCTTCTTCATCGCCGCGGGATTTCACAAGCCGCACGTCCCCTGGACGGCTCCCCGACGCTACTTCGACATGTATCCCGTGGACCGGACGTGCCCTCCTGCCGAAGCGCCGATGGTTGGCGTTCCCGCGATCGGCCTCGAGACCGAGCTGAGCGGGGCGCCACCGCCTGGTTCGCCCGCAGAGGCCGTCGCCGCCTACCGCGCCAGCACCACTTTCATGGACGCCCAGATTGGGGTGCTGCTCGACGCGCTCGATCGCATGCAGTTGTGGCAGACCACGATCGTCGCGCTGGTGAGTGATCACGGCTTTCACCTGGGCGATCACGGTGGCCTGTGGGGCAAGCTGACGGTCTTCGAGCGGGGAACGCACGTCCCATTCATCGTTCATGCGCCGGGGCTGAAGACCGCCGGGCGCAGCTCCCCGCGCACGGTCGAGCTGGTCGACCTGTTTCCCACGCTGTCCGAGCTGGCGGGGCTGCCCCTGCCCGTGCGCCTCGAAGGAGTGAGCCTCGCCCCGCTGCTGCGGGATCCGATGGCGCCCTGGAACCGCCCGGCCTACAGCCTCGTCTTTCACGGCAAGGTCGCCGGCCGATCGGTTCGCAACGAGCGCTGGCGCTACACGGAGTGGGACGAGGGACGGGCAGGCGTCGAGCTCTACGACCACCTGCGCGACCCCGACGAGACCCGCAACCTCGCCGATGATCCGCGGCAGGCGGGCACCAGGGTGGAACTGGCGGCACTGCTCCGGGAGTTGAGGGCTAGAATCAATGCCGATCGTTTAAGCCGCTAACTGATCGGAATCGATCGGGTTTTCCTGTGGAGGAAAGTAGACTTGCGGCCTGGCGCGATGAGATCAGGATGACGTGATCTTCCGAGGAGGAGGGTCATGCGTCTCGAAGAATCGGT
>JANPFD010000086.1:0-9337 GCA_031423255.1 Myxococcales bacterium | reverse complement strand
GAAGGAGGGCGCCAACTTCAGCAAGTTGTACACGGCGGACTGGTCGATGGTGAACTCGACGCTGGCCAAGGTGTACCGGGTCACCACCCCGTCCAATTCCAGCAGCGCCTTCGAGAAGGTGATGATGCCTGCTGGGCAGCGTGCCGGCCTGATTACCCAGGCGGGCCGGCTGGCTTACATCGCCAAGACAAGCCTCGTCGACCGCGAGGACGTGATCAGGCGCGGGCTTTACATCCGCGAGCGCGTGCTCTGTCAGAACCTGCCGCCGGTCGACGTCCCGCCCATTCCCCACGCGAAGGGGGTGACCACCCGTGAGCACCTGGAGATGATCACCGGTAGTGCGCTGTGTCAGGCCTGTCACAGCCGGATGAACCCGCTCGGCTTTGCGCTGCAGAACTACGATGCCATCGGGGCCTGGCGGGACACCGAGGCGGGCAGGCCCGTCGACGCGAGCGGATACATCAACGGCGTGGAGGGCGGCGACAGGAAGTTCGCCAACGCGGTGGAGATGGGGCGCGTTCTTTCCGACCTGCCGGAGACGCAACAATGCTTCGCTGGGCAGCTCTGGACCTACGCCAGCGGCCAGAACCACACCGACCTGGATGAATGCCGGACCCGGCAGGTGATGGGCGCGTTCAAGAATGCGAAGGGCAACATCCTCGACACCGTGGCTGCCATCGTGGCCGCCGATGATTTTCTGGTCCGCGCCACCGCCAAGTAGTCCAAGGAGGGTTGCATGCCATATCTGCGTCGACGAGAGATCCTGACCGGCATTGGACTTTATGCGGGAGCGCCGCTCCTGGGCGCCTTGTGCCGGAACATGACCCCGGATGCATTGGGCCAGATAGTCACGCGCAAGCGGATCCTCTTTTATGTCATGGATGGCGGGATGGGGGAGGACTGCTACGCATTCAATCAACCCAGGTCCACGTCCGAAAGCTTTGTGCCGCGGGGAAACCCCGACGGCACGATCAACCTCGGGAGTGGTTGGGCGCCGCTGGAACCCTATCGCAACGAGATGGTTTTCCTTGCCAACACCTATCACCCGTTCAATGTGTTCAACCACGGGAGTCACTATTTTCTCAGCGCGGCGCAAATACCTGGCGTCCCCCCCGAGAATTTCGCCCCGAACACCGTCCCGGGCCCGCCCCCCGGCATTTCTATTGATCGGCTGATTGGCAAGGCGATCGGCGAGAACGACCTGCACCGGTCCATCGCGGTCGGCGGAAGTGGCTGGTCTGGGAGCCAGACCTCCGACGGGCCCAATCAGGCCGCCCCCTCGTATTATGATCCGGTGAAGGCTTACGCCACCCTGTTCGGTGGCGGTTTGCCTATGCCCGCTGGTGATCCCGCCGCCACGGCGGCTTATCTAGGCGAGCGGAGGAGCCTGTTCGACTTCCTGCGCGGGGATTTGAGCCGCATCAACGCGCGCCTGGGTGCCCCGGAGCGCGCCAAGATGGAGCAGTACGTGGACTCCATCCGCAGGGTGGAGACCCGCCTGACGGCCCTCGCCGATCCGACCAAGCTGGCTGCATGCAAGGCCTCCCCACCGAGTCTCGACCCCACGCTGAGATATCCCGACACTCTGCCGCAAATCGGAGCCGCGACCGTGGACATTGCGGTGTCGGCGCTGGTGTGCGGCCTGACCAAGGTGGCGTTGGTCCGCGCCGGCTGGGCCGGCCTCAAGTTCCTCGGAGATTCCCGAATCGGGACGCACACCATGCAGCACGGTACTTCGGGCAGCGAAGCACCATTCGCCATCCCCATCAACGAGATGCACAAGCGCTGCTACAACTGGCACGCGACGCATGTGAAAACCATCCGCGAGCGGCTGGGCGCGGCTCGCGAGGGCAACGGGACGATCATGGACAGCTCGATCATCGCCCCGTGGAATGCCACCGGCACCTGGCACCACTACGGGCCTATCAACCAGTACGCCTGGATCATCGGCAGCGCGGGCGGCTATTTCAAGAACATGAACAGGTACAAGAAGTACCCAGACCTCACGCACAGCATGAGCGACGTCTTCGTTTCCGTCGCGAAGGCCATGGGCGTGACGCCCCGGAACGCCGCGGGCACTGCCGACCGCTTCGGCGACGAGTTGGGACCGGGCAAAGAGTTCAACAGGCCCAACGTTCGGAATCGGGTACTCCCGACCGTGGCAAACACCGGGCCGAACCCGGACCTGACTTGATGTAGACGCCCCGGATTCGAGGTAACGCCGTGATGACTCGCCTCCCTGCGGTCTTCGTTGTCTTTGCAATGATGTCCTGCGCCGAAGGATCCCGGCAGACCGGGGATCCGCGGCTCGAACTCGAGGATGACGAGGCTGCTGGCGCCCCGATCGACGCTAGACGGGCGGCTGACACGGGGGCGCCCGGGACCGGTACAGACGCCGCGCGCGACTCCGCGGCAAGGACCACCGACGGGCCGTCGGGGGACGCGCGGCAGGATCCAGTCCCCACGGGAAAAACCTACGTCTTCGCATCGGCAAGCAGACCCAACATCAAGGCCTACGCGGCCGATCTGAGCACGGGAGTCCTCACCGATCGTGGAAACGGAGGGCTCACCGTGTATGGCGGCTACATGGTGGCAGATGCCGCGCGGAAGCGCGTGTATGCGCTTACCGATCAGCTCGAGCAGAGGATCGCAGCCTTTTCCGTCAACGGCGATACCGGCGAACTGACCCTGATCAATGCCGTCAGCACCAGCCCGGGCAGCTCCGCTCCGTTCATTTCACTGCACAGGAGCGGCAAGTGGCTTTTCACGGCCCATTACCGGAGCGGCCACGTGGTGGTGCATCCGGTTGCCGACAACGGCACCGTCGGCGCATCGGTCGACAGCCACCTGGCAGGCCTCCATGCCCATTCGGTCATTTCGGACCGGTCGGGCAAGTTCGTATTCGTGCCCTGTGTCGCCACCAACTATGTGGCGCAGTACGTGTTCGACGTGAACACCGGCAAGCTCACACCCAACAATCCGCCCACGGTGACCACACGGACCTGGGTCGGACCGCGACACATTGCCTTTCACCCCACGAAGGACTTTGCCTACACCCAGAATGAGACGACCGGAACCATGACCGCCTATACCTACGATGCCGTCCGCGGCACGCTGGAGGCGATCCAGACGGTCTCGACGGTACCCGATGGGTTCGCCGAGAATGCTGGAGCCCATGTCGAGGTCCATCCCAACGGCAAATTCGTTTACGGCTCGAACCGGAAGCACGGGAGCATCGCAGTCTTCTCGATCGATCAGACGACGGGGCGCCTCACGTTCGTTGACTGGGACAGGGCCGCCGGCGGCACGGACTACTACCAGCTCGACCGGACCGGAAACTATCTGCTCGGTTCGAGTGGATCGGGGCTGAACGTCGTCACGATCGATCCGACGACGGGCCGGTTGACCCGCAAGGCCTCCACGCCCCTCGTCGGTGCCGGGGCGGTCCTCCTGTTGACGGTCGATTGAACCAGCGCCGCCCGGGCGGTACGATCACAGCGGTTTGGCCGTCCTCCTTGCCCTCGCTATCGGTGCGACCGTCGTTTCGGGTCACCCGCGGATCTACCTGCGTCAAGGTGACCTGGCGGCGCTGAGGACACGAGCCAAGGCGACACCCAAGATCAGTGGCTACTACAAGCTGCTCAAGGCGGCCGCCGACGGACGCAGCGCTCGCAGCGGAAACGACGAGGTCGCCGGTTTTGAGCTCGAGAGCCTTGCGCTGTGCCATGTCGTCGAGCACCCTTCGCTCGTCTATCGCGACAAGGCCCTCGCGGGCTGGCTCCGGACCAGCTATGCCGCAGGCTCGATGAGCCACTGGGATCTCCCGTTTGCGGTGATGTCCCACGCGCTCGCGCTCGACTGGATGTGGGCCGATCTCACGGCGCAACAGCGGACAGCCATCGGCAACGCGCTCGTGGCGATGATGGACGACCTGTACGGCTACGCCTCTCACTGGGACAGCGCCAACCAGATGAGCGACTACTCGAATCAATTCTATTTTCACCTGGGCGCGCTGGCGTTTGCCGGCGCCGTCCTCAGCGGCGAGGGCATCAACGACACGAGAGCCGCTTTCTATCTTGGCGAAGCGGAGCGGAATCTCGGCGCAGGGATGCTTCCGGCGATGAATCAAGAGGCCGGAGGCGACTCGGAGCTGGGACTTACCTCGGGCTTGGTCGGTAATGGCGGATGGGGCGAGGACATGGGGCACCTCCAGATGACGCATCCGCTTCTGGGGCGGATGCTGGAAGCCTGGCGCACCAGCACGGGTCAGGATCTCTTCCCTCGGTTCAACGGGCTGGCCAAGATCAACCAGTACGCGCTTTATTTGCGCCGGCCCAACGGCAAGCTCTCACCGAAAGGCAACGCCGACTACGACAGGTCGTTCTCGGACAAGCACATGGGCACTCTGGGCGCGCTGACCAGCACCCGGTACCAGGACAAGATGGGAAAGCTCGTCAAGGATCTCACGTACGGGAGGAAGGCATACGGCTTTCATCAGCTGGGGCCGGTGCTCTGGTACAACGAGAAGCTGGCCGACCTCGATCTCACGCAGCTTCCGAGGTCGATCCTGTTCCAGGGCCAGGGTGAGGTCGTTGTTCGCTCGGGATTCGACGCGAATTCAACGTGGGTCTACCTGCGCTCGGGCCCCATCTATAGCGGCCATCAACATGATGATCAAGGGAACCTGCTCATCGAAGCCCATGGCAGCGAACTGTTCGTCGAGAATGCGGGCCATGGAAACGATGAGACCATCAACCACAACACGCTGAGGATCGGTGGCGATCAGATCGCCTACGGCGACAATGCCCTTCAGTTTGCGAGGCCTGTGGCGGGCACGACGTACGAACGGGGAAAGATCACCCAGTTCACTCAGGGCCCAACCTTCACCTATGCGGCTTCCGACTTCGGCAATGCCTACCCCACGACGGTCGTTTCTCCTCCCCGGGCGGGCAAGGTCACGCGAGAGGTCGTGACGGTGCTTCCCGACATCGTGGTGGTCCGAGATCGCGTCACCGCGACCGGCGCCGTCGAATTTCTCCTGCACACGTGGATGACCGGGACGACGACCACCGTGGACGCCGCCAGCAAGACGATCACAGCGGTCAGGGGATCGGGACGCGCCTGGGTGAAGACCCTGTTGCCTGCGGCGGCAAAACTGACCAACGTGGTCCAGGGCCAGACGCGGCTGTTGACGGTGACACCGACCCGCCCGCAAGCGACCGAGACGCTCCTTCACGTTTTCTACCTGTCGCCCAGCGCCACTCCGTTCACGCCCGTCGACCTCACCCTGATCGACGAGGGTGGCGCTCAGGGCGCGCGGCTCACCGATCGGCAGGGCAACTCGTGGGAGGTTCGCTTCACCAAGGGCTCCGTGGGGCTCGACTCGGTCCGGAAGATCCCTCTCACGCGGTGAACAGCTCGGGAATGCCACCCGAGACTTCGCCGAGCTGGTTCGTCATGACCCCGGCGGCGTTCATCGCGGAGACCAGGACGTTGGCAGGGTGCTTGCCGGTCGCAGGCACGTGCTTGCCGGGCCGGAGTCCGCCCGCGCGACCCGCGATGAGACAGGCCATGTTCTCCGTCGAGTGGGTGCTCCACGCCGTGCCTGTGGACGGGTCCAGCCCGTGTCCGCCCTCGTGGAGCATGACGGCCACCACATTGTCGATGAGACGTCCCCCGCCCTCGGGCGTGTCGCGCAGTTTGCGCACCAGGTAGGCGAAGTGCTTGACGTGCCAGGCGACCAGCTTGCTGACTGCGGGCGTTCCCTTGTTCGCGGGATCGCCGTTGTGACCGACCTCGTGGATGTCACAGCGGGCGCCGATGAGCGGGTAGGCGCTCATGTGAGACTGGAACATGGTCAGCATCAGCGTTGCGACGCGGGCCATGTCGCAAACCAGAGCCATGTGGATGAGGTCGCAGAAAACGCGGGCGCGTTCGTCCTCGTTGCTGTAGCCATTGTTCGTGTTGAATGCGTCACCACCCGTGGTCCGCCCTGGCTGGTTGCCACCGACCGGCGCATCGGCGGTGGGCGCGGCGGGACGCCGGCAGGTGGGCCCGGCCGCCATCTGGGGCAGGGCGCCGATCCGTTTCTCCATGTCGCGGATCTCATCCAGGTGGCGATTGAGGCGAGCACGGTCGGCCTGGCCGAGCCTGGGCATGAGACGCTCGGTGTTGCCGCGGACCACATCGATGACACTTTGCCGTGCCCGCACCGTTCGTGATGGCTGGGACGACGGCGCCATGGCGGCGGTGCCCGGGGACGTGAAGGCCGAGAACAGAGCGTTGAACAGTGCGCCCGGACTGGTGGTCGCCGGGATCGGCACCACCTTGCCCGACGAGTCCGCCTTGTACGACAGATAGTCGCGTCCCGACGCAGCTCCCACGCTGAGGTACCAGGCTGCCTGGGCCCGGCAGACGAGCGACTTGAACGGCAAGTCCGAGGCGATCGCGTTCGCCACGATTTGATCAGAGGTCACCCCCCGGACGATCGACCCGGCGGAAAGCGCGCGTACCCCAGCCAGAAGCGGCGACCCCGATGACACGTGAAAATCGTCGATTCTGCCGCCGGGTGGGACCACGCCATTGGTGACGGTCGGGATGCGAAGGCCCGACACGACGCTCACCTCGTCCTTGACGTCGGCCACGGGCGCCAGCGCCGTCTTCAGATCGTAGGCGCGCCCGACCGTGCTGGGCGCGTACTCGGCGGGGCGCTTGTCGTAGTCGCCGCCGAGCGAGGTCCCTCCGAAGCACACGATGTAGCGACGCGGGATCGCTGCTCCGAGCGCGTGGGTGACGCCGCGCCCATCGAACATCGCCTCCAGCGCGGGAAGGCCGAGAGCCACGCCGCCGACACCTCGAAGCAGGCAACGGCGGTTCATGCGCAGGCTCAGGGCGACACCGGAAGGCGACGGAATCCAAATGCGGCGCTCGACGCGATCTCGACCAGGAGCTGATCGAACGCGCGCCCGCCGCGCGCGAACAGCTCGGCGTAGCGTCCGATCGTCGGCTCGTCCAGGGTGGTCTCCTTGCGCGCCATCGCGAATCGGTAGAGTTGCCGGATCAGGCACGGTTCCAGCTTGCCGCTCTTGATCAACAGCTCACCCAGCGCCGCAGGTCCATTGAAGGCGCCGACACCTGCGACCTCGCCGTCGCCGGTGACGGAACATTGAGGAAGCCCGGCGTCGGTCTTCCTGAACAACCCGGCGCGGTCATAGGCATCGAGACCGAATCCGATCGGATCCATGAGGCGGTGGCAACTGGCGCAGCCGACATCGGCATGGTCGCTGTAGCGATCGGCCTTGCACTGACTGCCGCTGCCTTTGGGCGCCTGGTCCGCATTCACGTTCGGCGGTGGGGGCGGAATATCCTCGCACATCAGGTATTCGCGCACGAACCGGCCGCGGATGGTCGGGCTGGTGTCGTCGAACTTCGCACCCACCGCCAGGAATGCACCGTGAGACAGGATGCCGCGGCGAGGACTGTCCCCGTAGCTCACCCAGCCACCGCTGGCAGACGCCGGCGACGGCAGCCCGTAGTGCTTGGCGAGGGCTCCGGTGAGAAATGTCTCCGGGGAGCGGAACAGCGTCAGGTAGTCCTGCTTTCCGAAGACCACCTTCTGCACCAGGGCGTCGGTCTCGGTCCGGAACGCCGCCGTCAGCTCGGGCGAAAAAGGGAGCTGGTAGTAGCGCAGCCATTGGGCGTGAAACCAGTTCACGCGCTCCTTCGCACGCGGGCTCTCGAGCAACCTTGCGGCCGCCTCGCGCCTGGCCGCGCTCGTCGTCAGCTTCCCCGCCTGGGCCTGTTCGATGAGGGACGGCGGCGGCGGCGAGCCGAGCAGGAAGAACGAGAGGCGACTCGCCATCTCCAGTTCGCTGAGCTTCACGATCCCCGGAGCGCCCTTCACCGGCTCACCGATCTGGACCTGATAGATGAACTCCGGATCCTGGAGCATCGTCCGGATGACCAGCGCGACGCCGGCGTAGAAATTCCTGTCCTCGATCGAGTAGCTCTGCAAGGCGAGGTAGCGCGCTATCTCGTCGTCGCGCAGCGGCCGCCGGAGCGCGCGCTTGCCGAACGCCGCGATGAAGCTACGCAGGCACCCGGTGTCGTCGGGACCCGCGGGCGTGCAGCCTACGATCTGCGCTCGCCGGCCAGGGTCGGCGAGCGCACGCGTCGCCGCCGTCTCCGCCAGGGTATCCAGGGTGTCGACCAGCACGCCGGACGCGATCTGCGACGAGTCATCGTTGTCGAACGGATCGAACGCGTCCTCGGGCAGCTTCGCCCAGCCGGACCGGGTGGTGTCTCCCAGAAGATCGCCCAGAGCGTTGTCGTACTCCGTGCGCGTCAGCCGGCGCAGCCCGCTTGGACCGATGGCGTGGGGATCCTCCGGGAACGCCTTGCCGTCGACAGGTGGCTCCCCCGCCGAGGACGGCTCGACATAGCCGATGCAACCTGCCACGAGGAACCAGGAGGCTCCGAAGGACAGCTTGTGTCTTGTTCGCATCGATTCCGCCGTCACCAATGCCACTCCTGTGCCACGGAAAACCCGGCCTGTTTCCTGGGGCGTTCCGGGATCCCGCGAATGTCCTGGGCGCATCGGCGAACGGGACGTTCCGGCGTTGCATCCCGCCGGCGCGGGCTGTTTACGCACCCTCGTGGAGACCCGTGTGCCCGACGCCCTAATCCGCTCAGATCATCTCGATGCCGCGCATGGTCCCGGTGCTGCTGGCGAACCGGTCGGTCTGCAGGCCCAGACGCTGCAGCATGCTGACGAAGAGGTTGGGCAGCGGGTAATTGTGTTCGCGGTCGAAGGCCAGGTGCTGGCCATGGCGGAAGCCGCCGCCCGCCAGCAACAGCGGCATGTTGGTACAGACGTGAGTGTGGGCGTTACCGAGATTGCTGCCAAAAAGCACCATCGTACGGTCAAACAGCGTCGCGCCGTCTTCCGGACTGTCCTTGAGCCCACGAAACAGTCCATCGAGGAGCTTCATGTGCTCGCGATCGATCGCTTCAAGCTGTTTTAGCTTCGACTCGGATTTTCCATGGTGCGATAGGCTGTGGTAACCGTCCGTGATGGCGCTGCCTTCGACCTCGATGACCGGCGAGCTCACGCTGTCGAGCATCAGCGTGACGAGGCGGGTGGAGTCGGTCGCAAACGCCAGCTGGGCCATGTCGTACATCAGGCGGGTCCGCCGCACTCGACGTCCACCTTGGCAAGGTGGCACTCCCCCCATGTGATTTCGCTAACTTAGCGGATCGCTTTGACGTTTCGAGCCTTCTCAAGCCTTCTCAGGACGTTTCAGGCCTTCTCAGGACGTCTCGGATTCCCTCATTACTC
>JANPFD010000085.1:0-26952 GCA_031423255.1 Myxococcales bacterium | reverse complement strand
GCGCGGCTCTTCTCGGGCATGGCCACCGCCAACCTGGCCGTTGCCCAGGCGTACATCGCCGATGTCACCACCCCCGAGACGCGCGCCAAGGGCATGGGCATCATCGGCATCGGCTTCGGCCTGGGTTTCATCTTCGGTCCTGTCATCGGCGGAGAGCTGGGCCGTTTCCCGATCGACGGACGGGTCGGCGCCCTGGCGGGCTTCGTGGCCGCGGGTCTTTCGGTGCTCAACTTCGTGCTGGCGACGGTGTTCGTTCCCGAGTCGCTGCCGCCCGAACGTCGAGGGACCAGCCTCCGTCGCCTCCGTCCACTGGACTTCGGAGCGTTGCGCGCCGCCACCCAGGTGCCGGGCGTCGGTCTGGCGGCGTTCCTGGGCTTCCTGGTGATTTTCTGGTTCGCCGGCATGGAGCAGACCTTCCGGATGTTCACCGAGGACGCCTTCTCGATGACCGTGGCAGGAACGGGCCGCGTGTTCGCCCTGGTGGGCGTGGTGGCGGTGATCGTGCAGGGTGGACTGCTCCACCGCCTCACCCGCCGCTACGGCGAGGCGAATCTGGTGCGCGCCGCGGGCGTCATCCAGGCGATCGGATTCGCGCTGGTCGGCGCGAGTCCCAGCTTCGGGCGCGCCTTCCTGTACATCGGCGCCTCGGCCATCGCCGTCGGCAGCGGCTTGCACACGCCGAGTCTCTCCAGCTACACCTCGCGGCGCGCAGGTCCCGAGTCCCAGGGCGTCACTCTGGGCGTGCTCCAGTCCATGGGGTCGCTCGGTCGCATGCTCGGTCCCGCGATGGCCGGCGTCGGGTACCACTTCCTGGGCATGAGCGCTCCGTACTACCTGGGCGCGCTCGGCATGCTGCTCGCTGCCATCCTCGCCAGCCGGCTACCGCCCCTCGGTCAGCCCCGGGCCGCCGCCACGATGTCGAGGTAGAGCCGCGCCCGCTCACCGATGACGTGACCGCGTCCCTCGCGCAGGGCCGTCACGTCGACGAGATCGCTGCCCACGCCCAGCGCCGCCGCGCCCGCCTTGATGAAGTCGGCCGCGGTCTCCACCGAGACGCCGCCCGTGGGGACCAGCAAGATCCCCGGTAGCGGCGCCTTGACCGCCCTGATGTACGCCGCCCCGCCTGCGGCGCTCGCCGGGAACACCTTGATCATGTCGGCGCCCAGGCGCCACGCGCGCACGATCTCCGTCGGCGTCAGCGCGCCCGGGAGCACCGCCACGCTCGCCTCGTTGCAG
Organism: Myxococcales bacterium; assembly: GCA_031423255.1. Taxonomy (GTDB): domain Bacteria; phylum Myxococcota_A; class Polyangia; order Fen-1088; family Fen-1088; genus JANPFD01. Next base: position 25,716 of record JANPFD010000085.1, on the reverse strand, counting down.
GTCTCGATCACCTCGGGCTCGGTCGACGGGCTGATGATGAACGCGGCTCCGGCGTTGATGCAGGCTGCGGCCGATCGCTCGTCGAGCACCGTCCCGGCGCCGACGAGCACCTCGGCCCCCCATCGGGCCGACAGCTCGGCGATCACCTCCAGCGCCCCCGGCACGGTCAGCGGGATCTCCAGCGCCGTCAGCTGCGCCTGGTGCAGGACCTCGGCCATACCCAGGGCGTCGTCGGCCGACGGCGTCCGCAGGATCGGGATGAGGCCGACCTTGCGGATGCGATCCAGGACCTCGCGTTTGTCGACGGACATCGTTACCGCGACACGCGGGCGCTGCCGCCCCTCATCAGCTTGAAGACCTCGTCGGCGCTGGCCATGCTGGTGTCGCCGGGGGTGGTCATCGCCAGCGCCCCGTGGGCCGCCCCGCAGTCGACCGCGAACTGGGGACCCTTGCCCGAGAGGAGCCCGTAGATGAGGCCCGACGCGAAGGAATCGCCCCCGCCGACTCGGTCGAAGATCTCCAGGTCATTGCGCACCGTCGACACGAAGAACTCATCGCCGAACGAGCAGACCGCGCCCCAGTCGTTCACGGAGGCGGTCTTGGCGTTGCGCAGGGTGGTGGCCACCACCAGGAAGTTCGGATACATCTTCCGGGCCATCTCGATCATCGTCTTGAAGCTGGTCGGATCCAGCTCCGAGAAATGCTCGTCCACGCCCTCGATCTCGAAGCCGAGGCAGGCGGTGAAGTCCTCCTCGTTGCCGATCATCACGTCCACGTACCGCGCCAGCTCCTGGTTCACCTCGCGCGCCTTGCCGGCGCCGCCGATCCCCTTCCACAGCGAATCGCGGTAGTTGAGATCGTACGAGACGATCACCCCGTGGCGCTTGGCCGCCTCCATCGCCTCCTTGGCGACGAGCGGCGTGGTCTCGGACAGCGCCGCGAAGATCCCGCCGGTGTGCAGCCAGCGAGCGCCGTCCTGCGCGAAGATCCGCTCCCAGTCGATGTCGCCCGGTTTCAGCTGCGCCGTCGCCGTGTGGCCACGGTCCGAGCAGCCGACGGCGCCGCGCGCGCCGAAGCCGCGCTCGGTGAAGTTGAGGCCGTTGCGCACGCTGCGACCCACGCCGTCGTACTTCACCCACTTGACGTAGCGCTGGTCGACGCCGCCCTGGTACATCAGGTCCTGCACGAGGCGGCCCACCGGGTTGTCGGCGAAGGCGGTGACGACGGCGGTGTCCAGACCGAAGCACCGCTTGAGGCCGCGGGCCACGTTGTACTCGCCGCCGCCTTCCCAGGCCGCAAAGGTGCGGGTGGTCGCCACGCGGCCGTCGCCCGGGTCGAGCCGCAGCATCACCTCACCGAGGGAGACCAGATCCCAGGCAGAGCGGTCCTTGCTGCGGATGTTCAGCTGTGCCATGGCGCCGACAATAACCGATCACTCCTTGGGGTCGGGCCGGATTTTTGTCTCCTGCACGACCTCGGGAGCGATCGTGCCGTCGGGGCGCTCGCGGAACCGGATCTCGGCCTTGACGTCGACCACCATCCGCGAAAGGGCCTTCACGATCTCGCTGTCCAGGTCCATGCGGTCGAGCCAGTTCCGGATCTCGGTGGTGGCGACGCGCGTGACCTCGTCCTTGCCGCGCGACGCCGCGTCCAGGCCCGCCGACACCGCGCGCCGCACGAAGTCGCTGATGCCGCGATCGGCCTGGGATTCGCCCTCGACGGGGGGACCTTCGGGCGGCTTCGGGTCGTCGGACGTGGACGTGGACATGGGACAAGGTTACCACCGCGGGATATCCTTCGGCCGTGCCCCTGCCCGACAACACCGAGGAGCTCCAGCTCGGCGACATCTCCCCGGTGCCACCCGAACGGACGCGCCCCCCGCGTCGGCCGACGCTGGAGGCGAATCTGCGAACAGCCCTCTATCGCAAGCCGTTCCGCCGGCTCTTCAAGGCTTATCTGGTCACCTTCCAGATCATGCTGTCGTATGCGCTGCTCGCGTTGCGACGGCGGTTGCGGACCGAGGACGGCGCCGCCGATCTGGTGCAGGAGGCGCACCGCCGCAACGCGCGCCGCGCGCTGGCGGCGATCGTCCAGCTGCAGGGCCTCTTCATCAAGGTGGGCCAGCTCATCAGCATCATGGCGAACTTCCTCCCCGAGGCGTTCCGCCGCGAGCTGCAGGGGCTGCAGGACAACGTCCCGCCCCGGTCGTACGACGACATCGAGGACCGGCTGGTCGAGGAGTTCGGGGGGCGCTCACCCGATGAAGTGTTCGCGGAGTTCGAGCGTCAGCCGGTCGCCTCCGCGTCCATCGGGCAGGTGCACCGGGCGCGCCTCAAGACCGGTGAGCTCGTGGCCGTGAAGGTTCAGTACCCGGACATCGAGATCATCGTGCGCACCGATCTGCGCGCGCTCCAGCGCATCTTCACGGTGGTGCGCGCGTTCCTGCCCGAGTGGGGCTTCGACACCATCTACCGCGAGATCCGGGAGATGGTGCTGAGCGAGCTCGACTACCGCAAGGAGGCGGACGCCATCCGCGTCATCTCCGCCAACTTCAAGGGACGCAAGGACGTCCTGTTCCCCCAGGTCATGTCCGAGTACTCGACGGCGCGCGTGCTGACCATCGAGTGGATGTCCGGCACCAAGGTGAGCGACGTCGAAGGCCTGGCGTCGATGGGCATCGATCGGAAGAAGGCCGCGAAGCTGTGCGTCGAGGCCTACTGCCACCAGATCTTCGTCGATGGCGTGTACCACGCCGACCCGCACCCCGGGAATTTGCTGCTGCGCCCGGGTGGGCCGGACGCGACGGGGCCGTGCGTGGTGTTCCTGGATTTCGGGGCGACGGCGCAGGTGTCGCCGGGAATGCGCAAGGGGATGATCTCCTTCCTGCAAGGCGCGATCACCAAGGACAGCGCGCGCATCGTCGCGGCGATGAAGGAGATGGGGTTCATCTCGCGGCGCGCTAACCCCGAGGTGTTCGATCGCGTGGTCGAGCACTTCCACGAGCAGTTCCGGGCCCAGGTGCGCTTCGATGGCTTCTCGCTCAAGGACATCCGCTTCGATCCCGACGTCAGCAGCTTCCTCGATCTGCGCGCACTGAACGTGTCGCTGGGCGATCTGCGCGACGCTTTTCACGTGCCGAAGGAATGGGTGCTCCTCGAGCGCACGCTGCTGCTGTTGCTGGGGGTCTGTACCACGCTCGATCCCGAGATGAACCCGGTGGGCGCCATCCAACCCTATGTGGACAAATTCATCCTCGGCGAGAAGAAGGAATGGTCTGACGCGATGGTCGAAGCGGCCCGCGAGGCGACGCTGTCGGCGCTGGCGCTACCCGGCGAGATCAACCGTTTCATCACCCTCGCGACGCGCGGCGACCTGGAGATGCGGGTGCCGCGGTTCGACGACGGCGTCCGCGCCGTCTACGCCGTGGGGCAGCAACTGCTGTGGGGCACGCTGTCGGCGACGTCGGTGGCTTTCGCGGTGGTGTTCGATGGCCGCGGCCAGCCCGACGCGCGTTTCTGGGCGACGACCGCGGCGTGTGCGTTCACCGTGATGCTGGTGGGAGCGCTATGGCGGGGCCGGCGGCTGACGCGAAAGCGGCGCTAGTCAAGTTCGCGCGCAAGGCGCCGATATTTTGCATCGCTGCCCCGAGGCGGCCACAATTTCCCTCTCATGATCCCCGTCGTCGGTAGCATTCTCACCGGTCTCGCAGCCGTCGCGCTCTTCGTGGCGACGCTCCGGATCAAGCCCGCCATCAAGAAAAACTCGACCTTGCCCGGCCGTTGACCGGGGCCTAGACTGGCGGGTGGTGCCGCCCGAAACGACCGCCGCGGTCCCGACACAGGCTCCGACTGCCGCGTCCCGCCTGGCCAGTTTTTCACTCGCCGACCTCGCCGGCATCCGCAACTTGTTGCGCGGTGGGTCGGTCATCGACTGGCACCGGTTGTATTTCAGCGACCGCGCCGAGGTCGACCGGTTCCTCCGCATCAACGAGTTCGATCCCGAGAATCCCGAAGATATCGCGCGCCTCGACGATCTGCGTGACCAGGCGGTCGAGTACCTCGAGCGGCACCTGAACTTCCGCATCGCCAAGGACGTCGCCGAGGAGATCCCGGCGCGCGATCTGATGCTGGTCGCGTCGCAGAAGGGCCGCCGGCGCGTGCACGCCTGCATCGTGCTGAAGGCGATGCACGTCCTCCACCACCTGGCAGGACGCGAGCTCCTGACGCGGTTACCCGTGTCGGCCGATCAGATCTTCCATCTGGTCGAGGACAAGGTGCTGCGCACGGTCGAGGAGATGAAGGGTGCCGGTCTCGGGATCGTGGAGTTCGAGTGGAGCCGCAAGCATGCCGACAGCCTGATGACGAAGCTCCTGGCGAAGCGCGAGACCATCGCCGCCGACGTCTACGACAAGCTGCGCTTCCGCACGATCACGCAGTCCGAGGACGAGCTGATCTTCGTGCTGCGCGAGCTGTCGCAGCGGCTGGTGCCATTCAACTATGTCATTCCCGGACAGTCGACGAACGACATCATCGACCTGCGGGCGGCCATCGAATCGACGGAGGCGCTGAAGGCGTATCTGCCGGATCTGGTCGACCTGTCGCAGATGGCGGCCGACAAGAAGATGCCGGCCCAGAATGAGTTCTCGGGGCCGAACTACCGGGTGATCAACTTCGTGGCCGACCTGCCGGTGCGGATGGACAAGTTTCTCTGCCGCGCGCCCGGCGACCCCATGTTCGAGGAGGGTGGCGCGGTGGTGTTCGTGCTGACCGAGTTCCAGATCGTGGATGCGCGGACGGCGGCCGACAACGAGAAGGGCGAAAACAGCCACTCGCGTTACAAGGAGCGGCAACTCCAGCGGGTGCGCCAGCGTCTGATGCACGGCCTCAAGGACGAAGAGCACGCCGAGCAGAAGCCGCCGGCACCCGCGTCGCCAACGGTGCTGACCCGCCCCCAGGACGGCGACCTGAGCTTCGACTGAGGCTGCAGGTCCTCCCGCTGGTCTCCCTGAGGCTTCTCTGCTACGTTGGCGTAGCGCATGCTACACGCGCCTACAGCGGTGGAAGCGTTTTCCAGCGAAAACGCGCAGCTGACTCTGGGTCAGGTGATCCAGGGGACCCGCTACCGCGCGCTCCGGAAGCTCGGCGAGGGCGGGATGGGGGCGGTCTACGCGGCCGAGCACGTCGTCATCGAGCGCAAGGTGGCGCTGAAGATCTTGCACCCGGCTCTGGTGCGAAATCCGGCGGTGCTCGAACAGTTCAAGCAGGAGGCGCGCGCCGCCTCGCGCATCGGCAACCCGTACATCTGCGACGTCACCGACTGGGGCGAGCTGCCCGACGGACGCGTCTTCTTCGCGATGGAGTACATCGAGGGGCAGTCGCTGGGCGACGTGCTGAAGAAGAAAGCCCGCCTCCCGATCGCCCGGTGCATCCCGATCTGGCGGCAGGTCGCCAAGGCGCTGGGCGCCGCGCACGAAAAGGGGATCGTTCACCTCGACGTGAAGCCCGACAACGTGCTTCTGACTCAGAAGGACGGGCGTGCCGACGGCGTGAAGGTGGTCGACTTCGGGGTGGCGGGCCTCATCGGTGGCTCTGGCGGTGTCGGCAAAGTCATGGGCACGCCCGAGTACATGGCGCCCGAGCGAACCACGCCGCGCGGGCACGATCACCGCAGCGACATCTATTCGCTGGGGGTGATGGCCTTTGAGATGATCGTGGGCGAGGTGCCGTTCCAGGGACCGACGCCGATCGACACCCTGGCGATGCACGCGTCCGATGCGCCCGATCGGCTGAACGAGCGGCTGGTGGCTCCGGTGCCGGCCAGCATCGAGGCGTTCGTGCGGGCACTGCTGGAGAAGGATCCCGCGAAGCGGCCGCAGACCATGGCCGAGGTCGAGGCTCGCCTCATCGAGACGCAGCTCGACGCCGGCGTTCGCACGGCATGGGACGATCTACCGTTGCCCACTGTGGGGGCCGAGCGTACGGCCCGCATCAACCGGCGCCTGACACAGACGGCGCGGCGCTCGAAGGGGTTTCTGATGGGCGGCATCGCGGGCGGCACGGCGGTGGCGGCGGCGGTCCTCACGATGGCTTTCCGTCACGCGCCCGAACGTGTGCCGGCGGCGCTACCGCCCCCGGTCATCGTCCAGACGCCGGCTCCCGCGGCGCAGGAACCGGCGCCGATGGCGAAGGTCGAGGAGACGCCTGGGCCTGCTGCTCCACGCCCCCGCCATGGTGACGAGTCGGGCGTCGGGTCACGCGGGTCGATAGGAGGCCGCGACAGCGAGGGCTCCCGACAGGCGTCCGAGCGCGGATTTGCCGCTCTGGCCGCAGGGCAGATCCAGCGGGCGAAGACCGAGTTCGAGGTGGCTGTCGACGCCGATCCGCGGAATGCATCGGCGATCGGCGGTCTTGCCGAGGTCGCGTTCGAACGTGCCCGCTATGACGACGCCCTCCGCATGGCCCGGAAAGCGACGCGCCTCTCGCCGCGCAACTCGAAGTACTTGCTCCTCGTCGGCGATTCGTCCTTCAAGCTCGCCCGTTACCCGGACGCGCTCAAGGCCTATCAGCGCGCGCAGGCGCTGGACCCGAGCGACGCCGAGGTCAGTGCCCGCCTGTCGCGCATGAGCGCCCGGCTCGGGCAGTCGTCAGGGCAGTGACGCCGCGGCCCTGGCCAGGGCGGCGAGCTCTGACTCGGTCAGCGTTTTCTCCTCCATGAACGCGATGCCGACCACCGCGCGCACCTCGCCGACGGGGTCGTGAACGGGCAGGGCGACGGCCGCCTTGGCGTCGACGGCCTTGGCGCCCGGGCGCACCTGGCCCGAGCGGTCGTCCTTGATGTTGCAGGTGGTGATGGGCTCGTTCTGCGCGAAGGCCAGACCGGCCATCCCCTTGCCTCGAGGGATCACTTTCACGATCTGCTGGACCGGCGGGGGAATGTTGACCGCCGCGGCCAGGGTCAGCTCGTCGGGACCCGAGCGCCGGTGCACCGTGCCAGCGACGGCGCTGTGGTCACGGATGAAGGTCTGCAGCCAGGTCTCGTCGAGGCTCATGGCTGGAGTCCAGCACATCCGCCACCGGGACGCCATCCTCGTAGGAAAAGTTGTTCGACAGCATGGCGGGCACGCGCGGCCCGGGCGTGAGGATTCCGGCCAGGTTCAGGGGATCGCAGGCAGAGAGCCGGACACGGTCGCCGCGGCGGGCCTCGCGCCGGATGGCCCGCAAGGCGTCGACGGCCTCGGGAGCTGAAAACTGCTCGCCCACGAAGCCGCCCACCAGCCGGCCGCCGCGCAGCTCACCTCGCATCTCCAGCCGCCGGAAGACGCGCACCAGCTCGCGCCATGGCGGCGCATGCGACTCGCGCGCGAGCACGTCGCGGAAGACCACGCCATAACGCGCGACGTACTGCCGGGCCAGCGCCTCCACACGTTCCTCTTCTGTCGCTGTCGGTGTCGACAGCAGCGACCAGCGGCCGGCTCCGAGGGCCGGGGGCTGGCGGCGGCTCCAGCGGGAGTACCAGCGGTAGCGCGCGCCGCCCCCGCGATGGGGAGGCGCGGGGAGCAACGCCCGCAGCCCCGAGAAGGCGTCGGCCGTGACCCGTCCGGCAGCGACCAGTTCCCACAGCGCGTCCTCGATCTCGGCGCGCAGCCGCCGCGCTCCGTGGGTGATGTCTTCCAGGAAGCTCGCGCCGGCCGTGCGCAGGAATGCCAGCACGTCGCGCGCTTTCGCCGATAGCTCCTCGTCGTCCACCCCGTCGCGTGGGACCAGCAGCCACGGCAGATCCCTCCGGCGCACCAGGGCCACGGCGGCGGCGCGGCTGGGGATGGTTGTGCCGTCGGGACGGGCTTCCATGCGCCCCCAGGCGATCTCGCCCGAGAGGCACAGCTCGTCCAGCCACTGTGGATCGTAGTCGGCGACCCGCGCCGGCAGGATCTCTCGCTCCCACGCGCCCGCTGCTGCCTCGTATCCCTGCAGCTGGCCCAGCACCTCGCGCAGACCATCGCGGCCATGAAGCTGCGCCGATGGACGCGCGTGCTGCCAGGTCAAGAGGAAGCGGATGAAGTCGGCGGCGGACACCGGCTCGATCTCCTTGCGCAGGCGATCGGTCGTGCGTCGGTGGATGCGCGCCAGGATCCGCCGATCGCACCACTGCAGCTCGCCGGCCAGGGTCCCCGATACGATGAACTTCCCCCGCATGACCGAGCCGCCGAGTTCCACGGTCGGCAGCGCCGCGTCCACATCGACCACCGGCAACTCCAGCTTGCCTGCGATGGCCGCCGCCGTCGTCGGTCCCATCAGCGCCATGTGCGCGCGCACGATCTCGGCCACGGCGCTCTCGTGGTCGGTCCATGGCAGGACGCGCCGGGCCGGTGGCTCGACGACGTCGGGCACGAACATGCGATCGGGATAGGCGAGGGCGGCCAGCGATCGTCGCTCGGCGGCGACCCACATCGTGCCCAGGCGTGCTGCGCGCTGGGTGTCGACCAGCGACAGGAAATACGGTTCCCACGCTGGCGCCGCTGGCAGAACGCCCAGCTCCAGCATCAGGTCGTGGAGCTCGTCGGGGCCGCGCGGCCCGGGCGCTGCCTCCTCCAGCACCTGATGGACGGCCCCGGCATCGAAGCCGCCCAGCCGCTCCACCATCGCGGTGGGCAAGCCCCGCCGCACCGACACCGTGCGCGCCCGCCGCTCTTCCAGTGGCGCGTCGTCGAGGAAGGCGTAGGGGTTGGCGTTCAGGATCTCGTGGCAGAACACCGACGGCTCGGGCAACTCGACGGTGCGCCTGGCAATCCGCCCGGCCGCCAGGTCGGTCAGCATCGCCTTGAGTCCCGCCGCATCCATCGCCTCGGTCAGGCAGTCGCGGACGGTTTCGCGCGCCAGGAAGTGGTCGGGCACCTCGATCGGCCCGCCGCCGTGGTTGTCCTGGCAGCCGAGCTGGGCGGGGAACACGGCCGCCAGCAGGTCCTGCGATCGCATGCGTTGCAGCGGTGGCGGGACCTTCTTGCCGCCGCGGGTGCGTGGCAACGCCAGCGCGCGCGTGGCGTTCCAGCGCCAGCGGGTCTCGAACATCGGTGCCTGGAGGGCGGCCTGGGTCAGCGTCTCGTCCACCGCCTCGGGGTGGACCATGTCGAACAGCGCCTCCAGCGGCAGGCTGTGCTGGGGGCCGAGCGAGAGCAGGATGCCGTCGTCGGTGGCCGCCGCTTGCAGCTCGAAGTCGAACGATCGGCAGAACTTCTTCCGCAGCGCCATCCCCCACGCGCGGTTCACCCGGCCCCCGAACGGCGCGTGAATCACGATCTGGGTCCCCCCCGAGTCGTCGAAGAATCTCTCGGCGATGACCTGCGTCTGCGTCGGCACCGCGCCAAGGGCAGCGCGCCCCGCGGCCAGGTAGTCGGCGATCAGCATCGCCCCGGCTCGGTCCAGCGCGCACTCGGCGACAAGCCAGGCGAGGAGGGATTCGCGGTCGCCCAGTCGCTGCGTCGCTTCCTCGCGCAGAGCCCCGATCTCCATCGACAGCTCGCGCGTGCGGGCCGGCCCTTCGCCGAGCCAGAACGGAATCGTCGGCGCCGCGCCTGCCGCGTTCTCGACGCGCACGCGGCCCGGCTCGACCCGTCGGACCCGCCACGAGCTGTTGCCGAGGAGGATGACGTCGCCCGCCATGCTCTCGATGGCGAAGTCCTCTTCGATGGTCCCGATCAGCGTCCCTTCGGGTTCCAGGATCACGTCGTAGTTGGCGTTGTCCGGGATGGCGCCGCCGGAGGTGAGTGCGGTCAAGCGAGCGCCGCGCCGGCCCCGCAGGCGTCGGTGGACCGCATCCCGGTGCAAGAGCGCCCCGGAGCGGCCGCGGCTGGTGGCGATCCCCTCCGACAGAACGTCGACCACCGAGTCGAAGTCGGCCCGCTTCAGATTGGCGTAGGGCGCCGCCCGGTGGCAGAGGGCGAAGAGAGCGTCCTCGTCCCACTCCTCGCAGGCGCAGGCGGCGACGATCTGCTGCGCCAGGATGTCCAAGGGCGCATCGCGCATCGCCACCCGGTCGATCTCCCCGCGACGGGCCGCGCGCACCAGGGCGGCGCATTCGACCAGCTGATCGCGGGTCAGCGGAAACAGCCGTCCCTTGGGCGTGCCGCCGACGGCGTGGCCCGAGCGGCCGATCCGCTGCAGGCCGGTGCTGATCGAGCGCGGCGAACCGATGAGACACACCAGGTCGACGGCGCCGACATCGATGCCGAGCTCCAGGGAGGCCGTCGCCACCACCAGCTTGAGCTGCCCCGCCTTCAGCCGCTGCTCGGCGTCGAAGCGTCGGGCGCGCGACAGGCTGCCGTGGTGGGCGGCCACCGATTCGACGCCCAGCCGCTCACCCAGGTGCATGGTCACCCGTTCGACCAAACGCCGCGTGTTCACGAACACCAGCGTCGACCGGTGCTCGCGCGCCAGATTGGCCACTCGATCGTAGATCTCTGCCCACTGCTCGTGCGTGCAGACGGCGCCGATCTCGTCTTCCAGCACCTCGATCTTCAGGTCGAGGTTGCGGGCCCGGTTCTCGTCGATCACCTCGGGCATCGGCCGGTCCCCCCCCACCAGCAGGCGGCATGCGGCTTCGATGGGCCGCACCGTCGCCGACAGCCCGATCCGCTGCAGGCCGGAGCCCACGAGGTGATCCAGGCGCTCGAGCGACAGAGCCAGGTGGGCGCCGCGCTTGTCGGGCACGGTGGCGTGGATCTCGTCGACGATGACCGTGCGCACCTGCCGCAACCCGCGGCGTCCCGACTCGGACGTCAGCAGGATGTAGAGCGACTCGGGCGTGGTGACCAGGATGTGGGGGGGCGTCTTGGCGGTTACCCGGCGCTCGGCCATCGTGGTGTCGCCCGTGCGCAGCGCCGTCCGAAGGCCCAACGGTTGGTAGCCGAGCTCGCGCGCCACCTCCTCCAGCTCGCGCAGGGGGTCTTCCAGGTTGCGCCGCACGTCGTTGGACAGCGCCTTGAGCGGCGAGACGTAGAGGACGTAGGTGCGATCTTCCAGGTGTCCGTCGACCGCGTCCCGGATCAGGCGGTCCAGACAGGCCAGGAACGCCGCCAGCGTCTTGCCGGAGCCCGTCGGTGCCGTGATCAGCGCGTCCCGACCCTCGGCGATCAGCGGCCAGGCGCGGGCCTGGGCTGCGGTCGGGGCCGCGAACCGGCGCTGGAACCAGGTCTCGACGACCGGGTGGAACATCCGTTCAGTGTACTGATTCTTCCGGCACCTTCAACACGCGAAGCACGACCGCATGGATGGCGTAGATGACCGGCGTCATGGCCACGCAGATGACCAGCTTCAACAGGTACGAGTCGATGACCACGCGGGTGATGGCCTCGGTCGTCTCCTTGCCCCACAGGAGGCCGAAGGTGACGATGGTCGTGTCGATCGCCTGGCTGATGACCGTCGAGCCCGTGGCGCGCAGCCAGAGCAGGCGGTGCTGGGTCAGCCGCCGGAAGGCGCCGAACACGGCGATGTCCACGAGCTGTCCGACCACGTAGGCCGACAGCGACGCGACGTAAAGCCGCTGCGACCAGCCGAAGACGCTGCGGAACACCTCCTCGGGCATCCCCTTGGTGCTGGGCGGCAGCGACAATCCCACATTGATGATGACGAAGGCGAACAGCGCCGTGCCGAGGCCCAGGTACGTGATGCGTCTTGCGCCTTGCGGCCCGTAGAACTCATTGAGCACGTCCGTCAGCACGAAGGTCAGCGGGAAGGCGAGCATCCCGACCGAGAGATCCACGCTGCCGATGCGGAAGAACTTCCCGCCCACGAGATCGGCCGTGATGAGGGCGGCCACGAACAGCCCGCCCAGCCACAGATACAGATGCTGCTTTCGGTCCACCTACCGCAGGCTCTCGAGGCACATCTGCGCTTCGCCCTGGGTCCAGTCGCGCTTGTCGACGAAGTAGTAGCGAACTCGACCGTTCTTGTCGATGAGGTAGGTCTCGGGGAATTTCTCGGTGCCGAAGCGCTTCGACGACTCCTTGGCGGGATCGTGAAGGAGAGACAGCGGCGTCCCGTGCGGGAAGAACCGTTTCACCTCGTCCCAGCCCTCGTCGACGCTGACGGCGAGCACGACCGCCTGGTCTCCCACGCGGCGGGCCAGCTCCTCCAGCGACGGCATCTCCTCGGCGCACGGCGGGCAGGTGGTGAACCAGAAGTTCAGCAACACCGGCCGTCCGCGCAGGCTGCGCAGCGAGACCTTCTTGCCGCTGCCGTCGGAAAGCTCGAAGTCCGGCGGCTCCCCCGTTTCCAGCGACGGGGGGAGCGGCGCCGGCGAGAGCGCGCGGCAGGCGCTCGAGCGTGTGTCGCGGGCCGTGTCGCGGGCCGCCTGCAGGAACTGTGCGGAGATGAGGCCTGCGGCGACCGCCGTCACCGTGCCGACGATCAGCTTGCGGCGGTCCACGCGGCTATCCGCGCCGCCGCGCTGCGACCGCGGGACCTTTTTTGCCCAACTCCTGCTCGACGATCTTCTTGAAGGTGTCGTACGGGTAGGCCCCGCCGATCTTCCGGCCGTTGATGAAGCTGGCCGGGGTGCCCGTCACCTCCACGGACGCCGCCTCTTTCATGTCGTCGGCAATCTGCGCGTCGAACTTGGGACCATCCAGAGCCGCCTTGAAGCGGCTCATGTCCAGACCCAGCTCCTGCGCGTATTTCTCCAGGTTGGGCCGGTCCAGCGCCCGCTGGTTCTGGAACAGCTTGCCGTGCATCTCCCAGAATTTTCCCTGCTCGCCGGCGGCCAGCGCCGCCTTGGCGGCCGGCTTGGCGTTCTTGTGGAACTCCAGCGGGAAGTTCTTCCAGACGACGCGGATCTTTCCGGCGTACTCCTTCTCCAGCTGGGTGATGGTCGGCTCGACCCGGGTGCAGAAGGGGCACTCGAAGTCCGAGAACAGCACCAGGGTCACCGGCGCGTTCTTGGGCCCTCGCGACGGTGAGCTGCCCGGAACCACCTTCCAGATCTTGTTGTCGCTCTCGGGGCCGACCTCGCCGCCGGGCGCCGCCTGCGCGGGCGCCGCCGCCACCTCGGTCTTCGCCGACTTCATCAGCAGGTCGTAGACCCTGGCCTTCGGCGTTCCCTTGGCCACCAGCGCCTCGGCCTTCTTGAGCTCGGCGTCGATGATCTCCTTGAAGCGCTCGTACGGCTGGGCGCCAGCCAGGTTCACGCCGTTGATGAAGAACGCGGGCGTGCCCCGGGCGCCGACCTTGGCTCCCTCGGCCATGTCCGCCTCGATCTCCTTCTTGTAGCGATCCGTGTCCAGCGCCGCCTTGACCTGCGCGACGTTCAGGCCCAGCTCGCCGGCGTAGGTCTCGAGGTTGGAACGCTCGAGCGCCTGCTGGTTCGCGAACAGCTTGTCGTGCGCCTCCCAGAACTTCCCCTTGTCGTGGGCGACGCGGGCCAGGGTGGCCGCGGGCCGGGCGTTCTGATGGAACGGCAGCGGCATGTCTTTCCAGACCATGCGCACCTTGCCGCTGTACTCGTCCATGATCCGGTTCAGCGTCGGCTCGACGCGGTTGCAGAACGGGCACTGGAACTCCGAGAAGACGACGATCGTCACCAGCGCGTCCTTCGGCCCCTTGGTGGGTGCCTTGCCGATGTCGACTTTGTACGCGACGCCCGCCTGGGGCTGGCCCGGCTGCGCGGGGGGCGCCGGTGGCGGGGCAGCCTTGTCGAGGCCGTCCTTGATGAGCGCGGCGTACAGCTGCCCGCGCGGCGTGCCGGCCTTCAGCATGTCGTCGGCTTTCTTCAGCTCCTCGTCGATGACCTGCTTGAATGCCTCGAACGGCTGCGCGCCCCGGAAGTGGCGTCCATTGATGAAGAAGCTGGGGGTGCCGCGCACCCCGAACTGGGTGGCCTCGACGGTGTTGGCCTGGATGATCGCCTTGCCCTTCTCGCCGTCGACGAAGGCCTTGAACTTCACCATGTCGAGACCCAGCTCCTGCGCGTAGCCGTCGAGGCTGGCGCGGTCGAGCTTCTCTTGATTGGCGAACAGCTTGTCGTGCATCTCCCAGAATTTGCCCTGCTCGCGCGCGGCCTCACTGGCCAGCGCCGCGGGCACGGCGTTCGGGTGGAAGTTGAGAGGGTAGTGCTTGAAGGCGACCTGCACGTCGTCGCCGTAGGTCTTCAGCACCTGGGCCACCGTCGGTCCCACCTTGCCGCAGTACGGGCACTGGAACTCGGAGTACTCGACGATGGTGACCTTCGGCTCCTTGCCGCCCTTGGTGGGGGCGTCGCCGACGGGCACCTTGTAGACCTCGGCCGAGACGTTTGCCTTGGTCGGGCCCGCGGGCTGCGCCGCCGCCGCCACCACCGGCTTGGCCTTCCCGGCCTGCTCCATCAGCACGTCGTAGAGCTTCGAGGGCGGCGTCCCGGCGGCGACCAGCTTCTGCGCGGTCGCGATCTCCTCGTCGACGATCTTCTTGAAGGCGTCGTAGGGCTGCGCGCCCACCAGCGAGCGGCCATTGATGAAGAACGCCGGCGTGCCGGAGACGCCGACCTGCTGTCCAAGCGCCATGTCCGCGTCGACGCGTCCCTTGTGAATGCCGCCGTCGAGATCCGCCTTGAACTTCGCCATGTCCAGGCCCAGGTCCTGCGCGTACTTGTCGAGATCGGCGCGCTTGATGGCCGTCTGGTTGGCGAACAGCTTGTCGTGCATCTCCCAGAACTTCCCCTGCGTCTCGGCCGAGAGCGCAGCCTGCGACGCCAGCGGTGCCTCCTGGTGAAACGGCAGGGGGTAGTGCTTGAAGAAGACCCGCACCTTGCCGGCGTAGTCCTTGGTCAGCTTGTCGATCGCTGGCAGTACCCGGCCGCAGTACGGGCACTGGAAGTCCGAGAAGGCGACGATGGTGACCAGCGCGTCCTGCGGTCCCCGCGACATCCCCGACACCGGAATCCGCTTGCGCTCGACCCCGTCGTCCAGATTGACGACCGTCCCCGTCGCGCCATTCTTCGTGGTGGACTTGCCGGCGAAATAACCACCGCCAATGGCGGCGAGTGCCACGACTACAGCTGTACCTTTGCGCATGCTCACTCCTGGGCTCCGTACGCTAGCAAACCGTCGTCAAACGCGCCCGTCAGATTGGTGCCCAGGGACAGAGTCGAACTGTCTACACACGGATTTTCAGTCCGTTGCTCTACCAGTTGAGCTACCTGGGCAAAAGGGACGAAGGAAGCGTGAATTAACACAAGACGTGGACCGATGCTACTCCGTCGCCTCTTCCTGCTCCTCGGCGGGGATGGGTTCGCCGCGCAGGCGCCGGATGCGGCCGTCACGGATCTCCACCGCGGTCAGCCGGAAGCCGGCGACCTCGACGACGTCACCCGGATGAGCCGGGCGGCCGAGTTCGTGCTGCACCAGCGCGCCCAGGGTGTCCACCTCGGGCCGGGGCGCCTCCGCCTGGATGCCGAGATCACGCGCCGCCACGTCCAGGGTGACGCGCCCGTCGACCTCGAATCGTCCATCGGCACCGTGCACGATGGGCGGGATCTCCCCGATATCCTGCTCGTCCTGGATCTCCCCCACGAACTCCTCGATCAGATCCTCGAGGGTGACGATGCCGACGAACTTGTCGTTCTCACCCACGACGATGGCGATGTGGACCCGGCGGCGCTGGAACTCCCGGCGTAGCCACTCGCAGCGGGTGTCTTCGGAGCAGTAGATCGGCTCGCGGGCGATGTCGCGCATCCGCTTGGGCAACCGGCCCGAGGCCAGGGCAGCCACGATGTCTTTGATGTGGACGTAGCCGATCACCTTGTCGGACTCGGGCTCGACCAGCGGGTAGCGGGTGTACTGGTTGGCCAGGGCCAGCTTCAGGTTGTCCTCGAACGGCCGGCCGGCCACCAGCACCACCACGTCCGCCCGCGGCGTCATCACGTGGCGGGCCACGCGCTGGGTGTAGTCGAACACCCGGTCGATGAGGCGCCGCGCACCTGGCTCGAGCTGCGCGTGCTGGAGCACCAGCCGAAGCTCCTCGGGTGAGTGCAGCATCTCGGCCTCGGACGCCGGCCGCAGCCCCAGGGCGCGCAGAAACAGGTTCGCGGTGGTGTTCAGCGTCCAGATGAGGGGAAAGGCGATGAAGTAGAAGATGCGAAGCGGCACCACCAGCCACAGCGCCACCGGCTCGCTCAGCTGCAGAGCCAGGCACTTGGGCACCTGTTCTCCGATGACGGTGTGGAGGAAGGTGATCAGCGTCAGGCTGATGCCGAGCGCGATGGAGTGCGCGGCGATGCCGGTCCAGGCGCCAAGGGGCGCCAGGAGGGGCTCGAGGAGCTTGGCGATGGCCGGCTCGCCGATCCAGCCGAGCGCCAGCGACGCGAGGGTGATGCCGAGCTGGTTCGCGGAGAGGTAGGTGTCGAGGTGCTCGATGACGCCCTGGAGCAACCTGGCCCGTTTGCCGCCCTTCGCGACGAGCTCGCGCACGCGCGTGGGGCGGATCTTCACGATGGCGAACTCCGCCGCCACGAAGAAGGCATTTGCGAGAACGAGCACCCCGCTCAGGACGAGGGCGACGGTCGGGGTGAACATGGTCGGGTCGGGAGTCTACTCGACGACGCCCCGCGTCCCGAATTCGTGTTTCGTCACATATAGTTGAGGCCGTAGAAGGGCAGCGGGGCGTCGAAAAAAGACGGATCCCAGCGGGCGGCGCCGAACGGGAACGGCACCGCCCGCCGCTGCCAGCCGCGCGCGACGGCGGCCAGGGCATGATCGTGCGCGGGGGCGATGACCTCCACGATCCCGAGTCCGGGCAACGCGGCGGCCAGCGCTTCTCGATCGCCCGCGAACTCCAGAACGCGGGAGGCAGCATCGACCGCCACGTAGGCTGCCCGGTCGAGTTGACGGACGGTGCCCGGGCCATAGAAGACGGTTCCGGCCGCGAGCAGCCGGTGCCAGTCTCGCGGGCTGCGCACGAACCGAACCGCCTCGGCGTCGTACAGGCGCGCGACGTCGCCAGGGTCTGCCTGGGACCAGGTGCCGAGGCAAGGGCCCGGCCCCGGGGCGTAGCCAATCGCGGGAGGCATCGGCGAGAACCCCAGCCGCTCGTAAAGGGATCGCTGCCCCGAGATCAGGCCGACCTGGGCGCCCATGGCGCGCGCGGTGGCGACGGCGTCGGCGAGCGCGGCGCTGCCGAGTCCTCGTCCTTCCTGGCCCGGCCGCGTGAACACGGCCCCGAAGCAGGCGATCCGGGCGCGGCCGGCTGGACCCAGCACCGCCTCGCCCAGCCAGAACCCGGCGTGGCTCAGGATGACGCCGCCGCGCTCGATGACGCGCAGGCGGTCGGCGTGCTCTTCGTCGAACAGCAGCGGGTACTCGGCCGCCATGTCGCCCGAACGCGGGGGCGCGCGGAAGATCGCGGTGGCGGCCGCTGCCACGGCGGCGACCTCGCCGACGCGGCAGGCCCTGGGCGTGATATCTACGCGCATATGTCGTTCCGTCGCGACATCCGCACCATCCCCAACCTCATCACCTTAACGCGGATCGGATTGGTCATCGCGGGGGCGGTGCTGTTCTTCTCGGGCTGGAAGGGTGTGGCGATCGTCCTGGGCGTGGTGGCGGGTCTCAGCGACTACGCCGACGGGATGGTCGCCCGCCGCACCGGCCAGGTGACCCGGCTCGGCGAGATCTTCGACCAGTTCAGCGACCTCTGCTTCGAGTCGCTGGTGCTTCTGTTCGTCGTCTCCGAGGGCTTCCTGCCGGTGCTGTGCCTCTACATCTACCTGGTGCGCGAGTTCTGGGTGATGGCCATCCGCCGCTACATGGCCGGCGAGCGGATGAACATCCCCAGCACCATCTGGGGCAAGCTGAAGAGCAACTTCATCCTGTGGGGGATGCTGCCCACGTTCCTGTCGCTCCTCGGCGCGCTACCGGCGCTGGAGCCGTACCTCGGTCACCTCGGGCGCTTCGGCATCTGTCTGGGTTTGCTGTTCGGGTACATCAGCGGCTGGAAGTACACGCGTGTGTTCATCGCCGGGTACGGCCAGACGAGGGTAGACTAGCCCGCCCATGCGCCGCGGTTGGCTCGCCTGCGCGTTCGTTGTCGCCGCAGCCACCCAGGCGCGCGCGCAGGAGTTCTCCGCCAGTTGCCCCTCGGGCAACCTGCTGGCCGGCAAGCGGGCGATCTTCTGGCAGGACATCCGCCGCGAGCCAGGCCTCGTCACCGATGGCGCCGTCAGCAACGAGGGCGCCGTCTGGGATTCGCCGAGCACGATCATCCTGGACACCGGTGCCTCGACCATCACCTTCGACCTGGGTGCGCCGGTCAACCTCCGGGCGCTGTACGCCCAGGCCGACGCCAACGACACGTATCATTTTTGGGGCTCTCTCGATAACAAGGAGTACCGGCTGCTCGGCAAGATCGAGCCGGTGGTCGAGTCCGTCGGCCACGGGTTGCGCGGCCGCCAGGTCTCCGTCTCCGGCGCTCCGGTGCGCTACCTGCGCTTCGGTGAGGGGATCGGCGACAACTTCTTCTCGGTCTCGGAGATCCTCGCCTACTGCGAGGTGCCCACGCCGTTCCCCCCGACGCTGAAGGTGGTGACGGCCCCCGAGGCGACGGCCAAGACCAACATCTTCACCTACTGGAACAACGAGAGCAGCGCCCGGTGGGAGATGGTGCTGGCGATCCTGGGCGCGCTGTTCCTGGGCTGGGAATGGAAGTTGCGGCGGGAGGGCCGGCCGACGTGGCGGCTGCGGCTGCGCAATCGCCTGCTGCAAGGCATGGGCGTGATCTCGCTGCTGACCTATTTCAACTTCGGTTTTTGCCACTTCGGGAACTACGTCCACGACTGGGAGTGGACGCACTACTACGTCGGCTCGAAGTACTTCAAGGAACTCGGCTACGAGCGTCTGTACGACTGCATCGCCATCGCCGACGGCGAGGACGGGCTGCGGCGCCGGGTCGAGCTGCGCAAGCTGACCAACCTGCGCACCAACGCGCTCGAGACGACTGCAGAGGTGCTGGCGAACCCCGATCACTGCAAATCGCGCTTCTCCGAAGGGCGGTGGAAGTCGTTCAAGCACGACGTGAAGTTCTTCCGCGACAGGCAGAGCGCCCGCCGCTGGGACGATCTGCAGACCGACCACGGCTACAACGGCACGCCGGTGTGGAACATCGCCGGCACCGTGCTGTCGAACCTGGCGCCGGCGAGCGTGGCGCAGCTCTACGCGCTGGCGCTGCTCGATCCGCTCTACGTGCTGGGGATGGTGGCCGCCGTCTGGTGGGCCTTCGGCTGGCGCGTGACCAGCGTGGCGCTGCTGGTATTCGCGACGAACTTCCCCTCGCGCTTCTACTGGACCGGCGGGGCGTTCTTGCGCTGGGACTGGCTCTTTTACACGGTGGCTGCGGTCTGCTGCTTGAAGAAGGACAAGCCGCTGCTCGGCGGTGTGGCGCTGGGTTACGCCACACTCCTGCGCATCTTCCCGGGATTCATGTTCGTGGGGCCCCTGCTGGCCGCCGGTATCACGCTGGTGCGCGAGCGGACGCTTCACCGCCGGTACCTGAACTTTTTCCTCGGCGCGGCGCTGGCGGTGGCCGTGCTGGTGCCGATCAGCCTGGGAACCAGCGGAGGCATCGGCGCCTACCAGCAGTTCGTCCAGAACACGGTGAAGCACAAGGAGACCCCGCTCACGAACTACATGGGCCTGCGCACCGTGGCCGCCTACCGTCCGTCGGAAGCGGGCCGCCACTTACGCAGCGATCAGCTGACCGATCCCTGGGAGAAGTGGAAGAAAGCGCGGCTAGTCGCGTTCAAGCAGGCCAAGCCGCTCTACGCGCTTGCCGTGGTGGCGTTCCTGGTGCTGCTGGGCTTTGCCGTGCGCGGACAGGAGCCGTGGGTCGCGGCGGCCCTGGGCGCCACCTTCATCGCCGTCGGCGTCGAGTTGACCTGCTACTACTACGCCTTCATCGCCGCGGTGGCGTTGCTGTACGAGAAGGAGGAGTGGGTCGGGCGGACGCTCCTGTGGCTCACCGCCTTCACCCAGTTCGTCGACTGGCGCCCGATCGCCAGCATGCCCGGCTGGCTGGACGAGCAGTACACGCTGATGTCCGTGGCCACGCTGGTGATGTTCGTGGCCCTGCTCTGGGACTTCGGGCTCGGCCGCCGCTTCGGCATGCGCGTGGCGCCCGTGGCGCCGGTCGAGGCGGCCGCGGAGGCACCGGTCGCGATCAACATCAACGCCCCCAAAAAGAAAAAGCGGCGGTAGGACACCGCCGCTTTTCGTTTTTACGGAGCGAACCGAACTACCGGCGCTTCTTCTTGCCGGCCTTCTTGCTCTTGCCCTTGGCCTTCTTGGCGGACTTCTTCGCCTTCTTGGCCTTCCCCTTGGCCGAGCGCTTCTTCGTAGCCGACTTCTTCCTCTTCTGGCCACCGACCGCTCTCTTCGCGCGGGAGACGTCACCGTCCTTATCCACGAAGTAGATGTAGTTGTTGTCCATCTCGAAGTTGCCGTCGGCCACCTTCTCAGGCTTGCCCTTCGGCATGCCGGGCTGCTTCCGCCGCACCCGCCATACCTCACCCTCCTTCACGTACAGCATGAAATCCTTGTCACGAGAGATTCCCAGCTTTGCGACTTTCTCGGCCATTTCTCCGCCCTCCGTCAGAAAAAATCGGCGATCCGCAGACCGTTCGCATCGTAACTTCGGGGGTACCACTGTCAAGCGAATTCCGTCGAGGAAACCGCCGATTCTCGACGGTGGTCAACCCGCCCTCCTCGCAAAATAGATGTGTTCGTCGGCGGGGAGACCGTCGCCATCGGTCAGCGGTGTGCCGTCGAAGCCAGCGAACGCGGCCACCAGCTTGAAGCCGGCGTGCTTCAGCAGATCGGCAATGTCCGACGGTGTGAGCTGCCGGTGGCACAGGCGCACGACGCGCTCGGGAGCGGACGGGCGGCCCTGAGTGTCGACCGGCTGGTAGTAAAGGCGCATGTGCAGCGCCCGTCGCTCCTCGTCATACGAATGATTGTTCGTGTAGATCATGCGGGCGCCGGTCATGGGATGCCGGACGGGCGTTCGGCCCCAGCGGCGCGCGGGATCGCGCTCGATCCAGCGGGGATCGGGCGGCAACAGGTCGAAGGCGAACCATCCACCGGGCGTGAGGCAGGCGCGGACCGCCCGGAAGAAGGCCCGCAGGTCGTCGTCGGAGACCAGATGCTGCACGCTGTGGAAAGTACAGACGGCCAGCGCGAACCGTGGCTCGAGGGCGAAGGCCTGTAGAGGCGCCTGCAGCAAGAAGGCGCGGCGCCGGCGGGTGGCCGACAGGCGCGCCACGCGTCGCGCGGCTCCCGCCAGCATCGCGCGCGAGCGATCGAGGCCCACCACGGTGTGCCCGTCGCGCAGCAGGGGCACCATCAGCCGCCCCGAGCCGCAGGCCAGGTCCAGGATCGGCCCGGGCGAGGGGAATCCCATCCGGTCCGCGGCGAGCCGGCGGTAGAAGGTGATATCCGCGCGGCGGCGGCGGTACTCGTGATCGTAGAGGGCTGCGTCCTCGAACGCCTCGCGGGCGCCCGCCTCCTCGTCGTCACGAGAGAACGGCATCGGCGTGTGACAGTATACGTAACCCATGAAAGCGGTCGTGTTGCTCTCGGGCGGGCTCGATTCGGCGACGGCGCTGGCGATGAGCCGCGCCGAGGGGCGCTTCTGCCACGCCCTCAGCTTCCGCTACGGCCAGCGGCATGCCGTCGAGTTGGAGGCGGCGGTCCGGGTGGCACGAGCGCTGGGCGCGACGTCGCACCGGATCCTGGCGCTGGACCTGGCGGCGCTCGGCGGCTCGTCGCTGGTCGGCGTCGGCGAGGTGCCGAAGGGGCGTACCGAGGCCCAGATCGGCCAGGGGATCCCCAGCACCTACGTGCCCGCGCGCAACACGCTCTTCGTCGCGCACGCGGTGGCACTGGCGGAGGTATTGGAGGCCGAGGAGATCGTGCTCGGCATCAACGCGCTCGACTACTCGGGCTATCCGGACTGCCGCCCGGAATGGCTGGCGGCGATGCAGGAGGTGGCGCGCCTGGGGACGCGCGCCGGCGTCGAGGGGCGGCCGGTGCGTCTGGTGGCGCCCCTCGTGCGCATGAGCAAGGCCGAGATCATCCGCGCCGGCGCGGCGCTGGGTGTCGACTTCGGAATGACCCACTCGTGCTACGACCCGAGCGGCGAGCGCGCGTGTGGCCAATGCGACTCGTGCCAGTTGCGCCGGCAGGGTTTCAAGTCGGCTGGTATCGCCGATCCGACTCGGTACTAGTCGCCACTGCCCCAGCGGCCGAAGGTGCCGCCGCCCAGGAAGGCGGGGCGGCTCGGGGGGCGGGGCGGCAGGCCGGGGATCGGGGTGCGTCCGGCGCGGGAGGGCGGCTCGGCGAAGACGGCCTGTTGCTGCGGGCGGGCACCGCCGTCGGGATACGGGCGGCGGTGGTCGCGGCCGTAGCGTTCGCGCGGCTCGGGGGCGACCAGCTCGGGGGGCAACGGTTCGTCGTCGGTCGGAGGGGCAGCGCCTTCGGCGACCACCGCGCGCCCCGCCAGATCCGGCTCCAGGGCCTCGGCGTCGCTGACGATCTCGTGCAACCTCAGCGCGTCGTCCAGGAACTCGCGGCGGCCGAGGCGCGGGCGGCGCCGGTTCGGGTTGCTCGACGGGAACAGGAAACGGAGCGCCAGCAGGATCTGCCGCGACAGCTCGGAGTCGCGGCGCGAGGCCTTGAGGCGGTCGATGATGGTCTGCGACGACTGCCCCACGACGCCGCCCATCTCCTTCAGGGCGCTGCTATCGGGGTGCAGCACGTCTCGCAGCGGCGGGAACAGGACGGCGGCCAGGAGCAGGGCGTTCGACGGCGGGGTGTTGTGGCGGGTCGTCGATCGATCGAGTGCCGCAAGGTACGCCCAGAAGCGGGCGTTGCGCAGGCGGGCGGCGTCGTCCGCCGGTTCGCGCAGGCCCACGGCCATTTCGGGGATCAGCATGTCGAGGAGCCGCGTCTCCAGCAACATCTCCATCGATCGCTTGGCGGCGCCCGCCTTCAGCAGGCGGTAGAACTCTTCGGAGATGCGGGCCTGGGCGCACTTGGCGATCTCGCCGGCGTGCCCCAGCATGTGCCGGTAGGTCTCGGGCTCGATCGTCAGGTCGCAGCGCGCGGCGAACTTCACGGCACGCAGGATGCGCACCGGATCCTCGCGGAACCGGATGTCCGGATCGCCTATGGTGCGCACGAGACGCGCTTCGAGATCTTTCATCCCGTCGACGTGGTCGATCACCTGGCTGGTCTCGACGTCGTAAAACAGGCCGTTGATGGTGAAGTCGCGTCGGCGGGCGTCCTCCACCTCTGTGCCGAAGACGTTGTCGCGTCGGATCAAAAGATCCGGGCGAGGCTGGACCTCCGCTTCGGGCGGCGCGGTCTCGGCCGACCCTGGGGCCTCCTCATCGTCGACCTCCCGCGGGTTGGCGCGGAAGGTCGCGGCCTCGATGATCTTGGGTCCAAAGAAAACGTGAGCGAGGCGGAAGCGGCGGCCGATGATCCGGCAGTTGCGGAACACCCGGCGGATGTCGTTGGGCGTGGCGCTGGTCGCCACGTCGAAGTCTTTCGGCTTGAGACCGAGCAGCAGGTCACGAACGCAACCGCCGACCAGGTAGGCGGTGTGATTGTGCCGCCGGAGCTTCTGAACAACTTGTGCCGCGTCCGGATCGATTTGGTCCGGATTGATACGCATGAGTTTAGTCCTTGAGCGGTACCACGCCTCTGTTCAAAACGCCAGTGGTAGCGGGCTGTCGGGGTCGTGCACGGGGGCGGCGGGCGGCCGCGCTGCGACGGGCGTGGCCGCCCGCGGTGGGCTCGGTTTCCGACGGACGGCGACCGGGCGGACCTGCGGTTGCGCCGGCAGCGGAGCTGGTGCGGCATGCACCACGGCGGGAGGAGGAGGGGCCGGCGTCACCGGGGCTGGTGCCGGCGGCGGCGCAGCGACCGGGGCCGCTGCCGCCTGGACGGCGACGGAAGCCGGCTTGCCGCGCAGATTCTTGATCAGGCGCACCGTCCCCAGGATGAGGACGAAGCTGGCCAGCGCCGTCCCGATCACGATCAGCACCGGTTTGAGGTAGCTCTCTCGCGGAACGAGCAGGGTGTCGCCGTCCATGGGCCACTCCACTTCTCCGTCGGAGACAAAGTCGCCTTCGGTGTTCCAGCGCCCGTAGGCGCGCGCGATGGCCGGGATGCGGCTCTTGCCGGTGTGACCGACCACCGTGGCGCCCGGTTCGAGGGTCGGCTCCGGCTGGGCGATAGGGGCGGGGACCGGGGCCGGAACCGGAAGGTCGGGGCGATCGAGGCCCAGCACCGACCGGTTGAGGTGGAGATCGCGCCCGTAGACGGTCTGGGCCGACCGCGAGGTGGGCGTCGAAGCGGGGGCGGGGGCGGGCGGTTCCTCTTCCTTGGGCTTGCTCCCGGGTGGGGATCCGTATGGGTTCGTGGTCCCCGCCATTCCTCGCCTCTTTCAGGGTAAACCACCGGGGGCGAGGCGCCAAGGGAAGCCGCCGCCGGCTATACTCCGGCCTGTCCCGATGCGGCTTTGCTTCGTCGTCAACACCGTCCGCACGCAGCGTCCCACCTACACCACGGTGCACCTGGCGTTCGCGGCGCATCGCCGTGGTCACGACGTGGCCTTCGTTTCCATCGATGGCCTTTCCCACGGCTCCGACGGCGGAGTGCTCGGGGATGTCGTTCGGGCGCGACAGACGCGGATACGAGACGCCGCCGGCTACGCCAAGGCGCTCCTGACCGACAGCGCACCGAAGCAGGAGGCCAGGCTCTCGGAGTTCGACGTGGTGTTCCTGCGCAGCAACCCGAACGTCGCCACCGCGGAGGCCGGCCGCCTCAACCCAGCCATCGAGTTCGGACGCCGGCTCAAGCAGGCCGGGGTGATGGTGGTGAACGACCCGGATGGTCTGGCGCGCGCCGGTTCGAAGATGTATCTGGCCGGGTTCCCCGCGGAGATCCGGCCGCGCACGCTCATCACCCGCTCGGTCGAGCGGGCGCGCTCGTTCCTGCGCGAACTGGATGGGCCGGCGATCATCAAGCCGCTCGTCGGCTTCGGCGGCAAGAATGTCTTCTACGTGGGCCGCGGTCAGACCGCGAACCTGGCGCAGATGATCTCGACCGTGCGCGACCAGGGCTATCTCATCGTCCAGGAGTACCTGCCCGCGGTCGCGAAGGGGGACAAGCGGGTGCTGCTCGTCGGCGGGACGCCGGTTTTCCTGGGAGGGCGCTTCGCCGCCTACAAGCGGATGCGCCCCAAGGACGACATTCGCAACAACATGCACGTCGGAGGCGCGCGGAAAGCCGCCGATCTGAACCAGGCCGAGGCGGGGATCTGCGATCTCATCCGTCCGCGCCTGGTGGCGGACGGTCTCTACTTCGTCGGCGTGGATCTGGTCGGCGACAAGATCCTGGAGATCAACGTCAACGCCCCCGGAGGGATCCACAACATCAACGAGCTCTACGGCGTCGACGTGGGAACCGAGGTGATGAAGGACCTCGAGCGCAAGGTGGAGCTGCGCGGAGTCTACCGGGAGGCGCTGCCCCCGCACGTCATCATGCGCGCCTAGGACCAATGCCGATCGTTTAAGCCGCTAACTGATCGGAATCGATCGGGTTTTCCTGTGGAGGAAAGTAGACTTGCGGCCTGGCGCGATGAGATCAGGATGACGTGATCTTCCGAGGAGGAGGGTCATGCGTCTCGAAGAATCGGT
>JANPFD010000084.1:0-5995 GCA_031423255.1 Myxococcales bacterium | reverse complement strand
GTACCACCGCGCGGCCCTCGACGATGCCCGCTACCGCGCCCGCATCCCGTGCCTCACGCCGCCGCCACCCAGAAACTTCGCCGAGTGACGCCATCACAAAGCCGGCGCGCGAACCCATCAACCAACCTGCGCGGCAACACTGGGCCTGCTGGGCGGACAAAACGATCGGGGACAGATTTCAGTCATGCACCCTGGAGTGAGTCGAGTCCGGGGCGCGCCCTCGACCCAGTGGAGCCCGAAGCCGCATAACCAGAAGGCGTTTGGTCCGGCCGCGAGAATGAGGCGCCCCAAATCCCAGTGACGCCCGGGCGGCCGGACTAAACGGCGTGTTGAGCCAAGCCGCGGGTTCGGGGAGCGAGGCCGCTGCTCTCTACATGGGCAAAGAGGGTCATTCTGGCGCCGGCTCGAAGGCCGAGAGGCCCGATCTCGTGGACCTGAACCGCGGTCAGCGATCGATCGCTCGGCGCGAAGACCCCTTCGAGGGACGACGCCGGTGGTCGTGATCGAGCCGGAAGCAGCGAAAGCGCGGACGTATCCATGACCGCGCTTTTCGCGCAGTCAGCCGGGCCGGCATCAGATGTCGAGATGGCGATGCTCATGACGGACCCGGCGGTGGTGCTCGTGCCGACGCTTCACCTTCAACCAACGGCTCTGGCAGTAGGGTGCCGCCGCAGTCCGGACACGCGCCGAGGTCGACCCCGGTGAGTTGCGCAAAGAGTTCTCGCCAGCCGAGCGCCACGGCCTTGGCGGGCGACGGCAGCTTCGACGCGGCGTCGGCATTGCCCCGCTCGCGTTTACGCTGGCGCTGCTCGAGGGCCGTGCGAGCAGCGGCCAGTTTGGCGTTGACGTTGCCCGCGGCCAAGAGCCCGAAGTGACGGATCTTCACGAAGCCGCGCGGTAGAACGTGCATGAGAAAGCGGCGCATGAACTCCAGCGGCGCGAGACGACAGACCTTCTTGCCACGCGTGCGGAAGACGATCTCGTCATCATCGACGTGGAGCAAACGGTGGTTCGAGATCGCAACCGGGTGCGTGTACAGGCCGAGGTACTTGAACAGCGCAGCCGAATTCTTGCCGGCTTCGCGAACACCACCCACTGCTTCTTGTAGAGGGCGTCTTTGAGGCGCGCGAACGCCGCCGGCTCGACCAATGCGGCGGCGTCCTTGTTCGTGCGCGGCCCGGCCGCGAGCTTGCCGTCTGCGACGAGTCGAGCGAGGCCAGCGAGAAATTTCCCGCGAAACAGGCTCGCGAGCACCTCGACCGGCAGCAGGTATCTCTCGTGAGAGTCCACCCAGCCACCGTCAGGGCCAAGGCCTCCGCCAGTCACGATGCAATGCAGGTGCGGATGGAAGATGAGATTGCGGCCCCACGTATGCACGACCCCCGTCACGCCGACCAGCGCGCCCAGGCGCTTAGGGTCGCGGCCGAGCGCGAGGATGGTTTCGGCCGCGGCGGCGAAGAGTAGATCGAGCAGCAGGATCTCGTGCGCGCGAACCAGCGGGCGCAGCTCGGCTGGCAACGTGAACACGACGTGGAAGTGCCGCACCGGCAACGCCCGCTGCATGCGCGCCGCGACCCATCGCGCTTGCCGCAACGCCTGGCATTTCGGGCAATGACGGTTACGGCACGAGTTGTACACCTCGCGGTCGTGGCCGCAGCGCACGCACACGTCGCGATGACCCCCCAGCGCGCCCGTGCGGCACACAGAGATGTCCCGCAACGCCCGGCGCTCCATCGCCCCGAGCGCGTGCGTCTTCCGGTACGCCTCCCCGTGATTGCGGAACACAGCTCCGATGTCACGGGCAGGCACAGATCGAGGCCCCCGCCCCGCCGCGCAGGCGGGGGCCCCGTCGTGGCCAGCGCTCATGGCTCAGCGCTGGGTGCGTGCGCCCTTGCTCGTTGCCTTTGCCGACGCTGTGGCCTTCGCCTTGTCCGCGACGTTCGGCGCCTTCCGCCGGCGCAACGTCACGCGCGCACTCGCCGCTCGTGCGACATCCACCTCGCCGTCACCCAGGGCATCGAGTGGGCTCGTTACGCGGGCCAGGTGCAGAGTCGACACCTCCAGGTACCTCGTCGTGTTTCGGATCGACTGGTGACCAAGCAACACCTGGATCGTCCGCAGGTCTTCGCCCGACTCCAGGAGATGCGTGGCAAAGGAATGACGAAACGAATGCATCGTCACTCGGCGGTTGATTCCGAGCGCCGCCGACGCGGCGTGGACCGCGCGACGGACGGTGTCGGGGCAGACGGGTTTGCTGCGATCTTGCCCCGGGAACAGCAGCGGCCCTGGTGGTCGCGCCAGCCGCCAGTATTCGCGCAGCGTCTCGTACAGGCGCCGCGGCAGCATCACCAGCCGCGGCCGGCCGCCCTTGCCTCGGCGCACGTGGATGATGCCGGCCTTGCCGTCGATGTCGCGGGTCTCGAGTGCCAGCACCTCGGAGATGCGCAGGCCCGTGCCATACGCGGTCATCACGACCATGCGGCACACCAGTGGCTCGATCTTGCCCAGCAACGCTTCGACTTCTGAGCGGCTCACCACGGCGGGCAACTTCTGCACCACCCGCGGCCAAGGAATGTCGTCGACCTCGATTGGCCGCCCGAGCGTGACGGCGTACAGAAACCGCAGACTCGCGACGTACATCTTGATGCTCGACGCGCTCTCCCCCCGGTCGTGCAGCATCAGCAGGAACTGACGGATCTCCTGCTTGCCCATCTCCGTCGGTGGGCGATTGAAGTGCCGCACGAACCGGCACGCGCTCCACAGGTAGCTCTTCTCAGTCCGCGGCGAGTAGCGACGCAGCTTGAGATCCGCCTTCATCTTCTCGTACAGTTGGCCCATGGTTGTCCTCCTCGTGGTTGGTGACGCCCGCGTTTCGGGCGCCAGGAGGTCAAGGGTCCACTGCTTGCGCCGCTCTCAGCGAGCCGCGCCGCGACCAAGATCAGAAGCTGCCGCCCCAGCGGCTTGGTTCAACCCCGCGTTGCAGCGGCCGGCGCTTGCGCGCCGCCGCTGAACGCGAGATCGTTAGCCGGACGAGGTTGTTCGCGCAGTTCCTCATCAACAGGAGACCGGTATGGATGCTTCTCGACGATTGATCGGTTTCTCCGTGTTCGCAGTCCTGGTCACCCTTGCTTCGAAGGATGCAAGGTCGGCGTCGCCGGAAAGGTTAGAGTTCGTCGACGACGACTGCATGATGATGGCCACCGTCGTGGGTGATCGCCGGGTGAAGAGCGCGGCGGGTAGCAAAACCCGAGTCTCGTGCACAAAATCGACGGATGGTTTTTCTTGCAGAGTGCGCTTCCAGGATCCGAAGGAAGGCAACAAAGGACACTCGGCTGCGTCCGTGGAACTCCAGGTCGTCGACGATGGCCAAGGCATTCTGGTGCTCCGCAGCCCACCAATCTTCATGAACCACGTCTTTATCTACAAGAAGGAGTCGAGGTTCATCTGGACTGTGTGGGGGTTGCAGGGCACCGCGGGTGCGTATCAGAAGCAATGCACCGGGGCTGTGACGGTGGATCCGTGAGCACGTCGCCGCCCCAGCGGCTTGGTTCAACCACGCCGTTGCAGACGGACGGACGCGACGGTCGCTACGCCCCCTCTCGCGTCCGCCGCTGAACGGCAGTATCGTTCGGCAGTCGGGGCCAAGGCCGAGCGTGCCGACCGAGCCACTACAAATGGTTGCAGACGAAACCACTGTCGACGAAATGCGGGAACTTTCACGGTACGAGGATCTTCGTAGCTGTGCCAACCGGGCCGTCTGGACGATCGCGCTCCAGATTCGTAGGTTGGGAGAGCCCATGGATCGCGAGTTTGTTCTGCGGCCCATTTCTGATGCCGAGTGGCTCATCGTGTCCCTTGACCGCCTCCTGCAGGTCGCCCGTCAAATAAACCGAATCACGGGCGGCGGTCAGTCCGCGGCCATAGCAGCCTATGAGCAGGCCCTTCCCAACCTTCGAACAGCACGAAACATCATTGCTCATCTAGACGAGTACCTGCGAGGTGATGGACGTGAGAAAAGCATCTCCGTCGGTTCCCTGAGCACGCATACGCTCGGACCATCTGCTCTCGTGTTTGGAGGCCTCGAGTTCGACCTTGATGCGGCCCAGCTCGTCGCGGACCAGTTGTTTGCTGCTATTCAAGACAAACCACCGGAGAGTTTTCAGCGGGCGAAGGCCGCGTATCAAGCCGCTGCCCAGGCGTTGCAGCGGACGGCGCTTGCGCGCCACCGCTGAACGCCATAGCGTTAGACGCACCCAGAGCCACCGACGGTGGTGGCACGTCCGCCGCGACGGCCTTGCCCCGCGTGGTACACTGCGATCCATGGATGGAGCGAAGCAGAAAGTGCGGGAACTGCTGGATCGGTTGCCCGAAGACTGTAGCCTCGACGACGTTCTCTACCATCTCTACGTTGTTCAAAGTGTGGAACGAGGACGGGCTGAAGCCGCAAGTGGCAAGCTGATCTCCCATGAAGAAGTGGCTCACGAGATGCGTCGTCGATGGCAGAGCGGTCGCGCCGCGTAGATTGGACGCCCGGGGCGCGCGAGGGGCTGAACGACGCCCTTAAGTTCATCGCCGAAGACTCGCCCGCTGCGGCGGCGCGAGTTTTGGACGTTGTCCTTGATGCCGCCGATTCCTTGCAGCTGCTATCCCTGCGTGGCCGGATCGTTCCGGAAGTCTCCGACGACAAGGTTCGCGAGATTTTCGTCTTTTCCTACCGTCTGATCTACGAGGTACTCGACGATCAGGTCCAGGTTCTCGCCTTCATCCATGGTGCGCGTGATTTCGGCGCGTTACTTCGCGATGGGGGGCGTCTAACCAGAAGGCGTTGAACACCGACGAGCGCTTCGCGCCCGCGGGTTAACGCCAAACGTTGGGCAGATTCGAGGTGGCGAATGAGTTCATGGGAACAGCTCGACTCGTTTCTGGAAGGACTGACTCGGCAGCTTGGCGGCGACGCGTACCTGTTCGCTGAACGAG
This sequence comes from Myxococcales bacterium, assembly GCA_031423255.1. GTDB lineage: Bacteria > Myxococcota_A > Polyangia > Fen-1088 > Fen-1088 > JANPFD01. The sequence goes on along the minus strand of JANPFD010000084.1, from coordinate 1,018 downwards.
GCAAGTTGACCCTTTCCCCACCGAACGATCTGCCTGAGAACCTGATGAGTCGTTTTGAACGAGCGTTCTCCGCCGTCGCCGCGGCGGTCGGTAGAGAATCGGTCAGACGGGGAAGTTGGAAGCGTCACTTCAGCCACGATGAGGAGAACTGGTTCGTCGCTGAGCCGGTTCTCGGCAGCTACCACCTCATCGTGCTGTTCGAGTCCGACCACACGAGCGACGCGTGGATCGTCCGCGGGCTAGACAAAGCCCGGCCCGCGCTTGAGGCGCTCGTATCCGGGCTCCCTCCCCTCGACGGCGGTTGCCGAGCCGGTGAGATGAAGCTCTCGTCATGACCCGCGAGTGTGCGGAAGCCGACCCGAGAGCACCTGGAAGTCGCAGCAGAACCGCCCAACCCGTTGCAGCAGCCGACGGCGGAAAAGGGAAACGGGCCTCGCGTGGATCTGCATTCCACGCCCGGGCGTCCTGTGCCATCATCGCGGTCCGCCGTCGCAGCCGAACGGCAAATCGTTGGGCGGACAGACGAAGATTGACCCGATTCCGGGACGGCATGGTCTAAGCCATCATGGGAAACATGCGCCGGCAGGGCATTTTGATCGCACTGGTACTGGTCGCCGCTTCGTGCGCAACCGCTCCGGAAAGGCCGTCGTATCTGCCGCCGCTTCGTCCCGCATCGCCCGAGGTTGAAAGCCTCGTTAAGACAGCCATAGGTGAACGGTTCCGGGCGGGTGACATTCCTGATCAGGGTTTGCTGAAGGGGCAGGGCATCGTCTTCGTCTTCAACGAGATGGAGGAGGTAGGCCTCCTGCTCGGACCGGGCGCCGTTCCGGATGGGAAGTTCGCGCTGATCAATAGAACCGAAGCCCGTGACCGGGCATCTTCACCGCTCACCGAAATTGACCCACCTCTGCTCATTGAAAATGACCCAGGCTGAGATCGGGGATCCGGGTTCGGATCGGATCGGATCGACTGTAGACGTGGGGCTGAGGAGTCAGGGAGCCCGGCCGGCTGTACCTGG
>JANPFD010000083.1:0-12676 GCA_031423255.1 Myxococcales bacterium | reverse complement strand
ACGGAGGCAGATTCCCCGTTCGCGCGTCCACGAAGAACTCTTCGATGCGAGCAGCGGTAACCGCGTCGTTGCCAGAAAACGCCTTGGCCGGAAAGCCAGCCGCGTACCAGGGGGCGGGCCCGGCGAAGTAGTTCTTCGTGGCGAGGCAGCGCTCGGCCATCCGCTCCCAGATCGTCGCCGGCGCACCAAACCCCATCGGTGTGTTGTCGCGTCGCCCCGCAGAGGTCGTGGCTTGAAGGTAAAAGCGGTTGGGCCAGGTGGGGCCCATGACCGAAGCGAACCAGCGATCGCAAACGGTGAACTGATCGGCCAGCGCGAACTGCACCGGCAAGCGCTCGCGATCGTGGTAGCCCATCACAACATCGCGAGCGGGGCCGCTGTTCGCGCGGATGAATCCGCTGTTGCGTCCACCCTCCCAGGCCTGGTGAGACGGTTCCCATTTGTGATGCGGGTTGAAGTGCGTCGACTCGGTCAGCCGCCAGACCCTTACCGGGTTCCCCTTCTCGTCGAGGTTGCTCTCGTCACCGCGCAGTCCATCGAGGCGAGGCGCGCTGGCGTACGCAGCATCGAGGCGCAGCCCGCCGAGATGGTGGTCGAACGACCGGTTCTCCATCATCACCACCACGATGGTCTCGATGCCGCCCAGCGGCCCGGTCCCGGGCGAGGCCGTTCGGGAACGGCCCCCGCACATGTCCGGCTGCAGACCACAGCCGCCGAGCACCGTCGCGCCCGCTCCGACCACCACTTCCCTCCGGGACAAACGTATTTTCATCGCCCTCTCTGTGGGTGTAGCGCGCGCCTCGTCGGCTGCAAGCGGCCGTTCTGGCGAAATATTTTCGTTCTCGGAAATTTCTGCGCCTCCGATCAGAACGTGAGGCCCGCTGTCGTTGTGCCGATGAATTCCACCCGCTCGAAGCCAAAGCCGGCGAGCCGTCCGTAGCGCATGGTCCTCTCGCCGGTGAGGCCGAACCGTAAAGGGCTGCCGTAGGGTCGAAAACCGAAGGTCCCCCGCAGCGCCAGCCGCTCGTCCACCAGGTGCAAGTCGTCTGCGATCTCCTCCTGGTAGCGGTCGTGCCCCTCGACGGAGCTGAAGTGATCCCACTGCACGGCCGCCCCCAGGTCGAGGTTGGCGACCTCCGCGGTCAGGCGCGCGCTCGCCGTGTAGCCCAGGCCAAAGTAGTAGCCATGGTCGCGCAGTGTGCCTCGTGCGGTGGTGGGATCGAACCGTGTCCCGCCGGTACCATCGAGGCCAAGCGCGCGGACCATCGCTAGATCGAAGACCGCGTCACCCACGAGACGGACCAGGAACGGCCCCTTGCGCGCGCCGAGCTCGACGTGAGGCCCGAGCACACCCAGCCGCGCCAGAAAGTCCGGTGACGACTGAGCCCACTCTCGCCGCCAGTATTCGAACCCGCTGCCAAGGCCGATGAGCGCCCAGCCTCCACGACCAGTCGGTCCCAGATCCTGCAACAAGCGGCCGACGACCAGGGTACTGGTTCGGAACTCGCCCGCTGGCACACCGCCGCGACCGAAGCGTGCCCACGTGACGATGCTGCTCCATCCACCGGGTCCCACCCAGTCGTTGCGCCGTCCAGCTCGAGCGAAACCCCGGTGCATGACCAACTCGCTGTCGAGTCCGAGGAGTGCATGTGTGCCAGTGTTCTGCTCGTCCAGGTAACCGTTGCCAGCTCCCACGGACAGCGCCAGACGATGCCAACGCTCACGAGAAAAGCCCCAGTCATCGACGGCGTCGGCCGGCGGCCGTTTTTCAGGACTGACCCAGTCATTCACGGCCAGCGCTGGGGCAAACATCGCTGCCAAGGCCCCGTTCATCTGGTTTGGCGCGCTTCGACGGAAGAACAGCCCCAGCTGGAACAGCGGTTCACCGATGGTAAAGCCGCCGATGGTGTTCACGCCGATGTCGTTGATCGACACCATCTCCCGATATTCTCCAAAGAACTCCCAGGTCAAGGTTGCCGCGAGGTCCGCGGCCAATGCCCCCGGTGCTCCGAGGCCGTTGCCGCGCGCGATCTGGTAGTAAATCGTCCCCGCACGCGAGTGGCCGACAGCGTTCGTCTCGAAGTCGTTGCTGTCGAAACGGACCGCGTCGAAGGTCAACTTGCGGCGCCAGCTTGGCCAATCCCAGTGCAGATCCCAGTCGCGCGAGTTGAAGTCGAGGTTGCGATAGTACCAAGCGGTCCCCACAGCAAGCGCCCCAACCATCTCGACCGCGGCGCGGCCAGGATGAACAGACACGCTTTCGTCCTCGACGGCCAGGGCGTGGCCGGAGACCATCGCCAGGATCAAGATCGACCTCATCACGCGCATGTCAGTGATAGACGGCTGTGAAAAGGACCGCGGGCGTGCTGCCGATTGCGTGATTCCAGCGGGTGTCACTGCGGTCCCGGCCGCTGGCGCTGACCACGGCCAGTCGAGCAATCGCGCCTAGACTCCACTGACGCGAAACCCACCAGTCATAGCCCAAACCAACCACCACGCCGACACCGACGGCACTGCGATCCGAGTCCAGTTCCGCGGTGTCGAGACGCACACCACGTACGGAGGCGATACCGACCGCGGCCTGCAGGTGCAACCCGCGACGTGGGTCGAAGTAGTAGTCGAAGAACGGGCCGATCAGAGTGAAGGAGGCGTCACCGCGAGCGACGTCCGGTTCAGGCTCATCCGCACGGGTGTGAGTACGGGAAGCCAGGACGCTCGTACTCCAAAGCCCCGCTCCGACCACCAATCCGGGCCAGGGGGTGCCTCCGACCGCCAACTCGTCCGAGGTGGCGATGCCGCTGACTGTCGTACTGGTCCGCTCGCCCGAGCGTGCGATTCCCTCACGGTAGCCACCGAACCCCGTCGACAGCCGCAGATAGAAACCGTCATGGACTGCTATGGCCTCGTCCTCAGCACGCGCCAGGGAAGCCGACAAGAGACTTACAGTAACCAGCAGGACGGATCGCGCTATCACACAGCCGACGACTGCAACCGCCGGACCACCCCGGCTGGAAATGTCAGGCCGTGTCGGCACGGTGGCCGCAGACGCTTGGCCAGCGCATCCTTTTCATCCGCTCCTGCGCGCACCCGCAAAGTGTGCGCAGTCTGCCGGCCCGGACGAGCGTGAGGGCTAGCACGCGCCCTGCTGAATGAAAGGAGCATGACCAGAGTGCGCGACTTGATGGCAAATGTGGTGGAGACGCTCCAGGTCGGCGACACGCTCGGCCAGGCGTCAAGGACGATGACTCTGGGAAGCAGCGCGCATCATGAGGCGCAGAGATCGGCTGCTTGCCTATTGTCGACTGCGGGAAGCTGGTGGTGTTGGATCGTATCTCCTCGCCGTCATGTGCCTTGGCTACAAGCGCGGCGAAGGTCCTGTTGAGGTGGCGATGGTCCCCAAGAAGATCAGATCCTGCGCACTCGGATCCGGGCTCGATAGCTATCGCAACTTGAACGGCCGTAGCACGCTGTTTACATCGCCCATGAACGTGCGTAGGGAGCAAGGCGAGGACATGCTGCTGATGACTGATCTGAGGGGGTAGCTCTCACACTGACGCCGGACCATGCCAGATCTCTCGCGTCCGCCGTCGCGCACCACGGCCGAGCATGGCAACCCCGGATCTCGACTTGCGGCTCGTTGGGGCGGCATCCGCCGTCGTCATCCGCCCGCAGAATCGCCGTCAGTGCCGGATCTATACCCTGATCTGATGCGTGAGCTCGGTCGGTTTCTTCCTGGCTGGCTCTGGTGGTAACGCTCAGGTGTAGGACAGTCGAAGGCGATCTGCAGAAGGCCGTGCCTTCCGTGGGCCGCGGGCTGGCAGCGTCCAGCGCGTGGTGTTCGGAACGCCGCAGCCGATCAGCTCCAGCAAATCGGCGATCGTTACGATCCCGACCAAACGTCCGCGATCAACAACGGGCAGACAGCCAACGCCTCGGCCGCGAAGTCGGTTGGCCGCGTCGCGAACGGTCATGTTTGGTGAAGCCGTAACTACGTTCGACGCCATGAGGCCGCCGATTTGGGCTTCGGGTGGTGCGCCCGCGAGGTCTCGCCGGGAGATGACCCCCAGCACGTCCCGGCCGCTTGCCACAACCAAGTGATGGATTCTTTCCTGCTGCATCTTTGCCTCGGCCGCCGACACGATAGTTTCTGGCCGGATGGCCTCGACGGGCTCGCTCATGATGTCCTTGAGTCGCATATTCACTCGTCCTTTCTCTGCGCAACGAAAGCAAGTGACGGGCCAGTCACCTGGGGCGGTACTGCCTGGTACCGAGTTGACACGAGCGAAAAATATGCGCATCGCCGCCCGATGAACGCACGAGACGCGCATTCTGGATTAGCCGTTCTCCCTCCACACGCTGGAACACCTCTTGCTGATGGCAATGCAGGAGGAGTGAAATCTATGAACATGAAAAACGAAAAGCGTGGGAAGACGATTCGGGCATACATGACGGCATCGCCGCACACGATCGGAGCCGAGCAGTCGCTGGACGAGGCTCACAAGGTCATGCGCACGCACCGCATTCGTCATCTACCGGTGCTGCACGGCGGAAAGCTCGTGGGCGTCGTTAGTCAGCGCGATCTCGCCCTCATCGAGTCCCTTCCCGGCGTGAGCCCAGGCGAGGTGCCAGTTGAAGACGCGATGACGACCGACGTGTACGTCGTGGCGCCGCGCGCGCAGCTCTCGACTGTCGCCCTGGAGATGGCCGATCGCAAGCTCGGCTCCGCGGTGGTGATGGACGGAGAACAGGTGATTGGTGTCTTCACCGTGACCGATGCGTGCCAGGCGCTCGCACGCCTGGTCGATCCACCAATGCCGCACCAGCGGCGTCGCGCGGCGGCGGCTCGACTCACGGTCGTGTGAGGTTCACAGATACGCGTTGATTGCGTACTGCTGGACCATGCGGTGGGTGTTGAAGTAGGAGGCGTTGAGCGCGATCGTGTGCTTCATCACCGAGAGCCAGCGGCCGCGGTCGCCACGGTAGAGAGGGACGATGGCGTCGAGCTTCGCATAAAGATCCGGGGCGTCGGCGCCATTCGCCCGGGCTGGGTCCGCGGGGATGTCGGTCCCGCCAATCGACCAGCCCGTGATGCCCTCGATGTGTCCTTCGAGCCACCAGCCGTCGAGCACGCTGAGGCTCGGTACTCCGTTGTGGGCGGCCTTCACTCCGGAGGTGCCCGAGGCCTCCAGGGGGCGCTGGGGAGTAGTGAGCCAGAGGTCGACACCAGAAGTTACGAGGGCGCCCAGCGAGAGATCGTAGTCAGGCAGATAGACGATCGCACCGTATCGCCGAGAGTACGGGCAGCAGCGAAGACGTGGCGGATGATCTCCTTGCCCGCTTCGTCGCGAGGATGGGCCTTTCCTGCGAAGACGAGCTGACGACGCCCGTGTCGGGCCGAGATGTAGCGAAGTCGGTCGAGATCGGAAAGGACCAGGTCCGCCCTCTTGTACGGTGTTGAGCGCCGGGCGAAGCCGATGGTGAATGCCTCGGGGTCTAAGCGCGACGGCCAGTGCGGGAACGTACGCTTTCCAGAAGCGCCTGCTTTGGCTTCCTGATGCGCCGCCCAGACCTCCTCGTCTGGGGATCCGAGCCGCATTGCGCAGCATGGCTGGATCGGCTCGCCATCCGTCGAGCGGGCGCTCAGCGTCGCGGAGGAGGCACCCTCGGGTGTCATGCTGGTCGGCGCTACCGCGTCGCGGCCGGCCACAGATCTGGTTTGGATCATACCCGGTGGGATATGCGGAGGGCTGGATGAGGCACGTGGCCGGAAAGTCATCGAGTTCGTGGAGAAACCCGCCGAGCCAATGGCGATGCGCCTCTTGGAGCTCGGCGCGCTCTGGAACACCTTTGTCGTGGCGGGGCGCGGGCGTGCGCTCTGGCGACTTGCGGCCGGGCGCGGCGGCCTGAAGTCGACACGCAGAGATGCGAAACGGCTGCGTGGTCAAGTACCCTGGCGCGCAGCCTTTGCGTGGTGGGCTTCGCGTCGCCATTGCTGGGCGCGAGGCGCGGCAGGTACGGACTTTGAATTACCTTTGACCATGAAAGACGAGGGAGCCTCTGTTCTTTTTCCCGCGATGGTTCGACTCCAGGTCCTGGAGCAGCACGATGGCCTGCGTGATCTTCTGCGCCGTGCGCTTGCGGCGACCACACAGAGCCTTCGGCACCACGGTGTCTCTCGGGACGATCTGGTCGGGTTCGTATGTGAGCTGGCCGTGCGCTTCCGTAACCACCTTGCCTACGAAGAGCGTCACCTCGTGCCGGTGTTGGCGCACGTCGACGGGTGGGGACCGGAGCGCGTTCAGGATTTGCTCGAGGAGCACACGCGCCAGCGCGCTGAGGTCGACACGCTCATCGAAGGGACGGAAGGAGACTGGGACGCCGACCGCATCGCGCTCACACTACGAAGCCTGGCGGCCGATCTGCTGATGGACATGGAAGAAGAGGAGCGAGGCAGTCTGCGGCAAGAACTCCTGGCCGATCAGTTCATCGTCGTGGAACCGGATGCCGAACGACCGCGTCTGGTTTCGCGTCCCAGGCCCGCTCATCTTTTCGAGCGAATGACCGAACGGGCAGCGATCTGGGTGAAGGAGATGATGGCGGAGCTCGGGACGGATGACCCGCACAAGGCGCTTGGTGCCCTACGAGCAGGGCTTCATGCCTTGCGCGACCGCCTCACAGTCGACGAGGCGGCCCAGCTCAGTGCTCAGCTTCCTCTCGTGGTGCGGGGGCTGTTCTTCGAGAACTGGGATCCGAGCCGCACCCCCGTGCGGATTCGACACCGCGCCGAGTTCCTGTCCCTCGTGCGCGAGAAGTATGGGCCGCGCGCGGATGTGGCGGCAGACCAGATCGTCCCCGCGCTCTTCCGCGTCCTCGGCAAGCACGTGACCGCTGGCGAGATAGCGCACATCATGCAGAATCTCCCGGAGCCGATCGTTGGACTCGCGGACCCAAGAGCGATCGAGCATCGAACTGACGACCTGTAGCCGAGCATGCCTGGAGCCTGAAACCGCGATCCTATGTACGTCAGAGCGGCCGTGTACCCTCACTCAGCCGACAAGAAGAGCTGACGCTCGCGCATGATTACCGCCGCACGCGGGATGCCAGGCTGGCGCGGCGGCTTGCCGAGGCTCATAGGGCCGACGAGTCCAGTGTGACGCTCGGGGAGACGCTGGCTGTCATCAATCAGATTCCGGCGGACTAGGTGAGCCTGAAAAAGTAGCGGTGGCGGCCTCTGGGCGGGCAAGGGCCGCCCCAGCGCGTGCGGCGAAAGTCGTTCATTCCGAGATGCGCACCCGCGGGCAGACCCGCTCTCGTAGATGCCCGCGGGCAGGCCAACCGGGGTTGGCGGAAGGTCATAGATCACCAGTGAACCCACGTCATGCGCGGCGCCCTGGGATCTGGCGCATCGGGATCGTCGACGATCAAAGCCACACTCTTCCCGCCGCTGGGAACGCCCGCAAAGGTGAGAACGGGCGACGTATCGTGACTTTCGCAGGTGTGGATCCGTGGAATTTGGCTGTCTGGAGCGAAAGCGTCCGAAGAGAGTCGCATGAGGATCCTCCTACCACCGGCGAGCCAGGCCCCTCAAGAAAGCGAGCGAGCGCACCTCCTTGCCCGCTTCGCGCAATACCTTCGTCGTCCTCGCTGCAAAGGCGCAAAAGCTTCGCGGAACCAGCGGCAGCGGCTTTCGGGACGTATGGCACAGGACTCGCAGGGGCGTGTCACCGAAAGGCAGGCCTGCGATGACATGCGAAGAGATCATGAATAGGAACGTGCACACCGTGATCGACTCGGATTCCCTCCAGACCGCTGCGCGCCGGATGCGTGAGAACAACGTCGGCTTCCTTCCCGTCTGTGATCACGCGGGCAAGGCGATCGGCGTGCTCACTGACCGGGACATCGTGATCCGCGGTGTCGCCGAGAATAAGCCGCCGGCCCTGTGCACGGCGGGCGAGGTCATGAGCCGTGACCTGGTTACATGCTGGCCAACGGACGACATCACGCGAGCCGAAGACTTCATGGCTCGGCAGCACAAGTCACGGATCCTCATCGTCGATGATTTCGACCAGGTCAGAGGCGTCATCAGCCTGTCCGACATTGCGAAGCGGGAGTCGGCGCGGCGTGCGGCCGCGATCATGCGGCAGGTAGCGTCGCGCGAAGTCGCTCCATAAACGGCGGGCGAAACCAGGAGCGAAATCGCGATGAGATTCGATCACGGCAGGCGTGTTCGGGACTGGCGGCCGATCCGGTGGCTACGCAGCCGCTTGGGTCTCCGACGGCACGCTGAAATGGAGGCGTCCGAGGCCGAAATGGGCAATTGGCTCCGATTCGATCCTGAAGTGTCGATCCGGCAGACCCACGATGGGTTTGAGGTCTCGATGGACCTTCCCGGCGTAGGCCGGGACGACGTCGACGCAAGAGGCAGCGGAGCTCGCCTCACTATCCAGGGACGCCGCACGCGGGAACGGGACTCCGCCTCAGAAGTCGTCCTCATGTGCGCGCGGGGCTACGGTTCTTTCTGTCGCTCGTTTGTCATTCCGGATGGCGCCGATGCGGAACAGGCCCAAGCTTTCCTGGCAGACGGCGTCCTGACTGTTTTCGTCCCACGCGAGAAGGCCGCCAGGGTCCGCCGCATCGCCGTCAAGAGCTAATTTAATACCATAGGCGCCAGCCAAGCCTGGAACGCATGTTGCTTCTTGGGCGGTGGCTGTTCAAACAACGAGGAGAAGAATTCCATCATGTCACAAACCATCAAGAAGTCAGATTCCGACATCAAGCAATATGTTCTTCGCGAGCTCAATTGGGACACGCGCGTTGATGAGACCGAAGTCGGGGTTGAAGTGGATCGCGGCACTGTCACGCTCACGGGAACGGTAACCAGTTGGGCCAAGAAAATGGCCGCGCAGGAGGCTGCCCATCGGGTCATCGGCGTGCAAGATGTTGCCAACCAGGTCCAGGTCAGGTGGCCAGGAAGCCCGGGGCGAACCGACACCGAGGTCGCGCGGGCAGTCCGGCAGTCCCTGGAGTGGGACGTCTTCGTTCCCGAGGAGAGAATCCAGTCCACCGTCTCCGAGGGCTTCGTCACACTCGAGGGGAACGTCGACTACTGGAGCCAGCGTGAGGATGCAGAGCGATCGGTCCGGAATCTCGCCGGGGTGCGCGGGGTGACGAACAAAATTGAAATTAAGCCTTCTATGGTCAACCCGACCGACGTCCGAAGGTCGATCGAGGGCGCTCTCGAGCGGCATGCCGAGCGCGAGGCCAAGCGGATCAACCTGGATATACGGGATGGCCGCGTCATCCTCTCGGGCAAGGTTCGGTCCTGGGCCGAAAAAGAAACCGTGGTCGGGGCGGCCAAGGGAACTCCCGGCGTCAGGCTCGTCGACGACCAGATCAAAATCGAGCCCTACGCGGCGTGAGAAGGTGTGGTGGCCGGGTCGGCCAGGGAGCTTCACAGATCTCCCTGACCGACCGCCGGCTGCCGGGGCCAACAGCGCCGAGATGGTGCGCAGAAGACCCGGGAGATTGACATGAAAGTTCGGGACTTGATGACCACGGAGCTGCTCGAAGTGAGCGAGAACGACAGCCTTGCCGTCGCCGCGCATCGCATGACATGGGCGGGATGTCGTCACCTGCCAGTGACCAGAGAAGGCGAGGTGGTTGGAGTTCTCTCCGAGAGAGACCTCCTCGCGTGGCGGGGTGAGGGACGCGGGCTCGACGGTCCCCAGGACCGCGTGGGCGCCGCCATGTCTGCGCCCGCGGTTGTCGCGGTTCCCGAAGACGATCTCGGCCAGGCCGCCGCACGGATGATCGCGCGCCGGATTGGCTGTCTGCCCGTCGTCATGCACGGCAGGCTCATGGGAATGATCACAAGTACCGATCTCCTCGGCTTTCACGTCACGCAGACGTTCGAGCAAGCGCCGGGCAGGGACGTGCCCGCCGCCGCGGTTATGACACCGCGGATCTTCACGGCACATCCGCACGATCCGCTGCTGGAGGCAGCGGATCTCATGGTGGCCAATCGCATCCGCCACTTACCCGTCGTGGATGAGTCGGGACGGCTCGTCGGAATGCTCAGCGAGCGCGATCTGCGCACGGCGCTGGGGGCTCCCACCGAGGCGCTCGAGAACTGGCCCGCCCGTGCGGCGCGCACCCGCACCGTGGGTGAGCTGATGGCCTCGCCCGTGGCTGCCGTTCGTGGGGACCAGCCGATGTCGCAAGTCATCACCATGATCGTGAACCGTGGTGTGGGCGCGGTTCCCGTGATCGATGGCGCCGACCGGCCCATCGGAATCGTCTCCTATTTGGATATCCTGAGGGCACTCCGTCGATGATGCGCGTCCGGGCCCCAATAGCTCTGCGCGAGCGCGTACACCCCCGAGGCCCGCGCCCAGAGTGCCAGGCTGATATCGCAACAGGATCCCCTGGCCCGGAGGTTACTGCAATGAAAGTGGCGATGTTCGACATCCGCAGGTACGACCAGGACTCGTTCGAGGCAGCCAACGAGCGGTTCGGTCATCAGATCACCTTCCTCGAGCCGCGTCTAACGGTTGAGACCGCGATGCGTTCGTAAACGACAGGCTCGACGAGCCGGCGCTCGAAGTCTTGCGCAGGGCGGTGGTCGTCGTCGACCACGGGCAAGTGCCGGATGTGCTTTGCGGCCATGAGCGAGGCGGCGGCAAAGAGATCGGTTTCAGGTGATATCACCGCGGGGGAGCGCTTCATGGTCGATCGGATCGCTGGCGGCAGAGTGGTGGCTGGTCGTTCGAGAGCCGCCCCCCGATACCACCTGCAGGCAACCGATCTTGTGGACGAGGCATGGTGGACAAGGCCGACACGATCAGCTCCTCGGGGGTAGTCGTGACGGCGGGCGCACGCATGGCGGTCGCAACCCGCTCCCGGTGTGCAGCGCCGATTCCAGCGTCCGCCTGGCGGCGCAGGACGTCGCCCTCGGAGAGCACACCAACCACTTGGCCGTCGCGAATCAACCGCGAGGTGTCGGACTCCGCCCCAAAGCATCATCTGGGCTGCCAATCCGAGCTCGTCATCGGGTCGGGTGGTCAGGAGATCGCCTGAGGTCATGACGTGCTTCACTTCGTGGTCATACCTTCCTTGATAGCGAGTCTCAACCGGTCGATGTCAGCGCCAAACAACGTCGGCGAAAGCGGAACGGGCATACGCAGCGAACCGTCGCAATGAAGATGGCCGTCCACCTCGACCGGCGGCAGGAGGAACGGTATTGCTGCTGACGAGAGGACGTGCGGAAGCGCGATCTGGTCGACCGGCACCACGCGTGTCGCGCGCCGACGCCAGGACCGCTTGCGCCTTGCCGCGTGAGGCGCAGGCGACCTTCGCTTACCGGAGCCCATCGCGGGGGGCAGAGCCCCGCGTAGCGGGGCGCACAACGGGGGACCCTCCGTGAGCCATTTCAGAGCTGGCCACAAAAAGAGTTGCGCAGCCGCCGACCACATCGGTCGTCGTGACCGACAGGGCTCCCACATGCCCCGCTCCGCACATTCTGCGCGATCTCATCAAAGGGCAAACCCTCGATGAGCAGCGAACGAAGTGGCTCCGGATCCAGGAGCGTGCCGCGTAGCTTGTAGGGCCCCACCGCGCTGGGATCGCCGCCCGAGCCCACGTACCATGCCCAAGAGCTCGCAGCGGTCGACGCGCAGCATGTTCTTGGCGCGCAGCCCCGTCCCCTTCGGGGCGAGCGCGGCCACACCTCGGAGCGGCGCTTTGGCGTGGCCTGCCAGCGCGCAAGCGTTGATCGCGCGCGCACCGCCACCGCCCAGAACGAGAGCGCTCTCTGCCGTTTCCTTGGACCTCTGATCACCGCTCATTCAAACACCGAACGGATACGTGTCTGGGAGGTCCTCGCTCGCTCGCCGGCCGGCTTCCAGCGGCTCCACGGCGCGGGTCTCGTCGAACCAGACGAGCTCGTCGAACTGATATGGCAGGCTGGCGTGGAAGTAGTGGCTCATGCGCTCGGTCTCGGGGCGGTAGACGACGCCGATGGCCCGCTCGAGTCGCGGTGAGACGAGCTCGTCCCGGACGGCACGCCGTCGCGGATCACGGAGGTGCAGCGTGAAAGCGGGAAGCCCGGATTCGTGGAAGATGCGCTCGTAGCTCTCGATGTGGGCAGGGCGCAGGCTCATCCGCTGCATGGGCTCGTCCCAACCCGAAGCTGCTGCGACCGTGCCGTGGTCGGTGGCGAAACCCACGATGTAGGCTTGGTCGCCAAATTTCGTCCGGCATAGCTGCCCGACGTTGAGCTCACCCCGGAGGCTCATCTCGGTCGCGAGAGCGTTTCCCACGTGGGAGTTGTGTTCCCAGATGACGCCCCGCGATCCGGCGCCGTAAAGCGCCAGAAGAGATTGGAGGGTGTCGAACATGTGTGTGTCGCGCAGATTCCAGGAGGCCGCCGAGCCGTAGTACATCGCCCGGTAGTACCGCTCGGCGTTCGCCACCACCCGGGCGTTTTGCGCAGCATCGAAGAATCGCTCGCCATCTTTGTGGGCGTACTCAAGGCGCCTCGCCAGCATATCCCGCAGCATGGAGACGACCGCCGTCTCCGAGCTCTCGTATCGCCCCGAGAGCACCGCCTGACCGTAGGCCGCCGGATCCTTCTGCCACGAAGTCAGCGCGCCGTAGCGGGCGCGGGCCACGCGGGCCG
>JANPFD010000082.1:0-108484 GCA_031423255.1 Myxococcales bacterium | reverse complement strand
CCGGCGAGTCTGCGAGCGAACTCTTGATGCCGCCACGTTACCCGGCGATCTCTGCCCACCCCGGAGTTGTGATCGTTTTCGCGTGGAATGGCTGATCACCATGCTGTGGAACGCGTGATCGCGGCGGCGTGGAACACGCAGGATACGGGCCTGCCGCATGACATCGTCCGCAAGGGACAGCTTGTCGTTTCGTTTGAGGGTGCTGACAGAGGGGGTCATCAGGTCTTTGACGCGCATACGATGGTCCTTCGCAAACTCCGGGCCATCTGCGCATCGCTCATAAGTCAGGGCAACGAGCGGTAGGCGCGCACAATTTTCGGGTTAGCCCGGCGGCGAGCGCAATTCATGCGCAAGTCGCGCTCTCCTTACGGAACCAGCAAGGCGCGGTCGTGCTTCACCTGCCAGGCGGTGGCGAAAGAGCCGTACGTTCGTCTGGCAAGTTCGGCAGCGGATAGAGCCGGATCGCGGTCCAGCTCGGCCCACATGTCTGCGCGGTAGCTCGATCCGATCAGGACTCGTTGCCGGTAGGTTCTGTGCCGCTTGGCGAGTTCGGCCGGCAAGACCACATCCTGCTGACGATCCCGTAACGCACCCGCCGGCACCCGCAGAGGTCCCGTTTCGAAACGCACGTCTTCGCCCCGGCGCTTGACCTGGAAGTCAGCACCCGTGCGCAGGAGATCGACCCGGGACCCGCGGGAGGTCCGAGCCAGACGGGCGAGGCGTCGATCCCGCTCCAGCCACTTGGCGACAGCGGCCCAGAAAGCGCGAACTCGCTCAGATGGATGAGCCTCTACAGCTCGGATCAAGCGATCGGCGTTCATCCAGGAGTGGTGGACCCCTAGCCAAGTCACCAGGATGGCCAGGACCCGCAGATCGTCTCGTTCCATTCCCTCGACCGATGCGGCTAGTAGCGTGTCCTCGATGTTCGGATCGCGTGCGGCCTTGGCCGTGAACAGCATGCCGATGCCGACCATGGCCGAGGTCAGCTTGTCGCCCTGGAGAAGCTCCGTCGAGGTAGCGGCGCGCCTATACGCCACGGCCTACCCTCCTTCCCAGGTCGGCGAGTACCGCCCGAACATGCGCCGGCCACTCCGGGTTGATGTCCTGCCGCTCGAGCCATGGCGTGATGACATCGAGTTCCTCGGGCGTCGGCGCGAGTGCCACGCAGTCCTGAAGATCGAGAGCCCGGTCGCACAGGGCGAACGTCTTGCTCATGAGTAGCTCCTGGCGGCCGAGGCAACGCAGCGTCAACGCAGCCCCGGAGAAGACCACCTCGACTCGATCCAGCCATCCAGCCGGTAAGACGGCCACCAGTGATGCCGGGCCGTTGTTCAGCCACTCGTCGTCCAGCAACTCGCCGCGCTTCCGTGTCTGCGCTGCAAACTCGATCGCCGCGCGACGAACCTCCTCGGACAACGCCGGGTGGATGATGTCGCAGTCGCGGGTCTCTCGCGAAATCACCCCGAGCAATCCAAGCGCCGCCCCTCCCACGACGACCGCGTCGAGGGTCAGTCGACGCTCCGCGAGGAAGGCATCGAAGCGGGTGAGTGTCTCCTTCGGACGCATACGCTGGTATCAGTTTAACCGATACAACTCTAGAGGTCGAGAGCCTCGCCAACCGTTTCAAACCCAAGTACGCGAGAGCGCTGACGTTTCGACCGCGTGCGAAACTCTCTCGCGTCTAAGCCACTGATTTTCGGTCCGTTTTTAGGTAAATCGCACTCTAGAGGCCAGGGGTTCGATCCCCCTCAGCTCCACGAAATTACTTAGGGTTTTTCTCCCGACCTGAGCCCTGCCAGGCGGTCGCGAAGGGGCGCCGCGATGCGCCGGGAATCGCCTCGAGGCGGCCTCACGGCGCGAGACGCAGCGCCACGGCGTGGATCGACGAGGTCGCCGACGACGCCGCCGTTCCCCAGACTGCGACGCCGATCTGGTCCGGCGCCAGCGCCATGCGCACGCCGTCAAAGCCTTCGTCCGTCGTGACGATCCCCGTCTGCCACACCATCCCACCGTCCGATGCCGCATGGTGGAGGTAGAAGCCACTCGCTTCGATCCGCGGCCACAGGACGTGAAGGCGTCCGGTCGAGTCCTCGACCATGTGGGCTTGCGCGAGCTCGCCCGTCCCGTTGGGGATGGCGACCGCGGGGCCGAAGACGCCCCCTCGGTACCACCGCACCTCAAGCCCGTTCGCGCCTTGGGCGAGAAGGAAGAGCCCCCTGGGCCCGCCCGCAAGGTGCATGCGATCGCCCCTGCCGATGTCCCGCGCGGACGACCAGCTCATCTCGAAGTTAGGGTCGCCCGTCCCGAGGTAGGACCGCAGCTGCGCGTCTCCGGATCCCGACGCGTACGCCACGACCGGCGTCGTTCCATCCAGACCGACGGCGCCGGTATAGGGATGGGTCGTCGAGAGCACAGCTTCGGTCGTTGCCGGCGGCGCGTTCGCGTCCAGCGGGACCGCCTGATACACGGTGCCTTCGTGATACGCGTGCGTCGTCAACGAGACGGCGCGACCAGGGCCCAGCACTGCCGCGGTGAACGGTGCCGTGCCCACGCGGCGACCGCTGTCGAAGTTGCGCCCGCCGTCGGCGGACGTGAAGAGGAAGACCGACGAGAACCGACCGCTGACGAGGCCATATCGGTACGAGAGGACCTGCACCCTCGTGCCCTCCACGACGAGAAACGGGCGCGAGAGGCTGGTCCCTTGGGCGGCGATCACTCCCTTGATGTCACACACCGCCGCGCCGCGCGGCAGCCGGCAGAACTGCAGACTCGTGACGTCGGGCTCAGGCCCGACCCACCCGATGTACGCGGCACCTGTCGAATCGACCGCGACGCCGGCGTTGTAACCGGAGCCGATCGCGATCGGCCGCGCGAGCGGGGCGACGTCGGCGCCAGGGCCATCGTCGCGGGACGCAGCGTCCATCGTGAGCACGTTGTCGGTCCCGTCTCGGCAAGCGACCAGCAGCGCGGATGAAAGCAGGATCACGAGGTGGCGGTCCATTGCGCCACACGATACCAGGGCGCAAGAAATCGACTGCCGGAGTAATGTCCGGGTCGTCATGTCGAAGGGATTCTGGTCGTCTCTTTGCGCGGCGTGGCTTCTGGCGATCGGTGCCGCGGCCGTGGCGGCATCACGCCCGCCTCGACGGGGGACCCTGGTGGTGCGCATCGTCGATGCCAGCGGACAGCCCACCCCGGCTCGCGTGAACGTGATCGGGTCGGACAGCGCGTACTACCAGCCGGCGGCGGCCGAGAACCCGCTAGCGGAGTTCAGCCTCAACCGCCTCGGCAACCGTCCTGACTACGGGCCCATCCGCTATCTCGGTTCCTTCTTCTACTCGAGCGGACAGTTCCACCTGGAGCTGCCGCCGGGACCGGCCCGCATCGAGGTGCAAAAAGGCTATGCGAACTACCCGGTGGTCGCCGAGGCCGCAATCGTCGCGGGCAAGGAGACGACCGTCCGGATCGTCATTCGTCCGGCGGTCGACATGGTCCGCCACGGCTGGGTCTCACTCGACACGCACATCCACTGGGACCGGCCCGGCAAGGGGGCGCCGCCGCTGGTGGATCTCCTGTCGGCCGAGGGCATCCGTTTCGGTCACTCGCATTCGGCGAACGACAACAGCCGCTATTCGCCCATCGCCGACGATCAGCTGGTGACGCACCAACTCGAGGGATTCGGTCTCAAGAGTCTGCGGCGGCGGGCAGACGCTCAGATGATCTCGGGCCACGAGTATCGTTCCGGCCCCCTGGGCCACGTCCTGCAGATCATGATCGAAGGGCTGGTTCCGGCCCATGGCAAGGACACCGACACCCGGAAGGGACCGGCGCTGGCCACCATCTATGACCAGACCCGCGCGGTCTCGGGCGTGATGGGGCACGCGCACGGGGGAAACAAGAAAGAGATCCTCTCGGATGTCGTCTTGCACAAGAGCGACTGGGTCGAGTTGCTCCAGTTCGGCATGTATCGAGGCATCGATCTCGAGGGCTACTACCTGACCCTCAACAGCGGTTTTCGTTACCCGCTCGCGGGCGCCAGCGACTACCCGTTCTGCCGGTGGCTGGGCGACAGTTTGAGCTACGTGAGGGGGAGCGTGGATTCCACGTTCGGAACCACGACGAAAGCGCTGGTGCGGGGCGAGGGCTTCGCGACTTCGGGGCCGCTGCTGTTCCTTTCGGTCGACGGCAAGGGTCCCGGCAGCCAGATCGAGATTGCCGCAAGCGCGCCGCGGGTCCTGAAGGTCGAAGCCAAGGCCATCTCGTCGGAGATTCCGATGACGGAGCTCGAGATCGTCCAGGACGGCGACGTGGTGGCGCGCTTCAAGGCCGCGACACCCGATTCGCTCGTGCTCGAAGGACGGACAGAGCTTCGAGTGACCAAGAGCTCGTGGATCGCCGCCCGCTGTCACGCCTCGAAGGACGCGCGCGCGCATACGAACCCGGTCTGGATCTACGCGGATGGGAAGGTGATGCGTCAGGAAGCCGCCGTCACCATGCTGAAAAAGCGCATCGACGCTTTCCGTCCGGACGTGAGTCCCGAGACCGAAAAGGTGCTGGCCTCGGCCAGAGACAGAATCAAGGAGATCGCGTCGGGCGCGGAGCATCGCCCGCTGCCGATTCCCAGCTATCCGTTCGATGGTCCCGCCGCTGCGGACAAAGGTGGCACGACGCTGCTTCCTCCGGCGCTGCCTCGCCCGCGCGAGCCCGCGCCCGTCACGGTTCGCGGCAGCGTGGTCAGCGAATCCGGCGCGCCCGTCGTCGGCGCGCGGGTGTCGGCGCGCGGGCAGAAACCGTCGACGCTCACCGGCAGGGACGGAGGCTTCGTGCTGCCCGGCGTCCCGGTGGGCTCGGCCCTTTGGCTGCGGGTCGGCAAGGAAGGCCACATCACGACGAACTCCGCGTACATCAACCCGAGGACGCCCCCGTCGCTCCTGAAGATCGTCATACTCGAGTCGGCGCGCGCGCGGACCTTGCTCGAGCGCTGGCTCGCGACGAGGACCGAGGCGGCTCCCGCCAGCATCCAGGGCCGACCCCTGCTCCTCGCCAATGTGGTGGGACCGAAGGAGGCGTTGAGCCCGGCGCTGACGGCGCGCGTGTCTCAGCGATCGGCTCATTTCGGATACGTCGACCCCGAGGCGGCTTTCACCAAGAACGGCACGACGTCCCATCCCGGCGGCGGAATACAGATCGTCGGCTCGGTCGACATCAACCTGGTCGAACGCGTCGACTCCGACGGCACGGAGGAACTCAACGTCATCTTCTCGTTCGAAGCGCTGGGAAAGGACGTGGTGATGCCCGTCTTCGCCGGCGAAGCGACCTACGTCAGGGTCATCGACGACCGGCCGGCAGAAATCGGCCGCTGAGGAGACCTGGACATCAAGTCTCGCTGGGCCGCCCATTGACGCAACATCAAGAGCCCGTCCGGCAACGAAAGGTGTTGTTGTGTCACCCCGCATGGCTCGCGCTTCTGGCAGGTTGCGCTTCTGCGGGCGCGGCGGTGGCTCCGGCAACGACGGACTTTCCGCTGGTGCAGGTCATGCCTCAGCCGGGCGATCAGATCGCCGTCGTGGTGGCAGGCCGCGAGGTGCTTCGCTACCAGGCGGATCGCTCGGGACCTAAACCGTACATCTTCCCGCTGATCGGCCCTGGCGGCCGCTCTGTGCTACGGCTCGGGCACCCGCACGATCCGCGCGGCCATGCGCACCACCTCGGCATCTGGCTAGGGCACCAGGACGTCGCCGGCCACAACTTCTGGGAGCACCAGCGTTCGACGGCGCGCATCGAGCATGCGCAGACGAACCGCCTCGAGGACGGTGCGACGGGCGTGATGGTGGTCCAATCTCGCTGGCTCGCCGACGGCAGCCGGGCGCTGCTGCTCGACGAGCGGACGATCACCGTGACGCCCCGGCCAGAGACCATCGACCCCGCCACCGGATTCGGCGAACTGACCGTCGATGTCGACCTCACCTTGCGAGCCGCGGACGGGCCGGTGTCGCTCGGCAAGAGCCATTTCGGCCTCCTTGGTGTGCGCGTCGCGAAGACCATGGGGGTGCGCGACGGCGGAGGTATCGTCACCAACAGCGAGGGACAGGTGGGCGAGACCGCGCTGATGCCGCATCGACGCGCGCGCTGGTGCGACTACAGCGGTCCGGTTGCGCCCGGGCGCATCGACGGCGTGACGATCTTCGATCACCCGGAGAACCCACGCCATCCGGCCTTTTTTCACGTGCGCGATGACGGCTGGATGGGCATCGCCCTCACTCACGAGGCGCCGCTGGCGATCGTGCCAGGCCGCGACCTGCGCCTGCGCTACCGCCTCTACGTCCACCGCGGTCACGCCGATCCGTCACGGCTGGAAGCAGAGTGGTCGCGCTGGTCGAGGTGAGAGGCCGTTCTAAAGAACGGCTGCCATTCCGTCGAGAGATCGCTGCTGGTGCGCCATGTTCGCGCGGGTTTCATCTGGGCCGTCATCACGACGGCAGCTGGCTGCGTGAATCTGGCTGTTCCCGACTACCCCGGCGCAGAAGACGGCCCGCGTCCCATCGACAGCCCACTCGACACCGGTCGTACCCCTGGTGCCCCCTGCGCGGCCGCTGCCGAATGCGCCTCGGGCTTCTGCGAGCAGGGGGTCTGCTGCAACAGCGCCTGCAGCACCACCTGCCGGTCCTGCACCCTGGCCGGGAACGTCGGACGATGCATGAGTGTCCCGTCCGGCGGCTCCTGCGCCCCCGGGATCTGCACCAGGGGTCGCTACACACTCGCGCGAACGTGCAACGGGGCCGGGACCTGCCTTCCCGCAGTGACGGTCTCCTGCGGCAAGTACCAGTGCAACCCGCAGGGCTGCCTCACCATGTGCGCCGATGACAACGACTGCGTGACCGCCAGCATCTGCGGCGTCGTCTATTGTGGCGGGCTGCGGGGCGAGTACTTCGTCAGCATGAACCCCACCGGGACCCCGAAGCTGGTCCGTACCGATCCCAGCGTCAACTTCGACTTCGCCGGCGTTCCGGTGGCTCCAGGCTTCAACGTCAGCTTCTCGGCACGCTGGACCGGTACCGTGACCCCGCGGTTCTCGGAGACGTTCGTCTTCTCCACCAAGGCGGACGATGGCGTCCGGCTCTGGATCGACAATCAACTGCTCATCGACGACTGGAAGATTCACTCATCGCAGGAGAATGCCGGCGTTCCCGTGCCCCTCGTCGCCGGCATGCCGTACGAGATCACGCTCGAATACTTCAACGCCGCCGTCGGAGGCAGCGTCCAGCTCCTGTGGTCGAGCCCCTCGACCCCGAAGCAGGTGATTCCCATCCGCGATCTGACGCCTGCACTACCCTGACTCACGCCTCACCGCCGTAGGTCAGCGCCGGCACCGTCCGCCCGTCGCCCGTCCGCAGCGTGCGGCTCTTGTCGTCGAAGAGCAGTGTCGTGCTGCTGCGCTCGGCCTGCTCGGCCATGCAGAGTATGGCGTGGGCCCGGATGGCCAGATCGATGTTGCCGACGGGCGTGCCCCCGGAGCGGATGCAATCGAAGAAGTTCTTCTCCAGACGCGCCACGCTCCCCGGCGGCAAGGGGCTGGCGAAAGCCTCCGGCTCGACCTGCTCGGCGAAGGCGCGCTCGGGCTTCAGCTCGGCCCGGTTCCGCCCCGATGACAGATAGATCGTCGCCTGGCGGCCCCGGATCATCTCGGCCAGACCCTGCTCGTTGACGGTGCTGCCGGCGACCGCGAAGGTCAACCCGTTCGGCATCTCGGCCAGGAGGTGCGTGGTGTCGGTGATCTCGCGATCGGTCGAGACCTTGCGGGTACCCGTGCAGCTCACGCGGCGAGGGAAATCGGTGTTCGCCGTCGCCAGCAAGAGCGGCAAGAAGGTGTGCGACAGCAGGTTGCTGAGGATCCCGGAGTTGTAGGCGTAGAACTTGTGCCACGAGAAGTAGTGCTCGGGGGTCCAGCCGATCCGTGGCGCCCGCCCGAGCCATCGATTCCAGTCGAGGTTCCCGGGGTTGGCGTCGGGGTCGATCGGGTAGGTCCACTCGCTGTTGTTCTTGTTGTTGCGGCAGTAGGAGCCCTGGGCCCAGACCAGCGGCCCGAGCTTGCCGGACCGGATCCACTCGGCGGCCTTGTGATACTTCGGGTCGGCGCAGTACTGCGAGCCAACCTGGAACACCTTCTGGGACCGTTTCACGGCGTCGTACACACGGAAGCCCTCGTCGAGGTAACGGGCCAGGGGCTTCTCACCAAAGACGTGCTTGCCGGCCTGCAACGCCTCCACGGCGACGTCTGCGTGCCAGTTGTCGACCGTCGACACGATGACGGCGTCGATGTCCTTGCGATCGAGAAGACGCCGATGGTCGCGCACGGCGTCCCGATCGGTGAGGCCCAGGAACGTCTTCGCCCGGTCGAGGTGCTTCTGGTAAACGTCGCAGACAGACGCAAGGGCGATGTTGTTCGTGGTGGCGTGCTCCTTGCCCACCTTGAGATGGGTGAAGCCCTGGCTGCCGACACCGATGTAGGCGACGACGATCCGATCGTTTGCCCCCAGGACCCGGGCGCTGGCCCTTGTCGCCACGGCGGTGGCGGCGGCACCGCTGATGAATGATCGGCGAGACATGCGCTTCATGGACCGTCTCTGTTGCCGGTGCCGCTTGAAAAGTTGGGAGACGCGCTGCGGTAAAGATTTGTCGACCCCCGGCACAACATCTTTGGTTCGACCGGTCACAGAGAAGAACCATGAAACGCTTCCCGGCCTACGTGGGGTTGCTCTCCCTCGTGTCTTGTAGCGGTGTGATCGGCGAGTCTGCTCCCGTCTCCGATACGCCGGATACGCCGTCGCCGACCAATGGCGAAGCGGGAGGTGCCACGGGCGGCATGCCGAGCGTCGCTTGTGCCGGTGTCAGTCCCAGTCCGGGCCCTTCACCGCTGCGCCGGCTCAACCGCCGCGAGTACAACAACACGGTTCGAGACCTTCTGGGTGACGCCACCGAGCCGGCCAACACCTTTCCGCTCGAGGAGCGCGTCCTTGGATTCGACAACAATGCCGATCTTCTGACCGCTTCTTCGGCGCTCATCGGGCAGTACAACCAGGCTGCGGAACAGATTGCAGCTCGTGCTGTTTCGTCGACGAACTACGCGAGCTTGGTCCCATGCAATCCTGTAACGGCCGGCGAGGATGCCTGCGCCCGAAGTTTCATCAGCACGTTCGGCCGGCGCGCATTTCGTCGGCCCATGACGGTGACGGCAGATGAGACGGCCCCCTACGTCGCCGTCTACCTCAAGGGACGAGAAGGTGCTGACTTCAAGAGCGGCATCCAGCTCGTCATCAGGGCGATGCTTCAATCTCCCAAATTCCTGTACCGCCTCGAACTTTCGCCAGCCGGTGCCCCTGCGGAAGTGAGCGCGGTCGGCTCCTTCGAGCTCGCTTGCCGGCTGTCGTACTTCCTGTGGGGCTCGATGCCAGACGAGCCGCTCTTCACCGCGGCCGAATCTGGCCGCCTCAGGACCAAGGAAGGCGTCGCGGAGCAAGCCCGCCGCCTCCTGCGTGATCCCCGGGCGCGGGCCGCTGTCACGGCCTTTCATCGCCAGTGGCTCCTCATCGATCGCCTGGATTCGGTGGGCAAGATTGCCAGCGTTTTCCCGGGCTACGGCCCCGAGTTTCTGCCGCTCTTCGAAAACGAAACCAAGGCGTTCCTGGACCACGTGATGTGGTCAGGGGACGGCAAGGTGGACACGCTGCTCCTGGCCCCGTTCACATTCGCCAACAAGAAGCTGGCTGACTTCTACGGTTTGCTGGGCCCGGCGGGAGCTGGATTCGAGAAGGTGGCCGTCAATCCCGCCCAGCGCGCCGGCGTCCTCACCCAGGGGGGGCTCCTGTCCATCCTGGCCAAGTCCAACCAGGCCTCGCCGGTTCGCCGAGGCCTCTTCGTGCGTGAGCAGATGTTCTGCGGCGAGGTCCCGCCCCCGCCCGACGATGCGAACGTCGTTGTGCCGGAGCCCAGCAAGACTGCCACCACGCGTGAGCGGTTCGCGCAGCACACCGTCAGCCCTGCGTGTGGGGGATGCCACCGTCTGCTCGATACGTTGGGCTTCGGCTTCGAAAACTTCAACGGCGTCGGCCAGTGGCGGACGACCGAGAACGCCAAGACCATCGATGCGTCGGGCGAGGTCGTCGGAACGGACGTGCCCGGGCCCTTCCGCGGCGTCGCCGACCTTGCGCAAAAGATGGCCCGCAGCTCCGAGGTCAAATCCTGTGTTCTGTCTCAATGGTTCCGCTACGCCCACGGCCGTGCTGAAACCGCCGCGGACGGGTGCACCGTGGAGGCGCTCCGCCGCCAGTTCGCAGCCTCGGGATACGACGTGCGCGAACTCCTGGTCGCCCTGACGCAAACCGATGCGTTCCTTTATCGAAAGGTAGGAAGCTGATGAGCCGCAAGGGACTTCTCAGTCGTCGCATGGTGCTTCGCGGCGCCGGTGGACTTGCCTTCGCTCTCCCTCTTCTGGATGAAGTGCCGGGAATACCCAGACGGACGGCAGCAGCCGCTGGACCGAAGAGATTCGTGGTGTTCTTCGGCGCCGACGGGACCGTTCGCGACAAATGGCTTCCGACCGGGAGCGAAACCGCGTTTTCGCTGTCACCGATCCTGGCCCCGCTCGAGCCGTTCAAACAGAGACTCGTCGTCCTCGACGGCATCACGACCATGGGGAAGGGGGGAAAGGACAACCATCAAGCGGGCATGGGAGGAATGCTCACGGGAACGGAGCTGAACAGCGGACCTTTTGGGGGAGGCTCAGGCTGGGCCAATGGGATCTCTGTCGACCAGGAGATCGCGAAGCACATAGGCACCGTCACGAAATTCCGGTCGCTCGAACTCTCGGCCTACGTCCTTTTCAATCTCGACAACAACACACGCATGAGTTACCTCGGGCCGAATCAGCCGATTGCCCCGGAGAACAGCCCCTATGCAGCGTTCGACCG
Source organism: Myxococcales bacterium (assembly GCA_031423255.1). Taxonomy (GTDB): domain Bacteria; phylum Myxococcota_A; class Polyangia; order Fen-1088; family Fen-1088; genus JANPFD01. The sequence goes on along the minus strand of JANPFD010000082.1, from coordinate 97,517 downwards.
TGTCTTCTCCCGGGTGAGCACATCTCAGCCCATGATCGATGCGGATCGGGCCCGATCTCAGTCGGTCATCGATGCCACCTTGGCTGACCTCAAGTACGTTCTTCCGCGCCTCGGTAGCTCGGACCGGGTGAAGGTGCAGGCCCACGTCGACGCCGTTCGTGACATCGAGAGCCGGCTCGGAATCGCGGTCTCGGCGGGGTGCCAGAAACCGTCTGCCGGCGCCCTCATCGACTGGAAGAAAATGGAGAACTTTCCCGCCGTCTGCAGATTGCAGATGGATCTGGCGGCTGCTGCCTTGGCTTGTGATCTCACGCGCGTGGCGAGTTTCCTTTTCTCACGCAGCGTGGACGCGGTTCGCTACTCGTGGCTCGGGATCCCCGAGATCGATCACCACGAGCTGAGCCACGCCGAGGACTCGAACGCCGTCGCCCAGGAAAAGCTGGTGCGGATCAACAAATGGACAACGGAGCAGCTCGCCTACTTCCTGGGACGGCTACAAGCGATTCCCGAGGGGGGCGGAACGGTTCTGGACAACACGCTGGTCTACTTCTGCAACCCGATGGGCAAGGGCAAGAACCATTTGCTCCAGAACACGCCGCTCGTGATCGTGGGAAATGGAGGAGGCCACTTCAAGACCGGACGTTTCGTGCGCTCGCCTGCCAACACGCCGCACAACAACGTGCTGGTGTCCCTGCTCAATGCCATGGGGGTGGGGGCACAGACCTTCGGGCGTCCCGACTGGTGCACGGGCCCGCTCCAGGGGCTTTGACGCGCTGCCTGCCACACACAACATCCGGGGATCGTCCGGCAACAGCAGTCACATGTACATGTGGCGCTCCGTCGTCGTTGTCGCGGTCGTGTCGCTGTGTGGCGCTTGCAGGACCGCTGGCGGGCCATCGGATCAATGGCTCGCCGTCGATGCGGACCCGGACAGGGACCGTTCGCCCACAGAAAACGCGGAGGCGGGCCCCGACCGCTACGTCCGGGACGGTCTGTCGCCGTCACCGGACGCACGACCATCCTCTGTCCCCGGTGCGATCACCGCGGCAGACGCCACAGCGTTCATGCGGGCCATGGTGGCTCTTTTCGACAAGCTCCACATCCGGAAGGACGGCAGCGTCTACGACGGCACGCCCTATGAGTATGCCGATCCCACGACCGGGAAGTGGTATGTCAACGAGGGTCAGGATCTGGTTCATGACGGCGCCTGGTTCATGACGGCGCTCGCGGCCGCACACCACGTCACGGGAGACCCCCTGTACCGGGCGACGCTCGATGATCACCTGCTGCCCTACTACGTCCGCCTCCTGACCCGAGGTAAAGAGCTGCTGCCAGTCCCGGCAGGCAAGCAGCGCCTCATCAGCTGGAACGTGGTGGCGACGAACCAGGCGCCCGACAACGGCTTCGTCCCATTCTGGTGGGATGACGGCAAGGCCGCGTCCCCCGTCACCGGAAGTCCGATGATCGGGATCTCCGCGGCGACGAGCACCCACATGGCGCTGGACATCGGCATCGGTCTCGCGCTTGCGGCCACCGTGGTGAAGCCGCCGGAGCTTGCGGTAGCCGCCGAGAACATGCGCGCCTGGTTCAAACGAGAGAACTTCACGATCCCGAATCTCGATCTGGCCGTGACGCTCGCCCGCGGCGGTGACCCATCGGGCATCGCTGCCTTCAGTCAGTTTCCGGTCGACAAGCCCTATTACGGAGCGCTCGCGAAGGGCGGTAGCTACACCGCTCCAGGTTTCATGGATGACGAGGAGTGGCGGTTCTTCATGGCGGCGGCACAGGGCCGAGGGATCCCCGTCAAGGGGGCAGCCGTATCCACCATCTATCAAGTGTGGGGCGCGCGCCTTCTGTGGTCCTTGTTCCTGGACGGCGCGCCTCGTGTACCGGGCTACGAGTTGACCGAGGCGGGCCTGCCGCTGGGCAAGCTGGCCGGCGGCAGATTCACGACCCAGCGCGCATCGGTGCTGGACAATCCGCTGGGCGTTCGCCAGGGGCCGCATTTACTGAAGATGGAGGCACGAGCGCTGGCGCTTCTGGTGAAATACCCGGGCGCGTATGACGCCGCCATGCGTGCGCTGGCCGAGCGGAGTCAGGCAGTCCCTTACGTCTTCCCGAAGGTCGACGCCGGCCTTGGCCTCCCTCAGGGTCAGGTGCATCTCACTCCCATCACGGTCGGAGCGAGCCACCTCGGTTTCGCCAGTGACCACAAGGCGCTCTATCTCGCCAGCGCAGCTCCCCTCACGCTGGTCGTGCGTACGCTTCCGGGGGTGGCAGGACAGAGCGGAACGATCGTGTTCGAGAACGACGGATCAGCGAGGGCCGTGAACGCCGCTGGCGAGGCACTGGTGTCGCAACCCTGCCGAGGCGAGCTCGCAGGCAAGAGCCTCGCCTGTGTCCGTATTCCCTATTCCGTGGCGCGGGAGCAGACGAAGGCGTGGGCGAACGGCGGCGAAGCGATTGCTCTCGAGCTCGGCACCGGTGGGGAGACGTTGCGCCTTCTCCTGGCGACCTCCGAGACAAACCTACGAGACGCTCTCGAGGGCGAGGTCCAGGGAGGCCTGCGTTACTGGATGGGGATCTGGAAAGAGCACGGGTTCATTCCGTTCCGAGCCGGACGCTTCGATCGTCTGTCCGAGAGCGGCGCCCTCGCCCACCTCGTGAGCCTGTCGGCGGAGTACGTCGGCCTCCTGCGCGGGTCCCCATTCTGGTGGGAGACGGCGTTCCGGAGGTGAGCGCCCCGTCGTTGGAGCTAGAATGAGGTGCAATGCAGCGATGGTTGCGCTCGACGTGTGCGCGGAATCGTTGATGGAGCGCCCTGCCGCCGACGATGGTGAGCCCGATGAGGCGACGATCGAGGCTTGCCGTCGCGGGGACCGCCGGGCCCTGGGGCGGGTGTTCGATGCATGTGCGCCGACCCTCGAGCGGCAGCTTCGCGCCATGCTGGGCTTGCGCGCCGACATCGAGGATCTCTTGCAGGTGACCTTCGTCGAGGCGATGCGCGCCTTCCCTGGGTTTCGAGGCGAGTCATCGGTGCGCACCTGGCTGTCGCGCATCTGCGCAAACGTGGCCAAGCAATATTTGCGTGGCACTGATCGCCGCCGCCGAGCGCTGGTCAACCTCAGCACCGAGGCCGACGTCCGGCCGGGATCCGCCCTGCCCAGCGCTTCGGACCTCGTCGAAGGGCGGCAGCGGATCGAACGATTCTCGGACTACCTGGAAGAGCTGTCACCCAAGAGCCGGGCAGCGTTCGTCTTGCACGTCATCGAAGGGCGGCCGACCGCCGAGATCGCCGTCATCCTCGGGCTGAGCGATGTCGCCGTCCGGTCGAGAATCTTTCTGGCTCGACGCGGACTGCTGACCCGGATGCGCGAAGATCCGTTGCTCCGGGACCTGTGCGCCGTGAAGGGAGAATCGTGATGGGGCCACGTTGTTTGCGCGCCGGTCTGCTCATGGAGAAGCAACGGAGCGGGCTGTCCGAGGGCGAGCAGGTTTTCCTCGAGGAGCATCTGCGGGGTTGTGCCAGCTGCCGCAGCGATCAGCGAGGGATCGCGACCCTGGCCTCGGACTACCGGGCCGCGCTCGACCGGGCGGCGGATCCAGGCGTTCGGGAACGCGCGCTGCGACGGGCCCTGGACGCGCCGCCGGCTCCCCACCGCGCGACGTCGTTCCGGCTTGGGCTCGCCGTCCTTCTTGGCACCTGCGCCGCGGGTGTCGCCGCCATGCTGTTCTTCGTGGGGCGTGACGGAGACGACGCCACGGTCGCAAGCAAACCGGTGGTCAGGCAGGGCGATCGCCTCGTTTCGGGCGACCTCGAGGTCGATGGGCAGGTGAAGGCCGCCGGAAGCGGCATCGCGCCCGCGACCGTTTTGTCCACGCAACAGGGAGCCTTGCTGACGCTGGGGCCGGCGCGAGTTGGGCTCGACGGCGGCACCCGCATCACATGGCTGCCCGATGCATCGACCGTGGTCGTCCGGGCCGGGCGGGTCGAGGTCGAGTTGGATGCTGCCCGCGCCCATCCCTTCAAGGTCGCCACGGACCGCTTCGTCGCCGAGGTCGTGGGGACGGCATTCTCCGTCGATGTCGAGCAGGTGCGCGTGTCCCGCGGTCGGGTTCGCATCATGGCCTGGGATGGAGCGACGCTGGTGACGGCACTCGACGCGGGCCAGGTCTGGTCGGTGAGGCAAGGCGTACGGGTGTCCACCCAGCCGCCGCCCAGGGACGGTGCCACGCCCGATGCGATCGCGCTCGCGGCACCCGACGAGACGACGGCGTGCGCTCCCGGAAACTCCGATAGGCGCGTTCCCGTGACGCCTCCTCCCTACGGTGTGAGCGCGACGCAGTGGTGGGCGGCCCATCCCTTCAATCCCGATCTTCCTGGCCATGTGCCGGTGGGCGGGATCTGCTCGCCCGAGCCCACGATCGACGTCTTCGCCCGGCACGGCGGCGATCTGCCGGCCGCGCTCGCGGCGTTGCCATCGGGTGGCGGTACGCTCTATCTGCAGCCAGGAACCTACGACGGCCGGTTCACGCTCGCCGGAAAGAGCCATGTCCATTTCGTCTCGCCCGGCGGCGCCGTCCTCGTCGGCGGGCCGGCGCGGATCGCGGGCTGTTCGCGCGCGCTCGACGAGCGCTCATTCACGCCGTGTGTACGCGCGCAGGAACCGGCATGCACCGCCTGCGTGACCAGTGGTCGCGTCTCGGACATCTATTTCAAGAACATCACCTTCGACGGTCAAGGGACTGCCGCCACCGCGGTCGAGCTGGCGGCGGTAAACGGGGTCGTGTTCGATGGCTGCACCTTCGAGAACTACGTGGCGAACGACCGGAAGCAACCCGGTGTCATCAGTGGCCTCATGCGGCCGAGCAATGTCTGGATCCGCGGGTCCCGGATCGCCGCGAGCCAGCGCTGGGGCGTCTACCTCAACGGGCTTCACGGCGGAGGGGTCGTCAGTTCGCACCTGGAAGGCTTCAGCGAGGGAGCCATCCTCTTCAAGACCCACGTGTCCCTCATCGGCGATCACGACGGGGACGGCCGGATCGCCGACGATGAGATGACGCAATCGTCGTACGTGGTCGCGGCACGAAACACGCTGGGCGCCCCGGCGCCTGCCACCAGGAACTCGACCGGCATTTCAATCTCGGGGGCAAATTCGATCGTCGAGAAAAACGAGTTCACACGCAAACTGAGCGTGATGACCCGCCTCATGGGCGAGTGCGATGTCACGAACCCGAGGGTGGCGATGACCTCCTTCGACCATGTCGTTCGCGCCAACCGGGCTGCCGAGGCGGTCGTCTTCGTCAAGGCGGACGGCACGCCCCATAACTGTCATGTCCGCGGCAACGCGCGGTTCTTCGGCCGCTACCGCGTCGAGGGCAACGTCATTTCGAGGCGCTCGCCCACGCTCGTCCTCGTGGAGGAGAGTTACCCCGCCGGCATAGACGGCCCGAACATCATCCAGGGAAACGTCTGCGCGACCGAACCCTGCGACGGCCTGCTCCGGCGCCGCCGGTAGCGCGAGCCAGTCGAGCAACGTTACAGGGCGCGGGGTTCGCGAAGGCACTCACGAACGGCTCGAAGAAGGCTCTCGGTGTTCACAGGTTTGTGGAACACGTGATCTCCGCTACACGAACGTGGGAGATCGGGCGGGCTCAGCCGCCGCGCCTTGCCGCCTGGAACATTTCGAGATGGCCCGCGCAGGGAGACGTCGGGGCGCGGCCTGCGCCGAAGAGTTCGCGCCTGGTGGGACAGCCGCGACCGGCCAGCTGTCCGCTGACGCGGCAGACCGTGGCAGTCACCACCCCGGCGGGGCGCGACGGCAGCGTCAACGCATGGCCCTGGCGATCGCGCACGGCCAGCATCCCTGCCCGGACCAGCGGCGCGGCACTCCACATCGCCAGCGTTCCCTTGGTTCCGGAGCCGTCGAACGCGCCGACCCAGGCGGCCACGACCGCCTCCCGGGTGGCGGCGACGGTCAACGTGTCGGCGAAGCCCGATGAGGTTCCCGTCTTCGCGGCGACCCGGAACGGCAGATCGAGCGGAAGCTCGGCGCCGAAGACCGCCCGGCGGGCGGCATTGTCGGCGAGGATGTCCATCACCATGAAGCTCGCCTCGGCCGTGAACAGGCCCGATCGGAACGACGGCCGTTCCGCCGCCAGGAAACGGATCCGAGGTACGTTGCCGCCGTTCACCAGGAACGCATAGGCAGCGGCGAGATCGACCAAGCGCACCCGCGCCGAACCGAGAGCGAGATCGAGGCCGTACTCCGGGGCCGTGCCCGTCAGCGGGCCGAGCCCCACGCCTCGGAGACGTTCGAGAGCCGGGGCCACGCCGACGCGATGAAGGACGCCGACCGCCGCCAGGTTGAAGGATCCGGCAAGGGCGTCGCGGTACGGCGACGGGTCTCTCTGCCGCATGCGGCGGCGCGGCTCGTAACCGGGAATGGCCGCTTGCCGGTCGTTGGCCAGGGTGGCGGGACCATCGCCCGCCTCGATCGCCATGGCGTACACGAACGGCTTCAGGGTCGATCCGGGATGGCGCGGGACGGTGGTGATGTTGACCTGGCTCTCGCCGGAGCTGACCACCATCGCCAGCACGTCGCCGGTCAGCGGCTCCACCACCACGAGCCCGGCCTGGGCGAGCCGGGCGTCCACGGACAGATGCTCTGCCACCGCCACCTCGAGCCGGGTCTGGAGCCGCAGGTCCAGGGTCGTGCGCAGATGGCCGCTCCGGCCCTCCGGCATGCTGGCCAGTACCCAGTCGACGAAGTGACGAGCCCGGCTGGGAGCGTCGGTCCATGTCAGCGGCACCGGATCGTGCTCGATCCGCCGCCGCGCCTCCACGTCGATCAAACCGCGTTTCTCCATCAAGGCCAGGACGTGGGCCCGACGCGCGAGCGCCACCGGCAGCGCACGCCTGGGATCGTAGGTCCGCGGAGCGCGAGGCAACACGGCCAGCAAGGCCGCCTGCCCGGCGCCAAGCGCCCTGGCCGGCTTGCCGAAGTAGCGCTGCGCCGCCTGTTCGATGCCGAATGCGCCGTTGCCGTAGTACGCCCGGTTCAGGTACTGCTCGAGGATGGTCTCCTTCGAGACCGCCCGCTCGAGCCGCAGCGCCGCCATCACCTCGCGGACCTTGCCGACCAGCGTGCGGGGATGAGGCTCGACCAGACGGACGAGTTGCATGGTGATGGTGGATCCACCCGACACCAGGCGCCGTTCGCGCGCGGCGAGCACGACGGCGCGCACCATCGCCCCAAGATCCACTCCGGGGTGATCGAAGAACCGATGGTCCTCTCCCGCGAGCGTGGCGTCGATCGCCGATCGCGGTATCCGGTCCAGCGAAACCCAGGTGGCACGCCCCCCTCCCCGCAGCGGTACCGTGCGAAGCACTTCTCCCCGTCGGTCGGTGAGCGTCAGCGATGTGCTGTGCGCCGGGTCGAGCCTCTCCACCGGATAGGGAACCAGGTAGACATACGCCAGCGCCATCAGAGGCGGCGCGAGCATCACGGCCGCCGCGCGTCGCACCTTCATCGCGTCACCACCACGTGGCGAACCGCTGACCGTCCCCTCACCGCCGGCTTGTACATCGCCTCGACCTGCGCGCCCGGGGTCAGGAAGGTGCCGGCTGTCGTCGCCCGGACGAAGTACTCGTGCGACGAGGCCTGCGGCGCGAGCACGTCGGCGAACACCAGCGCACGGTCGTCCCGAAGTTCCTGGTTCTGCCACGAGGTCGAGGCTCCCGACCACCAGGTCGAGCGTCGGCTCGTCTCCTCCTCGCCCTTGTACGTGCGCTCGAACTTCGTCAGCACCGGCTCGAACCCGGCCGGCAGCGGATCGACCACTGCGACGTGTGACTCGCGGGTCCTGGCGTCGATGGTCAGGCGCACCTTCACGAGCTGCCCCAGCTTGATCGTCTCCAGCGGAGCGCCCGTGTCGGGGTCCAGATACTCGCGTTCGATCGAGAGCCCCCTTCCCTCGGCGGTCTGCCGCAGGGGGCGGTCGAGCTTCATGCGCGCCGAGTAATGAAGCTCCGCTCCCGATGTCTCGATGACCAGGCGGTCGCCCTCGAGATCGGCGTACGGGAGGCGGATGAGCTCGAGCGCCCCCCGGTTCAACGTACGCTGGATCCTCTTCTTGCCGACGGTGACGGTGACCAGGCTCGTGCCGGCAGCGGCACCGCGCTTCGCCCAGCTGGCCAGCGCCAGCAGGCTGTGCAGGTTCTCCTGGGTGTTTCCCCAGCGGCCTGCCGAACGCGAATCCAGGAGTCCCTGTGCCAGCCGAGGGATGGCGGGGCTCCGGGGATTGACCTCGAGCAGCGACGAGAGCACGAGCGCCGTCGAGCGCACGTTCGAGTTCCAGTACCATGACAGGTCGCGCGCACCCTCATCCAGCAACGCCGGTCCGCCGCCGACGGGCAGCAAGGCCACCAGCTCGCGCGCGAGTGTGTTCGCCATCGCGGTCCGCCCGGCTCGGTGCAACGCAGCCGCCAGAAACGCGCGGGCATCGATCGGCAAGTTCCCACGCGTCTCGAAGAGCTGCGCCATCCCTGCCTCGTCCAGCTCGCCCAGCGTGGCGAGCACGTACAGGTCGAAGGCCCGGGCGCCTTCGTTGCCGAAGTACTCGGAGCCGCTCCCGCCGTCGCGTGCGGACGAACTGAAGTGCGCCTTCAGGTACTTCACCCCCGAGGCAAGCGCCGTCTCGTCCACCTTGAAGCCGGCTTTTCTCGCCAGTCCCAGGCCCCACAGCGCGAAGGCCGTGTAATGAGGCTCGGGTGGAGCGCCGATCCAGAGGCCGAAGCCGCCGTCCTCGTGCTGGAACCGTAGGATCCTGGCGACGCCCGCCGTGATGTAGGAGCGCGTGCTCCCGAACTGGCGGTCCTTCACGTCGATGAACCGCGACAGCTCCATCAACGCCACCATGGGCACCACCTTCGAGGTGGTCTGCTCGAGGCAGCCGTAGGGATAGCCGACGATGTACTGCAGGCTTTCTGCCAGCCGTGAGAGCCCGGTCGCATCCAGCGTGACCTCGAGGCTACTGGTTTCCTTGTAGACGTCCGACGATCGCGCCAGGCGGTGCTCGGTGCGGCCCCTGGCCACTCCCTCGCCGACCAGCACTGTCTCGTGCGTCGACGGGCGGGTCACTGGCATCTCGATCTTCACCGCGTCCTGGTGTTCACCGCCCGTGGCCCGGAAGGTGAAGACGGCGTTGCCCTGCGCGCGCGCACCTAGACCGACGGTGATCCGGTGCGACCTGCCTGGGCCGAGCCGCAGGCGCTGCCTGCCCCCGCTGCGCACCAGGGCGCCCACTGCGGAGGCAGCAACTGCGACGTCCAGTTTCTCCTTGCTGTTGTTCTGGACGAGCACGGTCGCCTGCGCCCGGTCACCCACCGTCAGGAACCGCGGCAAAAGCGGGATCAGCTGCAGCGCCTTCGAGATGGTGAAGCGACTCTCGGCCGACCCGAAGCGATCCCCCTCGTCGGCCACGACGGCCATCACCCGGAAGGCAGTCAGGTTGTCGGGGGCCACGAACTCGACCTCGGCCACACCGGCGGCGTCCGTCACCAGCGCCGGCGCCCAGAAGGCCGTCGCCATGAAGCGCGATCGGATCCGACCCGCCTCGTCGCCGCCCGCATCGCCGCCTGCCTCGCCGCCCAGATCGGGGTTGCTCGACTGCAGGATCCGATTCCAGGTCGTGGAGGTCTCGACGCCCAGTCCCCACGCCGCATAGAAGGTGGGCATCGGATCCGGGGTCTTGTATCCGGCGATCTGCAGCACCCCTTCGTCGGCGACCGCCAGCGCCAGCTCGCCGCGGACCGGCGTCCCGTCGGCGGCCGACACCTTGACCCGAGCGCTGACCTTCATTCCTGGTTCGTAGGATGGACGATCGGTCTCGATCGCGACCACCAGCCGCTTCGACTCGCTCTCGACGGTCAGGTTGACCATGCCCATCTTGAAGCGTGGCTTGCCGCGGTCGCCGTCTCCGATCCGGCCCCTCGCCAGCACCACCGAGGCGAAGACGTTGGGCGCGAACCGCGCCTCGACAGGCACTTCCAGCGCCTCCCCGGTCGTGGCCACCGGGACCACCCGGTGGGACAGGATGCCGTCGCGCTCGATGGTCAAGAGCGCCAGCGCGCCCGGCATCTGCGCCTGGGGGACCAGCCGCGCGGTCTCGCCCGGGCGGTAATGCGCCTTCGAGGCGACGATGGTCATGCGGTCGCCCTCGTCGCCGCTCCAGAACGCCTCGCCCTTGCCGATCACGTACACCAGATCGGAGGCCACCGCGGTGCCGCCGCGCCCGTCGGGAGCGGTCACCCGCACGATGTACTCGCCCGGCTCGCCCAGGACCACCCGGTTGATGGCGGCGCTACCGGCAGCCGGTATCTCGATGGTCCGCTCGATCGACGCCTTCGTATCGCCCCGACGGTCGCAAGCCCACCACCGCGCGCCTTCCCCGATACCGCAGTCGTAGAAGCGGCGGGTGACGGTCAGGCGCGCCGAAGCGGCCCGCCGCCTTCCGGCGGCATCGAAGCCGACGACCTGGACGCCGAACGGCATGTCCACCGCCTGCACGTACTCGGACGGGTGCAGCCCCAGGTACAGGTTCGCCGCGTGCGCACGGACAGTGTCGCCCGTGGTCACCGCTTGTCCGGTCGAGTCCTCGACCGTGGCCTCGACCAGATAGTCCTGCGGACCGGCGGCGTCCGTCGGGTCATCGGTGACCTCGATGGAGGTCTGTCCGGTGTCGTCCAGCTTGGCCTCGCCGTCCCCCACGGCGGCGGAGAACGATCGCTCCTCGTGACGCGACCACCAGCGGCCCCGGTCCCACAGCGTGACGAAGTCGCGGAATCCGTACTCCTCGTAACCGGGGAACTGGGGCAGATACGGCCGGCGCCGAACCTTCCAGGTGACCTTGCCCTGGTGGAGCGGCTGCCCGAACAGGTAGTTGGCGGCCACGGCAAACGTGAGCTTCTGCCCGAGGATGATGTCGTTCTTGCGCTTCTTGATGGCCACCTCGAACGTGCGCGGACGGTACTCCTCGACGGAGAACCGATCGGCGAACGTCTGGTCGTCGATCTGCGCTCGCACGGCGTAGTCACCGAGCCGCGCCTCGGCCGCGAGAGCCAGGTCGCGGAAGAAGCCGCCGAAACCAGTCGGCGTCAGGTCGTCGTCGACCACCGTCGTGCCCCGGGGATCGGTCACCACCAGATGCACCTTGCGCGCCTGCGGAGGCGCCATCTTTCCGGCCGCGTCGACGAAGCGGACCAGCCCGCGCAGGTGGACCGTCTCCCCGGGCCGGTACAACCCTCGGTCCGAGTGCAGGAAGCCGCGCACGCGGACCGCCCCACCCCGGCGATCGTTGGCCAGGGCGAAGTTCCAGAGCTGGATCCCGTTGTTCCAGTTGGTGTCCAGGACCGCCAGGTCGCCGCTGCTCTCGGCGGTGACGATCACCCGGCGATCCCGGTTCCAGACGTCGTCGTCCCCTTCGCCGCTCGGTTTGAGGCTGATCAATTTGGCGGTTCCCGGCGCGCTCAGAAGTCCCTCGGCGTCCGTCGTTCCCGAGAAGCGTTCCTTGCCCTTCAGGTCCCGGATGCGCACGACCGCACCCGCGACGGGCTTGCCGGTGGACAGCCGCACCACCCAGACCAGCGACGAGGCGTTGCCGACCTTGGCCAGGAGCGCCAGGTCGGTGACGTTGGCCAGCGAGATGCGCTGCGGCCGCCTGTCCTCGTTGTTCTCGTCGGAGTGCACCTCGAGGATGTAAAGGGGCGAGCGGCCGCCGCAGGTCGAGGCAAGGTCGACGCCGGCGTCCTGCCAGCGGTTCTTCTGGGTGCGGCTGCGAACGGTCCGGGTGCGCGGCTTGAGCCCCAGCTTCTGGTAATTGACAGACCCGCCTTCCGAGGCATCCCACCATGAGTCGTAGTTGGCGGGACCCGTCAACACGCTGACAATGCGGTCCTCCGGAACCGGCGCGCATCGGACCCGGAACCGCGGCATGTTGCGCGTCCAGATCGGGTAGCGGCCGCTCGCCCGCTCGACGGCGAAGATTCCGTGCTCCATCCGCAAACGCGGCGAGGCGTCGCCGACCCTGAAGGAATGGCGCACTTCGCCCTCGATCCTCTGCCCGAAGCGGTCCTTCAGCCCGCCGGTCACCACCAGCTCGTACTCCGCCCCTGGGTCGAGGTCCGCCGATCCGGTGAACCTGGTCTTGCTGGCGTCCGCGGCCGCCAGGCTCAGCGGTGGGACGGTCGTGTTCCCGGAGACGAGTTGCACGTGCTTCCGCACGGCGCCGGGATCCATCGGCGTGGCGAACTCGATCGCGATCTTCACCCCGTCCGCGGAAACCTCGTGTCCTCGCGGCTCCCATGCCTTCACCTCGGCACGACCATGGGTGGCGAACGGCACCTCGTGAGCGACGGCCAGACCCTCGGACCCGTCGATTGGCTTGAGCGCCGCCGAACAGCGGAACAGGAATCTCGACCCGGCCTGCAGGGACGCGATCGGCTGCAGGCGCACCGACCGTGTCGGTCCTGAATCCGTCGAGCGCGCGGCTACGGTACCGAACGAGCACGAGGCAACGACGTCCTCGGCCCGCACCGGCATCGACGTGCGGATCGTGAGCGTGGGCCTTGGCGGCTGGTACTCCGGCAACCCCTCGAAATCGACGGCCTCGACAGTGATCCTCTGGAAGACGAAGCGCAGGCCAGGCCAGGCGGCGACCGATGGGTCGAGGTTCACCGCATATGCGGTGGACGGGCGCCAGGGCTCCGCGGGAAAGAAGGCGACCGTGCGCCTGTCGAGCCAGCGCGTCTCGCCTTTCATCGTCGGCTCGATGGCGATGGGTGATGCCGCCGGGTCGACGTCCCGGTCCAGAACGATCCGTATCCCGTCGCGAAGATCCTCAGCCGTGACCTCCGCTTTCGAAGGGGTGGCCTGCACCACCCGCGCCCGATCCCGTGCCCTCGCCAGATCGCACCCGGCGACCAGGAGGGCGAGCCCGACGAACGACCATCGCTTCGTGTTCATGCGGTGGCCGTTGAGCAAAGGCCGGACCGACCGCGCCCCACCGGACGGCTTGGGGAACGGGGCTTGCTACACGAAACGTAGATTACGTTCTACATATCTGATCAGGCGTGCCGTCCAAAAAAAAGGCGAGGCACCTATCCGGCGCCTCGCCCACGATTCCGGTTGCCGCGTCAGACGATGCGGCGGCGCCCCGTGACGGCCTTCCACAGCCCGATCACGATGACGGCGCCCAGCAGCGCCACGAGGAAGCTGGCGAAGAAGCCATTGTTCCCCCTGGCGTCACCGAACAGTGCTCGGGTGGCAAAACCACCGACGACGGCACCGACGATGCCGACGATGATGTTCGCCAGACCGCCCTGCTTGGCGTCCGTGCCCATGATCTTGCTGCCAATCCAGCCGGCGAGAGCGCCGACAATGATCCACATGATGATTCCGTACGCTGGGTTCATGACAATGTCCTCCGTTGGTTCCTAGTTGCTCACCACATCACGGTGTAGCCGATGTTCATTCCGTAGCTCGTCTGCACCGCCAGGACGGTCCCGGCCGGGGTGCGAAGCGCGTCCACCGTCGAGTACGCCACCGTCAGCGACGGCGTCAGCATGCCCGACCGCCCGACGAGAAAATTGGCGCCTAGACGCGGCTGCACCGCGAATCCAGCGCTCTGGCCGGTCACGTAGTTGACGCCGGCTCCCAGGCCGACGAATCCGAACACGGTGTCCGAGAACGGCAGGTGGAAGCTGGGCTCGACCAGCGCCTTGAGCTCGGTGGCGCTGACGCCCGGCATCCCATTGGTGCCGTCGAGGTCGAAGTAGTTCACGCCGCCCAGCAGGGACAGCTCGACGTTGTCCACGATGAACCAGCCGACCGACGGGGTCACCTCGAAGCGGCGGTAGTTGTTGGCAGCCGCGAAGCCGCCGGAGCCGCCGAGCTCGAGGACACCCGCCCGAGCATAAGCAACCTGACCACCCGTGCCCGCCTGCCGGCTCACGCCCATCACGGGAACCGAGGGCGCCGGAGGCGGTGGCTGCTCATCGCCTTCCGGGCGAGGAATCGGAGCGTCGTTCCTCGGCGTTCCGTGGCCGAGCTTCACGCCCTGCTCCTCCACGGGCGCGGCAGGCGGCTCCTGGGCCAACGCCATTGTTGCACTGGTACCGAACGTGAAAACGGCGGCCATTGCGATGGACACCGAGGATCTGCTGTGACTGACCATACGTGAGTTACCTCCTGGTTTAGTTGCCAACCAAATCGCATCAGGATGGAAGTTCACATCCCGTGCCAATGGCCGAAAAAGGCGATCGTCCACGGAAAATGCCGATCGCGCCTGTGCGCTGCGTTCCATCCGGGGCGATGAGACGAAACAATGTGAGGAAAAATCGCTCATCGCCGTTCCCGCCCAGTGACGTCGGGAATTACTTGGAGCGGTGATGGAACCAGCAAGAGCCGACGCAGCCGGTGTGATCGTTGACGCGAGGGACTACTACTGCTCCTTCTATGGAGCGGCGCTCGCTGCCCGCCGGTACATCCTGATGTCGGGTTGGCAGTTCGACAGCGCCGTCGAGATCCTGCGCGGCGAGGATCGGCGCATGGCCGCCGAGGCTGGCGGTCACACGAAGCTGCTGCCGTTCCTGAATCATCTTTGCGAGACGCGCCCGGAGCTCGAGGTGGTCATCCTCGCCTGGGACTTTCACGTGGCGTTCGCTCTCGAGCGCGAGTGGATGCAGCGACTCCTGTTCAAGTGGCGGGCTCACGAGCGGCTGCGCTTTCACTTCGATGCCTTCCACCCGGAGGGCGGCTGCCATCATCAGAAGTTCGTGGTGATCGACGGTTGCCTCTCGTACGTGGGGGGCATGGACATCTGTGAGGCCCGCTGGGACGACCGCTCGCACAGAGTGGACAATCCGGTGCGCCTTTCCCGGAAACGGCCGCAGAAGCCGTACCACGACGTTCAGGTTCAACTGCTGGGGCGCGAGGTTGCAGCCCCGCTCGTGGCGTTGTTCCGCGATCGCTGGCACCGCGCCGGAGGCGGACCCCTCAGGTTCCCGGACGTCGTGGAGTCCGCCGCACCGGTCGCCCTGATGGAAGGAGCGTTGCCGCTGCCGGCGGGGACGGTCGCGTTCACCCGAACCGATCCCAACGATCCAGCCGGGCCAGTGCGCCAGGTGGCGGAGTCCCTGAAAGAAGCGATCGATCGGGCCGAGCGGCTCATCTACATCGAGACCCAGTACTTCAGCAGTCGCGAGATTCGCGAGGCGCTCGAGCGTCGCATGCGCGCGCAAGGCCGAACGCCGCTTCAGATCGTCGTGCTGGTCAACGCGCGTGCGGAAGCTTTCAAGGAGCAGATCGCCGTCGGCCTCAGGCAGACGGAGAACCTCGTCTGGCTAGGCCGAGTGGCACACGAGACCGGTCATTCCTGGGGGTGCTACTTCACTCTCGCGGACGGGACCCCCGAAAGCCGCACGTACATCCACACCAAGCTGTTCATCGTCGACGACGAGTTGCTGAACGTCGGATCAGCCAACCTGACGAATCGCAGCATGGGACTGGACACCGAACTCAACCTCGTCTGGGACGTGCGCGGGCACGAGGCGGGCGAACGGGTTGCTCGGGCGATCAAGGACGTGCGCGTCAGCCTGCTCGCCGAGCATGCGGGCGTCAGTGACCCGAAGATCCTGACGACCATCGACGGCCTGGTCGAACGACTCGACGCCCTGGCGAAGCGCACGGACAGCCGCTTGCGCCGCCACCCTGCCCCCACACCGGGCGAGCGAGACGCGATCGCCATCGTCGATCCACAACAGCTTCCCTTCGATCCCGCGGGACCCGACGAGCCCGAGGATCTCTGGGAGCACCGATCTCTATTTCGCGGTGGAGTCCGGTCAGCACTTGCCTCTCTCGCTGCTCGGACTCATCTCGCATCCACCCCGGAGGGGCACCCCATGAGCGCAATCGACATGCTCGAGTCACAGCACCGCGAGGTCGAGGACATCTTCACAGAGCTGGAAGAAGCCGAGAAGCCGGCCGAGAAGCGGCGCCTCTTCGAGATGCTCGCCGACAAGCTGGCGGTTCACGCCACCATCGAGGAGAAGCACTTCTATCCCGCCATCAAGGCGAAGCGCACCGAGGACATCCTGCTCGAGGCGCTGGAGGAGCACCTGACGATCAAGCGGGCGATCGCCGACCTGCTGGAGGTGGACGCCGAGGACGAGACTTTCGATGCCAAGATCACCGTCCTGCAGGAACTGGTGGAGCATCACGTGGAAGAAGAAGAGGAGGATCTCTTCCCCAAGGTGAGCAAACTGCTTGACGCGGAGACCCTGGATGCGCTGGAGCAGGAGATGACGGCCACCCAGGAGGACCTGCTGGCCAAGGGCAATCCCCGCAACCGCGTTCCGTCGGAGACCCGTGAGGCCGCGCCGCTCTGATCATCGTCGTTTGATGACGCTGAAAGCGCGCTAGATGTCCAGCGGCTGCGTGGTGGGCGCTTTCCCGGCTTCCTGGCCGAAGGTAGGCTCCTCGATCCCCGCGAGATGCAGCACCTTCAGCAACACCCGCGAGACAGCTGGCTTGTCGGTCCGCTTGATGTGCTGCCCCGGCTTGAACCGGCCCGACGCGTTGCCGGCCAGGATGACTGGCAGTTCCTTCAAGTCGTGGGCCGTGCCGTTACCCAGCTCGGTCCCGGCGTACACGATCGAGTTGTAGAGCAGAGAATGGCCACCCTCGTCCACGGCCTTCATCTTCCGTAGGAAATACGCCAGCGCATCCATGTGGGCCGTCGAGAATTTGGTCATCACCGGGATGTCCCCGGCGTGCGCCGCCACGTGCTGGTGACCGGTGAGACCGACGTTGCCATCTGCCCCTCCGTTGGCGGCGCCGGCCGCGTACGCGAAGCTGACGTAGTTGGTCAGGCCACACTGGAGAGCCATGACGATGAGGTCCATCTGCAGGCGGGCCTTGGCGGTGTGCCCCGGGCCGAGCGTCGGCGCCTTCGCGGGCACACTGCAGGTGGCGGGGGTAAAAGACACCACCTGCTTCTCGAGCTCGCGGACGCCCGCGAGATGCGCGTCGAGCCGCGTGCGATCCCCGGCGCCCAGTTTCGGCTTGAGCCGGTTGATGTCGGCGGCCACGAAGTCGAGCACGCTCTTGCGGCCCCTGGCGAGGAAGTCGATCCCCGGGTCAGATCCACCGGTCGGCGCGCCCGCTCCGAAGAGACGCGTGAAGAGCTTGCCGGGATCTCGCTCCGCGGGCACGAGCTGGTCGGTTCCTGCCCAGGAAATGTCCGACAGCGAGGCATTGGTATTGTAGGAGACTCCCACGGCGAGAGACGAGAACCTGGTGGAGCTTCCCTTTCGCCGGGCAGCCACCTGCTCGACCGAGGGGCCACCCGAGCCGCGCGGCGTGCAGCTCATGCCGCTCGCGAAGGCCTGCACGCCGACGGCGTGGCCATTGAGACCGTTGAGGTAGACCGATCCGTTGACCCCGGTGACGAGGGTGAAATCGCCGCGATGCTCGGCCAGCGGCTGCAAGCAGGTGGTGAGTGTGTAACCGGGGCCGGTCTGCGCCGGCACCAGGTTCTGCAGCGGAATGCCGTTCGGGACGAAGAAGGTGATGAGCCGCGTCGGCGCGCCGGCCGCTTGCGCCCAGGCCGTGGCCTCGAGCGCCGGCAGGCCGATGGCGACGCCAGCGCCCCGCAGGAAAGACCGTCGCGACAGCTTCAGCATCTGGTCTGCCTCCTAGAGCTCGTTGGCCCGCCGGTAGCGAAAACCGTCGCTGCGCACGAAGGCCAGCAGCATGGCGCGGAAGCTGTGACCCGACTGCTTGAACGCCGCGAGCACCTGCTCGACCTCGCATTGGTCCACCTCCACCTCCTTGCGCGCATGGGTGTAGCGGAAGAGCTCCGTCACCACGCACTCCGCGGCCCGCGGCGAATCGTGGAGCAAGCGGCCGAGCTCGACCGCACCGTCGAACTCCGACGCGCCGAAGCCCGACAGCGATCCTTCGCCCGTGACGGGCTGCTTGTTGCTGTCCACGGTCCGCAGCGCCCCGATCATGTCATAGCGGGACAGACCGAAGCCGAGCGGGTCCATCATGGCGTGGCATGCACCGCAAGCGGGATTCGAGCGGTGCCTCTCCAGCCGTTTCCGATCGCTCTCGCCCGCCACCGCCTTCGGAAGTGGCGGGACCTCGGCCGGCACAGGCGGGAGTTCCTGGCACAGCAACGCCTCGCGGATGAACTTGCCGCGCAGGATCGGCAGCGTGCTCTCCTGGTCGGCGGTGGCCGTCAGGATGCTCGGCTGTGTCAGCAGACCACCGCGCTGATCCACCGCCGTGAAGGGCACGCGCGTCCAGGTCGCTGTCGCCATCTTGCCGTACACCTTGGCGGCGGTCGTGTTCAGGAACGTGAACGGCGCCGTGTAGACGTCGAGGAAGCTCACCCCGTCCCGCCAGATGGCGTCCTCGACGAAGCGGCTCGTCTCCTCGCGCATGGCATCGCCAAGGGCGGGGGTCCACATCGGGTAACGGACGCGGTCGCGTTCAACCGTCGCGAGCTGGGGCATCTGCAGCCATTGCCCGAAGAAGTTCCGCGTCTGGACACGCGCGCGGGGGTCCTTGAACATCTCGGTCGCCGTCGCCACGACCTTGGCCGCCGTGTCGAGCTGTCCCTGCTCCGCGGCCGCCATCAAGGCCTCGTCGGGCATCGTGCCGCGCAGCAGGTACGAAAGCCGGGTCGCGACCTCATGACCGGTCAACTTGCGCATGCCCGGCCGCGCGGGGTCGGTCTGGCCCACCTCGACACGGAAAAGGAAATGCGGCGACAGCAACGCCGCCTGGATCACCAGTGAGGCACCGGCGTAGGGACCCGGATTGCCGCTCGCGGTGGCGGCCAGTGCGACAAGAGCGTCGCCCTCCTCCTTGGCCAGGGGCCGCCGCCACGCGCGCCGCCCGAAGGAGGTCACGAAGGAGCGCAGACAGGTCGCCCGCGCCACAGCGTCGCCGCCATCGAGCGCACATCCCACCACCGACGCGCGGCTCGTGGCCGACGACAACGCCTGCCCGGCCAGCTGCTCGGCGGCGTCACGGTAGCTCTCGAGGTGGTAACTGGAGATCGTCACCGACTCGGCGTTGTTGTCGAAGCCGTTCTGGGCGACGTCGGCCGGAAAACCAGTGCTCGGATCCCCGGAGACTCCGAGGAGATCGCGCGCCGTCTGCCGGTACTCGAGGTTGGTCAGCCGGCGCAGGAACGCCGGGCCTGGATCGAGTGGCTTGCCGCCACAGGCGGGGCCCGCGACGCTCGGCGGGGTGTAGGGATCGAAGCCGAACACGGGACCGGACCCGGGCGTCCCCTTGCTCCCGTCCGGTTCGCCTGGTGGCGAGGAGCTCTCGGCACCCTCGTCCGTCGTGTCGCCGATGAGCCCCTGGCAGCTACAGAGTACGAGGGCGAGCCATCCAAGCCGGAACCGCCTCGCCTGAACCATCGCCCGTTCAGCGTAGGAGAGCCTCCCTTTCGAGGGTATTGAGAGGTGTCATAGAGGGTTGCGTCATCGCTTGATGAGTCCCTTGGTGACAGCCACCGACACCGCCTCCGTGCGGTTGCGCGCGCCCAGCTTGGCAAGGAGAGCGCTCACGTAGATGCGGATCGTGCCCGGCGTCAGGTGCAGGAGTTCGGCGATCTCGCCGTTCGTCTTTCCCTTGTCCAGGCACTGCAGGACCTGCATCTCCCGGACGTTCAACCGCTGTTCGTCCCGGCCCTCGAGCCGCGCCGCCATCACTGACGGCAGGTAGCGCTCGCCACCGTTGACGATGCGGATGGCGCGCAGGAGTTCGGGCCCCTCCGCCTCCTTGAGGATATAGCCGCGCGCGCCCGCCTCGTGCGCGCGCCCGACGTCCTCGTCCGTGTCGTAGCTGGAAACGATGAGGACGCAGGCCTGCGGATCCTCGTGCAGGAGCGCCGTCGTCGCCTGCAAGCCGTCGACGTGCGGCAGCCGCAGGTCCATCAGGACCACGTCCGGCCGGGCGCTCCGGTACAGCCCCACAGCCTCGGTCCCATCGCGCGCCTCGGCCACCACCTCCATGTCCGGCTGGCCGCCGATGAGGCTCTTCAGTCCTTCGCGTGCGATGAAGTGATCCTCGACGATCAGGATCTTGATCTTGCTCATGCTGCCGGCCTGGCAACGACCAGAGTGACGAGCGTCCCCTGCCCGCGCGCGCTGGTGATCTGAAGCGTACCGCCGATCCGTGCCGCCCGCTCGGCCATCCCGGCCAGGCCGAAGTGCTGCGTCTCCGGGCTGGGCGCCGCCGTCGGCTCGAAACCCGCGCCGTCGTCCTGCACAGCCAGGCGCACGGCCTCATCCTCGAACGTCAGGAGGATGTCCACTCTTTGCGCACGGCCGTGCACGAGCGCGTTCGTGGTCGCTTCCTGCGCCACGCGCACCAGTTCCTGCTCGACCACCGGGGACAGCGAGCGCTCCTGGCCATCGACCGTCAGCTCCACCCCTGCCGCGCTCGAGAGGCGCGCCTGCTGGGCCGTCTCGCGCAACCTCTGCGCAAGCGGGCGCCCGTCGGGCTCCTCGGCGCGCAGGTTCCAGATCGCCTGGCGCGCCTCGAGGCGGCTGGCGCGCACCAGCGTCCGCAGGACGGTGAGCGCCTTGCGTGCACCGGCATCGGCATCGGCCAGGCTCTGATCGAGGTGATCCAGCTGGTAGCCGATGCCGGCGAAGCCCTGCGCCAGCGAATCGTGCAGATCGCGTGCGATCCGGTTGCGCTCGGCCAGCACCGCAGCGAAACGCCGCCGCACCTGGCGGACGCGTAAACGCTGGACGGCGAATGCCAGCAGCCCCGCCACCGCCACCCCGAACGCCGGATAGGCCCAGGCGCGCAAGGGACGATCCAGCGTGAGCTGCAACGCGGCCTGCGCCACTGCCGGTTCGCCGTCGGCGCCGCTCGCCGCGCGCACCTGGAAGCTGTACCGGCCCGGCGCGAGCCCCACGTAACGGGCCACCCGCTCGGGCCCGACGTCCTGCCAGTTCGGGTCGTGACCTTCCAGCCTGTACTGGAACGTCTTCAGGAGTTGCGGCTTCACGAACGTCGGCGCCGTGAAACGGATGGCCAGTTCGCCGGTATCGGCGGTGCGAAAGGCCGACGCGCCAGCCAGAAGATGCACGCTGGCGCCCGATCGGATCTCCTCGATGACCACCCGGGGAAGGGGCCGTGGCCGCTCATGCTCGGGCGCGGGGATCACTGCCAGCCCGAGGTTGGTCGGGAACCAGAGTCGGCCGTCCCGGCTGCGCATGGCCGGCGCGTTGAATCCATCGGAGAACCGTTCGGTGGTGAAGCCGTCCTCCGTGCCGTAGCGGATCCGTGCCTGCCGGTTGCCGTGCGGCAACCGGAACAGGCCGGCGTCGGTGGTCACCCACAGGTCGCCCTTCCCGTCCTCGACCAGGCCGTTGATGTTCTCGGCGGGAAAGCCAGCGCGATCGTCGAGCGCGGTGAAGTGGCCGTCGGAGAATCGGTAGATGCCGCCTCCGCGCGTGCCAACCCAGAGCGTTCCGTCGCGGCCTTCGTGGAGCGCGTTGACGAAACCGTGGCGCAGTCCCTCGGCCTGTCCGTAGCGACGAGCGCGCCCGTCCACCAACCGCGTCAGCCCCTGGCCGCGCAAGCCGACCCAGAGCCCGCCCTCACGGCTGGCGATGAGGGAGCGGATCTCCGTGTCCACCACCGGCTCTCGCACGAAACGGCCGTCACGCAGCGCGAACAGACCACGGTCCTTCGAGCCGGCCCAGAGGGTTCCCTCACCGTCGACGACGAGGTTGCCGAGGCCCGGCTTCGCGGGCAACCCCTCCCGCGGACCGAACGTGGTGAGCGCGCCGTCGCGCAGGCGATAGATCGCTCCGTCGCAGTTCGAGATCCAGAGGTTCCCGTGAGCGTCCTCGGCCAGGCTGCGGGGACAGCGCATCCCCGCGAGATCGCCCCGGCCGAAACGTTGGACCGAACCGTTGTGGAAGCGGGCCAGAGCCTCGTCGGAGGTGATCCAGACGCTGCCGTCGCGCGTCTCCAGCACCGCCAGCGCCATGGCCGGGCCGCTGCCGTCCTCGAAGCCGAAGACGCGTGCCCACGGATGGCCGAGTCGAGCCAGCATCCCCGGGATCGATCCCGTCCACAGCGAGCCCTCGCGATCGACCAGGATCTTCGGCGGCATGAAGGCCAGCGGGCGGCGAGCAATCTTGCCTTCGCGAATGCGGAGAAGCACCTCTGTGCCCGATACCCAGACGTCGTCCGCGGCGTCGACCGCCAGATCGGTGAAGACGACGCCGTCACCCTCCGGCAGCGGCACGTGGTCGGCGGCGTTCTGGGGCAGGATGCGATCGACGGACAAGCCTCGACCCCAACCGGACAGAGCCCACAGGCCGCCGCGGCGGTTGGTGGCAAGCGCCGTGACGTGCCTGGGTGGCCCGACGATCTCGAAGCCCGCGTCGGCCTGCCGGAAGAGGCCGTTGTCGGTCGCGGCCCAGAGCCTTCCGTCGGGCATCGCCAGCAGCCCACGCACGCTGTTCGGCAGGATCCGCTCGGCAGATTCCCCCGGCACCCAGCGAAAAAGTCCCTTCGCGCCGCCCAGCCAGACGCGATCGCCCGGGTCCACCGCCATCGCAAGGATCTCCTGATCGGCGATGCGGACACCGCCGCCGACGAGCACAAGAGCGCCGCTGTCGACCCGGGCGAGGCGCCCGTCGACGAGGACGACGAAGACGGCGCCGCGTGCGCTCACCGCCACCACCGCGATGTTCGTCGGTCCCTGCGGCAGCTTCAGGGTCTCGAAGCGGGCCCCGTCGAAGCGGGCGAGGCCGTCGTTGGTGGCGATCCACAGATACCCGTCGTCCGTCTGGGCGATCCCACGGATGGTGTACCAGTGGGACCAGGTCTGCCGCACCGACGGCATCGACTCGTCGTCGAGAGCGGCGGCCCGGGCCGCACCGGCGACTTGCACGACGAGCGCCAGGGCGCACACGGCGGTCACCGGCGCTTGCAGTCGACCTCGGCGGGTCGGACCCGCGGACAGGCGAAGGCCTCCGAGACGCCGCTCGTCATCTGGGAGCAAGCGCTGCGGTGGGCCTCCTCGGTGGCCTCGGCCTCCTCGGGCGCGGCCGCCGTCGCGCACTGGCGCGCCCCCTTGAACTCGACGCAGACCCGGCACTCCACCCGCGCCTGGCTTATCAACTGGTAGGCGAGCAGGCCGACGAGGCCGAGGGCGATGAATGCCGGGATGAATCGCTTCAGCATCATGATGTTACGCCAATATCAGCTTGCGCGCCTGCCGACACCTGCGCGCCGACAGGTCGACCCCGATGGCGTCCAGACCCATGTCGTTCGCCACTGCGAGGACGGTGCCAGATCCGCAGAACGGATCCACGATGGTGCGGGTGGCGGTGGCGGCGACCACGAAGCGGCAGGCATCGACGCAAGCATTGACGCCCATCGAATTGGTCGCGGGCATGAAGCCGGCGTCGGGCAGGACGTCGGGGCCCGCGCGCCCGGGCGGCGGCTGCAGTGTCCGCGCGAAGCCGAGCATGTGAGAGTAGCTGGCACGTCCGAAGGTGATGGTCCCCGGGGGCTTGCGGCAGACGATTTTGTGGAAGAGCAGCCGTGCGCCCGCGCGCTCCGCCGCGCGCATCACCAGCGCGCCCTTGTCGACCCAGGTGCCGGCGTGCCTGATGTCGCTCTGGAAGAAGATGGCAACGCCCTCGTCGGAGACGCTCGCCATCGTCGCCAGCGCCGCCTCCTCGAACCAGCGCCGCCATCCGTCGAACCCCAGCCGCGGCACCTCGGACAGATCGGGCAGCGAGGTCACCACGCTCGCGCCCCGGAGCGGGCGGTTCGCGCGCAGCCACTCGAGGGCATCACCCTGGATGACGGTCCTGGTCACCAGACGGATCCGGCGAACAGGCTCAGCTCGGGGCGAGCGGCGTGGAAGTAGTCGGTACCGACGAGCAAGCCGACCCGCAGGGTGTGACCCGCAAGCACCTGCGCCACCTCGTCGACGACGGCCACACCCGCGGTGGTCTCGCCGATGGATGTGTAGGGTCCGATCTGCATGCGGTGCCGTCCTCGCGCAGGCGCACCCAGCAACAGCCGCAGGCCGAGCCCCGCCCCCTCGGCGGTGAAGGGAGCGCCGTCGGCAAGGCGCAGGGCGAAGTGCCAGCCGTCCAGGGAGCCGATGCGCATGCGCAGGACGCCGTAGGACAGAAATGCCAGGCGGAAGGCACGACCATCGCGGTTGTCGCCGTACAGCCAGGGACCGCCGCTGAGATGAAAACGAGGGCGGTCGTAGCCGACGGTGAAACGGGCCATGGTGCCAGCGCTGCCCCCGCGCCAGCGTTCGAGAGCGAAGTTGTAGTCGGCGAAGTCACCGCGCGCCGTGACCGCCAGGCCGAGCGTCAGCCGGCGCCAGACCAGCGCCTCCCCGTGCGCGGCGAGTTCGATGTAGGGATACCCGTCCCGCCCGTAGCCGCCGACCTGATCCCAGCCCCCGCCTACCGCGGCTCCTAGCCGCCGGGTCGCATCGGCCGGGCCGTCGACGCCGATCGCGTGTGCGGCTCCGTGACTCGCCAGGAGCACGCCCACGGCAATCCACTTCATGGGAACGCGCCTTCGCCGCGCAAACGGTCGACTATGACGCGCGCGCGGTCGGGGTAATCCGTGAAGATGCCGTCGGCTCCCAGGCGGAACAGCCGCTCCATCTCGGCCTCGTCATTGATCGTCCAGTAGATGACGGCCACGCCCTGATCGTGCGACGCCCGCAGCACGCCGCGGGTGTCGAGGGCGAGGCCCGCACCCGACAGCGGCGAGGCGAACGCCTGGTACCGAGGACAGGCCGGGTAGTCCAGCTTCAGCTTGGCGGCGAGCGCCAGGCAGGTGGCCGCGCTTCGCGGGAGGTAGTGCGCCACCTCGGGGAGGAGATCCTTGAGCCGCACGCCGACGTCGTCGTTCTCGGAACCGGTGATCAGCCGGTCGAGGCGGCCAGAGGCGCGCATCGCCTCCGCGGCCTGTCTCTCGTAGCCCGGCGCCTTCACCTCGATGCTGACGAAGGCTTCTGCCGGAAGCGCCGCCAGCACCTCGGACAGCGCGGCGATCTGGAAGCCTCTGGCGCGAAAGGGGAACGACGCCGGATCGCTTCCGCCCCGGCACTCCGCCGCAGGTGCGGTGCCGTCGCCCACGCCGGGCCGGGCGCAATGGCCGGCATCGAGCGCCTTGCACTCGGCCAGCGTCAGATCGGCGATCCGGCCGGTCCCGTCGGTGGTGCGATCCACGGTGTCGTCGTGGTTCACCACCAGGTGCCCGTCGCGCGTGCGGTGGATATCGAACTCGACGATGGCGAGGGGATCGCGACGGTACGCGGCCAGCAACGTAGGCAGCGTCTCCTCGGGCGTGATGCCACCACCACCCCGGTGTGCGAAGATGAACGGCCGGCGGTGCTCCTCGTCGGCGGTGAAGAACGGGTGGAGACCCGGCCGACTGCAGGCCCCGACGACGAGCCACGAGATGGCCAGAGCAGCCTTCACCGCCCTCTCCTACCACGGGACGAGCGAGCTACTTCGGCAGAGGCGGAGGCGGAGCGGCCTGGACGATGCCCGAGGCGGTCTCGGCCGGCGTGGCCGGGCGGACCTTGCGGACGGCGACGTTCATGGTGATGGTCTTGCCCGCCAGCGGGTGGATCATGCGAACGGTCACCTCCTGCGCCGAGATCTCCACCACCTCCAGGCGAATCTTGTGGCCGCCCGGGATGCCCGCCTCGAAGCTTGCGCCCTTCTCCAGCTTGGCGTCGGCGGGGAACTCGCTGCGCTTGATCCCTTTCTTCGGGGCATCCTCGGGCTGGCCGAATGCCTCTGTTGGCGGGAAGGTGAAGGTGCGCTCCTCGCCCTCGTCCATGCCGACCAGCTTCTTGTCCAGCCCCGGAATGATGGCCCCGCGACCGTGGACGAAGCTGATCGTCCCGCCTATCTCGGAGGACTCGACGATCTCGCCCTCCTCGGTGCAGATGTCGTACGACAGAGAGACGACGGAGCCCGGTGTGACCTTCATGGGGCCAACATGATAACTCAGGCTGCCGAGCTATTGCGGATCGGGTCGCAGCAGATCTGGTTCCCGCCCAGCCGCTTGGCCCGGTAGGCCGCCACGTCGGCGCGCTCGAAGACGTTCTGGACCGTCTTGTCGACGGCCGGGTCATAAGACGCCAACCCCATGCTCACCGAGATGGTGAGCGCGCCCGGCCGCGGCCGGTGCAGATCCGCGAGGAGTCGCTCGGCGAAGATCTCGCCGTCGTGAAGCGAGGTATGGGGCAGCACCACGACGAACTCGTCGCCGCCGTAGCGCGCGGCCAGATCGGTATCGCGGATCTGGCTGGTCAACGACTCGCCGATCGCCTTCAGCATGGCACTGCCCGCGGCGTGCCCGTGCAGATCGTTGGTGGCCTTCATGCGATCCACGTCCATCACGATCAGCGTCAGGTCCGTCTTGTAGCGCTCGATCCGCGAGGTCTCGACGGCCAGGCGTTCCTGCAGGAACCGCATGTTCCCCAGGCCCGTCAGCTCGTCGATGCGCGCGTGCCGCCTCAGGCCGCTGTGCTCCTCGGCGCGGCAGAGGCCGCGCTCGATCCTGGCCAGCAAGTCTTGCCCGGTGTGTGGCTTCTTCAAGAAGTCGGTGATCCCCTGCCGGAACTGGCGAGTTCGCAGGGACAGGTCCTCCACCCCCGACAGGAACAGGATCGGGACGGTCATGGTTCGCCGGTCGCGGATCAACTCCTCGGCCACGCTGAAGCCGTCACCGTCGGGAAGTGTCACGTCCAGGATGATGAGGCTGGGCGGCGTCTCGCGCGCCGTCGCCAGCACGTCCGCGGCCAGCGCCACGCGTGACACCTCGTAGCCTTCGTCGGTCAGGAGGTTGGTGATCCCCTCGGCGATGGCGGCGTCGTCCTCGACCAGCAGGATGCGTTTCGCCCTGGGTGTCACCGTGGTCAGGCCCCAGACCGGCGTGGCCTTGCGGTCCAGGTAGAAACCGGCAGGTCTCGGCGCTTCCGCCGACGGGAGCACCGGCGCGGCGGGCCGGGAAACACCGGCGGCTGCCAGCAGCTCCGCGCGCACGGAGGGCGCGGGGAAGGCCGGCCGCGCCAGGTAGTACCCCTGCGCAAAGTGGGCGCCGGCGTCCACGACGATGCGGAGTTGCTCCACGGTTTCGACCCCTTCGGCCACCACCTGGGCGCCCATGTCCTCGCACATGCGCACGATGGCCTTCAGCAACCGGCGCGCGCGTTCGTGCTCCTCGAGGTCGGCAACGAGCTCGCGATCGATCTTCACCATCTCCGGCGCCAGGTCGGCGATGTACTTCAGGTTCGAGTAACCGGCGCCCAGGTCGTCCAGCACCACGGAGACGCCCTTGTTGCGCACCTCGGTCAGCGTGCTCTTGCAGAAGGCGAACAGCGACAGCGGGATGGACTCGGTCAGTTCCAGGTAGACGGGATGACCGTGGCTGAACATCGGATCGTCGGGCTGCACCAGGCAGCCCTCGGCAAACTCGATCGGATGGACGTTCAGGAAAAGGCGTTGCGTCGGGCAGGCGGCCACGGCCATGCGCCGCAACTCGCGTCCCAGGCGTCCCATGTAGTCGTGCTCCAGCGCCGCGCGGATGATCTCCGGCGGATGGGACAGACCGGGAAGCGAGCCGCGCACCAGCGCCTCCTGACCGAACACCACCCCGGCGCGCAGATCCACGATCGGCTGCAGGACGACGTGGATTCCTCCGGAGAGCAGCGCGGACTCGACCGGGCCGGACATCGCGCTACCAGGATAAAGCCGGGTTTGCGGCGCGCGTGGGGAAGCCGCAGGGTAGGAGTGACGGCGCGCACGTCAGCGAACCAGCGCCACCTGGCTACGGGAACTGGGTCTTCAGGTAAGCCCAGCGCGCGCTGAGCCAGCCACGCAGGTACGGGATCTCCTGGGCATAGGTCGTCAGATCCGTGCGCTTCACCGTCGAGGTCGGGCCATAGAAGGTCCGGTACTGGGCCGCCCACTTGCGCTCGTCGCGGCGAGCCCCCTCGGCAGTCTCGTTCACGAAGCCGTCGAAGAGGGCGTGCACATCTTCGATCTTGATGATCGTCTTCAGCGCCGTGGCGTAGCGCGCGCGCATCTGGGCGTTGTAAGTCGGGTTGGTCCAGAGTCGGCGCCAGATGTTGTTCACGGCGGGCGGTCCGGCGCTGGAGGCGATGCCAATCGGGCTGGCGGTCGGCGCCGCTCGCACGGTGTTCCAGGCCTGCCCGAACGAGGCGTTGTAGTCCCAGACGACGACGCGCCAGGGACCCGCGCTGACCGGATCGTGGTAGTGAAGCGCGTTCTTGGCGTAGCTGTCGCCGGCCACGATGGCTGTGCCGTGAATGAACCAGTCGTAGTAGTCACGCAGCACGACAGTCCGCTCGATGCTCGAGAGGAACTGCGTGTCGGCGGACGTCGACACGAAGTTCAGGAACGGCACCAGGTCGTCGAACGCCTGCGGCACGAACGACAGGCCGTTGCACTTCTCGGGGAGGCCTTCCTTCTTCGTGAAGCCCTCGAAGGCGCAGCGACGCGGCCGCACCATGCCGGCCATCATTCCGCTCTGCTGCCTGGCCATGGTGTCGAAGTTCGAGTTGTGATCGATGCCCATGAAGAGGTTGCCGTCCTTCGACAGGCCGGCCCGCTCCATCATGTCGTTGTCGATCTTGTCGGCCACGGTGTAGAGGCCGTGGTACTTCCCGTCGACGTACACCACGGCGCTGAAGTGCTCGACGCGGATGATCGCCGGGTCCATCCGGTTCCACAGCTCGAACGCCATCCGCCAGCGGATGTACGAGTTGTCATCGAAGGGCGTGATCAGCGCCAGGGCGTGGCGCTTGACCATCTTGCCGTCGGTGAAGCGATTGCCCTTCGGAAACTTGATGGTGTAGTTCTTCTTCGGGTAACCCAGCGACGAGGCCCCGCGGTAGTGGCCCTCGGCCTCGTACACGCGGCCGCGGTAGGTGACGACCAGCGGCGAGTCCGTGTCGGGGACGCAGACCGGGGCGCAGGGATCGGCCCACAGCGCATTGTTCTCCATGCGCAGGTACTTGAGGTTGTCCTCCAGCGCCGGCGTGGTCTTGATGTGGAAGACCGGGAGGCCGAACTCCTCGGTGTAGGTCCTCGGATCGGCAATCGGGACGTTGGCCCGATCATCGAACTTGTCGGCGACGCCGATCTTGATGGTGCTGGTTTCGCGGCCCACGCTGACGGCGATCAGGTGGACGTCCGCCTGATCGAGCCCGGGGGTCCAGGTCAACGTCGCCGTCGAGGGATCGTACGTCGCGCCTCGCGGCAGCGTCGCGAAGGTGAAAGCGTCCCCTGTCAGTTCGCGGCCGGTGGAACAGTCGAGGCGCGCCGTGACCTCGGTACCCTCCTCGACCCAGTACGGGCCACCGCCGGTCGGGCCGCACGGGGGCGGCGGTTCGGTACAGCCTGCCAGCACGACCACCCATACGAGCCTCCGCATGCGCCCCGATACTACTCTGCCTTGACTCCGCGACCGAGCGGCGGTTCGCTACCGGGTCATGCCCACTCCCGTCAGGCTCCTCGTGTGCGTCGGCGCGTTGCTCGCCCCGGCGCTGGCGTCCGCCGCTGCCAAGCGCCCGAACGTGCTCTTCATGATCGCCGACGACTGGGGGTGGCCCCACGCCGGCGCGTACGGTGATCGCGAGGTGAAGACGCCCAACTTCGATCGCGTCGCCCGCGAGGGGACGCTGTTCAACAACGCGTTTTCCGCCGCTCCTTCCTGTTCGCCATCGCGCGCCGCGATCTTGACCGGCCAGCATCCGCATCGCCTGGCGGAGGGCGGCAACCTGTGGGGGTTCCTGCCCAGTCGATTCGCCGTCTACCCAGATCTACTGGAAAAGGCCGGCTACGTCGTCGGCCTGCAGGGCAAGGGCTGGGGCCCCGGTGACTTCAAGGCCGGCGGACGGACACGCAACCCCGCCGGCCCATCGTTCAAGACCTTCGCCGAGTTCTTCGCCACGGTGCCCGCGGGCAAGCCGTTCGCCTTCTGGTTCGGGAGCAGCGACCCGCACCGGCCGTACGACGCCGGCACCGGCAAGACCGCGGGCCACCGGCCCGAGAACGTGAGGATGCCCCCCTACTGGGTGGATGCGCCCGAGATCCGGGACGACGTGCTGGACTACTACTTCGAGATCGAGCGCTTCGACCGGGACGTGGGCGACATCATGCGGATCGTGCAGGAGGCCGGCCGTCTGGATGACACGATGGTCGCGATCACCGCCGACAACGGGATGCCCTTCCCCCGCTGCAAGGCGAACGTCTACGGGTGCGGCTCGCACCAGCCGCTGGCCATCCGCTGGCCCGGCGTCGCCAAGGCGGGGCAGACCACCGACGCCTTCGTGAACCTGATGGACCTGGCGCCGACCTTCCTGGAGGCGGCGGGGATGAAGGCGCTGCCCGACATGACGGGACGAAGCCTGCTGTCGCTCCTGCGCACGGGCAAGGACCGCGACCGCGAGCAGGTGTTCATCGAACGCGAACGCCACGCGAACGTGCGCAAGGGCGATGCCGGCTATCCGGTGCGCGCCGTGCGCACGGGCGAGTTCCTCTACATCAGGAACATGAGGCCCGACCGCTGGCCTGCGGGCGATCCCGAGCCATGGAAGGATCCCGGCCGATCGTACGGAGACGTGGACGGCTCGCCCACCAAGGATCTGCTGCTGGCGCGCAAGGCGGCGCCCAGCTTCGACCTGGCGTTTGCCAAGCGCCCCGCCGAGGAGCTGTACGATCTGAAGAAGGATCCCTTCGAGACAAAAAACCTCGCGGATGATCCGGCGTTCGCCGCGGCGAAGAAGAAGCTGGCGGTGACGCTGGATCGCTGGATGCGCCAGACCAAGGATCCGCGCGTGGATGCGGCGGACGATCGCTTCGACGCTTATCCGTACTTCGGAACGAAGAAGAAGTAACGCCTCGGCCTAGGTCGGCATCGCGGGCAACCGAACGCGGGCGACTGTGCCCTGACCCGCTTCCGACTCCAGCTCGAGCGTTCCGCCGTGGGCGGTGACGATGCCGCGGCTGATGGCCAGACCCAGACCACGGCCACCGGTGCGGCGATCGCGCGATGGATCAGCGCGGTAGAAGAGCTCGCCGAGGTGGGCGAGGTGCTCGGCGGGGACGCCCGGGCCCTCGTCGGCCACCTCCAGCATCGGGTCGCCCGTGGGGGCGATGCGCACGGAAACGCGACCGCCGGCAGGCGTATGGCGGATGGCGTTCGTCAGCAGGTTGCGCACCACCTGGCCGAGGCGCTGGCGATCGGCCAGGACCGACGTCTCGTCTGGCGGCAGATCGAGCGCCAGGGTGACCTTCGCCTCGTCGGCGCGTGGGCGCAGCGCCTCCAGCTCGGCCCGGGCGACGTCGCGCAGGTCGAGCCGCGTGCGGTCCAGGGCCAGTCCGTCGAAGTCCAGTTGCGACAGGAGCGCCAGATCGTCGCTGAGCGTCTTGAGCGCCATCGCCTGATCGTGCGCCGTGGCCACGTAGCGGCGCACCGTTTCGGCGTCCAGATCGCCTGCCCGCAAGGTCTCGAGGTAACCGAGCACCGACGACAGCGGCGTCGCCAGCTCGTGGGTCCAGTCGGCGAAGCTGCGCCGCCGCAGCTCCTGTTCGTGCCGCAGGTGATCCATCTGCTTGGCCAGCCGGTCGGCCATGGCGTTGAAGTCCTGCGCGAGCTGGCCGATCTCGTCGTCGCCCGACGGAGGCAGGCGCACGTCGAGATCGCCATCGGCCATCCGACGCACCACCTGCGCCGCCCGCCGCAGCCCCGCCACCACCCGGCGCGACAGCAAGATCTGCGCGACCACCCCCACGGCCAGGCTGACGATGAACCCCCCGATCAAACCCTTGACCAGGATGTCGTTCACGAACCGGAACGACCAGCGATCGAAGATGCCGACGTAGCGAACGGGATCGGGGCCAGCCTGCACGGCGATGGCGCTGCTCCCCCGCGCCACCAGCGCCTCTTGCGGGCGGGACTCGAGGTCGCGCAGCTGCTCGGGGGACAGGACCACCGGCACCTCGGCGTCCTGGCGGCTTTGCGCCAGCAAGCGTCCACCGCGGTCGAAGAGCGCCACCGCGTACTCGGGAAAATCGCCCAGCTCCTGCACCAGACGCTCGGGCGTGAGCAGGCCAGCGACGGCGGCCGGCCTCAGGAGGCGCAGCTCGACCAGCAACAGGCGCTCCCGCATCTCGGCGCGCCGTGGCCCGATGATCAACCCGGCCACCACCAGGTGCGCCAGACCGACGGCGATCAGGATCGCGGCCAGGGCGCGGGCGATCCGTCGGGAGACACGCGGCCGTGCGCTCATCGGGACTCCGGCCGCAACACGTAGCCGACACCGTGGACGGTGGCGATCAGGTCGTCACCGCCAGCCTCGGCCAGCTTACGCCGGACGCGCGTGACGTGGCTGTCGACGGTGCGCAGATAGCCGGCGTGGCTGTAGCCCCAGACCTCGGCGAGCAATTGCTCCCGTGTCACCACCACGTTCGGGTGGCGGGCGAAGTGCAGCAGGAGATCGAACTCCATCGGCGTCAGGCGCAGCGGCGTTCCGTCGATGAGCGCCCGGCGGCCATCGGGATCCACGCGTAGGCGACCGAACTCCAGCATGCCCGGTGTCACGCTCCGTCCACCGCGCGCCAGCCGCAACAGCGCCTCGATACGAGCCCCCAGCTCGCGCACGCTGAACGGCTTGCGCACGTAATCGTCCGCCCCGCACTCGAACCCGAGGATCGAATCCTCCTCCCCCACCCGGGCGGTCAGCATCAGCACCACCGGCTGCGTCGCAGCCTCGCGCCTGATCGCCCGACACACCTCGTGGCCCGACAGCCGGGGCAGCATCAGATCCAGGACCACCAGGTCGGGGCGGAGAGCCTGCGCCCGGTCCAGGCCCTCCTGACCGTCGTGGGCCACGGTCACCTCGTGACCCGCCCGCCGCAGGTGATCCGCCACCAGCATCGCGATCGGGACATCGTCTTCGACGACCAGGACCTGCGCCACGACCGCCAGGATTTCACAGTTTGTCCACATCTGCCCTGCCCACCTTTCAGTAGGCTGCGCCGCGACATGAAAAAACTCGCGCTCCTCGCCCTGTGGGCCTCCGCCTGTGGCTCCTCCGCCGAGACCTCGTCCGGCGAGGCCAGCTACTACCAGACGGTCAAGCCGATCCTCGAAGCGAAATGCATCTCCTGTCACTCCGAAGGAGGCATCGGGCCGTTCGCGCTGACCACCTTCGACGAGGTGAAGCCAAGGGCGGCGTCGATCGCCGCGGCCGTCGAGTCGCACAGCATGCCGCCGTGGCCGCCGAACGCCGACTGCAACCAGTACCAGGCCGACCGCTCACTCACAGCCGGGCAGATCGCCACGCTCGGCGCCTTCGCGACGTCTGGCGCTTCCGCCGGCTCGAAAGGCAATTCAGGCGCACCGCTGCCTCCGACCGGCGGCGGGCTGTCTCGCATCGACCACAAGTTGTCGATGGCCGCCCCCTACAAGCCGAAGCTATCGCCGGACGAGTACCGCTGCTTCATCATCCCGTGGCCGCGCGAGCTGACGAATACGACGTACGTCACCGGCTTCAACGCCCGCCCCGGTAACGCCTCGATCGTCCACCACATCATCGCCTACGTCGGCGACGCGCAGTCCGGGACCACGTACGACGAGCTCGAGAAGCAGGACCCCGAACCCGGATTCACCTGCTTCGGCGGACCGGGCGGACCGATGTACAGCTCGCTCGGCGGCTGGGCGCCGGGTTCGCTCGGCTCGGACCTACCGGCGGGCACCGGCATCCCGATCAAGCCCGGGTCGCTGGTGATCCTGCAGGTGCACTACAACCAGTCACACAACCCGAATGGTGCGGCCGATCAGACGGCGGTCGAGATCTCGGTCGCGCCGTCGGTGGAGAAGTCAGCAGCCTTCATGCCGTTCCTCGACACCAAGTGGCTCAGCGGCAACAACATGCTGATCCCGATGGGCATGCCCGAGGTGAAGCACAGCTACACCGGCAATCCGGGACCGCTGCTGCAAGCGTTTGGCTCGGGCGGCATCCCGCCGGGCGATTTCCTGGTGTACTCGGCCGCGCTGCACATGCACGAGCTCGGGACCAAGACCAAGATCTCCATCGAGCGTGCGGGCGGCGCCAGCGAGTGCCTCCTGCAGATCGACGACTGGGACTTCCACTGGCAGGGGTCGTACGCGCTGTCGCGGCCGACGCTGTTCCGCCGCGGGGACCAGATGCGGATCGACTGCACCTGGGACAACTCGGCCGCCCATCAGCCGTTACCGGGCCCGCCCCACGATGTCCGCTGGGGCGAAGGAACCGGCGACGAGATGTGCATCGGCTTCCTGTACGTGACGCGGCCCTAGGAGCCCTGCGCGTTGAGCGCAATGAACGCGCGGCCGTAGCGCGCGTTCGAAAAGTAGAAGCGGTAGCGCTTGCTGGGCAGCGGGCCCATGCAGGCGACCGCCGACGCCGACTTCGCGCAGCCCAGCTTGCGCGCGCCCAGGAACATGCGCAGCACGAGGGCGATGACCACGCCCGCCAGAGCGATCCCGGCGGTGCGGCCCGGCAAAATCGGACCGCTCTTCCCGATCAATAACCCCGCCACCCCGCCGCCGACCAGAAGGCTCGGCAACCAGCCCCCGCCCTGCTTCGTGCCATGGGCTGCGCACGCCTTGCAAAACGGGACCTGGACCGATTCGGCGGGGACAGTTGCATCCATCCCTCGTTGCATCTGGGGACGGGTGACGCCCATCGTCGTGGTGCCGTCGGCGCGACCGCGGCAACACGCGCAGGCTTCGGGGAAGCGCACCGCCAGATACGGCACCTCGCAGGTCAACTCGTCGGGCACGACATCGATTATAACCGGGGCATGAACGCCGCCGCGCTGCTGCTGACGGGCTTGCTCGGACAGGCCGATCTCAAACCCGAGCTCTTCAGTCAGATCGATGGGATGCGCACGGTGACGCAGCAGATGGTCGATCAGGTCTTCAGCTACGCCGAGCTCGGCTTCGAGGAGAGCGAGACCTCGCGGTACGTGACCGGCATCCTCGAACGCGCCGGCTTCAAGATCGAGCGCGGCGCGGCCGGCATCCCCACCAACTGGACGGCGACCTGGGGCAGCGGCAAGCCGGTGATCGGATTCATCGCCGATCTCGACGGTCTGCCGGGGATGTCGCAGAAGCCGGGCGTCGCCTACCGGGCACCGCTCGTCGAAGGAGCGCCCGGCCATGGCGAAGGGCACAACGCCGGCCAGGCGGTGAACGTGACTGCGGCGCTGGCGCTGCAGAAGGTGATGCGCGCGCACAAGATCGCCGGGACGCTGAAGCTCATGCCGGGCATCGCCGAGGAGCTGCTGGCCACCAAGGCGTTCTACGTCCGCGCGGGTCTGCTCGAGGACGTCGACATCATGCTGGGCGCGCACGTCAGCTCGGCCTTCCAGACCGACTACGGGCCGCGAGAGCTGGGGATGATCTCGGTGCAGTACACATTCCACGGCGCCTCGGCGCACTCGGCGGGCGCGCCCTGGAAGGGCCGTAGCGCGCTGGACGCCGTCGAGCTGATGGATCTCGGCTGGAACATGCGGCGCGAGCACCTGAAGCTCGAGCACCGCTCGCATTACGTCATCGTCAACGGAGGCGAGCAGCCGAACGTGGTCCCGCCCGAGGCGACGGTCTGGTACTTTTTCCGCGATCCGACGGCGGCCGGCGTCCGCGATCTGCACAAGATCGCGAACGACGTCGCCCAGGGCGCGGCGCTGATGACGAACACCACCTTCGACCAGCGCACGGTGGGCTCGGCGTGGCCGACCCACTTCAACAAGGTGATCGCCGAGACCCAGCAGGTCAACATCGAGCGGGTCGGCATGCCGGCCTGGACCGAGGCGGACCAGACGCTGGCGCGCGCCCTCCAGAAGGAGATGGGCGCGGCGGTCGACGGCCTCGCAACCAAGGTGAGGACCCTCGACGGTCCGGCGAAGGGGGGCGCCGGCAGCGACGACATCGGCGACATCTCGTGGGCGGTGCCGACGGTC
This sequence comes from Myxococcales bacterium, assembly GCA_031423255.1. Lineage (GTDB taxonomy): Bacteria > Myxococcota_A > Polyangia > Fen-1088 > Fen-1088 > JANPFD01. The sequence goes on along the minus strand of JANPFD010000082.1, from coordinate 61,372 downwards.
TACCTGCGCTACCCCGCGAACATCCCCGGCACGCCCGGGCACAGCTGGTTCGACGCCGTGGCCATGGCGACGCCCATCGCCCACAAGGGCTCGACAGCCGGCGCCAAGGCCCAGGCGGCGACGGCGCTGGACTTCCTGCGGTCGCCCGAGCTGGTGAAGAAGGCGCGCGACGCCTTCGACGAGCAGACGAAGAGCACGAAGTACCAGCCGCTCATGGCCGAGAAGGACCAGCCGGCGGTGACCATCAACCGCGAGAAGATGCAGCGGTTCGTGCCCGCGCTGAAACGCTTCCACTTCGATCCGAAGCGCCACAAGACGTATCTGGACCAGCTCGGGATCAAGTACCCGACCGTTCGTCAGTAGACCTTCGCGCGCAACGCCGCGAGATGCGGGTCGTCGCGGAACTGGGCGTCAGCCAGCGTGAGAAGGCGTCGCGCGCGTTCGGTGTCGCCGGCGGCCAGGTGAGCGCGGACGATGTAGGACGCCAGCACGCCGCAGCGGGGTAGCGCCGCCACCGCCGCACTCAGCACCTGGCGCGCCCTGTCGCCCTGGCCCCGGTTGCCGCTGCGCTCGGCGGCCACCAGCAACCGGAACCCTGCGATCGCCGCCCGGATCGCCGGGGCCTCGGTGGTAAGACGGTCGAGATCCGGCTGCAGATCCTCGTCGCGCAGGTCGGCGAGCGGATCGAAGATCAGGCCCGGCCGCAGCTTCCGATAGCCGTAACGGTCTCGCAGCGCCTGCGTGCGCTCCGTCTTCCGGGCGTACACCGAGAAGTGTCCGTCCCAGTAGACCGCCTGTGCGCCCGCGATCGCCGCGCCGAAGGCCTGCGTCTCATCGTCGGGCGTGACCAGCACCAGGTCCACCTCCTGGCGCTCGAGTTCCGCGCGCAGCGCCACCGGATCCTCGAGGAGGCGCAAGTAGCGAAACAGGTGCTCGGCCTCGAACGAGAAGTTCGGATGGATGTAGAGGCGCACCGAGGGCGCGTCCCACATCAGCAACTGGCTTCCGCTGTAGGGGCCGAACAGGCGCGCACCCGCCGGTGCGTGGGCGGCGAGCCATCGACCGGCGAGCGAAGGCAGATCGAGGCGATCGCGCACCGCCTGCCGGCTCTGCGCCGCCACCACCGCGGGGATCATCAGTGCCAGCGCAGCCAGGCCGAGACCCACGGGAACGAGGCGTCGCCGAAGCTCGCTCAGGTGGGCGGCCAGGGGCGGCAGCGCGATCAGCGCCGCCGGCAGGAACAACCGCACCGACCGATGTGCCGCGCAGAGCGCCAGCACCAGCAGCGTGGCCTCGACCCGACGGCGCCTGAGGCTGACGATGGCCAGCGCGCTCAGCAAGTAGAGCGGCACGCGCGCCCAGGTGAACGGCAGGACGTGCGGAGGGAGCCACTCGTTGATCACCCGCCCGAAGGCGGAGGCGTGGCGCAGGTGATCGATCACCAGCGCGTAGGCCGCGACGCCATCAGGGGTCGCCAGAGCCAGCAGCGGATGCGCGGCCAGGACCACAGCCAGCCAGCGCGCGGAACGGCGATCCCGCTCGACCAGCGCCGCCACCAGCGCCACCGCGATCATCGCGGCCCCCACGATCGACGAGGCGTGCAGGTTCGCCCAGAGCAAGCCCGCGGGAAGCAACGCCAGCAACCACCGCCGATCGCGGCGACCGAGCCGCAACAAGATCGCATAGAGCGGGATCAGCCAGTGCAGGTGCATCTCGTTCCGTTCTGTCATCCGCTCGTGCGCACCCGCGAGCGCCAGCACGCACAGGGCGGCGGCCACCAACGGCGAGGCGCCCCACACACGCGCGGCGACGAAGAGCAGCATCCACCCCACCCCCAGGATCTCCAGCTTCAGCAGCACCAGGCCGCGCTCGCCGCCCAGGAGGTACACCTTGTACAGCAGCCAGTCGCCCAGCCACTCGTGGTTGCGCCATGGCAGATCGGGGATCGAGAAGATCCAGGGGTCGGTCCGGGGGGTGCCGGCCCTTCCGATGGCCAGACGCATGTACGTCTCCACGTCGGTGATCCACCAGGGGCTGACCGCAAGGAGCGATCCCAGCACCACGGCCAGCGCGAACATGTCCGGGGCGCGCCGCCGCATGGGCCAACGAGTATAGCGTCCAAAGATCACTCGATCGGGTGATCACGTTATGCGTCGAACGCGCGCACTGTCAGGAAGTCTCCCGGGAGGTGCGCGATGTCGAGAAGTTCCGCTCGCCGGACGTTTCTGAAAGGGGTGGGGCTCGGGGCGTTCGCCCTGCCCTTCCTGAAGGCAGGCCAGGGTCTGGCCGGACCGTTCCCGAAACGGCTCCTGATTTTCCACACCAACAACGGCACGGTCATGAACTCGTTCTGGCCCGCCAGGGGGATCGATCAGCTCCCGCCGATCCTCACCCCCCTCGCGCCCCACAAATCCAAGCTGCTGGTGATGCGCGGGGTGACGAAGGCGGCGGCGCTGAAGCAACCGGTCGCCCGCGACCACAACCCCGACAACCTCAGCGGGCTCACCGCCATGCCGCCGATCCCGACTGGCACCGACTTCGACGTGGGCGGCATCTCCATCGACCAGCACATCGCCAACACGCTCGGCAAGATGACCAAGTTCCCCTCGCTGCAGCTGGGTGTGGGGATCAAGGGAGGCAACGCGATCATCGCGGCCCGAGGCCCACGGCAGCCCCTGCCGGCGCAGCAGTTCCCGGGCAAGGTGTTCGACAGCATCTTCAAGGAAGTGACCATCGATCCCGGCAAGTGGCAGGCGATGAAGCGCGAGCGCCTGAGCATGATCGACGTGTCGCTGTCCGACGTGAACGACCTGCGCTGCACACTGGGGGCCGAGGAGCGGCCCAAGTTCGACGCGCACGTCGAGTCGTTGCACCAGCTGCAGCGGTCCTTGAACACCACGGTGCCGGCCACCTGCCGCGCGCCCACGCTGGGGGCCTCGGGCAGCGAGGACAAGATCCTGGTGCAGCAGATGGACATCGCCGTGGCGGCGCTGGCCTGCGACCTGACCCGGGTTGTCACCCTCCAGTTCGGCGGCGGCGCCAGCCACTTCACCTACGACTTCCTGGGGATCGGCAAGAGCCACCACGGCATCTCCCACGGCAGCGAAGGCGTGACCGCCACGCCGCAACAGCGCAACCAGTGGCTGGTGCAGATCGAGACCTTTCACGCTCAGCAGTTCAAGTACCTGCTGGACAAGCTGAACGGCATCCCCGAGGGCTCCGGCACCATGCTGGACAACTCGCTGGTGATCTGGAATCACGAGCAACAGAGCGGCGACAACCATTCGCGCCGGGACATGCCCTATGTGCTGGCGGGTGGCCTGGGTGTCTTCAAGATGGGGCGGGCGCTGGACATCGGCGGCCGGGACTCGGACGGCGGAAAGCAGGGCGTCGGTCGGGACAGCGGCAAGCCGCACAACGGACTCCTCATCGCCATCGCCAACGCCATGGGCGTGCCGACGGACGCTTTCGGGGACAGGGATTTCTCGCAAGGGCCCATGGCCGGGCTCACGGGCTAGGAGGGAGCACCCATGAAGCGCTTACTGGTTTTTCTTCTGGCGGCCTCCTGCGGCGGGCAGATCGGCGACGGCCACGGGAACGGGAACGACGGAACCGATCCCGATTCGATGACCGGCACCGGCGGCGATGGCACGCCACCCGTCACGGGCGCCGGCGGCAACGGCGGCGGCCGGATCGAACCGCCCGCGTGCATGCCTGGCAAGGGCCTGGAAGCCGCGCACGCGGCGCTTCGGCGCCTCACGCGGCGCGAGTACAACAACACCGTCCGCGACCTTCTCGGCGACAGCACCAACCCGGCATCCACGTTCGTGACCGACGCCGTGGTCGGGCACTTCGACAACAACACCGGCTCGCCGGTGACGCTGTCGATGGCCTCGGAGTACATGGAGGCCGCGCTCACCCTGGCCGAGACGGCGGTGACGAACCGTCTGGCAATGCTCGCCCCGTGCACCGCGAGCGCTGCTGACGACGCGTGCGCACGCAGCTTCATCCAGGGCTTCGGCAAGCGCGCCTTCCGGCGGCCGCTGACCACGGCCGAGGTGACCCGTTACTTCATGCTGTTCTCCACCTTCAAGCAGGGTGCGGACTTCGCCAACGGGGCGCGGATCGTGATCGCGACCATGCTGCAGTCGCCGAACTTCCTCGACCACCACGAGCGCGGCGAGACCCCGAAAGGCGGCGCGACCACCGTCGCGCTGACACCCTACGAGACGGCCTCGCGCCTGTCGTACTTCCTGTGGAACTCGATGCCCGACGCGGCGCTGTTCCAGGCGGCCGACAGTGGCGCCCTGGATCTGCATGCGCAGGTGACGCGCATGCTGGCCGACGACAAGGCCAAGGCCGGGATCATCGGCTTCTTCACCCAGTGGATGGACCTCGACCAGCTGGCCCCACTCCGGCGCAGCCTCGGCGGGAGAATGGGAGACGTCAGCACCGTCATCAAGACGGCGATGCGGCAGTCGACGGAAGCGTTCGTCAACCACGTCATGTGGCAAGGCGACGGGAAGCTGACCACACTGCTCCAGAGTCCTTTGTCATTCGTGAACGCCAGCCTGGCCTCCACCATCTACGGTATGCCCGGCGTCACCGGCGACACCTTGCAACGGGTGGACCTGGATCCGGCCCGCTACGCCGGGCTCCTGACACAGCCGTCGCTGCTGACGCTGCACGCCCAGAGCGACTCGACCGATCCCGTGCACCGCGGGCTGATGGTCCGGCAGCGCTTCATGTGCCAGGAGCCACCGCCTCCACCGTCGACCGTGAGCGCCGCGCCGCCGCAGCGTCTGCCGGGCCAGACCACCCGGCAGGCGTACCTGGCGCACCACGCCGATCCATTCTGCGCCCCGTGCCACCTCCTGATGGATCCAGTCGGCCTGGGCTTCGAGAACTACGACCAGGTCGGCAGATACCGCACGAAGGAAGGCGCCTCGCCGGTCGACGCCAGCGGCGAGATGAAGTTCAGCCAGGACATGGACGGCACGTTCACCGGCGCCATCGAGCTGTCGGGCAAGCTGGCCGGCAGCGGGCAAGTCCGCACCTGCTTCACGAACTACTGGGTTCGCTACGCCACCGGCGGCCTGACCGACGATCTCGGCTGCTTCGTCTCCGGCCTGTCCGACGGGCTGGGCGCCCAGGGCACCGACATCCGCAAGCTGGTCATCGCGCTGGCCACCAGCGAGTCCTTTCGCTCGCGCAAGGCGATTCCGTCCGGGGCGTGCCAGTAACTAGAGCGGGCCGAAGAGGAAGAGCCCAGCTCCGCCAGGCGCGTCGTCACGGCTGCCGATGATCAAGCCGGCATCACCGACGGGCGCGACGTTGTTGGTGTCGACGTGGTCCATGATGGCAGGACCGGGCGCGGGCAGCGGGCCGTCACCGACGACGGGCAGGTGAAACAGCGAAGGTGGCTCCTCGCCCAGCTCGGCGGCGTACACCAGACCGCGGCCCATCGGTCGCAGGTACCGGACCCCGGTGGCAAGCCGTCGCACCCCTCCGCAGTCGTCGGGCCGCGCCAGATAGGTCACGTCCAGATCGTTCTCGTCCGGCTCGCTCCAGACCACCGAGCGCAAGCTGGGCAAGAATGACGGGCTGTACACGGTCTCGCCGCCGCCGCTGTCCAGGGTGCAGATCGTTCCGCCGTCGTTGTCGGCAATCAAGCCGCGCTCGGCCCGGCGATCGACTTGCAGGATGTACGTGAAGCGCCCGTCCTCGGAGGGGTACCAGGCGTGGGCATCGATGGCGACCTGGGTCCGCGCGCGATCCCGGATCCGGTGCAGGATCCCCTCGAAGCCCTTCAAGTCGGTCCGGAAGGCGACGCCGCGACTGCCTCCCAGTACCTCGAAATCGAACACGCCGTCGGTCAGCATGGTGACGTTGCCGCCCGAGGGAAAGTCCGCGCTCCACAGCTGCGCCGGTTTGTCGAACGAACCGCCGCGCAGGAAATAGACGGCGCGACCGTCGCTGGCGACCGTCCAGAAACGTCCACCCTCGACCACCGCCTGCGTCGCGTCCGGGCGGTCCACGGGGCCGACGCGCAGGGTCTGGGCACGGTCGGTGTCACGCCAGCTCGAATAGACCAGCTGGCTGCCATCGGCGCTGAACCCGGCAGACCAGACCACGTCGTCCCCGCGCCTCGGGACGATCCGTTCGACGACGGGCAAGAGGCTGTCGTCCTGGTCGCGCAAGCGCCCGACGCGGAGATCGAATTCGATCCGCCCGGTCTCGGTGACCCCGTCAACGCAATAAGCGACCGGCGCGCTCTCGCTGGCGTTGCACAGCACGGCGCCCTCGGTCGTCAACGCGCGCGGCCGACGCCAGCCCGGGCGCCAGGCCCACACGTGCCCTTCGTAACGATCGAGCTTCGTGATGTTCGGGCCCGGGTCGGCGAGGAACAGCAGCGTGTCCCCGTCGAAGCGGTGCGCCTCGGGATGCGCCGGGCTCTCGAACTTCGTGCCGGTGAACAGGTGATCGGTCATGCGCAGGCAGCCGGAGCTGGTGCCGTCGCAGGCGATCGACTCGCCGGCGAGCGCGCGGGTGACGTCGATGACCCACAGCTCGGTCTGCATCTCGGCGTCGGGTGCCGGGCGGAAAAAGGCGCAGTGGCGGTGGCTGCCGCCCTGGCCCCGGCTGCAGGCGCGATCGCCGAACCCGACCAGACGTCCCTTGCCTGCCACCAGGAGCTGGAGGCGAGCCTCGCGGCCGAGCTCGCCGTCGCACGCGACGCCGACCACGCTGCACACCACCACGGCGAAGGACAGAGAGCGCATGCGCCCGAGCGGACGATGCTAGCACGACATTCCTGGCCCGCCTGGGTGTGTCGAACCGGTGACCGGTGTAACACCCACCCCACCCCGCCATTGAGGCTCACGCCATGAACACCATCTTCGCTCTGGTCCTGACCCTGGCCGCCGCCCAGCGCCCGAACGTCCTGTTCATCGCCGTCGACGACCTGCGGCCCGACCTCGGTTGCTACGGCAATCCGATCGTCAAGTCGCCGAACATCGACGCGCTCGCGAAATCGGGCGTCCGCTTCGACCGCGCTTACACCCAGTTCCCGCTGTGCAATCCGTCCCGCACCTCGATGCTGACCGGGCGTTACGTGTCGACGACGAAGATCACCGGCAACCGTGAGATCTTCAGTGCCCACTTGCCGGGCGTGGTGACGTTGCCGGCCTACTTCAAGGCAAACGGCTACGCCACGGCGCGCACTGGAAAGATCTTTCACGGCGGTCTCGACGACACCGGGGCCTGGGGCGAAGGCGGCGAGCCCGTGAAGACCGAGGCCCAGATGAACGCCGACAAAGCCACGAACCAGCCGGCGGCCCAGAAGCGCTTCAACTACACCGCCGAGCGGCCGTTCGCCGCCGTGCCCGGCGAAGGGGAGGAACTGGGCGACTACAAGACAGCCACCCGCGCCGTGGCCCTGCTGGAGAAGCACAAGGACCACCCGTTCTTCCTGGCGGTCGGCTTCCTGAAGCCGCACACGCCCTACATCGCCCCGAAGAAGTACTTCGATCTGTACAAGGATCGGTCCCGCATCCCCATGCCACCCGACTTCGCACCCCACGTGACGCTGGGCCCGGGCGTGCCGAAGAGGGCGCTTCCCCCGAAGAGCTCCGATCTGTTCTCGACCACCGAGGTGAAGCCCGAGGACGCGCGTGAAGCGATCGCCGCCTACTACGCCGCCGCGTCCTTCACCGACGCCCAGGTCGGGAGGGTGATGGAGGCGCTGGACCGGCTGGGTCTGCGCAAGAACACCATCGTCGTCCTCTTCGGTGACCACGGCTACCACCTGGGCGAGAAGGGCAAGTGGTCGAAGCACGGCTCGCTCTACGAAGTGGGCACGCGCGTGCCGATGTTGATCGCAGCGCCGGGCGCGCGTGGCAATGGCAAGGTCAGCAACCGCATGGCCGAGCTGGTGGATCTGTATCCGACGCTGGCGGATCTGGCCGGCCTGCCGATGCCTGCGGGCCTGCAGGGCCAGAGCCTGAAGCCGCTGCTCGACGATCCCGCGGCGAAGTGGGACCATCCCGCCTACACCATCGCTGGCAACCTCCTCGGGTTCTCGGTGCGCACCGACGGCTGGCGCTACACCGAATGGAAGGGGCCCGACGGTGGTGCCGAGCTGTACGACGAGAAGGCCGACCCGCACGAGATGAAGAACCTGGCCTCCGACACGAAATACGCCGCCAAGGTCAAGGAGATGACGAAGCTGCTCCACGCCGCGCCATGATCGCGCTCGCTCTCCTTCTCGCGGCCGACCTGCTGGCGCCTGGTGCCAAGCTGGAGAAGGTGGTGGGCGATCTGCAGTTCTCCGAGGGGCCAGCCTGGCACCCCGACGGTTATTTGCTGTTCGAGGACATCCCGCGCAACCGGATCTTGCGGTTGAACGCCGACGGCACGTCGTCGGTGCATCGGGAGCCGAGCGGGCGGGCCAACGGTCTGACGTTCGATGGCAAGGGGCAGTTGATAGCCGCCGAGGGCGCCACCCCGGGCGGCGGGCGCCGGATCTCGCGGATGGAGAAGGACGGCACGATCGTCACCGTCGCCGATCGCCACCAGGGCAAGCGCCTCAACAGCCCGAACGACCTGACCATCGATCGGCGTGGCCGGATCTACTTCACCGATCCCCGCTACGGCGACCGCGCCGACGTCGAGCAGGACAAGGAGTCCGTCTACCGCGTCGACCCCGACGGCAAGGTCACCCGGGTGATCGACGACGTCGTACGGCCGAACGGCATCGCGCTCTCCAGCGACGACAGGACGCTGTTCGTGGTCGACAACTCCGATACCGCTCTGCGGGCGCTCCTGGCCTACGACCTCGGCGCCGACGGCTCGGCCACGCGCCGCCGGGTGCTGTTCGACTTCGGGGCGGGCCGCGGCGGGGACGGCATGACCGTCGATCGAGAGGGCCGGCTCTGGATCACCGCCGGCACCAAGGCAGAGGGGGGCGTCCACGTCTTTTCCATCGATCGGGCGCGCACCAAAGCGACGCGGCTGACCATCGTCGCGACGCCCGAGAACGCCACCAATTGCACGTTCGGCGGCAAGAACCGCGACTGGCTCTACATCACGACGGCGACCAGCCTGTACCGGATCCAGACGAAGGCCCGCGGACGGACGGGTCTGCCCGGCAAGTAGTCAGGCGTCGGCCCACTGCCGCTTGACATAGGCAAGGCCCAGGGCCAACGCCTCGTTGACGTCGACGTCCTTGCTCGCGCGGAACTCCATGGTCAGCCAGCCAGAGAACCGGTGCCGCTTCAGGCTGCGGAAGCCTGGCCGGTAGTCGAACGGCAGCGAGCCGGGGAACGTCCGCGGCTCTCCGTCCGCCAGGTGCACGTAACCGGTGTGGCGGCCAAGCGTCGCCAGCGTCTTGCCCACGTCCGGCTCCTCGAGTTGCATGTGGTAAAAATCGCTGAGCAGTCGGATCCCTGGCTCCCCCACCTGCTCCAGCACCCGCGCCCCGTGTGCCTGCGTGTTCATGTAGTGCGTCTCCTTCCTGGTGAGCGGCTCGAGCAGCAGCATGACGCCGGTACGCTTCACGTCGGGCGCCAGGGAGGTCAGCGCCTCGGCCAGCAGGCGGTCCTCGGGCCCGTGCTCGGGGAACTTGCAGGGGCCGAAGGTGGGCACCTCGATCAGCGCCGCCGCCCCCAGTTCGCGCGCCAGGTGCAGGCGCTTTCGCGTCAGCTCGATACCCTCGCGCCGGGCTCCGGGATCCGCGGCCAACAGACCCAGCGAGCCGACGATGGCGCTCACCACGATACCGGTGCCGCGCAACGCTCCCAGGATCTCCGACGCCGGCAGGTCGAGATACTCCCGGCCCAGCTCGATGCCGTCGTAGCCGAGGCCGGCGAGAAGCGCCGCCCGCTCGTGGAGATCCTTGGTAGCGAACGGTGTCCGCACGCCAAAACGCACCGACGACGAGCCGCTGCCCACGGCGGCCCTGGTGCCGGCGAGCAGCAGCGTTCTTCGGGTCGTCATCATCGTTGTTGCCCTCTCAAGTTGTATTGTTATATAATACAACAATGCTCGCCGCTGTGCTACGCGCCCTGACCGACATCCACGAGGCGATCCGGACGATGGGCAGCTCTGAACGCAACAAGGTGATGATCACCAACGCCTAGCGCCGCAGGCGCTCGCGGATCCAGGCGCATAGCGCGGCGAATTCGGCTGCCGCCTCGGGGCTGGCGAAGCATGCCCGCAAGTACCCGTGCATCAGCCCGCCGGCTTCGCGTACGTCGACGGGTACCCCCGCGGCGCGCAGCCTTTCGGCGTAGGCGCGCCCTTCGTCACACAAGGGATCGTGCGCCGCCAGCGTCACCAGCGCCGGAGGCAAGCCACTCAGATCGCGCGCCAGGATCGGGGCCGCATAGGGATCCGTCGTCGTGGCGGCGCCGAGATAGGACCGCCAGTAGTAGGCCATCCCTTCGCGCGTGAGCATCGGCCCGTCCGCGTTCCGCTGACACGACGGCCGATCCAGCGCCGGATCGATCGCCGGGTAGATCAGCGCCTGGCCGGCCAGCTTCGGCCCGTCGCGATCGCGCGCGGCCAGCGCCACCGCCGCCGCGAGGTTGCCGCCCGCGCTGTCCCCGGCGACAACCAGGCGCCTCGCCCCCTCGGCCGCCACCGCTCTCACCACCGCCCAGGCGTCGTCGAACGCGGCCGGATACGGGTGCTCGGGTGCGAGGCGATAGTCGACCGAAACCACCAGCGCCCCGGTCGCCTCGGCCAGGCCGGCGGTGACCCACGCGTGACTGTCCAGGTCGCCGACGACCCAGCCTCCGCCGTGAAAGTAGACGATCGTCGAGGTGCGCGAGGTGCGCGAGGTGCGATCGACCCCTGGCGTGGCATAGAGCCGGACCGGCACGCCCGCCATCGTGGTGTCGGTTGTCTGCACGCCCGATGGCAGAGGCTGCTCGAAGTACTTGCACAGGGCCCGAAACCGCACGCGGCGTCCCGGTGCGTCGACGGGCGCCGGGCCAGCGGCCGTCTCCCAGGCCTTCACCCTGTCGGTGTACGCCGCAATCTCTGGCTCGAGCTTCATCGCGCTCGAGCGCGATTCTACGCTGACGTCGAACAATTCGTTGTAAGGCGCGATCAATCCGCGGGAAGGATGGGAAACGGGCTCCGTTGTCTCCCCGATCGCATGTCGTCCAGCGTCCTCTTCCGCGCGCGCTGATACCAGGTGACGAACGCGGCGGGCTGGGCAAAGCGGGGTTCGGTCAGGAACAGCACCTGCTGGCGGCCGTCCGGTGCAGGTCCGAGATTGGCCGTGATCGGTCCCAGCGTGACCAGCAACACCACGGCGACGGCCAGCTCCATCTTCTCGGTGGGGGCGTCGACCATGACCAGACAGCTGAGGGTGTGGCAGGCAATCGCCAGCCCTCGTGCCTCCGGCACGATCAGCTTCAGGTCTTGACGCATTCTCCCGCCGACGACGGACTCGACCGTGTTGGCCCAGACCTGGGTGCGCGGCTCGCGCAGGAAAACCTCGACCGGCTCGGCGCCCTTGCGGACCAGTGCCGTGGGGTCGTAGTCAGCTGCCACCGTGGCAGCATCGGCCGGACGCGGTGCCAGACCGGCATCGACGGCCGTCGTCGTGACGGCCTGTCGCTTGCAGCCCGGAGCGATGGCCAGCAGCAGCCCCACGACCAGGTGACGATCTCTCATGGGGGCAGTATAGAATCGACCCCATGAAGTACCTCGTGCTGGCACTCGGAGTTCTCGCTGCGGCGGGAGCCGCGCGCGCGGACAGCGGCTTCCGTTGCGAATCCGGCCGCCTGGTCTCGATCGGCGACCACATGCTGGAGGTGCAGAAGAAGTGCGGCGACCCCGACTTCACCAGCCAGCGCGTCGACAAGCGCAAGGTGCGGCACAAGGTGAAGCGCTGGACCGGCGAATTCGTCGAGGAGGTGGTCGAGGAGGAGGTCGTCGAGGTGGTGCTCGACGAGTGGACCTACGACCTCGGGCCGAAGCGGTTCATGAGGACGGTGGTCTTCGAGAACACGCGGGTCGTCACCGTGGCTACGCAGAACAAACCGCCGCGCTGAGCACCGGCCTCTGTAAGGGTGCAACCGCCCAGGGCGGGGGTCGAGAGAGCTATCGAGCGGGTTCCTGGCGCTCGGTGATGCGGTACCAGTCGACCCGCCTGGTCACCGCCATGATCCCCGCCAGGATCCCGAACAGCAAGATCGCGCCGAGGAGCAACGCCATGTCCTCCGACTGCAGCAGGATGAAGAGGGCGCCGTACAGCAACGCCAGCAGCGCGGCGAAGCCGGCCCCGCGGCCGAGGCTCTTGAGCACGTAGCTGACGTAGAACCCCAGCAGGGCCACACAGGCGGCGGTGGCGATCACGTAGGCCAGGGGAAAGGCCATGTGCTCGGAAAGGGCGACCAGCAAGAGGAAGAACATCGCCAGGGCCACGCCGACCAGCGCGTACTGGATGGGATGGATGGCCAGCCGCTTGAGCAACTCGAAGAGAAAGAACAGGACGAACGTGAACAGCACGAAGAGAAATCCGTACTTCGCGGATCGTTCGGTCTGAAGGTAGATGTCGACCGGCTGGATGAAGGCCACGCCCATCGTCTTGGCCATGAGCTCGCCGCATTCGTCGTGCGCGCAGCGGCGCAGCGCCTGCTCGACGTTGCTGGCCAGATGCGTGGTCCGCCATGTGGCCTCGAACCCGCTGGCACCGACAGCGCGCGCATCGGGCAGGAACTGACCCATGAAGCTCGGGTGGGGCCAGGCGGACGCGATGGTCACGGTCGTCTCCTTGCCGACGGGAACCAGCTCGAACGTCTCGGCGCCCTGCAAGCGCAGGTCGATGGAGAAGCGGTGGCGGCCGCTGGTGAGCGCCGCCTTGCTCCCGGCCTCACCCAGCGGAGCGTGCACGCCGCTCTTGATCGGCGCCTGCTCGGTGCCCCCCTTGAACTCGTGCGCGCGATCGTCCCAGCGCACGGCCAGCGCGCCCTTCACGCCGCGGGGATCGCTCAGGCCCAGGACCAGGTAGGCAGCGCCCCATTCCAGGAAGACCGTGTCCTCGTCCTCCGGCACGCTCAGGTTCGCCGGGAGGGAGAACGTACCGCTCAGCACGTTCTTGCTGTCGTAGAGCAGCGCCGAGTAGATCCCGCGGTAGCGGCGTTCGGTGGTGGCGCCGGTGGTGACCGTCAGCGTCTCGGGGAGAAAATGGACCTGTCTGTCCTCGGTGCGCACCGACGTGGTCTGCTTTCCGTCGGCGTTGACCACGGTTTCGTGGAATTTTCTGCGGTAGGGGACCACCAAGATCGGCCCGACCAGCTTCTGCGTGGTGACGCCGCTCTTCTGGATGTTGGTGACCACGCCATCCCGCAGGGCCATCCGCTCGCGCACCACATCGCGGATGGCGCCGAGAGGCAGGGTCAGGGCAATCGCCAGGAAGGCGGTGACGGCGGTCTTGATGGCCAAGGTGAGGGTCATGTTCGAGTTCAAGCTACCGGCCCTCCGTGAAGCCACGACGAAGCCCCGATGAATTCTCGATGAATCTGTCGTGAAAAAAGCGGCCTAGGACGCAGTCGGTAGGGACAATGTCGCCACCACACCGTCCTCGCGGTGGTTCTCCACGCGGATCTCGCCCCCGTGAAGGGCGGCGACTTCCTTGACGAAGGACAGCCCCAGACCGGTGCTCTTCTTGTCGGTGTCCGGGCGGGGGAGCGAGTAGAAACGTTCGAACAGGCGCCCCTCGGCGAACTCCGGGATGCGGCTGCCGCTGTTGTGAATGCGCACCAAACCGCGGCCAGGCTCCGCCTCGCCCTCGATCCGCAGCGTGCTCCCTCGCGACGAAAACGCGATGGCGTTGTCCAGGAGGTTGCTTATCGCCTGCCGCAGCAAGAACAGGTCGCCCTGCACCACGACCGCCTTGCCGGCGCGGTTGTCGACGGTGAGCTGCCGCGCCTGCACCAGCGACGACTTCGAGTCCAGGAGCTCGTCGGTGACGGCCCGTAGGTCCACCGGCACGCGCGCCTCCAGCGCCTGCCGCCGCTCCACCATCGCCAGATCCAGCAGGCGATCGATCACCTGCTGCAGCCGATCGACCTCGCCGCGGATGTTCGACAGAAAGCGCGCCCGCTCGGCCTCCGGCAGCTGCTCATCCAGCAACTCGGCGGCCCCCCGGATGGCGGCCAGCGGGCTCTTCAGCTCGTGGGTCAGCGCATGGACGTAGTCCTCGACATAGCTCTTGCCGTCGAGCTGGGCGCGCATCTGCGACATGGCCTCGCCCAGGGTCGCCATTTCGCCTCGCAAGCGCGGAGCATTCACGCGCCGCCCGGCGGTCAGGTCACGCGCATAGACCACCAACCCGCGGACCGACCCGGAAAGCCAGATCGAAAAGCCCACCCCGACCGCCAGCGAGAGCAACCCCAGGAGGATCCCGGCGCGCGCCAGCTTGCGCCGCCCCATCTCGATGAACGGCTGCACGCTGAAGTTGGGTTTTCCCACCGTCACCACCCCGATGATCCGCTCGCCATCCTTCACCGGCGCCGCCACGTGCATCACGGTGGTCAGCTCGTTGTCGGGATCCTGCCGGGTGCTGCGCGCGCCGTACTTGCCCCGCAAGGTCAGGTACACGTCGTTCCAGCGCCCATAGTCGCGGCCCACGTCCTTGCCGTCGGAATCGTAAATGACGATGCCGCGCGCGTCGGTGACGTAGATGCGGTGGTTGATCCGTTCCTTCAGGACGCCGCTGATGCGCGCGTCCACCTTGCGGCGGGCGTAGGCATCGACCGCGGCCTTCCAGCGGCCGGCGTCGATGGTGCCTGCCTTGACCTCGTCCTTGACCAGCTCGGCCAGCAGGTTGGCGGTGTCCACCAGGGTCTCCTCCGTGGACTGGCGCACGCCCGGTTTCAGCTCGTTCATGAAGATGTTCATCATGAAATAGGCGCCCAGGCCCACGATCAGGAAGTACCCGAGGAAGATCCGCAAGCCGAAGGTCATGGTCGCGCGTCCCTCACGGCTTGAGGCTGTAGCCGAGGCCGCGGTGGGTTTCGAGGGGATCGGGCTCCGGGGCGACCTCGCGCAGCTTGGCCCGGATCGCCTTGATGTGCGCATCGACCGTGCGCTCGAGGCTGGTCTCGGCCGAGCCCCACACCTGCTCCATCAGTTCGGCGCGCGAGAAGACCCGCTCCGGGTGCCCGATCAAGAACTTCAACAGCAGATATTCGTACCGCGTGAGCTCCAGCGGCACACCTGCAAAGGCGATCTTGGCGCGCCCCGCATCGATCACCAGCCGCCCGCACGCCGTGGTGAGTGCGGACTGGAGTGTGGGCGCCGGCGCGAGCCGGGTGCGCTTGAGGATCGCCTTGATGCGGGCCACCAGCTCACGGGGACTGAAGGGCTTGACCACATAGTCGTCCGCCCCGATCTCGAGGCCCACGACTTTGTCGATCTCGCCGGTGCGCGACGTGAGAAAGACCACCGGCACCTGGGAAAACAAGCGGATCGCCTTGCAGATCTCGATGCCGCTGCCATCGGGCAGGCCGATGTCCAGGATCACCAGATCCACGGGCCGCTGCCGCAACAGCGCGAGGGCTTCCTGGCCCAGCATCGTCCAGAGAGGCTCGAACCCCTCGGTCCGGAGCACGTAGACCACGTTGTCGGCGATCGACGATTCGTCCTCCACGAGCAAGACCGTCGCCCGCACCTCCCGGAGGGTATCACCACTTGGGAAACGGTCGTTGCTGCCCCGCGAATAGACACGGAGCGAGCCGCGGTCGCACCCCTACAACGGCAGCTACTTCTTCGATACCTTCCACGTCAACGTTCCCCGCGCAGTCTTGCCCGCCTCCACGAAGAGCAAGTGCGCCTCACGCTTGATGCCGCGGGCGTGGAGGTTGTGGGCGTCGGTGGAGGAGGTCTGGTTCTCCATGCAGAAGAAAGGCTTGCCAGGCGGGGTGTAGACCACGAAGTGGGTGAACTCGGCCGAACCCGCCAGCGTCACCTTCACGCCTCGTTCGCGCCACTCGAAGCTGGGCGCGGCCGCCGGGGTGGTCCCGAAGTAGACGTCGTCGAGGTCCAGCGCCTCCAGCGAGGTCGGCTTGCGCAGGTCGTAGCCGCCGTCGACCTTCACCAGCTTGCCCGTCGGCAGCTTGTCCTCGGCCTCCATCCGCTGCGACACCGGCACCTGCAAGAAGACCTGCTTGCGTTCGCCCGGCACACGGAACCAGGGATGTACGCCGAAGCCGAACGGCAGGCGCGCCTTGCCCCGGTTCTCCACGGCGTAAGCCAGCTGCACGCCGGTCCTGGTCAACGTGTAGGTCACCGTCAGACGGTGCGGCAGCGGAAAGCGCGCAAAATCTGGCTGGGCTTCGTCCCAGTCAATCCACACCTTCGCCGAGGCGCCGGCCTTGCCCGCGACGGGCGGCTCGCTCTTCCAGGGACGCTGGCGGACCAGCCCGTGGATGAAGTTCTTGGCGTTGTTCGCCTCGAACTTGAATTGCTGGCCCTCGAGGTTCAGCACGGCGTCGCGCACCCGGTTCGGCATCGGGAACAGGATCGGCGTCCCCGACCGGTGCAGCTTGAGGTCCTCCATCTTCTCGGGTTGCACCAGGAGCTCCTCGCCACCGACCTTCAACGAGAACAGGTTCGCCCCCGCCTCGGGTGCGATGCGCGCCTCCAGGTCCTTGCCTCTGAGCACGATCACCTTCGCTCCCTGCTGTGTCTCCTCGGCGGCCTCGAACACGGCAGCGGCCGCTCTGGCTGCACCGACGGTGAGCGCCGCCGAGGCGCCCAGGACCAGCCGCGCTTGCTTCTTTCCGTTCATGCGCGGCACTCTACCAGCGGTGGCGAACAGCAGTCGACGCCAGGTGTTGAACCTCCTCGCCACCACGCCGGTGGCACCCTGGCTGGCGCCCGGCCGGGACAGGGCCCGCAACGGCCGCTGGAGCACCGCCATCGCACTCGGGGGCTTCGCCGCCGCCTCGCCACGCGCAGGCCGCAGCTATGCTCTGGGCGAGGTACTCGAGTTTGCCGCCAGCCTCGGGTTCGACGGCGTCGAGCTGGCGTCCGTTGGTCCGGGGGGTGTTCATCGCGCCGGAGACGAGGACCGCATCGCGGATCTGCGCCGGCTGACCGACGCCGTGAGGCTGGACTGCTTCTCGCTGCGGGTGACGGGGACCGACGCCTTCGCTCCCGACGCCACCCGCCGGTTGCAGTGGGGCGAGAACCTGGAAGCCGGCGCCGACCTGGCGCGCAAGCTCGGCGCCACCTTCATCGAGGTGTCCCCGGCGGGTGGCCTCGACGGCCAGAGCGCCGAGGAGGGGGTTTTCCACCTGGCCAGCAGCCTGCGCCGCGCCGCCGAGATCGGCGCCAAGCGCGGTCTGCTGGTCGCCGTCACACTCGACAGAACGTCCGCCTTCACCAGCCTTGATCAGCTCGAACGCGTCCTTCGCACCGCCACGCATCCGCTGCTGCGGCCGGTGTTCGATCCGGCCTCGTTCGCCGGCGCACCCGGTCCCCCCGAGAAGCTGCTCGCCCGCCTCGGGGCACTGCGCGTCGGCTACGCCCGCCTCCGCGAAGGAAGCACCGCCGGATGTCTGCGCGCGCTCCGCGAGGGCCGCTACCACGGCTGGATCGTGGTCGATCCGACCGGCGCCCCCGATCCCTACGAGGCCTGCGCCCGCGCCAAGGGCCTCCTCGACTTCGCCGCACGCTGACCGTAGCATCCCCGCGATGCGTTTCATCTGTCTCGCCTTGCTCCTGGCCTTCGCGTCGCCCGCCTCGGCCGCCCCCAAGCGCCCGAACTTCCTGTGGCTGATTGCCGAGGACTTCGGACCGCACCTGTCGAGCTATGGCACCAAGGAGGTCTGGACGCCGAACCTCGACAAACTGGCCGTGCAGGGGATGCGCTTCACGCACGCGTACACCACCGCGCCGGTGTGCTCGCCCAGCCGCTCGGCTTTCATGACCGGGATGTACCAGACGACCATTGGCGCCCACAACCACCGCTCGCACCGCGACGACGGCTACAAGCTGCCCGACGGCGTGCGCCTGGTGACGCACTGGCTGCGCGACGCCGGGTATTTCACCGCCAACGTCGTCAGCTTTCCGGCCGCGATCGACTTCAAGGGCACGGGCAAGACCGACTGGAACTTCAACTACGACGGCGCGGCTTTCGAATCGAAGACCTGGGACGACCTCAAGGGGCACCAGCCGTTCTTCGCCCAGGTGAACTTCCAGGAGACCCACCGGAAGTTCCATGCCCCCAAGCGGGCGGATCCAGCCAAGGTGGTGATTCCACCCTACTACCCCGACCATCCGGTGACCCGGAAGGACTGGGCCGAATACCTGGACGCGGCGACCGAGGTGGACCGAAAGGTGGCTCTCGTTCTGGCGCATCTCGAGAAGGACGGAGTCGCGGACGACACCGTCATCTTCTTCTTCGGCGACAACGGACAGGCTCACGTCCGGGGCAAGCAGTTCCCGTACGAGAGCGGCCTCAACGTCCCGCTCATCGTCCGATGGGCGAAGAATTTCCCGGCGCCGAAGGGCTACAAGGCGGGCGCGGTCGACGGGCGCCTCGTCGCTTCCATCGACTTCGCGCCGACGGTCCTTGCCTTCGCGGGGGTTCCGAAACCGCCGAAGATGGAGGGCCAGGTGCTGTTCGGCACGCAGGCCGCGCCCGCGCGCCAGTACGTCTTCGGCGCGCGCGATCGCTGCGACGAGACGGTGTTCCGCTTCCGCACCGTGCGCGACAAGCAGCACCGCTACATCCGCAACTTCACCCCCGAGCGGCCGTTCCTGCAGACGAACGCCTACAAGGAACGCAGCTACCCCGTCTGGACCCTGATCAAGGAGCTGGGGGCCCAGGGCAAGCTGGACCCGGTCCAGGCCGTGCTGACGGCGCCGACCATGCCCGCCGAGGAGCTATACGACCTCGCCAAGGACCCGTACGAGATCAACAACCTCGCCGTGTCGAAGAAGCCTGCCGACCAGGCCACGCTCAAGCGCCTGCGCAAGGTGCTGGAGACCTGGATCGACACCAGCCACGACATGGGCAAGGACCTCGAGCCGCCCGACCTCGCCGCCGCCAAGGGCGTCACCAAGAAGGGCAGCGACCCGCAAAAAGGCATGGTCCCCCCGGACGTGCCCCTCAAAAAGTAGCCCAGCTCAAAGCCCTGTCAGCGCGCCGGTGCAGTACTTCGGGTTGCCGAACGTCGTCGCCGGCACGTCCATGAAGTTCAGCACCGAGACCATCAGGTTGTTGTGCGGCACGCGGGTCGCGCCCGGGTAGCGCAGCACGCGACCGCTCCTGTGCGCGCCGCCCGCCTTGCCGACCAGCAGGAACGGCATGTCGGTGCGGTTGTGCGCGTTGCCCATCGACAGCTCGTTCACGCAGAGGATGAGGGTGTTGTCGAGCATGTTGCCCGCGCCCTCCGGCGTCTTCGCCAGCTTGTCGACCAGGTAGAAGAGCTGCTCCATGTACCAGATATTTATCCGCGTGAGCATCTCCGCCGTCGGCATGGTGATGGCGGCGCCGGTGGCCACGTCCCTCGCGGCCGTGGTGGCGTCGTTCGCGTCGTGCGACATGTCGTGCTGACCGCGCGTCGCGCCCAACCAGTCCATGCGCGCGCTGCCGACGGAGCGCGTCCACTGGATGGTCCCGACCCGCGTCAGATCGCAGGTCATCGCCATGTGCAACAGATCCATGTGCAGCTTGCCGGTCGTGCGGAAATCCGTGGTCGCGGCGGTCTGCGGCGGCTTCACACAACTGGCGGCCCCGCCGGCCGGCGACGCCGCCAGCAGGCGCGTCTCGAGGTCGCGCACGCCCTGCAGGTGCGCGTTCATCTTCGCGCGGTCGGATTGCCCCAGCTTCATCGCCACCGTCTGGTAATGCTTGATGGTCGCGTCCAGGACCGATTTACGCTCGGTCTTCAGGCGATCGAGAGCCATGGGATCGCCGCCGCCGGCCTGAAGATCCGTGAACACCCGCTTCCAGACGTTGGCGGGGCTGTTCTCCAGCGGCAGCGGCATGTTCGCTGCCGAGTAGTTCGAATACGACCACGCGTTGCCGCCGCCGCCAGTCTGGATACCCATCTCCAGCGACGAGAATTTGGTATTGGGGGCGGATTTCTGAACCACCACCTGGTCGACGGAGGGCCCGCCGGCCAACCCCGCGGGCGCACAGGTGTCACAGCCGCCCTTCGTGCTCCCCGGCAGAAGCTCGATGCCCGTCAGCATGCAGCCCATGCCGGTCTGGTGACCGTCGCCGACCCCATTGTAGGACGCGACGTTGTCCACGCCGTCCAGCACCGTGACGTAGTCCTTGTACCTGGCCAGCGGCGCCAGGATGCGCGAGGCCGTGGGATCGGTCCCCGGTGGCGTCCAGTTGTTCTTGATGGTCCCGTCCGGCGTGAACCAGACGATCAGCCGCTTCGGGAACCCGCTGAGGGTGGCGGCCTGGGCCCGCTTGGCAGGCCCCATCGCCTCGAGCCAGGGCAGCGCGACCGAGACCCCCGCGACGCCACGGAGGACCGCGCGGCGATCGAGGAGGGGGGACTTCACTGCGCACCTCCGGCCGTGATCACCCGGCGGAACAGGAACGCGTCGGTCTGGACCGTGGCCATGAGCAGGTCCTTGAGCTTGTAATTGTTCGAGGAAAAGCGCCGCTTGAGCACGTCCAGCGAGCAAGCGTCGCTGTTCGTGTCCTGGGTGCGGCCCAGGCTGTACTGGAACCATTTGGTACCGACGCAGCTGCGCACCTCGTCCGCCGAGGCAAGCTTGCGACCGAGCTCCAGCGGGCCGTTGAACTTCGCAGCGTCACCGGTCATGGACGCAAGACCGATGATCTCGCCCGTGGCGTCGATCCTCTTGCCAGCCTCCGTGGTGCGGTACTTGCCGACCGCATCGAAGTTCTCGAAACCGAGGCCGATCGGGTCCATCAGCGTGTGGCAAGCGCGCGCGCACTCGAGGTTGGTGTGCACCGCGAACCGCTCGCGCGTGGTCTTGGTCGGGTCCAGCTTGGGGATCACGATCTGGATGTCGTCCGGCGGCGCCGGGGGGTGCGTGCACAGGAACTGCTCGCGCACGAACAGCCCGCGCACGACCGGCGAGGTCTGGTTCTCGTGAGCCAGCCCCGCCATCAGAGCGCCCTGGGTCAGCACGCCGCCGCGCTGCATGGCGTTCAGGTCGACGCGGGCAAAGGTCGTGTCGTCGGCCGGCGCGGTGACGCCGCCGTAGAACGTCGCCAGCGTCTTCGTCATGAACGAGTACGTGGCCGTGAGCAGCGCCGTGATGTCGCCGCTCGAGTCGTTCCAGGTGACCTCGTCGGCGAAGCGCAGCGTCTCGGTCCTCATGGCGCTGGCGATGGCACCCGACCAGGTCCTGAAGGTGACGGCGTCCTTCATGAGGTTGTCCAGGCGGTCGAGATCCAGCCACTGCTCGTAGAAGTGGCGGGTCGAGGCCTTGGCCTTGCCGTCGCCGATCATCCGCATCGCCTGGGCGCTGATCTCGGCCGCCGTACCCAGCTTGCTGTCCTTCGCCGCCGTGAAGAGCATGTCGTCGGGCATCGAGTTCCACACCAGGAACGACAGCCGCGAGGCCATCTCGTAGTGATCCAGTCGCACCACCGTCTCGCCGGGCTTGGCCGGCATGCCGAACTCGATGCGGTACAGGAACGGCGGCGAGAGCAGCATCTCGGTCACGACCAGGCGAATGCCGTTCTTGAAGCCGTTGGTGCCGCCGGTCGTCTTGCCGACGTCGAACACGACTTTGAGCAGGGCGATCTCGTCGGCGGCCAGCGGCCGGCGAAAGGCACGGCGGCCGAAGTTATCGTACAGCGCCATGAGGCAAGCGGGCTCGCCCTTGGTCGCCACGTCGCAGTTGCCCATCAGCGCGGCGAGCTTGGTGTCGACCAGCATCTGCGCCTCACGCTCGGCGATAAGAAGGTACTGCTCGAGCAGCACCGGCGAGACGGTCTGGGCGAGGCCGTTGTTGTCCCAGCCCTCGATCTGCGTCTCGGTCGGGAAATCCTTGGCGGGCGAGCTGGTGTCCCCGGCCAGGTGGTTGATGACGTTGTTGTACTCGTTCTTCGTCAGCCGGCGGACGTAGGTGGGGCCCGGTTCAATCCCCTTGCACACCGTGCTCATCATGCGATCGGGCGGAAGCGACGCCGGGGGTGTGTCCTGGGGGAGGTTGTTCGGCATCGATCCAGTACCACCCGCGGGATCATCGCTGCCGCCGCCTGAGCCGGCGCTGTCGCCGCCAATGGCGCCGCTGCACGCAACCATGAGTGCGCACGCAAGACCCAGCACCAGACGCGACCCGAGCCCGATTTTGTACATCGCTTCGTACCTCCTCTCGGGGGTTGGTCAGCACCAGCAGGGCGCCGACCGCGGTAATCCCAGAGCAAAACGCGATCCCACCGTAAACAGTTAGAATCTCGGCGGGACACCGCCCTTTCTGTAGTAGCTCGGCCAACACCTGTCTGGGCCTGCCTTACGGCGTCGAGATGCCGCCAGGTGGACAGCGCTCCCACCTCTCGTGACACCTCCCCCGAAAGGGCCTCGGCTCGTCGACGTTTGTGTATGATGACATTCGTGAATTCAGGGTCCGACGAGGACATCGGCACCGAGCTGGCACTGCCGCAGGTGCTCTCGGATCTGCCGCCGGATCTGAAGCTGGTGGTGGTCTCCGGGCCCGACCGCGGTCAGAGCCTGCCCCTGCAGCCAGGCAAGTACACCGTCGGAAAGGCCGACACGTGCCAGTTGGTCCTACATGACGCGCAGGTCTCGCGGCAACACCTGGAGGTCGACGTGACCGACAGCGAGGTGAGGCTGCGCGATCTCGGCTCGTCGAACGGCAGCTTCTTCGACGGCGCGAAGTTCGAGGCGCTCGTCGTCGGCGTCGGCGCGCAGGTTCTGGTGGGCGCGACCGAGCTGCGCGTGGTCTCCGAATCGGCCTCGGCCGTGCCGCTGTCCGAGGCACAGAGCTTCGGCGAGCTGATCGGGCGCAGCACGGTGATGCGCCAGCTGTTCACCATCCTCGAACGCGTGGCGGCGTCGGACACGGCCGTCCTGCTGCACGGCGAGACCGGCGTCGGCAAGGAACTGGCGGCGGAAGCGCTGCACAGGCGCTCCCCCCGAGGGAACGGGCCATTCATCATCTGCGATCTGGCGGGCGTGCCGCCGACGCTCATCGAGAGCGAGCTGTTCGGCCACGTGCGTGGATCGTTCACCAGCGCCGATCGCGATCGCGAGGGCGCCTTCGTGCAGGCCGACACGGGGACCATCTTCCTCGACGAGGTCGGCGAGCTGTCGAACGAGGTGCAGCCACGCCTTCTGCGCGCACTCGAGCGCCGGCAGGTGAAGCCCGTCGGCGGCACCAACTACAGCAACATCAGCGTGCGGGTGATTGCGGCGACGAACCGGGACCTCATCACCGAGGTGCGCGAGGGCCGCTTCCGCCGGGATCTCTACCACCGTCTGGCGGTGGTGCGCGTGGAGATCCCACCCTTGCGCCAGCGCCGCGAGGACGTGCCGCTGCTGGTCGAGCACTTCCTGGCGCTGGCGGCGAAGGGGGCTGGACGGCCGGTGCCCACGGTGCCGCCGCAGACTCTGGCCATGCTGACCGCGCACGACTGGCCGGGCAACGTGCGCGAGCTTCGCAACGTCATGGAGCAGGCGCTGGCGCTGTCGCCAGGCACCTCGCTGGACGCGGGGCTGCTGTCGCTGCCCGAGGGGCCGAGCGGCGGCGCATCCGGAGGAACGCAGATGCCGACCGGCTCGGGCCAGCCTTTCCGCGAGGCGCGCGAGAGGTTGATCGAGGCGTGGGAGCGGGAATACCTGGTGGATCTGCTGGGCAAGGCTGACCACAACGTGTCGGAGGCCGCGCGTCGAGCCGGCCTTTCGCGCGTCTACCTGCACGAGCTGATTCGCAAGCACGGCCTGACTAGATAAATGGGGACCCTCGAAGGGTCCCCATGCCCCCACGCGGTGATAAGGTTTCCCGGATGGCCTCGGCCCGGGCAGCCCGTGCGATCGTCACTGTGCTGGCGGTGATGGGCCTGTCGTGCCTCGACATGCACGTGACGTTCGAGTGTGACAGCTCGGACCAGTGCTACGACCAGGAAGTCGAAGGCGTCTGCGAGCCGACACACGCCTGCAGCTTTCCCGACGAGAGCTGCCCGTCGAAGCGGCGTTACGGCAAGAGTTCGGAGCCGGGGCTGGCAGGCCAGTGCGCGGCGTGCGGCAACACCAAGGTGGATCCCGGCGAGCAGTGTGACGACGGTAATCTCGCCAACGACGACGGGTGCCTGGTCAGCTGCCGCTGGGCCGCCTGCGGCGACGGCTACCGGCGCGTAGGCGTCGAGGAGTGCGACGACGGCAACAACCGCAGCGGGGACAGCTGCAACAGCGGTTGCCTCGACTGCAAGACCGGCGTGGCCCGCGTGACTTACGAGACGTCGAGGCACTGCTACTTCCGGCCCGACGACGGCGTCGTCACCTGGGAGGTGGCCCAGATGACCTGCGAGGGGCGAAGCGCGCACCTCGTCACCTATTCGAACACCGACGAGTTGACCGCGGTCGGGGGGTTGTTCCGCGCGCCGGGCTGGGTCGGGATGCGCGAGCAGGCACCGTTCGCCTGGATCACCGGCGAGAACACCGACAACGCTGTCCGGAGTCGGATGTTCTCGGGCCCCGATGCTGGCGTCCCCACGATCCCGAGCAACAGCTGCATCCTGCAGAGCGCGCCCCCGTTCAGGTGGGGGCCGACACCGTGCGCGACCACGACGGCGCGCGCCGTGTGCGAGCAGCCGATCTGGGTGACCCGGAGGCAGGTGGACAACCACGCCTACCGGATGTTCTTCGGCAAGCGGAACTGGGATGCCGCCAACGCATTCTGCGCCGGGCTGAACGGGCACCTGGTCACCTTCAACAGCGAGGAGGAGCACTCGTTCGTGGTGGCTCAGTTCTACGGGGAGTACTGGATCGGGGGCCGCTGGAACGACGCCGCCAAGGCCCTCCAGTGGGTGACCAACGAGCCGCTCACCATCAACAAGACGGCGCCCGGCGAGCCTGACGTCAACGGTTGCCTCCTCGAAAGCGTGACCCGCAACCAGTGGCACGACCGGGCGTGCGGCAACCAGAACGCCTTCGTCTGCGAAATCGAGTGAAATCGCCGCGTCACATGCCTTGACTGCCTAGGGCGGCTCTCTAAACTACCGGGCGGTGGCACCGGAGTCGCACCCCACTTCCGGCGGGGCTCCGTCCGCGGAGCGCTTGCTCGCCCCGGGTCAACAACTCGGGAAGTATCACCTCCTGCGCCGGCTGGCGATCGGGGGGATGGCGGAGATCTTTCTGGCGCGTGTGCAGGGGCTCGAGGGGTTCGAGAAGATCGTGGTGCTGAAGAGCATCCTGACCCAGCACGCGACCGAGGAGGAGTGGGTGCGGATGTTCCTGGAGGAGGCGCGGCTGGCGGCGACGCTGGAGCATCCGAACATCGCCCAGGTGTTCGACGTCGGACGCGAGCAGGACGTCCACTACTTCACGATGGAGTACGTCGCCGGCGCTGACCTGCGGCGGATCATCAAGGCGGCCGAGAGCCGCGGGGGCGTGCCGCTGGACGTGGCCATGGGCATCATGATCGGCGCCGCGGCCGGCCTGCACTACGCGCATGACAAGACGGACGCGCAGGGACAGCCGCTGAACATCGTCCACCGCGATGTGTCGCCGGCGAACGTCCTGGTCAGCGACGACGGCGCCGTGAAGATCGTCGACTTCGGCATCGCCAAGGCGGCGATGAGGCGTGCGGCCACCCGGACCGGGATGATCAAGGGCAAGGCCGGGTGGATCTCGCCCGAGCAGGGGCGCGGCGAGGCACTCGACCGGCGCAGCGACATCTTCTCGCTGGGCCTCTTGCTCTACGAGCTGACGACGGGGAAGGCGCCGTTCACCGGTGACAACGAGTACGCCATCCTCCTGCAGATCGTCGAGCACGAGGCCAAGGCACCGTCGACGGTGAAGGAAGGCTACCCGGCGGCGCTGGAGGCGATCGTGATGCGCTGTCTGCGCAAGAACCGCGACGATCGGTACGCGACGGCGCAAGAACTGCAGATCGATCTCGAGACCTTCGCGCGCGAAGAGGGCCTGACGGTGTCGTCGGTCGAGCTCGGGCGCTTCATGAGCGAGCTGTTCGCCGGCAAGGCGGACGAGGCGGCCAGCGCGGCGACGCGGATGCCGATGATGATGTTGCCGCGCAAGCGGCGCCGGGTGTGGGCGATGGCGGTCGTCCTGGTGGGGCTGGCCGGTGGCGCGGCCGGAGTGCGCGGCCTGATGGAACGGGAGCTGCCGCCCGTCGCCGTCCCGACACCTTCGCCGCCGCCACCACCACCGGTGCACCGACCGATCGTCGTGCCGGTCGAGACGCCGCCGCCGGTGGCGCAGGTCGAGGCGGCACCAAAGCCCACGCCGGCGGCGAAGAAACGTGGCCGACCGTCTGCCGCGCAAAAGGTCTCCAGGAACAAGAAGAAGAAAAACCCGAACAACCCGGATCTGGATGCGCCGCTTCCTTAGACTGAGCCTGGTGGCGGCGCTGCTGGGTGCGCCCTCGGCGGCCGTCGCTCAAAAACGGCCGCAGACGACGGCCCTCCAGTGCGATCCACGCGCCATCCCCCCGCTGAAACCCGAGGCCGAGCGGCACCTGGTCGAGTCCTGCCAGTTCTTCGAGGCGAAGGCCTACGACCAGGCGGCGAACGAGGCGGAGGCGGCGTACAAGCTGGATCCGGAGCCGACGCTCCTCTACCTGTGGGCACAGAGCCGGCGACTGACGGGGAACTGCCCGGGAGCGGTGGCCATCTACCGTCGCTACATCGAGACCCGACCGCCGCCCTGGAAAGAGCGCAAGGCGCGGGTGAACATCGCCAGTTGTGGCGGGCCGCTGCCGCCGCTGCTCGATCGGTCGGGCGAGGTGCCGCTCGTGCCTGACGAGAAGCCGTCGAGCCAGGCGCTGCCCACGCTGACGCCGCCTGGGCCGCCCTCGCTGACCATCACACCGAAGGCGCAGACGCCGCGGCCAGCGTGGTACCGGGATGCGGCCGGCAACATCCTCGCTGGTTCGGCGGTGGTGGCGCTGGGGGCTTCATGGGGACTCGAGTACTCGGCGCGGTATGCGCTGCGGGCGGCCTCGCAGGCGGAGAACTACCAGGACGTTGCCAGTAACACGCACAGCGCGCGTGTCCAGCACCTGGGCGCGCAGGTGGCGCTGGCGGCGGGGTCGGCCCTGGCCTTGACGGCGGTCATCCGATACGTCCTGCACGCCCAGGGTTGGTGGTAAGTTCGTCACTCGATGAACCGTCAGTTCCGTCTCGCTTTCGTCGCCCTCCTGCTGCTGGGCTCCTGCCGTCCCGGCCGCCCGCCCGAGGGCCCGCCTGCCCCGACGGTGGCCCTGCCCCCCGTCGCCTGCCGGCCCGACCACAGCGATTCGCCGCCGCTCGACGGCGGCAAGACCCGGCTGTGCGTGATCGACGTCGGTAGCCGCAACGTGAAACTGGTGGTCGCGTCGGTCGACGATCAGGACGTGCGCTCGCTGGCCGAGGAGCGCACCTGCCGCTGCCGCTTGCAGCTTGGCGAACGAACGTTCGATCAGATGACCCAGACGGCGCGCCCCCTCGAAGGCGAGACCGAGGAGGCTCTGGTGACGCTGGTCCGCCAGTACGTCGCCCAGTGCGATCGCGACGGCGGACGGGTGGTCGGCGCGGTCGCGACCGAGTGGGCGCGCCGCGCGCAGAACCCCGATGACATCCGCAAGGCGTTGCAGGCCCGAGCCGGGGTGAAGCTGGAGATTCTGAGCCGCGATCGCGAGGGTCGCTTCGGCTACCTCGCGGCGACGCGCGGCGCGCGGGGCAAGCTGGTGCTCGACTTCGGCAGCCGGAGCGTGCAGGTGTCGTTCTGGCCCCGCGGCGACAAGGATCCGCAGACCGTCAGCCTGCCTCTGGGCATCGACGAGGTGGGCGATCGGTTTTTCGGGCGCAGCGAGATCAAGGACTACGGGGCCGCGCGCGCCGAGTACGTGGCGGCCCTGCGCAAGGAACTGGGACCGGCGCTGGAGAAGATCCGCGAGGCGATACGCACGAAGACCCTGGCGCCAGACCTTTACTCGCTGGCCGAAAACGGCGACGTGGTGCTGGCGCTGGACGGCAAGCTGTGGGACCCGGCCTCGCACCAGGGCGTCGACGAGACCACCTACCAGTCGCTGTTGCGGAGTCAGGTGCCGACGCCGACGGCGGACTTCGGTCCGGTGACCGCCGTGCTGCGCGCGAACGAGATCGCCAAGCTGGGCAAGCAGGTCGAGGACAGGGCGCTGTTCGAGGAGCTGCGCAGCGATCGCGTGAAGCGGTTCTATGGCTTCAAGATGCTGGTCTACCCGGCGCTGGTCGCCTTCCTGCACGACGAGCTGGGCGTCGACCGCGTGATCCTGGTCCCGCAGGAGATGCCGACCGGCCTGCTGGTCGACGGCGTCCGCTGAACCTAGATTGCGGGGGAGAGGGAGGGTTGGGCGATGGTGATGACGACGCTGATGGTATATGCCGGGCTTCTGTGCGTGGAGCCGCAGGCGGGGTACGAGGTACGCAAGCAGGTGTCGGATGCCGCCGACGCGCTGGCGCTGGGTGATCCGAAGCGCGCGCTGTTGCTCGCCCAGCAGGCAGTGACCGGGGATCCGAACGACCCCTGGGCGCACTACAACCGAGCGGCGGCGCTGGCCGAGCTTGGCAAGGTCGACGAGGCAGTCGCCGCGTACCAGGCGGCGGAGCAGCGCTTCGGGACGGCGGACAACTGGGGCCGCTCGGTCGCGATGTGGGGTCGCGCGCACCTGCAGTACCGCAACGGGCGCTGCGACCAGGCGAAGGCGGCGTTCAAGGAGTACTTCGAGCTGATGAAGGCCGAGGACCCGGAGTCGGCGGCCCTGGCAGAGCGCCGGTCTCAGTCCTGCCGGCCGCGCTAGCCCTGGTAGCCGCGGCATACAGGAACCAGCCGACGAAGATGAGCCACAGGCCGGGGATGAGGCCGCGGCCGAGCAGCGGCATGCTCATCCCCATGGCCATGGCCAGGCCGGCAAACACCAGGACCAGCGCCACCAGCCGTCCGCCGAGCGCCGCCCAGTGGGTGGCGCGCTGGAAGTCGCCCGTCGCACGCCAGAGCGCAGCTCGCAGCACACGACCGCCATCCAGCGGAAAGCCCGGCAGAAGATTGAATAGCCCCAGGAGGAGGTTGACCGAGCCGAACCAGGCGAGCAGCGTGGCCACGGGCCCGACGAGGATCCCGCCCGCGACGACCGCGACCACGCCGATGATGGCGCTGGTGACCGGACCGGCCACCGCGATCAGAAACTCGATGCGCGCAGAAGGCGGCTCATCCGGGATCCGGGCCACGCCGCCGAAGGCGAACAGCGTGATTCCGTCCACCGGGACGTCGTGAGCGCGGGCGACCAGCGCGTGCGCCATCTCGTGCGCCAGCACGGAGGCGAAGAAGGCCGCAGCCGTCGCCAGCGCCAGTAGCCAGCGCAGCGCCCAGGGCCAGTCGGGATGTTGCAGCGGCAGCACGTTGCCCCCGAGATGCACGACGATGAGCAGAAAGATGGCGGCGACGCTCCCATCGACCCGGATCTCGATCCCGCGTACCCGCACCCCTTGAATCTAAGGGCCGGCGGCCCGCCTGGCGCTGGCGCTGGGGTGTGCCCCTTGCGCCCCGGGGCATTGGAACTTACGTCCCGAGGTGCCCCGAACCGCGATCGACCAGGCCAGCGCATCGCGCAGCGTCGTCGACGAGACCGACGTGCGTGGCCGGGATCACATCGGAGTCCTGTCGTCCGAGCGCACCGAGATGTTGGCGAGGGAGAAGGCGGCCCGCGAGGCGGCGGAGGCCGCGGCCCGCGCCAAGGACGAATTCTTGGCCATGCTGGGCCACGAGCTCCGCAACCCGCTGTCACCGATCCTCACCGCGCTGCAGCTCATGCGCCTTCGCGGGAGCCACCTGCTGGTGAAGGAGCGCACGGTGATCGAGCGGCAGGTGCAGCACCTGGTGCGCCTTGTCGACGACCTGCTCGACGTGTCGCGCATCGCGCGCGGCCGGATCGAGCTCAAGAAACGGCCGCTGGAGATCATGGACGCCGTGCGCGGTGGGATCGAGATGGCGAGCCCGCTGCTCGAGGAGCGGGCGCACCGGCTGTCCGTCGACGTGCCGGCGCAGGGCCTGCTGATTCGCGGCGACGAGGTGCGCCTGGCGCAGGTGGTCGCCAACCTCCTCACCAACGCCGCCAAGTACACCGAGCCCGGCGGGCAGATCCTGCTGAGCGGCCGCCTCGAGGGCAGCACCGTGACCCTGCGGGTGCGTGACGATGGCGCCGGGATCGCGCACGAGCTTCTGCCGCAGGTGTTCGAGCTTTTCGTCCAGGGGACGCGCACGCTCGACCGGGCGCAAGGCGGGCTGGGCCTCGGCCTCACCATCGTCAAGAGCCTGGTGGAACGCCATGGCGGCACAGTCTCCGCGCACAGCGACGGTCCCGGCAAGGGCAGCGAGTTCGTGGTGCGGCTGCCCCACGCGCCGCTCGGCCATGTCACCCACGACGAGGTGACCGCGAGTTTCCGCGACCCGTTCCCGCCGCGCCATCTGGGCCGCCGCATCCTGGTCGTCGACGACAACGTCGACGCCGCGGAGGTGCTGGCCGACGCGCTGGGCATGCTGGGCTTCGATACCCGGGTCGCCTTCGACGGCCCGAGCGCGCTTGAGGCCGCACACGAGTTCAAGCCGGAGCTGGCTTTTCTCGACCTGGGGCTGCCTGTGATGGACGGGTTCGAGCTGGCGCGCAGGCTGCGCGAAACGGGCGACGTGAGCCTGGTCGCGGTGACCGGATACGGTCAGCAGGCCGATCGCGACCGGTCTCGCGCCGCCGGTTTCGCCGAGCACCTGGTCAAACCGGTGGACCTGGACACCGTCCAGGCCACCCTGACCAGGTTGCTGACCTAATGAGCCCGGTGCTTGAGAGCGCTCATCACCCGGTGCGTGCGCTCCTGTTCCGGTAGCAGACTCTGATCGACCACGGCGCACGCGCGGGCGTCGAGCTTGCTCAGGTTGTCGCGGTAGAGGCGCAGGCCGTGATCTTCGCCCTCTTCCAGCGCGGCGATGGCGGCCCTCTCCCCCAGGATCTTGGCGCCGCCCTCCACCAGTTTGGCGAACGCGCCCCAGGGCCCGGAGCTCTGGGGGATCTCGCCGCCGAGGCGGACCACCTGCTGGCGCAGCATCTCGGCCCGCTGCTCATGGGAACGCTTGCACTCCTCGAGTTGCGGCGCGACCTCGGTGCGCGCCAGCTTCCCGAGCGCCTGGCCATAGGTCTCGACCGCGGATAGCTCGCCGCGTAGGAACTTCTTCAACGTGTCGATGGTGGTTTCGGCGTCGACACCGCCGCTCCTGACGTTGCTCTCCGTGCGCATGATGGAATCCTCCGAGGGCAATCGTGGGCACCACCGACGAGCTCGCAAGGCGACCGTGATATACGTGCGTCATGCACACGACCTTGCTTTTCGCGACGCTCCTCGTCCAGCAGGCCCCCGATGCCGGCGTCAAGCCAATGCCTCCGTGGCAACTGGCCTGCAAGGCCGACTACGAGAAACTGTGCAAGGAAGAGGCGAAGAAGGGCGACCCGCGCCAGTGCCTCGCCGACCACGAGAACGAGCTGTCCGAGGAGTGCACGAAGAAGTTCCTCAACGGGTACAGAATCATCACCCTGTGCAGGACAGACATGGAGAAGCATTGCTCCGGCCGGAAAGACCTCGGCGTCTGCATGAAGGAGCACGACGCTGACCTGTCCAAGGATTGCAAGGGCGCGCTCGTCAAGGGTTCGAAGCAGGCCAAGGCGGAGGCGAAGGCAGAAGCCAAGGCGGACCAGGCCGAGGAGAAGAAAGAAGACAAGAAGGAAACGCCCCCGGCCTCCGACAAGCCCGCGCCGAAGAAGAAGTCTTCCAAGAAGAAGTGATCCGTCAGAACACGACGGTCCAGGTCACCCACTGAGCGCAGCCGGGCTTCAGCTCGCAGCGGGATGAGTCGGCCGTGGTGCAGGCCGTGTAATCGCGGCGGACGGGTCGATCATGGCGATCGCGGACCTGGACGCGCATCTCGACGACGTCCCCGACCTCGCCGGTCGCGAAGAAGTCGCTGACCGAGGTGGTGACCCGGCCCCACTCGCCGCGGTTGCGGCGCATCTGCCAGTGAAAGCTGATTCCGCTGGCGGGCACGCCGGGATAGGGATCGCCGTCGTCGTCGACGCGCAGGACGGTGAGCTTGCGCCCGCCGTTGACGCCCAGGGTCGGCCGTTCGGGGACGATCGGCGGGTCGGTCTGCACGATGCACGGCGGCTGGT
Source organism: Myxococcales bacterium (assembly GCA_031423255.1). Lineage (GTDB taxonomy): Bacteria > Myxococcota_A > Polyangia > Fen-1088 > Fen-1088 > JANPFD01. The sequence continues at coordinate 28,978 of JANPFD010000082.1, read as the reverse complement.
CATCGGCGATCTTGATGGCCAGCCGAGCGGTGCTGTCCTTCTCGACGAGGCCGTCGGTCGCGAACAGATCGAGCACATAGGTGCCCGACGGATCGGCCACGAAGCAAACGTCGGTGGCAGCGTCCGAACAGGATGGAGCGGCCGCCGCGGGCCGCCCGGGACGGGTGAGCATCCAGCGGTGGGTGAGCACGTCCTTGTCCTCATCCATCGCCTTCGATGAAGCGCGCACCTCGCTGAACAACGGGTAGGTGCCGTCGGAGGCGGGCATGGTGGCGGGCTTGACCAGCTGGATGTCGGCGACCGGCGGTCGGTTCTGCGGCCGGATGACGTCGAACGCGAAGTCACGGGCGCCGTGCGAATCGCGGACCACCACCCAGACGCAGATGCCGTCCAGCGACGTCACGTGCACGGAGAAAGGCTGGTCCTTGCTCTGTCCCTTGACGCGAGGCGCGCCGTCGGCGCTGCCAGGGCAATCGATGGTGCTGCTCCCCCACTCCAGCAGCAAGTCATTGCCATCCGCGTCCTGGACGTCGGCGGTGATCGACAGCGTCTTTCCTCGGTAGGCGACGTCCGGCATCTTGATCGCCAGCACCTTCGGCGCGGTGTTGACAGGGTCGGTGTAGAGCAGGCAACCCGCGCAGCTGGCGATTGTCGCCATGAAGGCTACGGCCCTGATCACGCCTCGACCGTACCACAAGCTAGACTCACCGCATGAACGAGACCTCGGTGCAGGACCGCTACGCGCCCGGGGGACGCTGCTTCGGCTGCGGTCCGGCGAATCCCGAGGGCCTGCAGCTCAAGAGTCACGACGACGGCGACGAGCTGGTGGCGCGATTCCGGCCCGCGCCCCACCACCTGGCCTTCCCCGGAGTGGTCAACGGCGGGATCATCGGGGCGCTCCTGGACTGTCACAGCAACTGGGCCGGGGTGCGAGCCCTGATGCGCGCGCGCGGCCTGACCGAGGCGCCCTCCACGGTGACGTCCGAGTTCCACGTCAAGCTGCGGCGACCGACCCCGCTGGATGCCGAGCTCGAGCTGCGAGCGCGGGCCACCGAAGTTGTGGGGGACCGGGTTGTGGTCGAGGCCACTCTGTGTGCCGAGGGGGCGGTCACGGCGACCTGCCGCGGCGTGTTCGTGGCTGTCAAACCGGGGCACCCCGCCTACGGGCGGTGGTGAGGGTTGCGTCGAGGGGATCGGGCAGGTACACCAGATCGTTGGTCGCGAATCTCCTTTCGCTGCTGCGGGTGCCCCTGGGGCTCGCGTTCTTGCTGGTCGCGGAGCGCACCGGCCTGGCGATGACCATCCTGTGCGTGGCGGCCGCGACCGACGTCCTCGACGGCTGGATGGCGCGACGTCGGGGCCAGGGGCCGCCCGATCGTCCCCGCAGCGGCGACTGGCTCGATCCGCTTTGCGACAAGCTGTTCGTGGCGGCGGTCCTCGTCGGGATCTACCTGGCGCACCGGACGCCGCCCACGTTGCTCCTGCTGATCGTCACGCGCGAGATCCTGCAAGGGATCTCGGTCGTGGTGTACCGGGTGGCCCCATCACTGCGCGGCCGAGAGTACAGCTACCGCGCCCATCCGCTGGGCAAGGCGGCGACCATCGCGCAGTTCGTGACCGCGGGGTTGTTGCTGCTCGGCCGGCCCGAGGCCTGGCCGCTGGCGTTCGTCTCGGCGCTGCTGGGGACGGCGGCGGTGATGGTCTACCTCAACCGCGCGCGCGTTCGTCCTGCCGGGCCAGCGCCTCTTTGATCGCCTCTTGGACCGGCGCGAACGAACGACGATGTACGGCGCACGGCCCCTGCGCCAGCAAAGCGCTGACGTGATCGTGGACGGGGTAGCCCTTGTGACGTGCGAATCCGTAGCCGGGGTACTCGACGTCCAGCGCGCGCATCCGGGCGTCGCGCGCCGTCTTCGCGAGGATGGAGGCTGCGGCGATGCAGAAGCTGCGGGCATCGCCACCGACGATCCTGGTCTGCGGCAGCGGCAGCGCGGACAGGCGGCGGCCGTCGATCAGCAGGTGCTCGGGCGCGACACCCAGGGCCTCGACCGCGCGCCGCATGGCCAGAAGTCCTGCGTGGTAAATGTTCAGCCTGTCTATCTCCTCGGGCTCGGCGAACGCGACGGCCCAGGCGAGGCTGGCAGACTTGATGAGCGGAACCAGCCGCTCCCGCTCGGCCGGGTCCAGCTTCTTGCTGTCGTCCACCCCGGGTAGACGGGCTCCGGGCGGGAAGATCACCGCGGCGGCCGCCACCGGACCGGCCAGCGGGCTCATCCCGGCCTCGTCCACGCCTGCCACGCGCACCAGCCCCTCGGCCCACAGCGCGCGCTCGAAACGCAGCATCATGCGCAGCCGCTGGCCCTCGGCGCGGTTCTCGCGCCGCCGCTTGCCGACCGCTTCCAGGATCTGACGGGCCCCGTGGCGGGGATCCGCGCGCAGCGAGAGCTCGAGCGCGGCGGGGAGCGCTCGTCCGGGGTCCACGTAGCGCCGCCGGATCTCTGCCAGAGTCACCTGCCGACCCTGCCACCGCGGCTGAATGCAGGCAAGCTAGACTGTCCGCGCTTGATCCCGCCGCCACTGCACACCTCCGAGAAGGGTTCCTTCGCACACGACACGTTGCGGGTGCGCGTGCCGGAGATCCTCGCCAGGACGCGGCGCCGCCTGCCTCCGACACCGCCCGACGTGAACCACGCCCTCGATGAGCTGGCCCAGGAACTGCGGGGCGGGCGCCTGCGCGGCCTCGTCGAGGAGGCTGCGGACCGTCCTGCCTGGGACACCGCCGTCGCGCCGCACCTGGGGCGGAGCTGGCTGGACCTCCCCTGGTTCTTCGCCGAGGCGTTCTTCTACCGGCGGCTCCTGGAGGCGACCGGCTACTTCGGCCGCGGGCCCCTGGCGGGCGTCGATCCCTTCGCGGCGGACAAGCGTGACGAGTGGCAGCCAAGCGAGGCACCGGCGCGGTGCGCTGACATGCTCGCTCGCCTCCCACCGGGTGGTGACGAAAGGCTGCGCGCGCACCTGCACGGCAGCCTGTGGGGCAACCGGGCCGACCTCAGCTACAACGTGGCCCAGCACCTCGGCTCGTACGCGGGCGACGCCGGCACGGATCTGCTGGTCGATCGCACGGACCAGGTGATTGGTTTTCTGACGGAGCGGCCGCGCGCGCGCGTCGTGTTGATCGCCGACAACGCCGGAACCGAGCTGCTGATGGACCTGGCCCTCGTCGATCACCTCCTGGGCGCCTGCGGGGTAGGTCAACTGTGGCTCCACCTCAAGACCCACCCCACGTTCGTCTCGGACGCCATGGAAGCGGATGTGAACGACGGGCTGGGGGCGCTCCGCCGGTCTCCCGCCGCCGCGCTGGCCGACCGGCTCGACGGCCATCGGCGCGCCGGCAGCCTGATCCTGGGCGCACACCCGTTCTACACCAGCAGCCTGCACTATTCGCAGCTCCCTGCCGACCTGCGCGCCGAGCTCGGGCGCGCGGATCTGGTGATCCTGAAGGGCGACGCCAACTACCGGCGGCTCTGCTCGGATGCGCACTGGCCTCCCGAGACGCCGTTCGCCCAGGTGGTCGACGGGTTCCCCGCTCCGGTCGTCGCCCTGCGGACGCTGAAGGCGGAGGTGGTGGTCGGGCTGCCGCCGGGACTGGCCGCGCGCCTGTCCACCGAGGACCCGTGCTGGATGGTCGACGGCCGCCGCGGCGTCGTCGAGGCCCGACTATGACCGTCGATCTGCGCCCGATGCTGGCCAGCAAGGCCACGGACACCATCCCCGGTCGGGACTACAACGCTCACCGCCGCATCCTCGAGGAGCGCGATCTGCCGACGCTGTTCTTCGAGTCGGCGTTGCCGCTCGAGGGGACAGCGCCGGCCATCGCCGACAAGGTGATGCCATCGTTCGTCCGGTTCATGGCCTCGCACCACATCGATCTCGATCGACCACGTGGCGTGACGGTAGCTCTGTTCCTGGGGGAGCTCTGCTACCTCCTGACCGGCGAGACCTTCCTTGATCTCTACCTGGAGCTCGAGGGCGTGGACAGGGCAGCGTTCGGCACCCGTGCACGCGGGTGGATCTAACCAAGCGACAGGATCGTCGCTTCGAGCTTGCCGTCGCAGATGCGCAACCGGCCGAGCGCGATTGGCAGCTTGAAGCGGCGGGGGCCGGCGCTGCCCGGGTTGAAATAGAGGACCCCGTCGCGTTCCTCCTGCAACGGCCGGTGCGAATGACCGCTGATCACCGCCACCATTCCCGCCGCGCACGGATCGAGATCCAGCTGCCCCAGATCGTGCAGCAGGTAGATGTGAACGCCGCCCACATCGACGACCGCCGTCTCGGGAATCGCCTCGGCCCAGGGACCGAAGTCGTTGTTGCCACGCACGGCGGTGACCGGGGCCACCGCCGTCAGCGCCGCCAGCACCTCGGGCCCGCCTATGTCGCCGGCGTGGACGATCCGGTCGGCTCCCCGCAAGGCGGCCAGCGCCTCGGGCCTGACGAGGCCGTGCGTGTCCGAGATGATCCCGACGGTAACCGCGCCCATTGGATTATTATCCCCGAACGATGAAGCTCTGGAGTGACACGTTTAGCGACGGGCAGAACATACCGGATCGCTGCGCGCTGGGACGCCATCACCCCGAGAAGCACATCGTGCGCAGCGGGAACCGGAACCCGCACGTCGGCTGGGGAGAGATGCCGATCGCCACGCAGTCGCTGGTGCTGATCGCCCACGATCCCGACTGCCCGAGCGCGCCCGACGACGTCAACCAGAGCGGCCGCGAGGTGCCAGCGTCACTGCTTCGCATCGATTTTTTCCACTGGGTGCTGGTGGACCTGGCTCCCGGCAGCGATCCGATAAGCGAAGGCGAGTTCACGAACGGCGTCACCCCCAAGGGCAAGCCCGGCCCGGATGGCCCGCGCAGCACGCGCAGCGGCCTCAATGACTACACCGGCTGGTTCAAGGGTGACCCGGCCATGGAGGGGCAGTATTTCGGTTACGACGGTCCCTGCCCGCCCTGGAACGACTCGATCATCCATCGCTACCACTTCACGATGTACGCGCTGGATGTCACCCGTTGCCCCGTCGAGGGGACCTTCACCGGCCACGACGTGCGCAAGGCGATCCAGGGGCACGTGCTGGAACAGGCGACGATCACCGCGACGTACACCATCAATCCCAGAGCCATCCCGAAGTGAAGGACGTCGGCGAGGCCACCTTTCAGACGGACGTGCTGGCGCGCTCGACGCAGGTGCCCGTGGTGGTCGATTTCTGGGCGCCGTGGTGCGGGCCGTGCCGCGTGCTGGGGCCGATCATCGAGGCCGAGGTGGCGGCGACTGCCGGCCAGGTGGAGCTGGTGAAGGTGAACACCGACGAGAATCCGCAACTGGCCGCCTCGTTCGGCATCCAGGGGATCCCGGCGGTGAAGGCCTTTCGAAACGGGGAAATCGTCGACGAGTTCGTGGGCGCCCATCCGGCGCCGTTCATCCACGACTGGGTGGCTGGTCTCGTCCCCTCGGCCGCGGTCCAGGCACTCGCCCACGCCGAGGAGGCCGCCCGCGCCGGACGCACCGCCGAAGCCGAGACGGCACTGCGGCCCCTGGTCGAGGATCCGGCGACGCGCGACAAGGCGGTGCTGCTGCTGGCGCGGCTGCTGATCGGAAGCGAGAACACGGACGAAGTTCCAGCGTTGCTCGCTCGCATCGATCCCCGCAGCGACGCTGCCGAGGCGGTGCCCACGCTCGAGCGCATGCTCGGCTTCGCGACCGATGCCCGCGCCTATGGCGGTGAAGCGGTGGCGCGCGCTGCCGTCGAGAAGGATCCCAAGGACCTCGAGGCGCGGTTCGCGCTGGCGAGCGCACTGGCCGCGCAAAGCAAATTCGAGGCGGCGCTGGCCGAGTTCCTGGAGATCGTCAGTCGCAACAGAAAATTCCGCGACGACGCCGCCCGCCTGGGGATGCTGGCCATCTTCGAGCACCTCGGCCACGACCATCCTCTGCCGCAGGAGTTTCGGCGCCGGCTGCAGGTGGTGTTATGAAAGCGGGCATGACGCCACGACGCACGATCCTCGGAGGAATGGCCGCCGCGCTGGCCGTCCGCCCGTCTCTCGCCGCCGCTGCTGTCAAGCATCCGCTCAAAGGCACGGTGGGTCTCGAGCTGTACACCGTGCGCCAGTTCCTGGAGAAGGATCTGCCGGGCACCCTGGCCAAGGTACGCAAGATGGGCTTCACGGACGTCGAGCTGCCGCCGGGGCTCTACGGCAAGACCATCGAAGACTGGGCCACCGCGCTGAAGAAGGCAGGACTGAAGGCGCATGCCCAGATGGCCACCGCGGAACGGCTGGAGAAGGATCTGCCGGCGTTGATCAAGGGCGCCGAGACGCTGGGCGTGAAGTGGGTGATCTGCCCGTGGCTGCCTCACAAGGAGAAGCTGACCCGGCCGGACGTCGACAAGTTTTGCGATCTGTTCACCAAGGCGGCCAAGGCGCTCAAGGAGCGAAACCTGGGGTTCGCCTACCACGTCCACGGATACGAGTTCGAGCCCAGCCCCGACGGGACGCTGATGGAGACGTTCCTGAAGAACACGCCGCCCGATCTGGTGTTCGTGGAGATGGACGTGTTCTGGGTCCGCCGCGGCGGCGAGGATCCCGTGGCGCTGTTCGGCCGTCACCCGGGGCGCTTCCCGCTGGCGCACCTCAAGGACATCGCCAAGGGTACGGAGATCTGCCGCCCGAACGGCAAGGCACCCGATGAATCCAGCGTGCCGCTCGGCACGGGCATGATCGACTGGCCCGGCGTGCTGCGTGCCGCCGAGAAATCTGGCACCGCGCTCTACTTCATCGAGGATGAGCACCCCGAGGCGCTGAGGCAGGTGCCGCAGAGCCTGGCGTATCTACGGACGCTGAAGCTGTAGCAGCTTCCGGGCGTCGTCGGACAGCCAGGCACACGCGGGGAGCTGCGCCTTGTCCGCGGGCGCGTGCTTGATCCGGTAGCGCCAGGTGTCCACCGGGCGCTGGGGCACGTGGCCCGGGTGCTCGAGCGCGAGGTGATCCGGCAGTTCGGACAGCAGCGCGCCGACCATGTCGAAGTTCCAGAAGCCCGAATTGAACTCGGTCACCACGAAGACGAAGGTGCAGGCCTGGGGATGCGCCCTGCGCAACCCGCGAAAATACCCGAACCAGCTCTGCCCTTCGCGGCCATACACCTGCGTCGGCGGTGGCGGCATCTGGGCCCAGGGCCGCGTCGTCACATAGGTGGCCTTCTCGCGCAGCGCCCAGCGAACTCCCAGCGCGGTCTGTGCCACCGCCAGCAGGATCAACCCCGCGATCACCGCGCGGGAAGGCATCTTGCGCGCCCCCAAGGCGCACCCGGCCAGGAGCACCAGGAACAACGGGACGAAATCGAAGCGCTTCAACTCGGCGTACGCCGCCTCGTCCTTGTACAGCGACACCACCAGCGTCAGCAGAAGGAGGACGCCGGACAGCATGAACGGCCGGATGTCGCGCCGCCGCCAGGTCCAGTACGAGCAAGCCGCGAACAGCGCCCCTTGCACGCCAAGCGCGATCTTCCCCAGCGCCGACAGCGACAGCGGCAACGTCGTCGACAGCTTGTAGGCACTGAACGTCGTGTGGTACGCGACGCCGGTTCCGAGCACGTCGAAGATCACGCCGCCGGTCAGGATCGCCTTGAACTGGGCGAAGGTCTCGGGGAGCGCGCTCGGTTGCGGGCGAGAGAACACCACCGCCAGTAGGCGCTTCAGGTTCAGATCGGACGTGGCCACGAAGAACAGCATCCAGAGCAGCACCCCGACGAGAAAGGCCGCCGGGACGATGGCCGCGTCCCGCCCGCGCACGAACAATCGGCGGTTGCTACCGGCCAGCGCCGCCGTCAGCATGGTGGGAGCCAGATACGGCACGCCCTGCCAGGATCCCAGGAACGCTGCGGCAACGAAGAGACCGCACGACAGACTGTGCCGAGGCCGCCAGTCACTCGCGTGCAGAACGCACAGTCGCAGCGCCAGGGCGGCCGGAGCGAGAACCAACCAGTTGTCCTCGATCAGCAGATGGTAGTGCAGGTTCACCCATGCCGTGGCCCAGGCCAGCGCCAGAAGGGCGCCGTGAATCCGGCTGCGTGTCACCACCCGGAGAGTGTCGGCGATTGCCGCGAAGGCCACGGCGAAGGCCACGGCGCTGGTCAGCCGGAAGCCATCGATGATGGTGCCACCGAAGAGGCGCGCCACCCAGGTGCCTATCAGGAACTCCTGGCCCACGGCGATGTGGGCGTTCCAGGGGTAGGACGACCAGGGCAGCCCGCCCGTGGCGATGAGTGCGATGTACGAGCCACTGTCCCAGTTGATGAGCGGGACGAGGCCGGGCGACGACAGCACCCAGGAGAAGACGAGCGCGAAGAGGCCCGCGCGGGCCGCGAACACCATCAGCCTCTGGGTTTGGCTTCGACCACGAACTGGTAGGCGAACAGGTTCGGGCGCCACCGCGCGAAGAGGTACTGCAGGCTGTCCACGATCGAGGTGACCGGTTGCAGCGCCGGCACGGCCTCGGCCAGCTTCTCGATCGGGATCACCGTCCAGTCCTCGTGCCCGACCTCGTAGCCGGCCTGCGTGATGAGTTCACAGAAGGTGTCGCGGGTGTAGAGCCGCACGTGGGTCTCGTCGAGGATCCCGCGCGGCGCGTATCGGAAGCGCCCGGCCATCAGCTGCATGCGCATGAACCACAGCGCGATGTTCCCGGTCGAGGCGAGGACCTTCCCCTCGGGCGCCAACCACGCCTTGGCCCGGCCGAGGATGCTGGTGTCGCGAAGGTGTTCGAGCACGTCACCGAAGATGACGTAGTCGAAGTCCCGCTCCTCGGGCGCCCAGGTGCCGCCGTCCAGATTCGCCACGTAAAAGCGGCTGGTCGCCGCGCGCGCCGCCGCGTCCTCGGCCACGTCGACGCCCACCACGGTGCAGCCCTTGGCGCCGAGCGAGCGCGCCAAGTAGCCGCCCGCGCACCCGACGTCCAGCACCCGCGACCCTTTCGGCACCAGATTCACGATCCGCTGGTGGCTGGAGTACTCGGAGAATTTCTCGGCGTAGGGCGGCGGCTCGACGTGCGCGTACTCGGGACGGCGGACCACGCCGGCCTGATGCATGCGGAACTCCATGACGGACCTGGCGACGTCACGCGCGTACTTCACGCCGTTGACGTGGCAGATCTCGTCGCCGTAGTAGGTCGGGATCGGCACCTCCTTGATGCGCAGCCCCCCTGCTTTCATCTGGATGATGATCTGGGTGTCGAAGTGGAAGTCGTCCGAGTTCGCCTCGAACGGGATCTGCTTGAGCGCGTTCACCGAGTAGACGCGATACCCCGAGTGGAACTCGGAGAGATCCATCTCGAGGAAGGCGTTCTCGAAGCGGGTCAACATCTTGTTGCCCAGGTACTTGTAAAGCGGCATGCCGCCGCGGCGAGCGGCGCCCGGCTCGAGCATGCGGGAGCCGAACACCGCGTCCGCCTCGCCGTCGAGGACCGGCTGCATCAGGTTCTGCATCGCCTCGGGCGCGTACTGGCCGTCGCCGTGGAGCAGAACGACGACGTCGAATCCGTTGTCGATGGCGTACTTGTAGCCGAGCTTCTGATTGCCGCCATAGCCGCGGTTCTTGGGATTGCGGAACACCCGCAGTTGCGGCATGTCGTGCACCTGCTGGTAGCCTTTGCCAACCAGGAACGTGTCGTCGCTGGAAGCGTCGTCGAAGACACAGATCTCGGTCAGGCGCGGCCGCAGGTCCTTGGGGATCCGGTCGAGCACCCGGCCCAACGTCGTCACCGCGTTGTAGGCGACGATGTGGACCATGATCCGGGGCGCCTTCCCGATCCGCGGGACGGTCAGCGGTGAGACGTTCGAAGCCATGGGCCCGAACTATACTATGCTGCGGGCGGCAATCCCTTGCTGTGCACTCACCGATTCAGCCTCATGCTCGCGTTTTTGTTGGCGGCCTGGGGCTGCAGTGTGTTCGACCAATCGCTCTACCTGCGCGAGGTCCCGGACGCCGGCCTTGACACGGCGCCCCCACCCCCGTCGGTGCTGGCCGACACCTGCGACCAGACGGTGCCGACGGTCGAGTCCAGCCGGACTGCCTTCACCGTGGATACCTCCAGCCTGGCCGGCAATGTCAACGAGGTCGGCGCCTGCACCAACAGCAGCCCGCGCGGCAACGACGGCTTCGTGGCCATCAACGCCAAGGGGGGCGAGCGCTGGCACGTCCACGTCCAGCCGATGTCGCCTCCCGAGTTGAACCCGGCCATCTACGTGCTCGGCAGCTGCGATGCCCGGTCGTGCCAGCCGGGCATGGGCAGCGACGCGTGCGGGCCCGGGGCCTCCGAGCACCTCTCGTTCATCGTCAAGAGCACGGGCCGCTACTTCATCGGCGTCGACAGCCGCGAACCGGGCGGCGGCGTCAGCTCGGTGCTGGTGATCCATCCGATCTGCGGCAACGGCGGCAGCCCCGAACACGCCGAGACCTGCGACGATGGCAACACCGTCTCAGGCGATGGTTGCGATTTCCAATGCCGCAAGGAGCTCGCCACCGGCGAATCCGAGACCGAGCCGAACGACGATCCCGAGTCGGCCAACATGCTGATACTTCCGCCTGCAGCAAAGACCCTGGCGCGCGGCCGCCTCGGCAACAACTGCGACTACGACATGTACGCCGTCAAGGTGCCCAAGGACGGCACGATCACGGCCAAGGTGCTCACGCCCGCCGGCGCCCCCTGCCCCGCGACCGCCGGCAGCATCCGGCTGTCGCTGATGGGTCAAGACGGCCTCGTCGAGTTGAAGGGGGGCACCAACGCCGTCGGCGAGGGCTGTCCGTCGGTCACCGCGAGCCTCAGCACCGAAGGGATCTACTACCTGCGGACGTGGGCGGCGAACACGACGAACTTCGATTACCTCCTGGACGTGGAGGTGACACCATGACCATCGCCGCGACGGTGCTCCTGCTGGCGCTGGCGGGCGCCGAGGACGAGGCGGGCATGCTGCGCGCGGGCGTGCAACTGCGCGAGCAGGGCAATGACCAGAAGGCGCTGGAGGTGTTCCGGCAGGCCTACGAGAAATTCCACACGCCTCGCGCGCGGGCGCAGATGGCCCTGGCCGAGCAGGCACTCGGCCGCTGGCTCGAGGCAGAGGCCGATCTCGAAGCGGCGCTCCAGCGGGACACCGACGCCTGGATCACGGGGAACAAGGCCACGCTCGAGCAGGCGCTGACCGTGATCCGGCAGCGCATCGGCACCCTGGAGATCCTGAGCAACGCGCCCGAGACAGCGGTGACCATCGACGGCAAAGTGGTCGGCAAGCTTCCCTTCATGCGGCCGCTGCGGGTGGCCGCGGGGACCGTGATGGTGAAGGTGGAGGCGCCCGGTTATTCGCCAGCGCAGCGGGTGGTGAACATCAGCGCCGAGCACCTCGCACGCGAGAGCTTCGACCTGGTGAAGCTGGAGGTGGCAGCGCCTGCCAGGGCGCCCGAGTTCGTGATCGGAACCCCCGGGCCTGCGCCCGACAGTGATCGCCGCGGCTGGCCACGGGCCGTGTTCTACGGAGGCGTCGCCGCCACGGCACTGGCCGCCGGTCTCGCCATCTGGTCGGGCCTGGACGTGCTGAGCGCGAACAACCGCTACAAGAGCGATCCCACCAAGGACGGCTATGATGATGGCGTGAACCGCCAGCGGCGCACGAACTGGCTCCTGGGAGCGACGGTGGTGCTCGGCCTGTCGACCGGCGGGGTCGGCCTCTTCGCCACCGACTGGCGCTGATCAACGATGAACCGCGACGACGAGCTCCCCAAGGGCAAGCGGCTCGGCAAGTACGAGATCATCGGGCTGCTCGGCGCCGGCGGCATGGGCGCGGTGTACGAGGCGGTTCACACCGACCTCAAGAAGCGGGTGGCCGTGAAGATCCTGCACCCGGATTACGCGCGCAAGCCGAACGCCGCCCAGCGCTTCATGCGCGAGGGCGAAGCGGCCTCGCGCATCCGCCATCCCCACGTGGTGGACATCACCGACGTCGGCATCGAAGGGGAGATGGCGTTCCTGGTGATGGAATACCTCGACGGTGTCGACCTCAAGGCGCACCTGGTGCGCTACGCGCCGCTGCCGGTCGAGGAGGCGGTGGACATGATGCTTCCGGTGGTGGCCGCGGTCGCCGCCGGTCACGACGTCGGCGTCGTTCACCGCGACCTCAAGCCACACAACATCTTCATGGCCCGTCACTCGGGCACGGACGTGCACATGAAGGTGCTGGACTTCGGCCTGTCAAAGCTGCTGGACGAAGGTGGCGATGCCGCCTCGCTGACGGGCACCACCGCGGTGATGGGCACCGTCGCGTACATGTCACCCGAGCAAGCCAAAGGCGCGAAGTTCGTCGACTCGCGCACGGACCAGTACTCGCTGGGCCTCATCGTCTACGAGTGTGTGACCGGGCTGCGCGCTCACAAGGGCGAGAACACCCTGGCGATGCTGCGGCAGATCGGCGACGGCACCATCGAGCCGCCGCGCTCCCACAAGGGAGACCTGCCCGCGGATCTCGAAAGGGTGATCATGAAGACCCTGGCCACCAAGCAGGGCGACCGATTTCCCCACCTGTACGCATTGGGACGCTCCCTGCTGCCGTTCGCCAGCGAGCGGGGCAAGTCGATCTGGCTGCGCGCCTTCGATCGCGAGCCGAGCGTGGCCAGCCAGTCGATCGTGGTGGAGATCGCCGAGGACGGTGCGGCCATGCCCGTGGGGATGACGAACTCGCCATCCACCCAGCTCATCCGGCCCACGCCTGTCGTCAGGGCGGCCGCGGGGGAGTCCACCATGGGGCGCCAGACCGGCGAACTGGCACCGCCAGCATCGCAAACCGCCCTCGTGTCACGCAGCAAGACGGCGACCATCGCCGCCGTGGCTCTGGTGGCCGTAGCGGTGGTGGCGGTGGCCATGCTGAAATCCACGTCGAAGCCCGAGCCGTCGACACCAGCGTCCGCAGCGTCCGCGGTGGCGCCGAAGCCGAAAACCATGACCATCGCCGTCGTGGTCGATCCGGCCGAGGCGGAGATCCTGCTCGACGACAAGCCGGTGGGGCGCGGAAGCTTCACCCAGGAAGTCGTCCCCGACGGGCGTGAGCACACGTTGCGGGTGACCGCCGCCGGGTTCGAGCCCAAGGTGGTCGTCTTCACGGACATCCCCCCGCCCTCGAGGATGGTGCTGGAGCATCACGCGAAGAAACCCGCGGCCCGGGGCCCAAAGCCCGAGGCGCCGAAGCCCGCCGCCACCCCGGCCCCCATCCCGGCGGCCAAGGTCGGAGCGAACCAGTCCCCCATCATCAAGGAATGATGATTTTTTGACCGCGTCCATCCTGGGCCGACAATGGCCAGATGGAAGCGGTGTCGAAAACCGCCGTGGCGGTCGCTCGTGTGACCCAGGCGAGAGCGTCGTTCGATCTGAAAGGGGTCACGGCCCCGGTCACCGTGTTGCGGCTGCGCAGCCGGGACCTGAACATGGTCGACCGGCAGCTACGCGCAAAGGTGACCAAGTTGCCGCAGTTCTTCCAGGACGCGCCGGTCATCGTCGATCTGGGCGAACTGGAAGGCGGCGTCGGCGACCTGTCGCTGCCGACGGTGGTGCACATGCTGCGCGCGTGCGGTGTCGTCCCGGTGGGAGCGATCAATGTCGCTGACGGTGATCGCGAGGCGGTGCGCGCCGCCGGATTGGCGATGGTGCAGATGGGGCCGGCTCGGACCAAGGAGTTGCCTGCCGAGGAACCGGCCGAGGCGCCCACCCCGGCAGCCAAGCCGGAGCCGAAGATGGTGGCACCCGATCGCAAGGGCGAGCCCGCGGCACAAGCCACGCCCGGCCCGATGGTCATCCGTCAGGCGGTCCGCAGCGGCCAGGTGATCTATGCCCGTAACACCGACCTCATCGTGCTGGCCCCGGTGAGCCCCGGTGCCCAGATCTTCGCGGACGGGAACGTACACGTGTACTCGACGCTGCGCGGGCGCGCCATGGCCGGCGCCCAGGGCATGGTCGAGGCGCGCCTCTTCGTGCAGAAGCTCGAGGCCGAGCTGGTCGCCATCGCCGGTGCCTACGTGATGCCCGACGACGTGCCCGAATCGCTCCGGGGCAAGGCCGTGCATGCCTACCTGGAAAACGGCGAGTGCCGTCTGACCGGACTCTAGTTGTAGGTCGCCGAGGCGGCGATGATCACCGCCGTCGTGGTCCAGGTGGCGTGCACGCCGGGACCACCGCCCGCGTCCTTCTGCTGTGATCGATGAATCATCAGGGCGGCCCCCAGGCCGAGATCGCGGGTCAACCACCATTCCTTCCCCACGGCGATGTTGGCTCCCACCCCCCAGTGTGTCCGGTACTTCTTGCCGTCGACGGTGAACTGCGCCTGGGTGCCACCCACCGTCCCCGAGAAGTAGACGTTGGCCGGCACGAGGTAATAGGCCACGCCCCCGCCCAGGACAGTGAGGTTCACCCTGCCGTCCGCCTTCACCGTCCCGCCCTTGATGGTCGCCTTGGGATCCGGGATCACGGTGCCCGTGACCTCCGCGAAGGCGACCCAGCGATCGGTCAGCGACCAGCCGACGGCCAGCGCCCCTCCGAACGCCGTCCCGCTGAGGGCGAGCTCGCTGGTGTCGTTCGTCTTCATCTCGCTGTATGACGGCCCGATGAGCGCTCGCACGAAGAGGCGATCGTGCCGGTGCTGGTCGGGAGCGGGCATCGGCTGCACCGGCGGTGCGGCGACAACCACCACCGGCGGTGGCGGGGTCTGCGGGGTAGGGGGCGGCGTCTGGGGCGGCGTCACCACGGGCGGCGGCGGTGGCGCGGCCGCCTTCAGCTCGGCGATGCGTTTCTCGATGTCGGGCCGGTTCGGCGCCTGGGGCACCTTCTCGAGGTACAGCTCGTAATTCCGGATCGCCTGGTCGTTGTGTCCGGCGAGGCGGTGCGACTGGGCGAGGTTGTACAGGTACGCGGCGTCACCGCTGTCCCGGTAGGCGGCCTCGAACTCCTCGCTCGCCTTGTCGTAGAGGCGCAGATCGTAGAGGCGCCGCGCCCGATCCGCATGGGCCTTCGCGTCAGAGGCCTTGTCCGCGGCCCCGGCGGGCAGCGGTGCGAGCAGCGCCACGGCCATCACGAAGCCCCATGACCGCAAACGCGAACGCATTGGCGGCGCATGTTAGCATCCCCTCCGTCGGGCCGGACGTGATTGGCGAATCGATCGGCAGCTACCGTGTTCTGAGCGAGCTCGGCAAGGGCGGGATGGGCTCTGTCTACCTGGCCGAGCACCGGCACCTGGGGCGCAAAGCGGCCATCAAGGTGCTGCAGCGGGAGCTGGCGCAGCGTCCGGACCTCCTCGAGCGGTTCTTCTCGGAAGCGCGCGCCACCTCGATGATTGATCACCCGGGGATCGTGCAGGTCCTCGACTGCGATCTGGCTGCATCCGGGCAGCCGTTCATCGTCATGGAGTACCTGACGGGCGAGACGCTGATGGCTTTTCTCCGCCGGCGCGGGACCCTGGCCGCGCACGAGGCAGCCGCCTTCTCGCGCCAGATCGCCGAAGCCCTGGGCGCGGCGCACGCCAAGGGGATCATCCACCGCGACGTCAAGCCCGACAACGTCTTCGTGACCGGCGAGCAACCAGCCGCGATCAAGCTGGTCGATTTCGGCATCGCCAAGCTGGCCGGCGACTTCGCTGGCGGGCCGGTCAGCCGGACCCAGACCGGCGTCATGATGGGGACGCCGCTCTACATGTCGCCCGAGCAGTGCCGGGGCGCCGGCGCCGTCGACGCGCGCACCGACGTCTACTCGCTGGGTTGCATCCTGTTCGAGATGCTCTGCGGCCGGCCGCCGTTCGTCTTCCAGGGTGTCGGCGAGCTGGTGACAGCCCACATGACCCAGGCCCCGCCCGGGACCCGCACGCTGAACCCGACGGTGCCGCCCGGCCTGGAGCAACTGGTGAACCGTTTGCTCGCCAAGTCGCCGGGTGACCGGCCGCAGGACATGCAGCAAGTGGCGGAGGCGCTGATGCCCTTCGAGGACGGCGGCAGCGCCACCGCCCAGGCGCCCCGCGCGACCATGCCGCGGCCGGCCGCGGGTAGCACGACGTTCCAGTCCACCGCCTCGCAGATCATCGCTCCCGAGGACCGGCCAGACGTGCCCCGCAAGCGCCTGCCGGTGCTGCCCATGGCCGCGGCGGGCGTCGCCATCGCCGTCCTGGCCTCGCTGATCTTCGCCCGGGGCGGTGGTCAAACCGTCACACCAATCGCGGCGACGCCTCCCGCCATGCAACCCGCGCCCACGCCTGCCCCGCCGGCCGTCGAGCCCGCGCCCGCGCCGGCTCCAGCGCCCACCCCTGCGCCCGCGCAGACATCCGTCCGTATCACCATCACCTCGAACCCGCCCGGGGCTCAGATCTGCCTGAAGAACGACCGGCGGCTCATCGACACCGACGGGCTGGAGCTGCCCCGCAATCGCAAGAAGCTGTCGTTCTTCGTGCACCTGCCCGGCCACCGGCTCGAAGAGATCGCGTTGGGCGCCGAGCGGGACCAGCGCAAGACCGTGAACTTGACGCGCCTCGGGCCCGACGATCTCGAGGCCGATTCACCCTGCCGGCGCTAAACGCGCGTTGCGTATTTTCAACGCCCCGCGCAAAATGCAGCCCCAACTCTTTCGGAGGAACTGATCGATGAAGACCACTTTGAGTTTCGGTATCGGCGCCCTTCTGTGTCTGCATGTCGCCACGGCGGCGGCGCAGAGCATCGCCGCGTCCGGCGGCAACATCGGCGGCTATGGCATGGCCGGCTGCGGTCTCGGCGCTCTGTTGTTCGGCACGGACAACAGCAAGGGGATGCAGGTCCTGGCTGGCACCACCAATGGCTCCTTCGGCAGCCAGACCTTCGGCATCAGCTCGGGCACCTCGAACTGCACCACGGCCGGTGTGGTGAAGGCCGAAAAAGAGCAGGCCGCGTTCGTCGAGGTCAACTTCCAGGACCTGAAGCGCAACATGGCAGCGGGGGGCGGCGAGTTCCTGACGTCCTTCGGCACGCTGCTCGGCTGCACCGACACGGCCAAGGTCGAGCTGGCGAAGCTCACCCAGGACAAGTACGAGACGATCGTGCCGGCGTCGGACACGTCGCCGATGCAGCTTCTGACGTCGGTCAAGGGGCAGATCAAGTCCACCCCGTCCTTGGCCGGAAGCTGCAGCGACGAGCGCGCCATTGCCCGCGCCCTCGGCAAGACTGCGCCCGTCAAGCTCGCCAAGAAGTAGTTTCCGCGGCGTGACAATCCCGACGTCCCGGTGGCTTCGCAAGAACCACCGGGACGTTTTCGTTTGGGGGGCCGTCCTTTCGGCACTCACCGTCGCCGGGCCCGCGCACGCCCGCGACGAGTACCTGGTCGAACTCGCTGCCAAGGCGCGTTCCCTCCGCTTGCACGAAAGCCGGCAATGGCGCGTGCTGTTGCACTACCGCCCGATGTGGTACGGCGGCTGGCGCAGCGAAGCCGACGGTCTGGGTTTCTTCAACGCCGGCCGGATCGGCAAGACCGACCCGCGGCGCGAGCTGGAGGCGACGCTGGCCGCGTTCCGGGCGCCCGCCGTTCAGGCTCCTGCCCGACAGCACCCGCAGTGCCGGTTCCCCGCGCGATGGGCCTATCTGAAGTCCGCGCTGGCCGTCGATCCGGCCCGCTTTGCCGATCAGCCGTGCCCGTTGTTCGAAACCTGGCGGACCGCAATCGCCGCCGAGAAGGTGACCCTGGTCTACTCCACGGCCTACCTGAACAGCCCAGCATCGATGTACGGCCACACGTTCTTGCGCCTGTCGCGCACGACCAGCGAGGGCAACCCGCTCCTCGACTACATCATGAATTTCGCCGCCGACATCGATACCAAGAGTGGCCTCGTCTACATGGTCAAGGGCGTGGCTGGCGGTTTTCGCGGCCACTTCTACGTGATGCCCTACTACGTGAAGATCCAGGAGTACTCCAACATGGAGAGCCGCGATCTGTGGGACTACGAGCTGGCGCTCGATGGCCCGCAGATCGAGCGACTGGTCGCCCACGCGTGGGAGACGCGCACCACGCACTTCGACTACTTCTTCTTCAGCGAGAACTGCTCGTACTTCCTGCTCGAGCTGCTGGAAGTCGCCAATCCGGATCTGCACCTCACCGACGAATTCGGGGCCTGGGTCATTCCGTCGAACACGGTGCGGACGGTGCTGGCCGTCCCCGGCCTCGTCCGCCGCACGGCCCCGCGTCCGTCCCTGCGAGCGGTGATGAACACCCGCAAGCAGGTGTTGAACGGTCCCGAGCGCGACGCCGCCCATGCCCTTTCGCAGCGGGGAAAGTCGGCCGCCGAGGTCTTCGCCGCGTTCCCGCGCGAACGTCAGGCCTTGACGATCGACGCCGCAACCGATCTCCTCCGGTTCCGCGAAGGGTTCCAGGAGCGACCGTCCGAAGCGTTCGCCCGCACCGAGCGCGAGCTGTTGATCCTGCGCGGCCGGACGGGGGTGCCGCCGCAGACCGTCTCCGTCGAGCCCGCGGTGGATGCGCCGGAAAGAGGGCACCTCAGCTTTCGTCTTGGACTGGGCGGAGGCGCAGGCAGGTACGACGATGCCACCGCCAGCGCCTTCCAGGATGTCTCCTTGCGCATCGCCCTGCACGACCATCTGGACCGCCCCCGCGGCTACGTCGAGGGAGCGGTCCTGGAGATGGCCAGCTTCCGTTTTCGATTCACCGATCGCACGCGCGGAATGGCCCTCGACAGAGCGGATCTCGTCAACATCGTGTCGCCCACGCCATTCGATCCCTGGGCGCCGAAGCCATCCTGGAAAGCCTGGTTCGGCGGCGCGCAAGATCGGTCACTCGGATGCGATGGCTGGCGTTGCCTGGTGGGTGGCGCCGGGGCAGGGGGCGGTTTCTCGTTCCGCATCGGCCGGCCGTTGTTGTTCTACGGCCTGCTGGAAAGTGACGTCGGGGCGGGAGCGGCGCTGTCGCCTGGCTACAGGGTGGGCCTGGGCGGTTCGGCCACCGCGCTCCTGCGCCTGACGTCGTTCTGGCGACTGACGGCAGGCACGCGCTACGTGCACTACCTGCTGGGCGACGACCGGCGAAGCCTGGGCGGAGGTGTGGCCCAGGCCCTCGATCTCGGCCGCCGTGCGCAACTGCGCGCGGTAGGAGAGATCGCGGGTCTTTACCGGCAGGCACGACTCGAAGTCGTCGGCTACTTCTGAGCTACTTCAGCGACGCCAGGAACGCGACCAGATCCGCCGCCTCCTGCGCCGTCAGCGCCGAGAGCAGCTGATCCGGCATCGGCGACTTGTCCTGCACGACCAGCGCCTTCAGTTGCGCACTCGGGATCCGCGTGATGGTCCCGGCCGCGTCCTTGAGGGCCACGTGGTCCGCCTTCTTCTCGACCAGCAGCCCGGCCTGCGTCTGACCGTCGGTCAGCTCGGCGACGTACATCATGTACTGCGGCTCCACCTTGCGCGAAGGCGACAGGATCTGCTCGAGGAGCTGGAACGGGCTGTACTTCGTGCCCAGGCGATCCAGCGTCGGCCCGAACGTCCCGCCCTGATCGCCGACCTTGTGGCAGACGAAACACCCCGCCCCGCCCTGCAGGAACAGCCGCTTGCCGCGCTCGGCCTGCCCCGCGAGCGTCAGGATCTGCTGCGGATCGATCGTCTCGCCCAGCCGCGCCGCGCGCTGCTCTTCGGGGATGAACCGCTCGAACAGGCCGCGGATCTCGGGCCGTTCGTGTGTGGACCCGCGGGTGATGGTCTCTTGCCGCGCACTCGGCGCGACCATCCCCCGGTCCAGCGCCCGCACCAGCATCAGGGCACCGCTCGTCGAGCCGAGCAGGCGATCGACCAGCGGCGCCACCGCCTCGTCCTTGCGCACGGAGGAGCCGCGGAGCGTCTGCGCCGCCGCCAGCGTCGCGGCGTACGCCGGCTCGGGCGGAGGCGGCGCCGGAAAAGACGCCGCGGGGATGCGCCCGATCCAGCGCTCGATGAGATCCAGCCCGGCGCTGTCCAGTTCGCGGGCTCCGAGGCGCGGCATGTGGCCGCTGCCCAGCGTCGTCAGGCGGTAGAAAAGCACCGACCGGAACGGATCGCCGGCGACGATCACCGCGCCGCCCGACAGCCCGAAGGTGCCCTGGGTCGGCCGCGCTCCGACGGTCTCGCTGCGGCCGATCTCGGTCTCGAACAGCAACTGCAGCGCCGCCATGCCGCCCGCGCCCACGCGGTGGCAGTGCGCGCAGTTCACGTCCAGCCACGAACGCGCACGGGCGTCCAGCGGCGCCTCGGCATCGTAGGGGCCCACCAGGCGCGGGAAGGGATCCCTCGGTGGCACCGACAGCACGCCCAGCTCGGTCAGGTTCGCGAGCTGCTGGCCGCGCGCCAGCTGCGGCGGCCGGAAGCCGAGCACCGGCCCGGACCAGACATTGTGGCAGGTGGCGCACTCGCCCCGGGCCGCGAACCGCCAGGACTTCGTCTGTTCGCCTCTGGCGTCGACGAGGGTGGCATCGCGCCCCTGGTCGTCCCAGCGGTAGCTGTACGGACGCCAGATCTCGCCGTCGAAGTGCAGGAGCTGCGTCTCGAGGCGCTTCTTGGCCAGCGACATGGTCTTGCCGAAAACGGTGCCCACCGGAAAGAGCCACTTGTTCCGGTTCAGCTTCTCGACGTCGACCTGGGTCTTGCCGGGAAGGCCCACGAACCGCTCGGCGGCGGCGCCGTCCGCCCACGGTTCGGCGTTGACGGCGTACGGCACCACACCCGCGGCCAGCGCATGCTTGCGCACGTCACCGAAGAGCCCGGTGTCGCTGAGCCTGCGCGGGAAGCGCTGGTTCGCCCCCGCCGCCGGATTGCGCACCAGACGGTAGAGGCCCGCCGCCGCGAACTGACGCGTGAAGATCGCGCCGCCGTAGTCCAGCAGAAGCGGCTCGCCGTGCCGGTCGACGCCGAACGACACCGGGTTGCGGCGCGTGTCCGCCAGCTCCTTGTTCCAGGTGACGCGCTTCTCTTTGCCGTCGTAGCGAATGCCCCACAGCTTGCCGGTCTCGAAGTCGCCATAGACGTAGGCGCCTTCCAGTTCGGGCAGCGCCTTGCCGCGGTAGACGTGCCCGCCGGTGATCGAGCGCGCCTCGGTGTGCGGATGGACCGCCACCGCCGGCAGGATGGGCGTCGGCCCCGGCTTGGCGTCGGCCCGCACCTTGAGCGGCCCTTCCATCACGGGCCAGCCGTAGTTCCCGCCGCGCTCGATCCGGTGGACCATCTCCCAGGTCTCCCAGCCCACGTCCGCCGCCCACAGCTCGCTGGTGACCGGATCGATGGTGAACCGCCACGGGTTGCGCAGGCCGTAAGCCCAGATCTCCGGACGCGCACCGGCCATGGCGACGAACGGGTTGTCGCGCGGGATGCCGTAGGCCTTCCCCTTGTCCGGGTGATCGACGTCGATGCGGAGGATCGCCGACATGAGGTCGTTCACTGTCTGCCCCACGTTCAGCCTGTCGGGCGGGAACGGCTCGGCACCGTCGCCGGTCGCCAGGTACAGCGTGCCGTCGGGCGCGAAGCGGAGGCACCCGGCGTTGTGGCCGCCCGAGTACCACGTGAGCAGCAGCGTCTCGCTGGCAAGATCGATCGTCGGAGGGTTGGTCGGCTTGACGACGAAACGCGACAGATGCGAACCGTCGGCCCTGCCCGCTTTCTGCGCGTACATCAGGTAGACGTAACGGTTGCGCTCGAACTGCGGGTGGAAGGCGATGCCGTAGATCTGATGAAAGCCCGGCAAGGCCGCCAGATCCACCGCCAGATCGGCGCGCTCGGCGTCGCGGCGATCGGGGAACGAGTAGATTTTCCCTTGCAGCTCGACGACGAACAGCCGGTCACTCCCGGGCATCGCCGCGATCTCGGTCGGGCGCTGGAACTTGATCTTCGGGAACGCGTCCTCGACCTTGTACGGCGGCGGCGGTTCCGGTGTGCCCACCAGGCGCGATCGGGTCCACGCGGGACGGTGATGAGGCGCGGCGGCCAGCAAGACGAGAAGCGCTGCGATACCGGACATATCGGGAACCGGCAGCCTCGCACGAAACACCCCGCCCTTGACAAGCCTTAGCAAAATCGTTTTAGCATAGGAAATGCTGCCATTCAGCCGACGCGGAGTCTTGCAGGGATTGGGCCTGGCGGCGATGGCCGCCGGAAGACCCGCCGGCGCCGAGGTGAAGTGGCGCAGCCGGCCCACGTTCGCGCCGGCCGGCTGGCTGAAGCACCGGATCGACCTGACGGCGGACCGCATGCTGCGCGGGCGCACGCCGGAGTACAGCGACGAGATGGTGCTGGCCGACATCCGCGTCGACATGAGGCGCCGCTTCGCCGAGTGGAGCGGCGACGTCTCCGGGCGCTACCTCGGCTGCCTCGCGCTGATGCCGACGGGTGACTGCGACACGCGGCTGCCCCGCCTGGCGCGGGAGATCGTCGCTGGCCAGAAGCCCGACGGCCGCTTCGGCAAGACCGAGCTGGCCTTCACGACCGAGGCCGTCAGCAAGCCGCACATGTCCCTGCTGTGGGGCAATGGCCGGCTTCTCGTGGGCCTCGTCGAGTACCACGACGCCACGGGCGATGTGCAGGTGCTGGCGGCGGCGAAGCGCCTCGGCGATTTCCTGGTGTCCATGAAGGACGCCTACTTTCCGACCCAGGTGCGGGAGAAGTCCGTCGGCTGGGGAGCGCCCGGACACATCTGCTTCACCCAGTGCAACGAGGGACTGGCGATGCTGGGGGCGCGCACCCGGGACCGCAAGTATCTGAAGGCGGCGGCCGAGATCGGGTCGCAGCTCGACGTGCGCGGCAAGCAGCACACGCACGGGTACCTGTGCACGCTGCGCGGGGCGATGATGCTGTTCGAAGGATCGGGCGACCGAGCGGCCCTCGACTTCGCCCGCACGCGGTTCGACGATCTGGTGGCCTCGCCGGACTATCTGATCTATGGAGGCGTGCCCGAGTACTTCGGCGACAACGGCGTGGGAAAGCTGAAGCGGGACGAGGGCTGCTCGGAGGCCGACTTCGTGCGACTGGCGCTGCAACTGTGGCGCGCGACCCGGGACGTCCGCTACCTGGAGCATGCCGAGCACAGCTTCCACAATGCTTTCCTTCACGGGCAGCACGTGACCGGCGACTTCGGTAGCTTCAACTTCTCGGACCACGGCTTCCGTCCCATCGACGGCGTGGGTCGGGCCTGGTGGTGCTGCACCATGCACGGGTACCGCACCTTCCGCGACGTGCTCGACGCGGCGGTGACGACCGCAGGCGGAATCACCCAGGTCAACCTGTACCTGCCGGGGCGCAGCGCCGCGGTCGCCATCGAGGAGACCAGGGCCGAACCGGGACAGATCGCCTACGCCATCCGCGCCGAGGGTCCGCTTTCGCTGCGGCGGCCGTCGTGGGCCGGCGCCGTGAAGGCCCGCCTCGGCGGTGCGCCCGTCGAGCTGCGCGAGCGCGATGGCATGCTCGCGACGAAGCTGGCGCGTGGGCAGACGCTGGAGCTGGCCTTCACGCTGAAGACACGGCTGCAAAAACGCGATGGCAAGACCCTGGCGCTGACCGACGTCGGGGAGCAGCCGACCGAGGCCGCGCTGCACCACGGCCCGTGGCTGCTGGGTGTCGACGACGGGATCGAGCCGTTGTTCTTCGGCGAGCCCTGGCAGGCGAATCTGCTCCTGGTCGGCAATCATGGCGCCGCGGCGACGCCCGCACAGGGACCGCTTGCCATCCCGTCGGCGCGCCTCCGCTTCGACTACCGCCACGGCGGCTTCCCCGGCACCGAGAGCGTCGTCTTGCGCCCCATCAGCGAGCAGAGCAACCGGGAGCCAGGCGCCGTTGCCTACTGGTTGAAGTTCGGCCGCGCACCGTCGAGCTGACGAGGATTCATGTCAAGTGCTCGAATTTACTTATAATTCAGCACAAACAGATGCCTCGAGGTCTGCCTGAGCCCAAAACGACAACGGCAAAAAATTTGTGAGCTTGCACAAACGGCCGTTTAGTCGAAACAGGCTTTCCCTCGAGGAGGATCCAGTGTCCAAAGTCGTCGTCGTCACGTCTGGCAAAGGGGGGGTGGGAAAAACCACCACCAGCGCAAACATCGCCACCGGTCTGGCTCTCAAGGGCAAGAAGACCGTGGCCATCGACTTCGATGTGGGCTTGCGGAACCTGGACCTGGTCCTGGGTTGCGAGCGCCGCGTGGTCTATGACTTCGTCAACGTCCTCCGCGGCGAGGCGAAATTGCACCAGGCCCTGATCCGCGACAAGCGGGTCGACACCCTGCACATTCTGGCCGCCTCGCAGACGCGCGACAAGGACGCGCTGGACGTCGAGGGCGTGGGCCGCGTGCTGGCCGAGCTGAAGGAAATGGGCTTCGACTACATCATCTGCGACTCGCCGGCGGGCATCGAGAAAGGCGCGCAGATGGCGATGTACTTCGCCGACGAGGCCGTGGTGGTGGCGAACCCCGAGGTCTCGTCGGTGCGCGACGCGGACCGGGTGATCGGCCTCCTGGCCGCGAAGACCAAGCGGTCCGAAATGGGCGGCGTGCCGACCAAGACGCATCTGCTGCTGACCCGCTACTCGCCCGCCCAGGTGAAGAAGGGCGAGATGCTGTCGGTCGAGGACGTGCTCGAGCTTCTGGGCATCCCGCTCCTGGGCGTCATCCCCGAGTCGAAAGTGGTTCTGCTGTCGTCCAACAAAGGGACCCCGGCGGTGATGGACGAGACCACCGATGTCGCCCAGGCTTACCTGGACGTCGTGTACCGCTTCCTCGGTGAGGAGCGCGAGCACCGGTTCATCGACGAGGAGAAGCGGAGCATCCTGCGCCGCTTGTTCGGGTGAAACACATGAACACGATCTTCAACTCACTGATCGACTACCTGAGGAAGTCGCCCAGACCGGCGCAGACGGCCAAGGACCGGTTGTCCGTGATCGTCGCCCGCGAGCGCGCCTCGACCCGCAACGGCGGCGAGGACTATCTGCCGCGGCTCCAGCAGGACCTGCTGGCCGTGCTGGCCAAGTACGAGAAGATCGACCTCGAGAACGTCTCCGTGAAGCTCGACAAGAGCGGCGAGTACGACGTCCTCGAGCTCAACATCGTGCTGCCCGAGGAATTCGGCGGTGGGGCGATCACGGCGGGCGTTCGTAAGCCGGCCGTAGCCAGCTAGTACCCGGGCGGGCGGGCGCCCCCAGGCAGGCTAGGATGCTGCCATGGGAAGCGACCAAGGAAAGGCGACCGGACCTGATCTGGCCGAGGGCGTGCCGTACGCCTCGCTGAAGGAGGGCCAGCCGCTGGTGGGGCAACGCGAGGGCGAGGCGGTGATGCTGGTCCGCCGCGGTCAGGAGTTGTTCGCGGTCTCCAGCACCTGCACCCACTACAGCGGACCTCTGGGCGAAGGGCTGGTCGTCGACGACACCGTACGGTGTCCGTGGCACCACGCCTGCTTCAGCCTGCGCACGGGCGAGGCGGTGCGCGCGCCTGCGTTGAACCCGATCTCCTGCTTCCGCGTCGAGCGCGCGGGCGATCTGGTGCGCGTCGGCGCCAAGATCGCGCCGACGACTGCGAAGGCGCCTCCCGGGGCGCCCGACAGCATCGTGATCATCGGCGCGGGTGCCGCGGGCAATGCCGCAGCCGAGGCCCTTCGCCGCCGCGGTTACACCGGCGAGCTGACGATGATCGGCCGCGAGGCCGACACACCCTACGACCGGCCCAATCTGTCGAAGGACTACCTGGCCGGCACGGCGCCCGAGGAGTGGATCCCGCTGCGCGGCGAGGACTTCTACCGCGAGCAGAAGATCACCCTCCTGCGCGGCACCGCGGTGACATCGATCGATCCCCGGGCGCGGACACTGGCGCTGGCGGACGGGCGCTCCCTCGGCTGGGACCGCCTGCTGCTGGCCACGGGCGCCGATCCCGTCAAGCTGCCCCTTGCGGGCGCGATGTTCTCGCTGCGCACCCTGGCCGACAGCCGCGCCATCGTCGCCGCCGCCGCGCCAGGCAAGCGAGCGGTGGTGATCGGCGCCAGCTTCATCGGCATGGAGGTCGCAGCCGCGCTGCGGGCGCGCAAGGTCGAGGTGCACGTCGTCGCACCGGACGCCGTGCCGTTCGAACGGGTGCTGGGGGCGGGCGTGGGCGAGTTCCTGCACAGCATCCACGCCGAGCACGGCGTCGTGTTCCATTCGGGCGAGACGGTCACGGCCGTGACCGACGGATCGGTGACCCTGGCCGGAGGCAAGACCCTGCCGGCGGACTTCGTGGTGGCAGGCATCGGCGTGCGTCCGACGACCGAGCTCGCCGCCGCCGCCGGTCTGACCATCGACAGAGGCGTCGTCGTCGACGAGAAGCTGGAGACCAGCGCTCCGGGCATCTTCGCCGCCGGCGACCTGGCGCGCTGGCCGGACCCTCGCACGGGCAGTCTGGTCAGGGTCGAGCACTGGGTGCTCGCCGAGCGCATGGGGCAGGCCGCCGCCCTGTCCATGCTGGGCGAGAAAATCCGCTTCGACGCCGTACCGTTCTTCTGGACCACCCAGTACGACCTCACCCTGTCGTACATCGGCCACGCCGAGCGCTGGGATCGTATCGACGTGGACGGCCGCCTCGAATCCCGCGACTGCGCGCTGGCCTACCGCGCCGGCGGCAAGACCCTGGCGGTGGTCACCGTCGGCCGCGACCAACTGCGGCTCGAGGCCGAGCGCGCCATGGAGCACAACGACGAGGCCCGGTTGCAGGCGCTGGTCCCGCAGCGGTAAAACGATGCCCATGCACACCCTCATCGCTCTTGCGCTGGCGTCGATCTTCGCTGCAGCGCCGAACGCTCTTTCTCCTGCCGAGAAGAAGGCGGGCTGGCGCCTGCTGTTCGACGGCAAGTCGACGGCCGGCTGGCGTGGTTTCAAGCAGGCCGAGTTCCCGAACTCGGGCTGGGTGGTGAAGGACGGAGCGCTGTACCGCCCGGCGGGCAAGGGCGGCGGCGACATCGTCACCGTGGATCAGTTCGACAACTACGAACTGGTCTTCGAGTGGAAAATCACCAAGGGCGGCAACAGCGGCGTGAAGTATCTGATCGACGAGGCGATGGTGAAGAGCGGCCACTCGGGCGTCGGCTTCGAGTACCAGGTCCTCGACGACGAAGCGCACCCCGACGCCAAGAAGGGCATCGAGGGGACGCACACCGTCGGCGCGCTCTACGATCTGATCCCGCCCGCCAAGGACAAGGTCACCAGGGCGATCGGGCAGTGGAACGAGAGTCGGGTCGTCGTCGAGGGTAATCACATCGAGCAGTGGCTGAACGGCAAGAAGGTCGTCGAGTTCGAGCGCGGCAGCGACGACCTGAAGGCGCGCATCGCCAAGAGCAAGTTCGCCAAGACCGCCGGCTTCGGCGAGGTCAGCAAGGGCCACGTCCTCATCCAGGACCACGGTGACGAGGCCTCCTACCGGAACATCAAGCTGAGGCCGATCAAGAAGTAGCTACCGCATCTCGATCGACCAGCGGATGGCTGCGTCGACCAGCGCCCAGCCCTCGGGCGTCAATGACAGGGCCATCCTTTCGTACAGGAACAGGCCGACCCGGCGGGCGGGGGCCGGACCGTCCGGCATCTGCACGTCCTTGTCATAGGCAAAGATCACCGCCTTGGTGGGATCCGACGGCGAGGTCGCCACCCAGGAAGCCAGCGGGCTGGGCGTGCCGCGGGTCATGGCCATCGCGTTCGGCACCACGGTGACGATGTCCCGGAATCCGGCGGCCAGCGGGTGGGCGGTGTCGCGGATCAGGATCTGGTTGCTGTCACGCACGTGGCCCTGATCGGTCTCGCCGAGTTGCACCATGCCCAGCTTCGAGAACAACGCCGGCTCCCAGGTCAGGATGGGGGTGTGCAACTTGCGCAGGTTCCACTTGAAGCTGGGCCCCACGATGGACGACGAGATCACCACCAGCCGCACGCCGGGCTCCTCGAGATCGGTCGGCATGAGCTGGCGCGTGTCGGCGATCCTCACCCGCAGCCCGAACGATTCCAGCCGCTCCTTGATCGCCTGATCCGCGGCGTGCAGCGCCGGGGGCCCGCCCCGCGGCTGCTCGTCCGGTCCGACGATCATCACCGCCTGATCCTCGGCGGTCCCCTTCACGCCATCGTCGGATACCAGGGCGAAACGCCCGGTCTCGAGCGTGGCCGTGACGCCCCCGCGATTCCGGGTGAACTGCAGGCGTCCCGTGTCGGCCTGCACGCGCGTGGTCCGGCTCCCGACGGTCACCGTCGCCGTGGCGTCCGCCGCGGACAGCGTCAGGTGCGGCGTGAACAGCACACCCGGGGCGCCGGCTTCGGCTCGCAACACGGCCTGTCCGCGCGACAGGAAAACCTGCCGGGGTCCCAGTGCCGCCAGCGCGCTGTCCGGGCCCAGCGTGACGCCGAAGCCCGGACCCTGGACGCGGGCGCCACTGGTCAGGCCTTCGGTGGACAGCGAGGCGCCCGCCGGCAAGCGAGTGCCGGCGATGGCCGCGATCCGCTCGCCCCCGGACAGCAAGTACACCTGACCGCGCGACTCCTCGATGGCGAATGCGGGAGCAGACGGCGCGGGGGTGCGCGGGAGGGAGGGCTCGGTGACAGGCTCGGCAATCGGAGGGACCTGGACGATGGGCTCGGGAAGCGACGACCGGCGTTGTACGCCCAGACCCAGCAACACGCCGGCGGCCAGCGCCAGCCCCACGGTGGCGGTCTGCCAGCGGCGCCGGCGCGTCCGCTCCTCGGAGACCCGCGAGATCGCCCGCATCACCGGCGCCGCCCGATCGGTCGCGGGCAGCGCCGCCATCAGGCGGGCCGCGTCCGGCTTCGGCCGCGCCATCTCGCGCATCACCCGATCCAGGAACAGCTGCCGCGCCGTCTCGGTGCGAGCTTCCGTCGAGGCGGCCAGCCCCTCGGCCAGTTCCTGTTCCTCCG
>JANPFD010000081.1:0-5171 GCA_031423255.1 Myxococcales bacterium | reverse complement strand
CCTCGACGTTGCCCAGGACCGTCTAGGCCGGATCGAGCTGCGGCTCCTGCGACAGGTAGCCGAAGCGCGAGCCATCGGCGGCCTTGGCCTCGCCGAAAAAGTCGGTGTCGACGCCGGCCCTAATGCGAAGAAGCGTCGATTTGCCCGATCCATTCGCCCCGAGCACGCCGATCTTCGCGCCCGGAAAGAACGACAGGTAGATACCCTTGAGCACTTCCTTGTTGGGCGGATGCACGCGCCGCAGGTCTTGCATCGTGAAGATGTACTGGTGAGCCATGAGGCGGCGGAGTCTACAACAGCCGTGCTAGGGTGCCGGCGTGGATCGTTCGAAGCCGGTGGTGATCGTCAACCCCCGCTCGGGCGCTGGGTTGTCGGACAAGCGCTGGGCCGGGCTGGTTGGCGTCCTGACCGACGGACTTGGCCCCTTCGACACCCGCTTCACCGAGCGCTCCGGTCACGCGCGCGAGATCGCCCGCGAGGAAGCCGCGGCAGGACGCGCCCTCGTCGTGGCCTGCGGCGGCGACGGGACCATCTCGGAGGTGACGGACGGCGTGCTGTCGTCCGGCGTCGGCGGGGTGGAAGTCGGCATCATCCCGCGCGGCACCGGTGGCGACCTGCGCCGCACCCTGGATCTGCCGCAGGATCTGGGCGCGGCCGCCCGGCATGTGCGCGTGTCGCCGGCGCGCCCCGTGGACGCCGGGAGAGTCACCTTCGTCAGTCACGACGGTGGCACCGCCACCCAGCACTTCGTCAACGTCGCCTCCTTCGGATTTTCGAGCGCCGTCGCCTTGAAGGCCAACACGTCGTCGAAGCGCTTGGGCGCCAAGGCTTCGTTCCTGGGCATCACCATTCGATCGCTGTTCACCTACGACAACGCGGAGATCCTGGTCAGCGTAGATGGCGGCGAGAAGCAGCGCCACACGGTCTTGCTGGGAGCGGTGGGCAACGCGCGTTCGTTCGGCGGTGGCATGAAGATCTGCCCCGATGCTCTGCTCGACGATGGCGCCTTCGACCTGGTCATCGTGGGTGATCTCGGGCGCCTTGATGTGCTCAGAAAGCTAGGCCGCATCTACGCCGGCACCCACCTGACGATCCCGCAGGTGTCCACCGCGCGCGCCCGCGTGGTGCGGGTCGAGCCCGCGGACCCGGCCGCCGTGATCCCGCTTGAACTCGACGGCGAAACCCCGGGCCGCTTGCCTGCGACGTTCGAGATCCTGCCGGGCGCCCTGCGCTTGCGGTTCTAGGCTAGTCGCAGTGCCAGACGATCTTGCACGGCCGATGCGATCCCGGCGGGTGCTCCACCACCGTCAAGCGCGGACGCTCGCGGCCGGCGCGGCGGACGATCTCTTCGATGCCGCGGTCTCGGGTGCGGAAGATCGGGCGCTTGCCGTCGCATAGCTCAAGTGAGAATCCTTCGAAGCCGCCGCCGCAGTCGTAGAAGATCTCCGCGACCTTGCCGGTGAAGGCGCGCGCCCCCGCTGGCAGATCGAAACCGGGGCCTTGTCCCGGCGTGCCCGGGTCGAGCTTCGGCGGTTTGCCGACACCCGTGGGGGACGGGGCGATGGTGTCGGGATCACCCCCAAACGCTCGCACGCGGCCGGCGATCTCGTCCAGGTAGCGCGCCCACACCGGGCTCCAACGGTTGCCGGGGGCGATTGCCTTACCAATGTGGCGCAGGACCGACAGCTTGCGTTCCTCGGCGGCCAGCAGCAACGGGCCGCGGCTGACCGGGATCGTGAGCTGGAATGCGCCAGTGATCCTGCCGGTGCGGCCCGAGATCTGATGCGCGGAAATGCGGAAGACCTGCCCAGCCTTCACGTCGTCGGGAAGCTGGATGCTCAGCAGGCCCGGAATCAAAGTGGCGCGGTTGCCGGGGATAGGCAGCATCGTCACGTCGCCGATGCGGCACCCGAGCGTGTGCGCGTCGACCTGTCTCAGCATGCCCGCCCCGGGACGCATGGCCGCCACTTCCAGTAGGGCACCCACGTCGACACCCGGCCAGTAGAGGAAAGCCTCGCTTCCGCGGGGCAGATCGTTCCAGCGGATCATGAGCTGGTCGGGTGCACCGCGAGTCTTGGCCGCCACGGCTTGAGGGTTGGCGACCAGCGCGACTTCAGGGGCCGCGTGCGTGTGCATCTCGGGCGGGGCGTGCCCGTGCGCGGCCGGCCCCTTGGGCGGCGGCGTGACCGGCACGCCGGCCAGCATGGGCAGAAGCGCCGCCGGGTTCTTGGGCCAAATCTCCGACGGGCGCAGCTCGAAGGTGTGCTGCACGCGATGGCCGGCACCGCCGCCCGGGTTGTCCGATTCAACCACCAGAAGATTGCGCTGGGCCAGGTTGTCGTTGTCCCCCGGTGTGGCGCCAGGCGGGATGGGATCGTCGGCGAAGCGAATCTCGGCCACCAGACACTGGTGCTGGCCGCGGATGTGCTGCTGCAGGCTGAGGAGGGCACCGCTCCCGCCGGTGCCGTTGGGTGTGGGCCGATCGCGGAAGCGCGGCACGTCCTGGTTGAAGTCCAGCCAGCACCCGAAGTACTCGATTTCCTCGTTGCCGGTGCCGTTCAGTGGGCGGACGTTCTGGGGATCGGTCTGGCTTTCCAGGTTCGCCTCCCGGGGTGCCGCGAAGAATGGCAAGGACGCGACCTCCCCGCCGGCCAGTCCGATGAGCGGCCGAGGCGTGGTGCCGTCCATGTGCACGGGATAGGTTCCCGGGCGAAACTCCATGGACGCGGCCGCCGTGGTGAAAAGGCGGAAGAACACGCGCACGTTGTCGGCGTTCTGGCCCATCGGCGCCCGATAGCGCACGCGCGCGAAGGCGTAGTTGTAGACCTTCTTGCCGTCCACCTCCGATGCCAGCTCCGTCGGGCTATGCGCCTGATCCGTCGGCAAATCGCGATCGAAGGGGTGCGTGCTGCCTTCGGAGCGGTCGCGCAGCTCGGTCAGGGCGGCGTTCAGGAAGTCGTGCGGGGCGCTGGCGGTGGCCTGCTGGGTGACCCCCGCGAAGGTCTGGTCTTGCGGGATAGAGAGCACGCGCAGATCCACGCTGAGCCAGTGCGGGTTGCCGTCTAGCATGTACGGGTTCTTGCGCTTCCACAGCACGCACGTCCCACGCGCCTCGTGACTGCCGCTGCGGACGATGATGGTGACTGGCCGTTCCTGGTCGGTGCCCAGGTCGCTGAACGCGTTCAGGTTGGTGAACCGCACCGAATAGACCACGACGATCTTCTGGCCGACCCCGGGTGAGGCCGATCCGGTCTCGAACAGGGTGCGTTCGAGCCGCGGGGTCATCCCCGGCACCGGCCCAACAGCGCCGTCTGCCCATCGGAAACTGACAGACGGCCCGGCCGGCAGGCCGGCGTCGCTGCCGAGGAAGCCGTCCATCACCACGTAGAAGGAGTCGTAGAAAGTCGGGGTGCTGCCGAGAGTGTTGGCTTCGGCTTCCGAGAAGTGGCTGCGATCGCTGATGACGTACATGTCCCCGCCCACCCGCACGAAGCGCGCGAACTGGCAGGGGCGACCGGCGGCGTCCACCAGGAACAGCATGTACATCCCGGGCGGCGCCACCGCGCCGTGCGGCGGGGCGACCAGCTCCAACCCCGTGCCCTCGCGATCCGCAATGGTGAGGCCGACGTAACGCTGATCGATGTCGAACGCGTGGGTCATGGACCCGCACCGAACCAGGACGGCGCGCGTGATCTGGGCGGCCTGTGGGCTGTGCACGGTGAAATGCTGGCCATAGGCGACGCTGCCGGGTGCGCTGGTGATGGTGGGACGCGCGCCTGCCGGATACGACGGGCTAAAGATCTCGAAGTTGAGCACCCGGGCGTCGTTACTCCCCTCGGTGCGCGCCGAGTTCACGTTCGATCCGGCGGTCCACACCCGCCCGTCCGGCATCAACAGGGCGGACGAGTGGTAGTTGCGCGCCTGTTGCGCGGGCTCTTCCACGGTCTGCCAGGTGTCGGCCACCGGATCGTACAGCTCGGGCGCCAGCACACCGGTGGCGTCGTTGCCGCTGTCCTCGGCCCCGCCCACCACCAACACCTGGCCCGTCGGCAACATTACAGCCCCAGCGTTGCGGCGCAGCCTGCCGGCGGCTGACCCGTTGCGCGCCCCGGTGTTCTGCCAGGCGGGCGTGGCCGCCCCCAGATCCAACC
The DNA here is from genome assembly GCA_031423255.1 of Myxococcales bacterium. Lineage (GTDB taxonomy): Bacteria > Myxococcota_A > Polyangia > Fen-1088 > Fen-1088 > JANPFD01. The sequence goes on along the minus strand of JANPFD010000081.1, from coordinate 1,020 downwards.
GGCGCGCGTTCACGTCCCCGGTGACCAACACGCGCGCGCGGTAGCCGTCCTCGGGTAGAAGCGGCAACAACACTGACGAAGCGGCGATCTCGCCGTAAAGGCTGCCCGGTGCGCCGGTGACCGGCGTCTGCTCAGCGGTCCAGGGATCGTAGAGGAATGTGGAGCTTGCGCCCCCTGTGAACAGCACCTTGCCGTTCGGCACCACGTGCGCCCGCACGTAGCCGCCAATCCCACCCAACACCGGCAGCCGGGTCCACGAATTTGTGACCGGCAGAAAACGCTCTGGCGTGTTGTTGTTGTGACGGGTGTCGTCACCCGCCGGGTGCCCCTCGGCCGCAAGCAGCTGCCCGGTCGGCAGCGTGATGATGCTTGGATACCAGCGCCCGCCGCCGGTGTCGTCCGCCTCGTGCCCAGGCTCGGGGCCGAAACGTGCGATCTGGTAGAAGCCCGGCGCGGCTGGGTTGTAGACCCAGCAACGGCGCTCGGCCGTGAAGTGCCCGAGCATCCCGTGCTCGCCTGGGGCATCGGCCTCGTAGGTAGCCGTGCCGCCCCCGATCAGCAGACGCCCGTCCGCCAGGAAGGCATGCCCGCAGCAGAACAGATCCGCAGGAGGCGAGGCCACGTAGGTCACCGCCTCGGTCCGACAGTTCATCCGGCGGGACTTGTCGATGTCGTTCGCGAGCAACGCCGGGGGACTGTGCTCGTCGCCCCCGAAGTAGATGATCTCGCCGTCACCATTCGCGGTCGCCACCAGCGCAGCGTGGATGGCACAAATCTGCGAGTCTTTTCGTGGACCCCACGGCATGGAAGAAACTCCCTTGGTAGTGAAAAGGGCAGGCCGGGGCGCACCCTATCAGGAGAACGACGGACAGCCGGGAGGTTCCCGGAAATTCGCTACTGCGAAGTCGCGACATCCCGATGGCGACCGCTAGCGCATGCCGCGATCGCTGATGCTGCCGGTGGCGAGCGTCGCCTTGGTTGTCTCCGCCATGACCTGCGCGCGCATCGAGGCGGTGGTCA
>JANPFD010000080.1:0-1466 GCA_031423255.1 Myxococcales bacterium | reverse complement strand
CCCGCGAAGCTGATGTGCCTCATGTCATGCCGTACAGGACCCGGGCAGTCACTGGCGCCGCCGTGACTTCCATTACCTGCGCGATGACGAAGCCGCCCTTGACGCCATAGCGTTTCACCGCCGTTTCGAAAGCGGTCTGCTCGGTCGCGTGATGGCTTTCAACCGCGCCGTCCAGGAACACCACCCACCGGCCTCGGTACTTCGGAAGCAGGTCAGGAACGGCTCTGTGGAACCGCTTGGTCTCTGCCAGGACTCGCTCAGCCACCTCGGTCATTTTCCCAGCGTACCATGGGGATCGGGCAGAAGTTTCGCGCCTGGGTGCGTGGCGGTGTGGACTTCCTTCAGCTTGCCGATCGCGACGCGCGTGTAGAGCTGGGTCGAGCTGAGCTGCTCGTGGCCGAGCATGTGCTGGATGAAGCGCGTGTCGGCGCCGCCTTCAAGCATCAAGGTGGCTGCGGTGTGCCTGAACAGGTGGCACGAGCCGCGCTTGCCGATGTCGGCCGCGTCCACGTAGCCACGCACGATGTCCCCGATGCGGCAGTGGCCCATCCGCTTGCCGTCGTCGGTGAGAAACAGGAGACCCTCGTCGGCATCCTCGCGGGCGAGCGTCGCCCGCACGTCGGAGATGTACTTGTTGACCCAGGCGAGCGCGCGATCCCCGATGGGGACGACGCGATCCTTGCGGCCCTTCCCGAGCCGCACCATCAACGTGCCACGGTCGTGGTCGATGTCGCCCATGCTCAGACTGATCAGCTCCCGACGACGCAGGCCGGTCGAGTACAGCACTTCGAGCATCGCGCGGTCGCGGACGCCAAGTGGCGTGTCGAGAGCGGGCTGTGCCATCACCTGCTCGACCTCGGCGGCCGACAGTACCGCCTTGGGTAGGCGGCGCTCGGTCCGTGGCAGTTCCAGATCGGCGGCTGGATTGTGGAGCAGATGGTCGTGCCGCGAAAGCCAGCGGAAAAACGTGCAGATCGTGACCAGCCGGCTGTACTGGGTCGACACGCCAAATCGCGTGGTCCTCGTGGCCGGCGCGGCACACCAATTCCGCCAGAACCGGGAGATCGTCCACGGCCACCGTCTCGATCTGATCCGCCAGTTCCCTCAACTCGGGGCTAGCCCGCCTCGCAGGGAAGTGGGTCGGCGCCCCGGTATCGTGGGGCGTGGTCCACGACGAGATGCGGCCACGCCTCCATCTCGCGTCTGTAGGGTCTTCGGAATGAGCGCAACTCTTCGGCATCGCGCGTGTTTTTCACGATCCTGTTTTGGTACAGGACGGGTTTCAGATCGATGGATCCTGTGCGGCTGGAGCGGGAGAAGGGACTTGAACCCTCGACGTCCACCTTGGCAAGGTGGCACTGGGGGCATGTAATTTCAGTAAGTTGGCGGATCGACAAGGGCTCCAGACGGCGTTTGGCGACTTCTCGCGACTTCTCACGCCTTCTCACGACCTCTCGCGACCTCAA
>JANPFD010000079.1:0-8556 GCA_031423255.1 Myxococcales bacterium | reverse complement strand
TTGTGCTGGGGCCAGTCAGAGAGATTAGCGATGGTCCGCTTCTTGACCTTGCCGTCCTCGCGCCAGCCCTCGCGCAACAGAACCGCGGGGCGTGAGCCTCGGTTTGGGACGGTCTCGATGTACATGGGAACTACATACCATATATATCTCTACAAACAAAGAACGACATACCTAATTTACATGGGAACAGTTCTTGCTACGCCAGAAATGAAAAGGGCTCAGATTTCGCGGCCCTGCGCGAAATCTGAGCCCTACTTCACGGGGAACTTCGGGCTAGGACGCCCGCGCTTGCGCGATGCAAGCCCCGCGACACCGTCGCGCTCGTACACCTTGCGTAGCCGACGCACCTGCCGCTTGCTCAGCCCTAGCAGCTTCCCAGCCTTCACCTGTGTGAGCCGCTTCTCCAGCACCCGCCGCATCACGTCCGCGCGATCGATCTCTTTCGTCGACATCGTCACCAACTCCTTCGCCATTCGTCAGCCTCCGGGCTCGCGCAACGCGGCGAAAAGGGGACATTTCTACTTGGGCGAAAGAGGACATTTGCACTTGGGCGCTACACGACCCGCGCAAACGCCTATCTCTTACGTCAACTTTGCGGAGTCCGGACTGGCGGTAGCTTGCCAGAGAAGCCCCGCTCCGCGGCTCTCCGGCCAGGTGGCGCGTCCGTCCAGATGTCGTCGAGCCGGCGGCGATCAAAGCTCATAGTCTCTCCTTCACGCGTTGCTTCACGCAGTCGCGCAGGGCCTGCCGGATCCGCCCGCTCTGCGCGCGGGCGAGCGCGGGGCGCCTTTTCCCCATGGAGGAGGGATAGCGGCGATCATGCGTCATCGTGGACCTCATCGAGGCGGGTAGGGCTGCGGGGGTTCCACCGAGTGACAGCAGCAACACCCCAAACGTCACGGGCCGGAGTCGTGTCGATTACGCGTGACGATCGCGGATCGGGTGCTCTTTCATTCAGGAGCACAGACCATGATCTGCAGAAGTTCCCTCAGGCTCATGCCCGCCGCCTTCACGCTTAGCGCCTTGCTCGTGGGGTGCACCGGGCAGATCGAAGGAACGAATGGCCCAGGAGAACCTGGAGGGGACACCACGTCGCCCGGCTCCGCGCCAGGCCCTGGCAGGCCCAATGCAAACGTCCCGGGCGTACCCGCCGGGGTTGGCCCGTTCGCTGCTGGTGGGCCGGCCGCTCCCGGAACCTCGGGCGTCGGCGCCCCCGGCGCTTTTGCAGAGCTTGGCGCGTTTGATCGCGGTGTTCGGCGTCTGAGCGCACGCGAGCTGGAAGCGGACGCGGACGCCTGGTTTCCGGAGTTCACGGCTGCACGCAAGCGATTGGTCAACGATTCCTCGGGCCTTTTCGACAACTCCGCCGCGGATCTCGACACCAGCACCGAATGGATCGACGGCTTGCTCGTGTTTGCGGCGGAACTCGCCTCGCTCGGCGCCAAGAACGATGCCGTGCGCGAGCGCGTGCGGGTGTGCAAGGAGGAGACCGCGACGTGCCTGCGGGAGATCGTCAAAACGTGGGGCCGGCGCCTGCTGCGGCGGCCACTCGCCGACGACGAGCTGAGTAAGCTGCTGGCATCGCTCGAGGGCAGCCCTGATCTCAAGACCGTCGAGGAGCGAGCATTTGCAGCCGTCGAGGTGTTGCTGCACCACCCCGAGCACGTCTTCCGGATCGAGATACCCGGTCCGGGAGGCTTGCCGACCGACTACGCGATCGCAAGCCGTATGTCCTTTGCATTGTGGGGCCGTGGCCCGGACGATCAGCTCCTGGATGAGGCGGGCGCCGGATCGCTCGCGAATGCGACCCGGCGAGCCCCCATCGCCCGGCGTATGCTCGCCAGCGAGGCGGCACGGCGGCAGGTGCTGGAGCACCACGCCCAGTGGATGGGGTTCGACGTTCTGCCCAAGGCGGAGATTGGCGGCGCCATGTGGGACGAGACCCGCCGTCTGCTCGAACGCGTGGTCTTCGACGATCCGCGCTCGGACTATCACGTGGTCTTCCTGTCCGACGAGACCTTCCTGACGCCCGCGCTCGCCAGGCACTACGGCTTGAGTGCGCCCGCCGGCGGCGCCGGATGGGTCCGATCATCGGATCCGAAGCGCAGGGGCATCCTTGGCCACGGCACGTTCCTGAGCACCCACGCCAACCCCGACGACACGAGCCCAGTCAAACGAGGAAAGGCCATTCTCGAGAATCTGCTGTGTAGCGCGCCGCTGGTTCCGCCGCCCAATGCGGATGTCGACGTGAAACCCAAGGCCGGCGAGTGCCGGCTCGACTTCTTCGCCAAGGTGCATGCGGTCGGTTCGTGTGCCGCCTGCCACAAGCTCCTTGATGGCGTGGGCTCCGGACTCGAACGATTTGATCGGTTCGGCGCGGCCCGCGATTTCGAGCCGGGCAAGCCGACGTGCCGGCTGGACGGCAAGGGGCAGCTGGCGGGCACGCCGTTCGAGGGAGCGGCGGGCCTAGGTGCGCTGCTTGTCAAGCACGAGTCCTTCGACCGATGCGCGGTACGGCAGACCCTGCGCTTTGCCGTCGGCCACGACATCGGAGCCGCCCCGAACGGGTTCTTCGAGCGGGCCCTGGCTGCGTTCGGCCGCACCAACCGATCGGTGCGCGAGCTACTGGTCGCAGCCGTGGCCGATCCCGCGTTCGTGGTCCCGGCTAGACGATGAGTCGACAACGCGCCGAATCCACGGGCGATTGAACCCAGAGAAATTGGAGATGTGCATGCACGACGATAACCGCAGAGTCGCGAACCTCCTCGAATCGAGGTTCATCGGCCGCGCCGACCGGCGCGCTGTACTGCGCGGGGCAACGGGCGCAGCGCTCTCGCTGCCCTTCCTTGAGCTGTTCTCGAACGGTGCACACGCTCAGAAGGCGGCGCCCAAGCGCTTGATTGTCTGCTACGCGGGCGGAGCTATGGGCGGCGACGGCGACCGCGCGCCCCTCCCTTTTGTACCGGTGCGCACGGGGAAGCTGGCCGACATGCCCCTGCCACTATCGCTGCACCCGCTCGGTGGAGCGGCGACTTGGCCCGGAACGTATCTCGGATCGGGGGGACAAGTGGTCAAGGAGCCCATGCACGGCGCCGTGGCCATGACCACACCGGACGTGCGCAAGTGGGTCTCGGTCATCACCGGTCTGCGCCTGCCGGGATCGGGCGCGGCCGCCGCGCAATCGATGGGTCACCGGGGTACCGTTTCACCGTTGCTCTCCGGTACCACCGGATCTGGCTCCAGTGCCCGCTGCAACGGCGAGACCGCGGACGTTGTCGCGGATCGCGCGTTTGGCCAAGGCAAGCGCGTAATCCGCGCGCTAGTGCAGGCGCGCAACTATGGCAACGGCGGCGGCGAGGACATGTACATGTCCTGGCGGCGCGAGGCCACCGGCATGCAGCCCAATGCCGGGCAGGTCAGTCCAAGCAACCTCTTCGACGCCCTGCTCGGAGGTTTTGATCCCGCGCAAGCGGGCCAGGGCAGCGACGCGGGTGAGCGCCAACGCCGGCGGCGACTCCTGAGCATCGACATGGTACTTCCGGCGCGTGGTCGTTTGGTGGCACAGCTCGGCTCCGAGGATCGCAAGCGGGTCGAAAGGCACTTCGATTTGCTCACCCAGCTCCATGCTCGGGTTCGCGACCTGGACGCGGGCTTGACGGGGTGCGCTGCCCCGAGGAGCCCAGGAGCGGATCCCCCGCTCGGCGGCATTGGTAGCCCAAGAGGAGGAGGCGGCCAGAACTTCGGAGACGGCGAGGGCTACAGCAACGAGCTACGCCGGGCCGAGGTCTTCGCCGATCTCATTGCGTTCGCCATGTCGTGCGATCTCAGCCGGGTGGCGACCATCCAGTACCTGTACACGCAAACGTTCATGAACGCGATGCAGCTCACAGGGCTGCGCTCCGACATCCACCAGGTCTCACACGGTGGAGGCACAGCGAACGGGAGCGGCAACGATGCGGTCGGCCTGTGCCATCACTACTCGGTCCGTTCGTTCGCCTACCTCGTGAATCGGATCGCGAGCATCGAGGACGAGGGGGGCAAGTCGGCGATTGAGAACACGGCCCTCGTCCTCACGTACGAAGCGGGACACGGCCCCTCATCGCACTCGGGCAACAACATGGCGTGCCTCGTTGCCGGTACCGTAGGCGGCCTGCTCGCCGGCGAGCACGTTCGGCTGGACAACGTACACCCCGCAAAGGTTCTCGTGACAGCGCTCGGCTGCGTCGGTTTGCCGGCGAAGCTGGGCGAGCTGACGGACTCTATCCCGCAGATGTTAGTGCGTACGTGATTCAAGTGGCGATCTCGTTTGGCGCCAATTTGCCGATAATCAAAATTACGTCAACTTGCGGAGTCCGGGCTGGCGGTAGCTTGCCAGAGAAGCCCCGCTCCGCGGCAAAGGGTCGGTCGCAGCGGGACCGTGGGATGACAGACCCGACGGTCAGTACACTCGGTCTCTCGCACCCGTTCGGAGGTTGCCATGCGTGCTCTTGAGATTTTCGGCAGAGGTCGTCCGTTGATGCTCGCCTCTTTGGTGGTCGCTGCGTTGTCAGGAGCGGCGAACGCGCAGGGGGTCACGCTCACGGCCGGGGTGGCATCGGGGCGGGACCCGGTCTGGAAGTTGCGGCCGGATGCGGGGAAGCCGACCTGGGGGATCGACGGCACCGGAAGCCCCCTGAACGGGTTCGTCTGGTGGGACTCGTTCCCTGGGCCGTCCGGCCGCTATCGCTGCGAGCTGGGCGCGGTTATCGAGTCCGACGGGCAGTCGCGATTTCGTCTGTTCGCAGGCATAGAAAAGGTGTTCGAAGGTCAATACCCGGCGGCGACCGGGACCGGGAAGGTCGACTGCGGCGGATCAAGTTACCAGGCGCGCTACCTCCCCTGCGGAGATCAGATGATCGCGATGGGCAGCCAGGTGCGGTTCTGGGGGGAATCGGTCTACCCATGCGGGTCGTCACACGGCCAATACACCCGGTTCTGGGAGATCCGGTTCACGCCGATCTCCTCAGACGCGCCGCCCCCGGACGCCGGCGCCCCTGCGGGGGGGACCGACGGCCGAGCGGCGGACCGCGACGCGGCGTCCGCTGATCGCGCGACGACGGTCGATGCGGCGAGCGGAAGAGACGCCGGGGGCGGGAGCGGCACCGACACCGGAGGGACGAGGGGCGGCGGCGGTAGTTCGAGCGGTGCGGCCGGCGGGGGTGGAAGCGGCACCGGCACCGGAGGGGCGAGCGGCGGCGGCGGCAGTAGTTCGAGCGGCGCGGCAGGCGCGGGCGGAAGCAGAGCGGGCGGCGCGGGTGGCGCGACCGAGCCTGCACAGCAGCGATCATCGGCGGACGGCGGCTGCGCGTATGCCGGAGCGCAGCCCGCCTCGGGCGCTGCCTGGCCGATTCTCGTGCTGGCGCTGATGTGGCGGCTCCGGCCCCGACGAAAGCGCGCCCAACGATGACATTGGGGCGCAGCATCGTCATCGGATTGCTCGGGATCGGGGTGGCCGCTGCAGCTCTGGATCCGGTCGTTGATCGCGCGACGGCGCGACGGGATCTCGCGCGACGGTTGGACCGGCTCGCCAACGAGGCTGCCGGGACCCGGTCCTGCCGCGCCGAGGCCCTGATTGCTGTCAGAGTCGAACGTCTCGGACCCTGGCTGGCGAGCTGGCAGATGATCGGGGGATGCGGCGCAGGCGCGTCGGCGAGCGCGGGCGGGGGGCTCAAGTGGATCGGCCGCGGCGCGACCGGCGGAATGATCCAGGTCGAATGTCAAGGGTCGTACACGGTCCTCGACGACGGGACCTGGTCGCAGGTCAACTCGCAGCTCCGCGCCGATGTCGGCGAGAAGTGGACGGTGGGCGCGAGTGTCCCGCTGCTCTTCAAGCACCAGAGAAACGTGTACAACCTCGGTCGGGACGCCAGCATCAAAGGGCTGGGCGACGTGAACGCTCTCGTCACGCGCAAGCTCGGCGCGATCAACGACTACAGCCTTACGCTTTCGTTGGGGCTCCCGACCGGGGTCCACGACGCCGCACGGGTGGGCGCGGTCCTGCCGCAGCAGACCCAGCTCGGCGCGGGACGGATGAGCGGATCTGTCGTCGCCGAGCACACCATGGACAACCGCTGGGGACCGGTCGTGCTCGGCGGAACAGTCGCCTATCGCGGCGGCGAAAACGAGCTGCGGAGCTACCGCGCGCCGAGCGGGTCGCTCTACAGCTATATGGGCTACGTCACGGGCCCCTTCGTTCCGTCATTCGGGCTGTCGCTGAACGGACAGCTCGGGGGAGATCGTGACCGCGGCATGGAACGCCCTGACCAGGCGCTCTACACGGTCGCGGCCAGCCCAGCGATCGAGTGGTCGACCGACTGGATCGCGCTGCTCGTCGGGGCGTCGCTCCCGTTCTCGACCGCGGGCCTCGAGCCCTGGACGGTGGGCCTGGGTGCGACGATTTCCGTGTTCTGAAGACCGCAAGAAAAGGAAACGAAATGCGAATGCCGACCCGAAACTCGCTGCTGATCTCGCTCGTCGCTGCCTCGCTCGCTTGGGCAGGGGGGGCGGCGGCGCAAATGGTGACCTTGACGGCGGACAAGGCGACGGGCCGCGATCCGGTCTGGAAGTCGCGGCCGGATGCGGGTAAGCCGACCTGGGGGATCGACGGCACCGGAAGGCCGCTAAACGGGTACGTCTGGTGGAAGCCGTTCCCCGGTCCGACCGCCCAGTACAAGTGCGAGGTGGGTGCTGTCATCGAGTCGGACGGACAGTCGCGCTTTCGCCTCTACGCCGGAGCCGATGCCGCCGGAGTTCCGCTCAAGGTGTTCGATGGGCAGTATCCGGCGGCGACCGCGAGCGAGAAGGTCGAGTGCAACCTCACGCGGTACGAGGCCCGCTACCTCCCCTGCGGCGAGTTCACGGTCAAGATGGGGGACGAGGTGCGGCTCTGGGGGGAATCGGTCTATCCCTGCGGATCTGCACACGGCCAGTACACCCGTTTCTGGGAGGTCCGTCTGACGCAGGTCGCTTCCGCCATGTCAGTGCCGCCCAAGATCGTGAGCTTCGCCCTGAACAAACAGACTGTCGTCTCCGGTCAGATGGCGGCCCTTTCCTGGATGACCGAATTCGCGAACAAGGTAACGCTCAACGGCGACATGGTGGCCGCCAGCGGAACGGCATCGATCATGCCGACCGGGACGATGCAGTACACCTTGGTCGCCGCCAGCACCACAGCGCCGGGCATGGATTCGAAGACGCTCACGGTCACCGTGAACGCCGCGGAGCTGCCGGTCACCGTCGACAGCCTCACCGTCACGCCAGCGACGATCCTGGTTGGTGAATCGGCCATGCTCGCGTGGAAGACCAGCAACGCCACCTCCGTAGACATCAACGGCAGGCCCGTCGATGGCAGCGGGAGCATGACGGTCGACGATCCGAGGACCACCACATACACGATCACCGCGAAGGGCTTCATGGGGCCGGCGACAAAGATGGTGACGCTCACCGCTAAGGAGCCGGGGGTCGGCGGCGTGGCGACCCCGGGCGGGCCCGGCGCACCGGGAGAGACGATGGTGGAGGACAAGGGAGGGTGCCAGCTCGGCGGGTCGGGGCGCGGGCCGGGATCGCTCGCCTTGGCGGCGCTGGCGCTGGTGCTGGCGGGAGCGCGCGCCCGTCGCGGGCGTAGGGCGGACTGACTCGATTAACCGTACAAGGCGGAGAGGATGACCGACTACTGACGGCGCTGGCACATCAGCCTCCTCTGCATGGTTGCGCGACTACTTGTACATCCCGCTGGGCGGAAACCGAGAGGGGTGGGGCCGGGCCTAGCGGGGATTTTCAGGCAAGATTCAGACACGGTGGCGATTGTTGGGTTGACAGAAGAGATAGGCGTTTACGTGAATCGAGCGAGGGAGGCGGGGAGCTTGGCTCACCGCCGCGGGAGCGAGCATTCGGGTAAACGCCCGTTGGAGGAAGCCTTCGCGGCAGCACTACGCGGCTTTGCCTATGGGAAGATCAGGCGGCGCTGGTCTTGCCTGGAACGGCGATCGAAGGCGGACCGGGAGCGCACGAGGTGGTTGAAAGGGCCGGGACGACGAAGCGACAGCGCGCGAGGGCAGCTGCGACTCCGGCCATCATCTGCCACCGGCGTGCAGGCAAGACGAATCCCGCGGCGCACCGTCGACGTTGTTCGCAAGGCACCTGGAGATCGCATCAGTTGGGCAGGAGGTTGCTGGGTGGGCCGCGGCAGTCGGGCGGCAGCGGGAGCGGCAGCCGCACGACGGTGCGACACCGGCACGAGGGGGAGACCTTGAGGTCGAGTCCGGTCAGGGCGCGAAGGAGATCCGCCCACGGCAGATCGGCTGTATCGGCGTCGGGATGATCAGCATCGTCGGTTTGGACGGGCGGAGAGGAGCCGCGCTGGGCGACGCGCCCGGGTGTCACCGCTCGCGCTTGGTGACACCGTCGGCTCGCGCTTGATGTCGCTGCTGGGGCAGCAGAAGACGGGTCGACGTTCCCGGTGTCAGAGGTCGAGGTCGTCGCTGCCGGGCGGTGGCGTCGACGTGGATTTCTGGTTGG
>JANPFD010000078.1:0-1409 GCA_031423255.1 Myxococcales bacterium | reverse complement strand
GAAGCGAACGGGGTCCGCACTCGCCCCCAATTGCTCTTCTACTTCGGAGCGCTGTTGAAGCTGACGATCCAACTTGGATATCAACTTCCAGGAGAAATCCGCCTGCCCACGAAAGAATACGCGCTTCGCGGTAAGCACGTCGTTGTCTGATCTCTTAAACGGCCAGTTTCTGCGTACCTGAGTGATGAAATCGTTCCAGGAGGTGCACGGGTACCGACGGACCGTGTTTCGTTCGGTGACCGGAATTTCTTCAATCATGCACGCTCTCGCCGTCCAGGCTTGCCGGTGACGCTCAAGAGATCGCGCCTGGGCTGCGATCCGGGCGGGTCTTCTTCATCTTCACGATGAGTCGCTCACCCTCGAGCGAGTCGGCTCGGATCGCCTCCATGTGTTCAAAGGAAGAGGAGAGCGGCGCATGGACGTCGGCCAGGCTGAGGTAGGGGTGAGCTTCAACGATCTGGCCCGGGGTCATGCCCAGGTGTTCGTGCTCGGAGGCGATCTGGGCGACCTTGAGGTCGTTACCCGCCAGCACGGGTCTCGGAGTGCTGTCGTCGATGTGCGGGAGGACCGCGCGCGCCGGCTGCATGACTTTGATGGTATGGCAGCGACGCCGTGTCCCCGCAAGGGCCGATGTACCCCGCGCCTGCCCAAACTGACGGAGCCTGTCCGCATCCCCGACGAGTCAAACGAGTCGCGTCTCCGGATGCCAGCGGAGGCCGCGGACGCCTCGCGTTCGGCCAGGGCGCCGGTGATGAGCGCTCGCGCAGCCTCGCCCGAGCCGCTCACGTCGATGTTGAGGGCACGCCGCGAAAGCACTCGAGCGTCAGAGCTCGTTGCGTAGATGGCAGCGCCCGAACGGTTCGGACCCCAACATGCACCGGGCCTAATAAGGCCCCTCGACGAGTGCGAATGGAAGCGTGGCGGAGCGGTTGTTTCAACGTCCTGCGGACACGATCTAAGAAATCATTGCTTGACTGCGGGCGGCCTCCTCATGGAAGTGCTTTGAAGGCCACTTTTCGGCCCAGGGCCTGTCGCTCCGGGAATGTCCGATAGCACCTCTGTAACCTTGGCGGTCATCAGCGTCAGAATCATGCCCGAAAGCGCCGCCGCTGCGGGCGTCCGAGTCGCGCGGCCAGTTCGTGAACGAGCGCCGCACCGCCGACGGCGTTTAGCCACCGACCCGAACGACTTGCCCTGGTTTGAGTGATTCCAGCGCGGCCAGGATCCCAGGGACAAGGGGGAGGAGTTCCTCAAGGCGATTCGTAGGGGCCGAGAGCACGACCACGCCGAACGACACCTCAGTCAAGTTCTGCTGGAATGTGAGGTTGCTGTCGATGGTGAGGAAAACATCAATCTTCCCAGCGGCAAGACGAAGCAGTTCGCCGTTCCTCTTGCCGGCCCATCCAGCT
>JANPFD010000077.1:0-77713 GCA_031423255.1 Myxococcales bacterium | reverse complement strand
GAGCAGCGACTTGAGCAGCTCGTGTGGCCGCAAAGGGCGCACGAGCTCCAGTACCCCTTCCAGGTAGGCGAGGCGCGCTAACGCGCCCAGAGCGCGGAAAGGTCGAGCTCGACGGCTTCGAACGGCTCGGCTCGCACCTTCTCCGTCCCCTCGTGCGCGGCGACCAGGCGCCAGGTGTCGCCGTCCAGCCGCAGGACTTCAAGGCTCCGTGCGTCCGGATCGACGAGCCATGCGTTTCGAACGCCGGCACCAGCGTACTTCGGCATCTTCTTGACGCGATCGAGGCCACTTGTCGCGGGCGAGAGCACCTCGCACACCCAATCGGGCGCAAGCTCGAACGCCGCCGCGTCCGGGATCTCGGGCATCCTCTCTCGACGCCAGCCCGCGAGATCTGGGACCAGCACCTGTCCGACGATGTGCAATTCTGGCTCGAAGAGGATGATCCAGCCCCCCGGCCCTCCTCCGAATCCACTGTCGAACGGGCCGCCGATGTCTATGCCCAGGCGAGACGCTGCGCGGGTGTGCGGTGCCGCTGGCCGGGGACTCGTGTAGAGCTCGCCGTCGATCAACTCCGCGACCACGTGCTCGGGGGCCGCGAGTACATCGGCGTACGTCGCCGGTTTCTTGCGATCGACAGCGCGGCCCATCGCACCAGAGCGTACAGTCACCGCGGCAGTCCGCGCCCGGCGGCCGCTTCGAGCTTCCGGTACTCCTCGATGTGTTTGAGGAAGCACTGGACCATCTCGGGGTCGAACTGGGTGCCGCTGCAGCGTTCGAGCTCGCCGCAGGCGATGTCGTGGGGCAGGGCCTTGCGGTAGGCGCGGTCGCTGGTCATGGCGTCGTAGGCGTCGGCCACGGCGACGATCCGGCCGATGAGGGGGATGCTGTCCTGGACCAGGCCCTGCGGGTAGCCCGAGCCGTCCCACGCCTCGTGGTGGCAGTAGCAGCCGGGGACGATGTCCCGCATGAACGGGATCGGCTCCAGGATGCGGCGGCCTTTGGCGGGGTGCGACCGGAACATCGCCAGCTCCTCGGGGGTCAGCTTGCCGGGCTTGTTCAGGCGGTCGTTGCGGATGCCGATCTTGCCGACGTCGTGCAAAAGGCCGACCTTCACGATGGTCTCGATCTGCGCCTCGGGCAGCTTCAGGCCGATGGCGATCAGGCGGGCGTAGTTGGCGACGCGCTCGGAGTGGCCGCGCGTGTACCGGTCGGACTCCTCCAGCGCGTGGGCGAAGCCGATGATGGTCTGGCGGAAGTTCTCCTCCAGGGAGACGTTGGCCACGGTCAGGTCCTGGTTGGCGTCGACCAGATTCTCGTACAGGCGGGCGTTCTCGATGCTGAAGGCGGCGCGGCTGCCGAGCACGTACAGCATCTTGCGGTGGCCCTCGCTGAACTTGGCGCCCTTGGTGTAGCTGTAGGCGTTCAGCATGCCGATGATGCGGCCCTTCAGCTTCAACGGGATCGAGCAGAAGCTGACCACGCGCCGCTGGGGCGTGGCCGCGAAAAACCGATGGGCCCGGCTGCCGTGCACCAGCAACGGGCGATCCTCGCGCAGAAGCGGCAGCACCTCGTCGAAGTTCAGGCCGGGCGCCGGCTCGCCGGGTTGCAACCGCTGCGACACCTTCCGCGCGTACTCGACGAAGGCGCCATTCTCGCCCTGACGCACCTTGGCTGGCTCTTCCAGGAGCAGGCTGACCACGTCGGCGTCGACGGCGTCCAGCGTCGCGTCCAGCACCAGGTCCAGCACCTTCTCGACCGACAGCGAGGTCGCGATCGCCTCGCTAATCTTGTAGATGGACAGCGCGTCCTTGAGGCGGATGTTCTCGTGCTGCAGGCGCTGGCGGTCGAGGCCCCGCTGCACGATGTGAACCACCTCCTCGACCTTGAACGGCTTGAGGATGTAGTCGTAGGCGCCCTGCTTCATCGCCTCGATGGCGGTCTCGACGGTGCCGAAGCCCGTCATGATCACCGTCAGCACCGGGATCTGCTGATCGGTGATCTTCTGGATGAGCTCGAGGCCGCTCATGTTGGGCATCTTCAGGTCGGAGATCACCAGGTTGTAGCTGCGGCGCTGCAATTCCTTGAGCGCCTCGACCCCGTCCTCGACCGTGCGGACGATGTAGCCTTCCATCGTCAGGAAGTCCGACAGGATCTCGCGGATCACCCGCTCGTCATCGACGACCAGGATGCGAGGGCTGTCGGTGGCGAGCTGGTACTCGAGCGTCGACTGCCCTGGACCCTCGTTGACTTCTTCGGCTGCCTCGTCCAAGACGTCGAAATTCTACCCGAACCACCCGAAGAACTCGTCCAGCTTCCGTCGCTGGGCCTCATCCAGGTAGTCGAAGTTGATGCCGCGGTCCGTCACCTCCCAGAACTCCTTGGTGGATATGGCCATGAGCTCCGCGCGGATGGAGTTCATGCGTTCAGGTCGCTCGCGCCTCATGTCCTCGAAGATCAGCCGCGCGTGCGGCTTCGCGTCCTGCAGCAGATAGAACGTCGCCAGCTTCAGCTGCGCCTTGCGGATGCCGCGCAACGTCTGCTCCTGGGTGCCGTTCTCCTGCTCGGTCTCCTGGTCCACCTGCAGGAACAGCCGCAGAAGGCTGTCGTGGCAGGGCACCTTCCGCGAGAACGCGTGCTCGCACAGCGTGCCGAGGTCGTAGGCGCTGGTCTCGGTGACGAAACCCAGGTTCATCGCCAGCGCGGTCTGGCCGTAGTACACGAAGTGCCGGCCGATCTCCAGGGCCAGGTCGTCGAAGCGCTCGGCCAGCAGGCGCTCGGCCAGCTGCCGGTACTGGTGCAGGATGTTGTAGCAGGCGCGAACATCCTTGGCGTTCAGCGCGGTGCGAACGTAGGTGTTGAAGAACTTGATGACCACGTCGATGACGGGTCGGTCGCCCGCCGCCAGCGCCGACTCGCCGACGTAGCGGGTCTCGATGGCCATCACGTGCGACATCTCGGGCAGGTGGATCAGCGACTCCGCGAACGTGCTGCGGAAGTGCCGCAGCGTCTTCCACTCCAGCCAGACCTTCTGCCGCTGGATCTCCGCCAGCGAGTCGGGCGCCAGCGCGATGAACTCGGGATTCTTGCGGATGCGCTCGCCGATCTCGAACCACGCGGGAGGCAGACGTCGCTTCGACTCGAGGTACTTGCCCAGCACCGCGCGCAGGGCCGCCACGGCGTGTGAGGCGATCACCTTGTCCTTCTGGGCGACGGCGTTGACGGCGACGTCGGCCAGGTGCTCGATCCCGGCGGCGGTCTCTGCCTGCCGGACGACCAAGTCGTCGCGTTTGCCACGGCCCGTGGTCCCCTCCAGCACCTGGTAAGCGAGGCGCAGGATGACCTTCTCGGGATCCAGGAAGTCGAACACGTAGGCGAAATACGGGACGAGGAGCAGGAGGCTGCCTGTCACCATCAAGCCGGTGAAAATCACCGTGGCCCGCGGGACGTGCTTGCCACCGACGGCCAGGCTGACCCAGACCGCATCGATGCAGGCGACGACGAAGAACCCCATCATCGTCAGGTTCGTCTTGTCGCGGAAGAACATGTCGGCGATCCGCGGGGTGTAGCGGGTCGAGGCCAGCTGCACGACGATGGACACGACGGTGATGGCGATGCCGAGCACGGCCACGATCACCTGGGCCACGCCGCCCAGCGCGTTCTGCAGCGTCGTCATGTCCAGATCGAGCAGCAGCTCGAAAGGTCCCTGGCGCTGCGATCCGCGATCCGACGTGTAGAAGTCGATCACCCAGAAGACGGCGAACAGCACCAGCGCCGTCCCGCCGATGTAGGCGGCGCTGGCGGGCAGGCGCGCCTTGGGCCTGGGAGCCCCCAGCAGGTGGGTGGAGGCATCGAGGCCGGTGGAATGGGGGTCGGCGCTCACCGCAGGTCCAGGATCACCAATCGGAACTCGGCATGCACGCTCACCTGGCCGCCGTCCGTGCACTCCAGATTAGTCGCATCGACGGCGCCCGTCACCACAGATCCAGGCTGCGCGTTGCCGGCGTCGAAGCGCAGTTGACCGGTCGTGCGCGGGCCTGGCAGGCAGCGACGGAAAGCGTGGGGGTCGGGCCAGACCAGGACCAGGGTGGCAGCGGCGCTGGGACCCGGGGGTTGCACCGGGCGGACACCCGAGCGGTCGCCTGCGGGAAGGAAGGCGAGCTTCACGGCGGGGTGGCCGCCTTTCCAGCTGACTTGAACAGCCCCGGGTGCAACCTCGCCGCCCCAGAACTTCATGGTGTCCTCGGTCCATGACGCCTGTGCCTTTCCGGTGGGCCACGAGACGCCGCACGCCGCCTCGGGTCCCGAGAGGCGGAGGGTGGGCTTGTCCTTGGTGCGGATGTCGATGGTGATGCCGGGGGGCTTGGGCGCGGCGGCGGGATCGACGAGCGGAGGGCGCAGGCTGACGGGGAAGAGGCCGCTCCAGTAGGTCACGGCCAGCGCGCAGTCGGGCGCGGCCCCGGGGAGGTGGCAGGCGGCGGGATCCCCGGTGATGATCGCGCGGCAGCGCGGGGGACTCTCGGCAAAGGGGCACAGGCTCTGGTCGCGGCGAGCCGCGGCCACGCATTCGGGGTTGCGGCCGGGCAGATCGTCGGCCAGCCACACCACCGGGCACTCGTCGGGTAGGCCCAGCACCCGTGCCCGCGTGTCCCAGCAGCGCGCGGCCGAGAAGGTGTCGTTGTTGGGTCCGCGAAAATCGACAGCGAGGCGTTCGCACACGGATGGATCCTTGTTGACGACGGCGCTCTGCACCGCGCACTCCTCGACGGCGGCCTCGCCGATGGTGGCGTGACGGATGGAGCTGCGGATGCCCTGCGCGCGCAGGCGTTCGGCCTCCCGCTTCTTCGCCACGAAGGCGCGCACGGTGCACGACCGGAAGTCGTCGAAGCGCGCCAGCCGGTCCGCCAGCCGCTCGGGCTCGGTGAGCATCGGCATGGGCTTGTCGCCCAGCCCCTCCTCCAGCTTCTCGGCCACGCGGCGGAGCTTGCCTTGCTCCTCGGGATCGTCGGCGATGGGTTTTCGGGGACAGCCGGCCGTCAGGGCCGCCACGAACAGGAATTGGAGATAAACTCCACCCTTCATGCTCCTGGCCGTCGACATCGGGAACACGCACACGGTGTTCGGGTTGTTCGAGGGCGAAACGCTGCGCACCGACTGGCGCGCCGAGACGAGGGTCGAACGCACGGGCGACGAGTACGCCGCTTTGCTGCGCAGCCTTTGCGAGCTGGAGGGACTGGGCCTCGGCGACGTCAAGGCGTCGATTATATCGTCCGTGGTGCCGCCGGCGACCGCGCCCATGGAGCGATTCTTCACCCGCTACCTGCGCATGACCCCGATGGTGGTCGGGCCCGGGATGAAAACCGCGATGCCGATCCTGTACGACAACCCGAAGGAGGTCGGCGCCGACCGGATCGTGAACGCCGTCGCGGCCTACGCCCGCTGGCCGCAAGGGGCGGTGGTGGTGGACTTCGGCACGGCCACCACCTTCGACGTGGTGACGCCCAGGGGCGAGTACGCTGGCGGGGTGATCACACCTGGCCTGATGGTGTCGGCGGATGCCCTGTTTCGCGCCACCGCCAAGTTGCCGCGCGTCGAGATCTGCCGGCCCAAGACGGTCATCGGCAAGAACACCGTGGCCAGCATCCAGGCAGGGCTGGTGTTCGGCTACGCCGGCATGGTCGATGCGATCGTGGGACGCATCCGCGCCGAGATCGACTTCGATCCTCACGTGGTGGCCACGGGGGGCCTCGGGCCACTGCTGGCCCGCGAGTCGTCCGCGATCCAGGATTGCGACGAGATGCTCACCCTGCGGGGATTGCAGATCCTTCATGAACGAAACCGCACCTGAACTACGCGGGCTCCCCAAGATGGAGCTCATGCCGCTGCCGACCGACGTGCTGACGTCGTCGGTGACGGCTGTGCTCGAGGGCGCGCCGACCGGGAAGCTGATGGCCGCCAGGGGCATCTCGGTGCTCCGGCCGAGCGAGATGGTCACGGCCGTCTATCAGCTGTGGTTCGACCCGGATCCCGACGTGAAGGCAGCCGCCGAGGCGGCCCCGCAGACGCTGCCCGACAAGGTGCTCCTGGGCCCGCTGGCGGACCTCCTGCCTGCACCGGTGCTTCATTTTTTCGCCGCGCGCCTGTCGCTGGTGCGGATCGAGGCCATCGAGAAGATCCTCTACAACCCCGCCACCGCCGACGAGACCTACGTCCTCCTGGCGACGAGGCTGCCCGAGCGCGAGCTGGAGATCATTTTCCAGAACGACGAACGCCTCCTGCGTTGCCCGGCCATCGTCCAGGCGCTGTACTTCAACAAGGCCGCGCGGATGTCGTCGGTGAACCGCGCCATCGAGCTTCTGGCGCGCAACCACGTGCGGGTCGAGGGAATCCCCTGCTACGACGAGATCGCACGGGAGATCCTCGACGACGCCACGTCGACCGATCCGTCTATAGACGCGAAGTTCCAGGCGGCGGTCGACATCCAGGAGGCCGACCTGCCGGTCGACGCCCACAACTCGCAGGTGGCGGAGTCGCAAAGGCCGAAGAAAGAGGAGTCGGCGCGCAAGGGTCCGGTCATCGAGTTCGGCAAGCTGAAGCTGTTCGAGAAGATCCGTCTGGCCACCCTGGGCAACGCCTACTGCCGCAACAACCTCATCCGCGACTCCAACCGGATGGTGGCGATGGCCGTCATCCGCTCGCCGCTCATCACCGACGGCGAGATCGTGAAGGCCGCCGGCAGCCGCCAGGTGTGCGAGGACGTGATCCGCTACGTGGCGAATCAGCGCGAGTACCTCAAGCTGTACCAGGTGAAGTTGAACCTGGTGCTCAACCCCAAGTGCCCGGTCGGGCTCTCCATGCGTCTCGTCAGCACCCTGATGAACGACGACATCAAGAGCCTCGCCCGATCGAAGAACGTACCGAGCTCGCTCGTCGCACTGGCAAAGAAGCTGGTGATGACGCGGGGGCTGGCGTAGGTGGCCGAGCCGCGGCTGCCGGCGCGGATCGGAGCGTTGCTGGCCAGTCCGCGCCGCGCGTTGCTGGAGATCGACGTCCGCGGCGGCGGCGTGCGCGACGCGGTCTGGCTGGCGGTGGTGGGCACCGTCTGCTTCCGCCTGACCGAGCTCGTCCAGGCGATCACCGTCGGGCCGACGCTGTTCGGGGTGGCGCACCAGACGGTGCTGGCGCTCGGTCATGAGCTGCGTAGCGGCGTGATGGTGGCGGTGGCCGCCGGGCTGGCGATCACCGTGATGGCCGGGCGGGGGCGGCGCGATCCTTCGCGCGACATCGAGCTCGGCGCCGCCTGCTACGTGCCGTTCTTCGCGGGGCGTGCGCCGTTCCGGATCCTTCAGCACGACAAGCTGTTCGGCGTGAATCCGATGCTGACGCTGGCGGGGGATGTGCTCGGGCTGGTCGGGGTGGTGGTGATGCTGCTGGTGGCGCTGCGGATCGCGCGCGGCCGGCCGGCAGCCGTCACGGAAGCGGCGGCCCCTGCTTTCCGCGATCGGGTGGCGGTCACGGCGCTGGCCGCCGTGCTGGGCCTCGCCGCGGCACTGAACGCCCCGTCGCTGGCCGGCCACCGGCTCGCCGCCCCGGATTTCGTGCTCCCGCGGATCGACGAGACACCGGGAAACGTGGCCCTGGCGGATCTGCGGGGCAAGGTGGTGCTGCTGGATTTCTGGGCCACCTGGTGCGCCCCCTGCCTGCAGATGTTGCCGACGCTGCACGAGCTCCACGCCGAGTGGAAGGACCGCGGGGTCGAGTTCGTCGGCATCAACGCGGACGGACCGGGGACGACGGCCGCCGACCTGCGACCCTTCCTGCTCCAGCATCCAGCGCCGTATCCGATCGTGCTCGACGACGGCCAGGTCGGAATCCGCTACCGGGTCGACGTGCTGCCGCAGATGGTGCTGCTGGGCCGCGACGGTGCCGTCCGCAGGGTCTTCCAGGGCATCACCGGCCGCGCCGAGCTCGCCGCCGCCCTGCGGACCGCCGTCCAGTAGTTGATCGGATGAGCGTTTCGGCCTAGACCTTGGGGCCATGCATCAGACAGTGCTCTGGGGACTCGGTTTGATCCTGGCTGCGGCCGAGAAGCCCAGCCCCACCCTCGGCCTGCCCGATATGCAGGTGCCAGCTGACAACGCGCAGACGCCCGAGAAGATCGAGCTCGGCCACCAGCTGTTCTGGGACCCGCGCCTGTCGAAGTCGGGAAAGATGTCGTGCCAGACCTGCCACCTTCCCGGCAAGGGCTGGGCCGACGGGCAGAAGCTGTCCAAGAAGGACGACGGCTCCATGAACGTCCGGCACACGCCGACGCTTCTGAACGCCGCCTTCGCCACCTCGTTCTACTGGGACGGACGGGCGCCGACGCTGGAAAAGCAGATCGCCGCCGCCTGGCGCGGCCAGATGGGCCCCAAGGACGACGCGGGCGCTGGCGAGATCGCCAAGAAACTGGCCGAGGTGAAGGGCTACAAGGAGCAGTTCACCAAGGTGTTCAACGAGGATCCGTCGCCGGACAACGTGGCCAAGGCGCTGGCGGCTTATGTCCGCACGCTGGTGTCCGGCAACTCGAAGTGGGACCGCCACGAGGCGGGCGATGCCAAGGCGCTCTCGGCGGGCCAGAAGCGCGGGATGGAGCTGTTCCGCAACAAGGCCAAGTGCGGCCTGTGCCACGCGGGCGCGTCGCTGACCGCATACGAGTTCAAGAACGTCGGCATCGGCATGGACAAGCCCGAGCCCGATCCCGGTCGCGGCAAGGTCGAGGCCGCGAACCCTGCGATGAAAGGCGCCTTCCGAGTGCCCACCATGCGCAACGTGACCAAGCACCCGCCCTACATGCACGACGGATCGCTGGCGACGCTCAAGGATGTGGTTGCCTACTTCGCCAAGCCGAACGACAACCCGACCCTCGACGAGAAGGTCAAGGGTGGCGTGGAGTTGACCGCGGCCGAGACGAAGGACCTGCTCGACTACATCAAGGCCCTCGACGGCTCCGAGCCCGACGGCAAGAAGCCGAAGCTACCTTAGTGATGGGGACCCTGTAGGGTCCCCAAACCCCCCCGCGACGGGACTCCGGCGAGCGAAGCTCGCCTGCGTCCCACGCGAATAGTTGGTATTTCCAGGATGTAGGTCCTACAATTACATCCTGTGCGGCTGGCGCGCTACGTACTCGCCGAGCTCGCGGTCCTGATCTGCGCGGTCGTCGTCGCCGGTCTCGGCACGCAGCGGGCGGGCTCCGCCCTGGCCTCGCGGTGGGGTGGCCGCGCTGACCGCATCGTCGAGAACCCGTTCTTCCCGCCCCGGGGCGAGATCTCGAACCCACCCGACGTCGACATCACCGACGAGCCGGCCGGCACCTTCCTCGGCATGTCCGACGACCTGCTGCTCGACCGCTTGCACCGGCAGCCGATCGTGCGGATGAAGCTGAACCGAGGTGGCTCGTCGCTGTCGTTCCGCATCGACTTCGCCGATGGCTCGCGCGCGGCGTTCAAGCCGGCACAGACCAATCTTCAGACCATCCCGCGCAAGGAGGTGGCCGCATACCGGTTGAACCGCCTGCTCGGACTGAACGCGGTGCCGCCCGCCGCGCCGCGCACGATAAGCCAGGACGAGCTCTTCGCGAAGCTGCATCCCGAGACGATGCCGTCGCTGCCGCGCATCCGGGCCGAGACGATCTTCAACCCGCTCGGGAAGACGGCCGGCGTGATGATGTACTGGATCCCCGAGATCAAGGAGTCCGGCTTCGACACACCCGAGGGCGCCGCCGCCGGGGCGCAGTGGTTGACCCAGGGGGCGCCCATCCCGCTCGAGAAGCGCCTGGTGGCGATGCAACTCTCCAACCTGGTGATCTTCGACTTCCTGACGTCGAATCCCGATAGGTACTCCGGGGGCAACATGAAGATGTCGCCCGACGGCGCACGCCTCTTCTTCATGGACAACACCATGGCGTTCTTCCTGGACCCCGACGGCCAGGAGAGGAACCGGGCCGTTCTGCAGCGGACGCAGCGCTTCTCGCAGCGGCTCTACTCGGCGCTGGACAAGGTCACCGTTCCCACCCTCGAGCGCACGCTGGCCGAGGAAAAGGACAGCCCCTACGAGATCCTGACGCCCAGCGAGATGCGCGCCGTGGTGTCGCGGCGAGAAGTCGTGAAGAAACACATAGATGGCCTCCTGGCGATGTACGGCGAGCGGAACGTGCTGGTCTTCCCCTGACCGGGTATTCTTGCCGGCTTCCATGAAGGTCCATTTCGTCTCTCTCGGCTGCCCGAAGAACCGGGTCGACACCGAGGTGATGCTCGGGCACGCCGCGGGCGCCGGTTACGAGGTGGTGCCCGATCCGGGCGCCGCCGAGGTGATCGTCGTCAATACCTGCGGCTTCATCGGCGAGGCGAAGCAGGAATCGGTCGACGCCATCCTGGAAATGACCAAGTTCAAGGAAGCCGGGAGCTGCGCCCGCCTGGTCGTCACGGGTTGTCTGTCGCAGCGCTACTCCAAGGAGCTGGCCGAGGAGATGCCCGAGGTCGACCACTTCCTCGGCACCGACGAGGTGGGTCTGGTCGCCGAGGCGATCGCCGGCCGCACCGAGCGGGTGCGGGTGATGGAGACGCCGCGCTTTCTCTACGACGACCTGGCGCCGCGTCGGCCGTCGATGGCCACGCACACGGCCTATGTGAAGATCGCCGAGGGCTGCGATCGCCCGTGTGCCTTCTGCATCATCCCGAAGCTGCGCGGCCCCCAGCGTAGCCGCGATCCGCAGTCGGTGGTGCGCGAGGCCGAATCGCTGGCAGCCGCGGGCACCAAGGAGATCTGTCTCGTCGCCCAGGACCTGACCACCTACGGCACGGATCTGGCCGACACGCCGAAGCTCGAGACGCTGCTGGCCGCGCTGGCGAAGGTGCAGGGGCTGCGCTGGATCCGCCTGCACTACGCTTACCCGACGGCCGTCACCGACGGGCTCCTCGACGTGATGGCTGCCGAGGCCAGCGTCGCCAAGTACCTCGACGTGCCGCTCCAGCACATCGACGATCACGTCTTGAAATCAATGCGCCGCGGGCACGGCGAGAAGGTCGCCCGCAAGCTGGTCGAGCGCGTTCGCACGCGCGTGCCGGACGCCACCTTGCGCACGACGTTCCTCGTGGGCCACCCCGGCGAGACCGATGCTTCGTTCCAGCGCCTGTGCGACTTCGTCAAGGAGTCGGAGCTGGACCGCGTCGGCGTCTTCGCCTTCTCGCGCGAGGAGGGGACCGTGGCCGCGCTCCTTCCTGGGCGCGTGCCCAAGAAGGAGGCCGAGGCGCGTCGCCGCGAGCTCTTGCGCCTGCAGCGCGACATCTCGAAGAAGAAGATGCGCCTCATGAAAGGCCGTCGGATCGAGGTGCTGGTCGAGGGGCCCTCCGACGAGAGCGAGTACCTGCTGCAGGGCCGTCACGAGGGCCAGGCGCCTGAGATAGACGGGCAGGTCTACCTGACGCTTACCAATGAGATAGCCCCGAAGACCGGCGATCTGGTGATGGCGAAGGTGACCGGCAGCGCCGAGTACGACCTGGCCGCCGAGGTCACCGAGCTAGTTCAATCATTTTCAGCATCGCCCGCGCCGCGCCCTGCCGCACGCCTTCGGGTACTGTGACGAGCTTGTCTTTCGGCTCGTCGCGCAGCGTCTCGTAGACCTGTTCGAGATCGTTTGCCTTCATGTACTGGCAGGTGCGGCACGGCTTGTAGAACTGTTTCTCCGGGTGCTCCAGCTCCATCCGCACCACCAGCCCGCACTCGGTCAGGATCGCGAACTTCTGCTTTTCGGGGTGGCCCGCCACGTATTTCGCCATCTGCGACGTCGACAGCACCTCGTCGGCCAGCTTCTGCAGCTCGGGCCTCACCTCGCCGTGGACGATCACCACCGCCTCGGGATCGTCCTTCCGGATGCGCGCGATGTCGTCGACGGTCATCTGGTGGTGGACGTGGCAGGCGCCCTCCCAGGCGAACACGTTGCCGACCAGGCCCTGCTTCTCTCCCTGGCGGATCAGCGGTTCGATCTGTTCCAGATACTCCTTGGGGTGAAACTTGTGTGGCTCGGGCGGCGGCAGGTACATCCGCTTGGTCTTGATGGCGACCTGGTACGCCAGGTTCTGGTCGGGCACGAACAGGATGTCCGGCATGCCCAGTTTTTCAGCGATCTTCGGCGCGTTCGAGCTGGTGCAGCAGGTGTCCGACAGCGCCTTCACGTCGGCGTAGGTGTTGACGTAGGTCATGGTGGCGAACCTACGTCCCAGGCCACGCAGGAATTCCTGCCGCTCGGCGACGTCGTCAGCGTCCACCTCGGCCAGTGAACAGAGCGCCTGCAGACTGGGCAGGTAGACGGGCGTCTGCGGCCGCAGCGTGTAGCAGCCCTCGGCCATGAAGCGCACCCCGCAGAAGACGACGAAGCGGGCATCGACGTCGCGCGCCCTGACCGCCAGCTCGAACGAGTCGCCCACGTAATCGGCGATCGCCTGGATCTCCGGCACCTGGTAGTTGTGCGCCGGGACGAACGCCTTCTTCTCCTTCTTGAGGCGACGGATCTCGTCCCACAACCATTCGACGCGGGTGGCCCGGTCGGCCGCGACGTGGCCCGTCCTCACCAGGCGATCCAGGGAGACGAAGGACATGTCTAGGTGTACCGCCGTGCTACGTTGCTCGCAACGCATGAGGCACTTCGACCCGGAGATCTGGCGCGAGGTGACGGGCGGCGCGATTGCCGAGCGTATCCGCCGCATCCTGCGCGTCACCCCGCTGGTGCCGGCGCCCTCGGTCGGACGGCGCACCGGGGCCGACATCTGGCTGAAGCTCGAGTCGTTGCAGCGCACGGGCTCGTTCAAGCTTCGTGGCGCGGCGGCCAAGCTGGCCGCGGTTTCTGCCGCCGGTGGCACGCGGGTCATCGCCGCCTCGGCGGGGAACCACGGCCTGGGCGTGGCGCTCGCCGCCCGGCATTTCGGCCTCGAGGCTGTCGTGCTGGTCTCCGAGAAGGCGCCGCCCATCAAGCGGGACGGGATCGCCAGCCTCGGCGCCCGCGTCGAGGTCGCCGGGGCCACCTACGACGAGGCCGAGGCCGAGGCCCGACGCCGGGCGGCCGCGGATCCTTCGTTGATCTTCGTGTCGGCGTACGACGACGACCATGTCATCGCCGGTAACGGCGGTCTGCTGGCCCGCGAGATCCTCGCCCAGCTCCCCGACGTGAACACGGTGGTGACGCCGGTCGG
Organism: Myxococcales bacterium; assembly: GCA_031423255.1. GTDB lineage: Bacteria > Myxococcota_A > Polyangia > Fen-1088 > Fen-1088 > JANPFD01. The sequence continues at coordinate 64,490 of JANPFD010000077.1, read as the reverse complement.
CGGCGGCGGCCTGGCCGGCGGCCTCGGCGTCGAACTGGTCCCGCGCGGAATCAAGCTCATCGGCGTCGAGCCCGAGGCGAACTGCGCCATGCGGCGGTCGCTCGACGAGGGACGCGCCTGCACGGTCTACTCGGGCAACGCCACGCTGGCCGAGGGCCTCGAAGGCGCCGTCAGCGAACGCACCTTCGCCATGGCCAAGGACTACTACCCCGAGATCGCGCTCGTCAGCGAGACGGCCATCCGCCGCGCCATCGTCTTCGCCTACCGCGCGCTCGGCATCGTCTGCGAGGCATCGGCCGCCGTGGGGCTGGCCGCGCTCCTCGAGGAGGCCGTCGAGCTGCGCGGCCGCCGCGTCGTCGTCATCATCAGCGGTAGCAACATCGAGAGCGATCTCCTCGACCAGCTGCTCGCCGGGCAGGTGACGGCTACTTGATCTGAGCCGCCGCCGCGGCCCGGGCCTTTGTGATGGCCGCGCTCCGCAGCTGCCGTCCCGTCGGTCCAGGTCCCAGCTTCGCGCGCGCCTCGGCGCCGTGCCCCGGACCGAGGATGTCGCGCATGTACGCCTCGTACTGGAAGGTGTCCGAATGCTTCTCGTTGTGGCACCGGACGCAGGTCGACGAGGGCGTCGACAGGCGCACGGCCGGCGGCTCCTCCAGCCCCTCGGCGGCCACGTGCGCCGACCCCGGTCCGTGGCACACCTCGCACTGCACCGCCTCCAGCCTCCTCGTGTATCCCAGGCTGGATCCGCCCACCTCGCCGTAGCCGGTGACGTGGCAGCTCACGCAATCGTCGTGCGCCTCTTTCTTGTCTTTGACGAGGGTGGTCCAGGCGTGCGCGTGCACCGTCTTCGTCCAGAACGCCTGCTCCTCCTTGTGGCAGCGGACGCAGGCGCGGTCGCCCACGAAGGCCGCGCGCCCCGGCTCCGCCCTGGGGGGCGGCTCGGCGTGGCGCAGGTTCGCCCGTCCTATCGCCTTGTCGAGGCTCCGCATCGCTCCGGCCAGCGTCGGATCGCGTGGTAGCACCCGACGCAGCGGCACGAGCTGGTTGGTGAAGTACGATCCGGTCGCGGGCGGCTGCCAGGTGCTCGCGGCCAGGCGCTTGCGCTCGCCTTCCAGCTCGTCCCGTTCCTTTCGCTTGCCGGCGACGAACGCGGGGTCCGCAGTGCCATCCTTCGCCCACGCTGCGAGCTGCGCGTCCAGATCGACCAGCTTTCGTGCGATCTCCTCGCTCCGCAGACGCGTCGTCTCGGGGCCGCCCGCATCGACGAGGCGGCCGTCGCGAAGCACGATCTCCAGCCGTCCCACCTTCTGCAGCTCGACCGCGGCCGCCACCAGGTAGGCGTCGCCAACCCGCTCCGCCGCCGGCAGACCATCGTCGACGCCCTTGCCCACGACGATGAAATCGATCGGCGCCGAGCGCGCCACCTGCCGTGCTGTCGGCCGATCCAGCGCCGCCAGCGCGATCACCACCTCGGCGCCCGCCTTGCGCAGCGCCTCCGCCTCGCGGCGAGCGGCCACCGCCGGCACCTCGGCTTTCAGGCCGACGGTGTGAGGATCGCTCAGGCCGAAGATCCCGACCTTGACGCCGCCGACGTCGCGCACGCGCGAGGGTTCGACGAACGGCGCGCCGGCGATGTTTGCCGCCAGGCGCTTCGGCTGCACCTTTGCCGGGCCGCGCGCCAGGTCGGTCTCGCCCAGCGCCGATCCCCCGAAGGGCAGCTTGCCGAGCTCGCGGGCCAGGAACGCCGCCTTGAGGTCGGCCGCCTCCGCCCGCCGCGCCGGGATGCCGTCGGCCGGGTAGCTGAGGTTGCCGCCATCGACGAGCAGCACGGCCGCGCCCCCCTTCTGAGCCCGCCTGACGAGGGCGGTCATCCGGGCCACATCGCCCAGTGGATCACTCGTACAACCGCAGGGTTCCAGTGTTCCTTGCACCCCGCCCGTGTAGAAGACGACGAGGCGTCGCTCGGTCCGCCCGGACGCGGCAACGGCACCCAGACCCAGCATGACGAGAGCGAGACGACGCATCTGGAGTAGCGGCGGGAACTTAGCACCCGCCAGGCGTCATGTGCGTTCGTCTTGACACAGGGCCGCGTTATAACTAGCTTCACCCGGCTGAGGAACCATGTCTGTCACTCTTAGACTCACCCGTGGCGGCGGCAAGAAGACCCCGTTTTATCGCATCGTCGCCGCCGATAGCCGTAGCCCCCGCGATGGGCGTTTCATCGAGCAGATCGGGATCTACGATCCGCTGCGCGATCCGCCCGAGGTGCGGGTCGACTCCGTGCGCGCCGCGCACTGGCTCTCGGTAGGGGCGACGCCCAGCCAGACCGTGGGCGAGCTGCTGCGGACGCTGCGCAAGGCGGCGGCCGCCGCGGCCAAGTGATGCCACAGTGACTGACGGCGCGGGTTCTCCCCCCGATGGTGGCGGCACCAATGCGCCGCCGCTCCGCGACCTGATCCTGTTCCTGGCCCGCGCGCTCGTCGAGAACCCCGATCAGGTCGCCGTCGAGGAGATCCAGGAGCCCGACGCCGTCGTCTACGAGCTGAAGGTCGCCGAGTCCGATCTCGGCCGCGTGATCGGCCGTCAGGGCCGCACCGCCAAAGCGCTGCGAACCGTGCTGTCCGCGGCGTCCGCCAAGATGAAGAAGCGGGCGATCCTCGAAATTCTCGAGTAGTGCTGCCCTTCGGGCGGCTCGGCCGGCCGCATGGCGTGAAGGGTGAGATGGCGCTGCGTCCGTTCCATCACGGTGGCGCCGATCTGAAAGCGCCGCTCACCGTCTCCGTTGCCGGCCAGCCGATGACGATCGTTTCCCTCCGGCGGATGGCGCAGGATTTTCTGGTGCGCTTCGACGGCATCCAGGACCGCGATCAGGCAGCGGCGCTCACCAACCGCGAGGTCGCCGTCGAGCGCGATCTCCTGCCCCAGCTCGACGACGAAGAGGTGTACGTCGACGATCTTCTCGGCTGCGCCGTCGAGGACCCACGAGGCCACGTGCTCGGCGTCGTGAAGGCGACCTTCTGGAACGGCGCCCAGGACGTGCTGTCGGTCGTGGACGAGGCCGGCAACGAGCGCCTCTTTCCCGCGGTACCCGATTTCATCGTCGACATCGACCTGCAAGCCAAGCGCCTGGTGGTGGATCCCCATGAGTGAGCTGGAGGTCGAGATCCTGACGCTGTTCCCCGAGCTGTTCGACTCTTTTCTGAACGCCAGCCTGCTGGGAAAGGCCGTCGCATCAGGTCTCATCGCCGTCCACAGGACCAACCCCCGCGACCACGCCGCCGGCAAGCACCGCTCCGTCGACGACGCCCCCTACGGTGGCGGCCCCGGCATGGTGATGCGCCCCGATCCGTTGTGCACGGCCATCGAGGCCATCGAGGCCCAGCGCGGCCGCGCCCACCGGGTGGTCCTGTCGCCGTCCGGCCGCCGCTTCGATCAGAGCACCGCCGCCGCGCTGGCCACCAAGCGCCGCCTGCTGCTGGTCTGCGGCCGCTACGAGGGGATCGACGAGCGCGTGATCGATCTTTTCGCCGACGAGGTGCTGAGCATCGGGGACTACGTGCTGGCCGGTGGCGAGGTGGCCGCCGCCGTGGTGCTGGAAGCGGTCACCCGCCTCGTCCCCGGCGTCCTCGGCTGCCACGACTCCACCGTCGAGGAGTCATTCTCCGCCGGCCGCCTCGAGTACCCGCAGTACACCCGCCCGCCCGACTTCCGCGGACGGGCCGTGCCGCAGGTGCTGCTGTCGGGAGATCACAAGGAGGTCGCGCGCTGGCGGCAGCGGGAAGCGCTGCGTCGCACGCTGGCTCGAAGACCCGATCTCGTCGACGACCATCCGCTCTCTGACGAGGAGCGGCGCTTGCTTGACGAAGACCCGGGTTCCGCGTAGTTATTACGACCCCACGCCGGGAGCGCCCATGAGTCACCCCCTCATCAATGAGATAGAAGCGTCGTTCCACCGCAAGGATCTGCCCGCGTTCCGGCCCGGCGACAGCGTCAAGGTACACACGCTCATCAAGGAAGGCGACAAGGAGCGCGTCCAGATCTTCGAGGGCGTCGTGATCGATCGCCGCCGCGGCGGCTCGCGCGCTTCCTTCACTGTCCGCAAGATCTCCTATGGCGTTGGCGTCGAGCGCATCTTCCCGCTGCACACCAGCCGCATCGAGAAGATCGAGGTGATGCAGAAGGGCCGCGTCCGCCGCGCCCGGCTCAACTACCTGCGCCAGCTCCAGGGCCGCGCCGCCCGTATCAAGGGCGAGCTGCGCCAGGTCGAAACCGTCGAAACGAAGGTCTCCCCCGAAGCCAAGGCCTAGCTTTCGACCTGGAACGCGTCCACGACGTGGACGCACTCCGGTGGCGTACCGTCCTCGAAGAAGGTCACGCCCACGACGTCGAATCGGTACCCCGACGCTGCGGTCTGCTCCTCGTTCAGGAACAGCCGCGCCGCCCGGATCACCCGGGAACGCTTGCGCGGATCGACGCTCTCCAGCGGATCGCCAAACTCACGTCCCGTGCGCGAGCGGACCTCGACGAACACGCGCGTCGTCTCGCCATCGGCCGCGATATCGGCCACGAGGTCCAGCTCCGCCTCCGGTCGCCGCCAGTTGCGCGCGACGATGCGAAACCCGCGCGCCTCGAGGTGCGCCGCGGCCAGTTCCTCGGCGCGCCGCCCGATCCGGGCCCGCTCGAGGGTCACTGACAGGAGGCGGGGTGAATCGCGCTCTGGTACTCGCGCGGCTTCGTCTTGGGATCGGGCAGGAAGTCCTTGCACAGGCAGATCTTCTTGCACGCCAGGGGACCGACCTCGAAGGTGATCCCGCAGACGAATCCATTCACGCAGCGGTGGTCGCGCGGGTTCTTGGACGGCGGATCGACGCGCTTCTCACCATCGCAATCGCTGTCGCTCGAGCACTCGGCGCTGCAGTGGGGCGCCGTCTCGGGCGTCACGTTGCGGCCGCCGAACTGGAGCGCCGGCTTGACGCACAGGCGCGTCGGGCACTCGAGGGCCTCGCGGTTGAAGGATCCCTGGAGGCTTCCCCCATCGCTGCGAACGTCGCAGGGACGACCGACTGCGTTGTTCTCACACGCGGCAGCCGCAAGGGCGAGGGGCAGCGACAACGAGAGCAGAAGGTGGCGATTCACGTGACGCGCCATCTTTCATCGAGGCACGTCGTCTGTCAACTGCGTCGGCAATTTTGCTCGCCGATACGCGGCCTTGACGCAAATAGCACGGGCCCCTTCGTCCTTGACACCCACGAACACGGGAGCCTACGATAACTCGGTTTTCAGAGCGCCTGCAGGGGTGCACCGGCGGAACCTAGCTGAAGATTTTGGCCTTTTCCGCCGGCTCCCCCGCGGCGGGAAGCCCTTCAAGAGAGGTTTATGCAATGAGCCGGAATCTGGGGAACGCGCTAACCTTTGCGATGTCGCTCGCGCTGCTGTTCGCATCCAGTGCGGACGCGCAGACGAAGAAGAAGAAGGCCGCGCCCAAGAAAGAGACCGGCTCGGCGGTCATGGAGCGCGCGCTGAAGCTCTACGACTCGGGCGCCAAGGACGAGCTCTACTCGGCCTCGATCGAGCTGCACAAGGTCATCGAGGGCGAGGTCAAGGACACAGAGGCCAACAAGCAGAAGGCCGAGTTCTTCATGGGCAAGACGCTCTACAAGCTGAAGCTGTACTCGTCGTCGCTGACCTACTTCGACAAGATCGTGCAGAAGGGGGCGGCCCACGCTCACTACAACGAGACGCTGAAGTGGCTGGCGTCGCTGTCACACGAGGTGGCCGAGTCGGCCGGCGTGCTCGACAAGATCGGCAAGTACGGCCGGGCCGAGCTGGATCAGCCGGCGCTCGAGAGCGTGCGTGACGAGCTCTACTTCCTGCTCGGCAAGTACAACTACAACAAGGGCAAGTTCAAGGAAGCGGTGTCGCTGTTCCAGGCGGTCAACCCCAAGAACGAGTACTACGTCCAGGCGAAGCTGTTCGAGGGCGCCACCCACGTCCGCGAGTACCACGCCAAGCCGGCGGTCGAGTCCTTCAAGGAGGTGCTCCGCGCCGCCGCCGAGAGCGAGGACCCCAAGGTCAAGCCGTACGAAGACCTGGCGAACCTGTCGCTGGCCCGCACCTTCTATTCGACGGGCCAGTACGACCTGGCGGCCAAGTACTTCGACCGCGTCTCGACCGATTCGTACGACTGGCCGAACAGCCTGTTCGAGGCGTCGTGGGCGAACTTCATGCTCAAGCAGGCCGGCTACTCGAAGGCGCTGGGCAACATCCACACCGTGCAGGCGCCGTACTTCGACAACTTCATCAAGCCCGAGTCGGTGGCCGAGGCGCTGACCGTCAAGGCGACCATCTACTTCTACAATTGCCTCTACGACCGGGCGGCGCAGGCGATCGCGGAATTCAACGACAACGTCCCCCAGCTGGCGACGGACCTCAAGCGCGTGCTGGACAAGAACCTGGCCGCGGACGCCTTCTTCGACTACGCCGTGAAGATTCGTGACGGCAAGTCGGACCTGCCGGGTAACGTCGAGCGGGCGGCCAAGGCGGTCCTCTCCGACCGCTCGCTCGCGCGCCGCTTCGATTACGTCAAGGAGCTGGACCGCGAGATGGATCAGCACGAGAAGGCCGATCCGGCCTGGAAGTCGACGGCGATTGCCGCGACGGTGTTGACCGACATCACGCTGCAGCGCTCGCTGACGGTGAACGAGACGGGCGAGCTGGCCAAGCAGCGCGTGCATCGCCTGGTGGGCGAGCTGGCGCAGCTGATCAAGCGCGTCATCAAGATCGAGTACGAGATCCTGCAGGGGCAAAAGGGCGTGATCGAGCAGGAGCTCGTGCAGGAGCAGCAGGTGTTCGCGTCGGGCAAGGCGAAGAACATCGGCAACGTGCGCGTCGACGACGAGCACCAGTACTGGCCGTTCACCGGCGAGTACTGGCGCGACGAGCTCGGCTACTACCGTTTCAACCTGATGAATCGCTGCGAGAAGAGCGCGCCCGAAGGCGCGCCCGCAGCTCCGTAAGTGACGAGGAGCCACAAAAGCACATGAACGGAATCGTACTGGTTGCGCTGCTGGCCGCTGCCCCCGCTCCAACGTCGGGCTCCGCCGGGACGGGAACAGGGGCTGCGAAGTTCCGGAAGCAGGAGGTGGAGGTCACCGGGGTCCCGCAGACCCAGCTGACGAAGCCTGCGCCGCCGCCCAAGATCGAGAAGAAGGGCCCCATCATCAGCCTCGAGGAGTTCAAGGGGCAGCGCGAGGAGAAGGTCAAGGAGATCAACGACAAGCAGATCGAGCTGGCCAAGCGCCTCATCCGCGTCACCGAGGACGACGATCCCCAGAAACCGGACTTCTGGTTCCGCCTCGCCGAGCTCTATGCCGAGAACCAGCGCTACAACTTCTTCCGCGCCCGTCAGCTGGACCAGAAGATCTTCGAGGCGCCGGCCAATCAGAAAGCGAAGCTGCAGCGCGATCAGCAGGGCTTCGAGAAGGAGCAGGAAAAATGGCTCCTCGAGGCGGTGGGCGCCTACGTCCAGGCCGCCAACTCCAAGAAGTACAACCGCATGGACGAGGTCCTCTTCAAGCTTGCCTACCTTCTGCAGTCCGTGAAGAAGGAGGACCAGGCCCGGGAGTTCTTCCACCGCCTGATCAAGGACTACCCCGACTCGAAGTACGTGCCCGAGGCGTATCTGTCGTTCGGCGAGTTCTTCTTCGGCAAGGGCGAGATGGACGCGGCGCTCAAATTCTACGAGCGCGTCGAGAAGTTCCCGAAGTCGCCCGTGTACGGCTACGCCGTCTACAAGAAGGGCTGGTGCTGGATCAACCTCGGCGACTTCAAGAAGGCGCTGACCATCTTCGTCGAGGTCATCAACATCTCCCAGCAGAACAAGGGCGGCGACAAGCGCCAGAACCAGGCGCTCGAGCGCGAGGCGAAGAAGGACGTCGTCAAGGCCTACGCCCGCGTCGGCACGCCGGACAAGGCCTGGGAGTTCTTCCAGCGCACCGGCGGCGACTTCGCCCCCAAGATGATGGAAGCCCTGGGCGAGATCTACTGGGAGCAGGGCATGTTCAAGGAGTCGTCGATGGTCTACAAGAAGATCATCGCGCTGAACCCGTCGTCACATCGCCTGTGCGAGTGGCAGAACAAGGTGGTTCGCAACACGCTGTCCGCCGGCACCAAGACCGAGCAGGTGCAGGAGATGGGGCGCCTGGGCCTCGCCCACGAGCACGTGACCAAGGCGCCGGGCGTGAAGAAGGACATCCTCGACGAGTGCCGCAACGGCTTCCACGACACGACCAAGGAGCTGGCGCTCATCTGGCACAAGGAAGCCCAGAAGACCAAGAACCCCGACACGTACCGCCTCGTGAAGTACGTCTACAAGATCTACCTCGACGCCTTCGGCAAGGAGAAGGGCGGCGTCGAGATGTCCTTCTATTACGGCGAGGTCCTGTGGGTGACGGAGGACTGGAAGGCAGCCGCCGAGCAGTACACCAAGGTCGTGGAGATGGACCCCAAGGGGAAGTACGTCAAGGAGTCGGCGTACGCGGCGGTGCTTGCCTGGAAGAACCACCTGCAGATCGACGACTCGGGCGCGCGCGGCGACAAGGACACCACCAAGGAGTTCAAGGCCGAGAAGATCCCCGAGAACTGGCGAAAAATGATCGCGGCCTTCGACACCTACCTCAAGTACGTCCCCGACTCTGACATGGTAGTCAAGATCAAGTACCGCAAGGCCAGGGTTTTCTACGAGTACAACCACTTCGACGAGGCGATCCCGTTCTTCGGGGACATCGTCGAGCGCCACCCCAAGGACGAGCTGGCGATCTACTCGGCCAACCTCTTGCTCGACTGCCTCAACATCATGGGGCGCTACCGCGATATCCGGCTGTGGGTCGAGAAGTTCACCGACATGCCCGAGCTGATGAAGGACGTCGAGTTCCAGAAGCAGATGATCGCTTTGCGCCTCGACATCATCGTCAAGGAGGCCAAGGAGGCGGAACAGAGGGGCGACTTCAAGGAGTGCGGCGCCCTGATGCTGGCGGCCGCCGAGTCGATGCCCGACCACCCCAACACGCCGGAGCGGCTGTACAACGCCGGCCTCTGCTTCCAGAACGCGCGCCTGATCGGCCGCGCGGTGCAGGCGCGGCAACAGCTGATCAATCAGTTCCCGAAGGACAGACTGGCGCAAAAGGCGCTCTACCAGATCGCCTCGAACTACAACCAGCTGGCCTCGTACCGGAATGCGGCTGACTACTACGAGCAGTTCGCCACCAAGTACCCCGGCGAGAAGGAGGCGGCAGTCGCGCTCGGCAACGCCTATCAGTTTCGCATCGGCCTCGGCGACTTCGAGAAGGCGGTCGACGACATCAATGCCTTCGTGAAGTTCTTCGGCGGCAAGGAGCCACAGAAGTCCGCGGATTCGTACTTCCAGATGTCCGAGGTGTACGAGAAGCAGAACCGGAATGACGAGCTGGTCAGGCACCTCACGCAGTACCTGAAGACCTGGGGCAACAAGGGGACGCCGGACAAGGCGATCCTCGCCCACTTCAAGATCGGCGAGATCCTCTGGAAGAAGAGCTGCCCGAAGGGAGACGGCGTCAACGGCGCCTGCATCGAGATCAAGCGCGTGACCGCCACGGGCAAGCAGAAGCTGCTCTACGAGATGAACAAGAAGATCAAGGACAAGCGCAAGAAGCTGAAGGACATCCGCACCCAGTGCGGGCCGCCCACGCACTCCAAGGTCACGGTCCACGACCGCGGGCCGTCGTTTTCCAAGCAGGCTCAGCAGCACTTCGCCGACGCGTTGAAGCTCTGGAACAGGGACAACAAGAAGATCCCCGCCGACCGCATGGGCATCGCCGCGTACGCCGCCGCCGGATCGGCCTTCTTCCAGGCCGAGTCGATCTACGAGCAGTTCCTGAAGGTGAAGTTCCCCGAGGGACTCGACTTCCAGCAGCCCAGCCAGTACGACAGCAAGAAGAAGGCGGAGGGGAAGAAGAAGAAGTTCGCCGAGTCGCAAAAGAAGTTCCTGGCGTACCTCACCGACAAGAGCAAGCTGGCCGAGAAGCTGTCGGGGTCGAGCGCCGACAAGAAGGGCGCTTACGACCGCGTCGTCGAGTTCAAGGTGGCGCACTGGACGGTCGCCGGGGCCGCCCGCATCGGCCAGGTCTGGGCGAACTTCGTCGACCAGCTGTACACGGCCGAGATTCCCAAGGACCTCAAGGAGCAGGACGAGTGGGGCAACCGCCCGCGCGAGATCTTCTGCGACGCCCTGGTCGACAAGGCCGAGCCGATCGAGAGCAAGGCGGTCGGCGCCTACGACCTGTGCCTGAAGGCGGCGACGAAGGAGTCCTGGTTCAACGAGTGGTCGGCGCTGTGTGAGACCGAGCTGAACCAGATCCAGCCGTCCGAGTACCCGCTGGCCGCCGAGGCCAAGCCGGAGCCGGGTTATGTCTCGACCTTGATGTCGCCGGCGCAGGTGATCCCGGAGCTGCCCGTGCAGACGACCCCCGTCGCCCCGGTGAAACGATGACCATGAATCCGAAGGTAGCCGTCACCGCGCTGGCGCTGGCGCTGCTCGCTGGCTGCGCCACCTCGGGCGGCACGGGAGGCAAGCGCCAGCGTGATCCGTTGCCCGACGAAAGTCCGGGGACGGCTCGGACCCCCACGTCCTCCAAGGTGCTTCAAGAGGACACGACCGCGGTGTTCAAGGCTCCGCAGCAGCCTCAGGAGCCGAAGGTCAGCGACGACCAGCGCGACGAATTCGAAAAGGTGGTCGTGAGCTACCAGAAGGCGAAGCAGTCGGGGAAGGCCGACTGCGATTCGGCCTCCGGCTTCGGGCGGCTCGCCGATCGCCACCCGCAGATGCTGATCGCGCGCCACAACCAGGCGGCGGTCTACTTCGAGTGCGGTCGCAAGCAAGACGGGATGAAGATCTGGGAGGAGCTGGGACGCAAGGGCTATGCGCCGGCGCTGGCGCAACTCGGCTACGCCGCCTGGCAGAATGGCAACCAGTCCGACGCCGAGCGCTACTTCACCCGCTCGGTCGAAGCCGACAAGTTGCTGGGGTCGATGTCGGCGCGCATCAACCTGGCCCAGATCCTCCGCGACAAGGCTCGCCACTCCAGCAACCGGGCCGAGAAGGACAAGTACAACCAGGACGCGGTCACGCACCTCCGCTCGGTGCTGGCCCTGGACGGCAACAGCCTGCAGGCGTACGCCAACCTCTGCTACATCTACTTCGATCTCGGCCTGCCGGACGCGGCCGTCCTCGTCGGTAAGCAGGCGATCAAGCGCGCCCAGGAGATCGCCACGGGCAAGTTCGAGGACGAGGCCGGCGGCGAGCAGGCGGCCGAGAAGGACAGCGGTCCCAAGAAGAAGCCCGCCAAGAAGGGCGACAAGGATGACGCCGCGCCCAAGCGTCGCACGCTGGCCGTGGTCGGCACCGGCATGACGCCCGAGATGAAGCGGCACATCGCCGTCGTCTACAACACGCTCGGCCTGGTCTCGCTGAACAAGAAGAACAACACGGAAGCCATCAAGAACTTCCGCGAGGCCGTGGCGCTGGACCCGGAGCTGTACGAGGCGCGGCTGAACCTGGCGGCGGTGTCGCTGAAGTTCCGCGATTACGGCACGGCCGAGGAGAATTTCCGTTCGGTCCTGGGCGCGCAGCCGAAGAACTACGAGGCAAACATCGGCCTCGGGGTGGCGTTTCGCGGCAACAGGAAGTTCGACGAGGCCGAGCAGCAGTACATGACGGCGCAGAAGCTCGACTCGAACCGGGCCGAGAGCTACTTCAACCTCGGCCTCCTCTACCAGGAGTACAAGGGGAGCGACAAGCCGACGTTGCAGAAGGCCCAGCAGCATTACCGGGACTTCATCTCCCGCACGCGCGACAGCAAGATGCGCAACGCTGCCGAGAAGCGCATCAAGGACATCGACGAGATGTTCTCGGCGCTGGCGGAGGCCGCCAAGATGCAGGCCGAGGCCGAGGAACTGCAACGCAAGGCGGAGCAGCAGCAGAAGGAAATGGAAGAGAAGATGAAGAAGCAGGAGGAGGACGAGAAGAAGAAGGCGGGCGGCGCCTCTTCGTCCGCCGAGCCTGCGAAGACCGAGCCGGCCACGGCGGTCGCGCCGCCGCCGGCCAAGTAGATATAATCATTGCGTTAATTTTTTGGGAACCGGGCCCGATCTCGGTTGTCTGAGGAAAGGACCAGGACCATGAAGTTGATGGCGTTCATCGCAGGGGTGATTTTCACGGCCGGTACGGGCGTGGCGCTCGCGCAGCAGGCCAAACCGGTAGCGGGGGCGGCGGGTGCGAAGGCGGGCGAGGACAACACGACCTACAAGGCCAAGACCGTCTACGACTTCGAAGACGACATGGTCGAGGGCGATCTGGCGCGGCCGGATGGAGAACTGGTGGATTCGATCAGGAGGGTGAAGCACTCCAGCCTGATCGAGATTCGCAAGGACTTCATCCCCGAGATGCTGAAGTCGCTCGAAGATATCTAGCTAGATATTTAGACCAGAACACAGGAGATCCCGATGCCTCGAGTCCCCATCAAGTTCCAGATCTTCAAGGGGGACGAGCTTCTGAGGGAGGAAGTCCTCACGGAAGCGGTGATCAAGGTCGGCAAGCTCGCTTCGTCGCACCTCCGTCTGGATGACGAGACCGTGTCGCGCATGCACGCCGTCATCGAGATCAACGGGGCCGAGGACGTTCAGTTGATCGATCTGGGGTCGACCCGGGGGACGACGGTCAACGGCGAGCGCACCACCAAGGCGCATCTGAAGTCGGGTGACGAGGTCGCCTTCGGAGATGTGCGGGTGGTGGTGACGGTGCTGGACGAGGCGGCCGCGGCTGCTGCGGCCAGGCCGACGCCGCCGCCCCCGGTGGCGGCAGTCGCTCCGCCGCGTCCTCCCGTACCGGCGCCGTTCGGCCCCCCTCCGCAGGTGTTCGCCGCGCCGAGTGCCGCCGCGTTTGCGATGCCGATGTCGATGTCGGGGGCCAATCCGGTCGCTGCCGAGGTCGAGGAGCACGACGGCACGCGCGCCGTCGAGGTGCAGGCCATCTTTCGCGGGGTCGTGATCAACACCCGCCACCTGTTCGACGGCACCGCCCAGGATCGTTCGAAGCAGGCCCAGACGATGCTCATCGCCGGGATCGCGGCGATGGCACTCGGTGTGGTGGCGTTCCTGTTCACGGTGTTCGACGTGGGCAGCGAGAAGGACAGCCATGAGCGCTGGCTGGCCGAGAAGAAAGAGGCGAAGGCCTTCGTCTGGAAGCATCGCACCGCGGTGCCGGACATCATTGTATTCGGCGGCGCCGGCCTCGGGATGGCGCTGGTGTACATGGGCCTCAAGCGGCGCTCCAAGAACAACCCGCGCTACGTGATCGGCGCCGACGTCGACGCGGATGCTCCGGTCCCGGCCGAGTACATCGGAGGCAGCTCGTTTGCGCTGGTCTCGCCGGCCGGCGGGGAATTCGCCGTGCACGTCACCCCGCAGATGAAGGGCGAGGTGATCATCGACAACACGCTGACGCCATTGCAGCAGTACGTGCAGCAGCGGGGGGCGACGTTCTCGCTGCCCGAGGGCGGCCGCGCGAAACTGGACTGTGGCGACACCACGTTCCTGGTGACCGGCACGCCCAAGCCGCGCGTGCTGGACGTCCCGTTCCTGAACTGGAAGTGGAACGAGGCCAGTTACTTCGTCGGCACCATGGTGGGCCTGGCGCTGTTCCTGATCATGATCTTCTCGGTGCCGCCGGATCCGAAGTCGCTGTCGCTGGACCTTTTCAACGCCGACAACCGCTTCTTGAACTTCCTCATCAAGCCTCCGGAGGAGAAGGAAGAGGAGATCCCCGAGTGGTTGAAGAAGAACAACTCGGACGAGCAGGGCGGCAAGGGCAAGCGTCACAAGGGTGACGAAGGCCAGATGGGCAAGAAGGACTCGAAGAAGAAGGAAGGCCTTTTCGGCCTCAAGGGTCCGAAGGACAACCCCGATCCGCACCTGGCGAAGAAGCTGGCCGAGGAGCAGGCCAAGAACGCCGGCATCCTCGGTGTGCTGAAGATGAACGAGGGCTCGCACCTGGCGTCCATCTTCGGCCGCGACACGGCGCTCGGCTCGGACGCCGAGAACGTGCTGGGCGGCCTCATCGGCAACCAGATCGGCGAGGCGTACGGTGTCGGCGGCCTGGGCCTCGTGGGCACCGGGTCGGGCGGCGGCGGCACCGGCGAGGGGACGATCGGCCTCGGCAACCTGGGCACCATCGGCAAGGGCGGCGGCGGCGGCAACGGTTCGGGCTACGGCCGCGGGGCCGGCGGCCTCGGCGGTCGCCGGGCCAGCGCGCCGGACGTCATCCCCGGCCAGGCGAACGTGCGCGGCTCGCTCGACAAGGAGATCATCCGCCGCATCATCCGGCGCCACATCAACGAGGTGAAGTACTGCTACGACCAGGAACTCCAGCGAAAGCCGGACCTGGGCGGTCGCATCACCGTTCAGTTCACCATCTCGCCGAACGGCGCGGTCGCCACCTCGGTGCTGCAGCAGTCGACGGTGGGCAACCCGCGCGTCGAGAACTGCATCGTCCAGGCCGTGCGGCGCTGGGAGTTCCCGAAGCCGCTCGGTGGCGGTATCGTCATCGTCAGCTATCCGTTCGTGCTCAATGCGGCCGGAGGCGGAGGAGAGGGTAAGTGACGTCAGTGATGATCAAGCGCGCATTCCTCGTGGCAGCCGCCTTCACGGTGGCCGCCTGCAACCAGCAGCGCAACAAGGCGATGGAGATGGCCAACCGAGGCGTGGAGGCGGCCAGGAATCAGTTGTGGGACAGCGCCGAGCGCGAGCTGAAGCTGGCGATCCAGACCGATCCCTCGTACGAGATATCGCACTACACGCTGGGCAAGGTGTATCAGGCCCAGCGCAAGTGGGACAAGGCAGCCGAGGCGTTCGAGGGCGCGGCGGACAAGGCGCCTAACAACGCCAACTACTGGTACGACCTGGGCGAGGCGCACCTGGAGACGAAGAAGATCGACTCGGCGGAGAAGGCGCTGAAGAAGGCGGGCGAGCTGGATGCCAGCTTGTTCAAGGCGCACTGGCGGCTGGGCGTGGTCTACATCTACCTGGAGAAGCCGAAAGACGCCGACGCAGCCTTTCGCAGGTCGATCGAGGCGAACCCCCGCTTCGCGCTGGCGTTCCGTGACCTCGGCAACCTTTACCTGGAGTTCGATGCGGCCAAGGAGGCGGAGCAGGTCTTTGCCGAGTGCATCCGCGCCAACGACACCAGCGCCGATTGCCTTGACGGTCACGGTCGAGCCCTCAAGGAGTTGAAGCAGTACGACAAGGCGGTCGGCAGCTTCAAGAAGGCGCTCGAGCTGGAGCCGTCGATGACGAATGCCGTCTACAACGCGGGCATGGCCTACGCGGAGTGGTACGAGCAGTCACGCTCCAACGAGCACAAGGACAAGGCCCGCGAATACCTGCAGAAGTACGTTTCGTCCGGTGGCGGCAAGGACGGCGGTCTCGGGTACGTACGGGCGGCAAACGACAAGCTGTACGCGCTTTCCGGTCCGTAACCGCGAGGTAGCTCCGTTCGCGTCGCACACACCCTCCTCCTGATCGTCAGGAGAGAGGGTTTTCGGCGTTGTGCGAGGCCAGTTCTGATGTTATAAAAAACCCCACTTTTCCCGCGGTTTTTCAGCTACTTACAGCGTCAAACCCACAGCAGCCCGGAGGAACAATTGGGGGGATCGAAGTCGGTGAACAGCGCGCTCGCAGGCTTTCCGTCGGAGCTTCGTGATCAGGCGGAGGCCGCGCTCGCAGCAGAGAGCGCTTCCGTCGACAAGGGGATCGACGCCTGGAAGAAGGTCGTGGCCGGCGCGCCCAGCGAATGGGCACCACGGCGCGAGCTTGCCCGCGTGTACAAGCACGCCGAGCGCTGGAAGGCAGCGGTCGAGGTGCTGAAGGACGGCGTCGACAAGGCGACGTTCTCCTCGCCCGAAGAAAAAGTTCCCGTGCTGTTCGAGATGGTCGAGCTCTACCGCGACCGACTGAAGCTGGACGTGATGGTGGTGAACGCGTTCAACGCCATCCTCACCATCCAGCCCGGGAACCTCGAGGCGGTGGATGCGCTGTCGGCGCAGTACAACACCATGAACCGCTGGCCGGAGCTGATCTCGCTCCTGCGGAAGAAGGCTGCGGTGGTCGAGGAGCAGGACGAGAAGATCGCCTTGCACCTCAAGGTCGCGAACCTGTACCTCGAGAAGTTCTCGAACCAGGCCGAGGCCATCAAGTCGTTCGAGACGGTGCTGGAGCTGGATGCGGCGCACCCGGAGGCGCTCGGCTTCCTCAAGCAGATGTACGAGAAGCGGCGCGATTGGGACAAGCTGGTCGCCGTCCACCGCCAGGAGATCGAGCGGGTCAAGCAGCCTGACGAGCGAATCAAGCGCTGGACCGAGGTGGCCAAGCTGGCCACCGAGAAGCTGAAGAAGCCCGGCATCTGCATCGAGCTGTGGGGCAAGGTGCTGGCCGAATCGCCCCCGGAGACGGATGCCGTCGAGGCGCTCTTGGAGCTGGAGAAGCTCTACGAGCGCGAGAAGATGTGGGCCGAGCTGGCGGCGGTGCTGGACAAGCAGGCGTCGGCTGGCGACGCGGCGAAGAAATCGGGCGTTCTCGGCAAAGCGGCGCTGCTCTACACCGAGAAGCTGCAGGATCTTCCCAGGGCGATCGCTTCGTGGATGGCGTTGCTGCAGATCGAACCGGACAACCGGCGGGCGCAGGATGCGCTCCGCAAGCTCTACCTGCAGAACAAGGACTGGGACGCGCTCGAGGGCTTCTACGCCGGGCAGAACAAGTACGACGAATTCGTGCGGGTGCTCGAGCGGCAGGCCGACGTCGAGGACGATGCGGCCAAGGTCGGCCTCTGGAACAAGATCGCGCAGCTCTATGCCACGCGGCTGAACAAGGCGGACAAGGCACAGAAGGCCTTCGAGCGCGCGCTGTCGCTGGATCCGGCGAACCTGGTGGCGGCCGAGGCGCTCATCCCGCTTTACGAGAAGGGGAAGGATCCGCGCCGGCTGGGCAACGTGCTGCAGGTGCAGCTGATGCACACGCAGGAGCCGGAGGCGCGGCAGGAGCGGATGCTGCGGGTGACGCAGCTTTTCGAGAAGGACGCGAACGACAAGCCGGCCGCCGGGGCGATGGCGCTGCAGGCGTTCTCCGAGGATCCGCTGGCCGAGTGGCCGCGGCAGTACGCCGAGCGGCTCGCCGGCGAGACCGGTGACTGGGGTTCGCTGGCGTCCACGTACGAAGCTGCGCTGGAGAAGATCTCGAAGAAAAAGGCGCTTCCGGACGTGATCAAGATCTTGGCGACGCTGGCCAGCGCCTACGAGAAGGAGCTGGCGAACCCCGAGGCGGCGATCGAGCGCAACCAGCAGATCCTGAAGCTGTCGTCGCAGGACGAACAGGCGGTGCTGGCGCTCGAACGGCTGTACGTGGCGACCGAGAAGTACGCCGAGCTGATGGCCATCTACGACACCAAGCTCGAGATGGCGAAGACGCCAGCCGAAGCGCGGGATGTGCGCCTGCGGCTGGCAGGTTTGTACGAGGAGCAGATCCGCGACGCGGACAAGGCGATCACCCTCTTCAAGGCGATCCTCGACGAGGACGCCAAGGATCTGCAGGCGTGGAAGGCGCTCGATCGGCTGTACCGGTCGACCGAGAAGTGGATCGAGCTCGGCAAGACCATCGAGCGCGAGCTGGCGCTCACCACGGACAAGGCCGAATCGGCGGAGCTGCGGTTCCGCCTGGCGCAGTTGCTGGAGAAGCACCTCGACGAGGCTGACTCGGCCGTCGAGCAGTACGGCGAGGCGCTGGCCCTGGATCCCACGCACAGTGGGGCGCGCGCCGGGATGGAGGCGTACCTCCGGGACAAGAAGCGGCAGAAGGCGGCGGTGGCGGCGCTCGAGCCGATCTACGAGGCGATGCAGGACCTGCCACGGCTGATAGAGGCGCAGCGGATCAAGCTCGGCCGCGAGAAGAACACGTCGGAGCGGGTGAGGCTGTACCTGCGCATCGGCCGCCTGGAGACGTCGCTGGCGAAGCCCGACGAAGCGTTCGAGGCGTTCGCGCTGGCCTTCCAGGAGGATCCGTCGTCTCAGGAGGCCCGTACCGCGCTCGAAGAACTGGCGGCCAACGCCAACAAGTGGGAGGAGCTGGTCGTCCTCTACACCGAGGCCCAGGGCAAGAAGCTGGACCCGACGCTGGAGCGCGAGCTGCTGCTGGTCGTGGCGGTGGCCTACGACGAGAAGCTCGAGCAGGCAGACAAGGCGGTCGAGTACTTCCGCATGGCGCAGGAGATCCAGCCGGAGGATCCCTCGGCGCTGGTGGCGCTGGAACGCCTGTACACGCGCACCGAACGCTGGTCGGATCTCGTCGACACGCTGAAGAAGAAGGCCGAACTGGTCCGCGCTTCGGACGATAGAGAGCAGATCCACGTCCGCATCGCCACCCTCTGGGAGGAGATGATCGGCAACGTCGACGAGGCGATCAGCGCCTGGAAAGAGGTCCTGGGGGACAACCCGTCGAGCGTCACCGCGCTGCGGTCCCTGGACCGTCTCTTCGTGCAGAAGGGGCTCGATCTCGAACTGGCCGACAACCTGCAGCGGCAGCTGGAGCTGGCGACGGCGCCCGAGGAGACGGTGCGGCTGCTGTCGCGGCTGGGGCAGCTGCGCGAGAAGATGCGCGACCTGACGGCGGCGTTCGAGACCTACCGCCGCCTTCTGGAGCTGGCTCCGGGGCACGAGGAGACCGTGACGGCGCTGGAGCGGATCCTGCCGCACGCGGAGCACGAGCTGGCGGTGGCCGAACTGCTGGAGCCGGTGTACCGGGCTCACGGCGACTTCCGCAAGCTGGTGGCAGTGCACGAGATCCTCGTGCGCCACACCATGGACGCGCGGCGGAAGATCGTCATGCTGCAGGAGATTGCTTCCTCTCACGAAGACGGTCTCGACGAACCGGATAAGGCCTACGAGGCGCTCGCGAGGGCGCTGGCCGAGAACCCGCTCGACGAGGAGACGCAGCGGCGCGCCGAGCGGCTGGCGCGGGTGCTGGGCCGGCTCGAGGATCTGGCCGGGCGCTACGAGTCGGCCGTCGAGGGGCTACCCTCCGACGAGCTGAAGAACACGCTTTACCACCGCATCGCCACCATCGCCGAAGAGGAACTGCAGGACGACGTGCGCGCGGCGGGCGCCTACGTCAACGCCATGACCGTGTCGCCGCGGGATCTGGCCGCGGCGGATGCGCTGGAGCGGATCTACGTCCGCGCGTCGGACTACGCGAACCTGGTCACCCTTTATCTGCGCAAGATGGACATGGTCGACGAGCTGCCGGCCCGCAAGGAGCTGGGCTTCAAGGCGGCGCAGGTGTACGAGGAGGTGCTGGACGATCCGGACCAGGCGATCGGCGTCTACCGCCAGGTGTTCGGCCTGGACGAGAGCGATCGGACGGTGCTCGACAACCTCGAACGGCTCTACATCCGCCTGTCGCGCTGGAGCGACCTCAAGGATGTCTACGCCAAGAAGGCGGAGCTGGCGGCCGATCCGGCCGAGAAGAAGCAGATGCTGTTCGTGCTGGGGCAGGTCTACGACCGCGAGCTTTCGAACCCCGAGAAGGCGATCGATGTCTACAACTCGATCCTGGACATCGACACCGACGACTTCGAGGCGGTGCAAGCGCTGGATCGCCTGTATGTCAGAACAGAACGCTGGTACGACCTGCTCAGCGTCCTCGAGCGGCAGACGGAGCTGACGCCGACGGCGGCCGAGGTGGTGTCGCTGCGGTTCCGCATCGGCGAGCTGTGGCGCGGCAAGCTGAAGGACGGCGCGCGGGCGGCCGAGGCGTACCGGGCCGTGCTGGGCATGGACCCGATGCACGAGCCGACCATCGCCGCGCTCGAGGCGATGATGGCGGGTGGCGAAGAAGCGATCCTTGCGGCGCAGGTGTTGAACCCGATCTACGAGACCGCCGGCGACTGGGACAAGGTGGTGGTCGTCCAGGAGGTGATGGTCAAGCACACCGACGATGGTCCGGGGCGGACCGAGCTTCTGGGCAAGATCGCGGCCATCAAGGAAAGGCGCCTCAGCGACTTCGACGGCGCCTTCGGGGCGTACGGGCGGGCGCTGCGGAACGAGCCGACGAACCCCGAGGTGATAGCGCACCTGGACCGCCTGGCCGAGGTGACCGGGCGCTGGGCCGATCTGGCGGCGCTGTACGAGACCGAGGTCGGCAAGGTGATGGACAGCCGGCTGCAGGTGGAGATGCTCCTGCGCATCGGCCGCATCTACGAGGAAGAGACCCACGAGGTCGACAACGCGATCGGCGCGTACAAGCGAGTTGCCGAGGTCGAGCCGGATCGCAAGGACGGCCTCGTGGCGCTGGATCGTCTGTTCACGCAGACCGAGCGCTGGACCGAGCTGGCGGAGGTCATGCGGCGAGAGATCCGCCTGGCGGACCGCGAGGAGCAGACTACCGAGCTGACCTTCCGGCTGGCGCAGGTGCTGGAGCTGGCGGTGGGCGACCTGCCGAAGGCTGTCGAGGCCTACCAGGAGATCCTGAACGCCGACCCGAGGCACATCGAGACGCGCGAGGCGCTGGAGCGCCTGCTGCGCAGCGGGCAGATGCAGCACGAGATCGCCCAGGTGCTCGAGCCGCTCTACCGCGTGGGCGAGGAGTGGGAGAAGCTGTCCGACGTCTACCAGCTGGAGCTGGAGCGGCTGAAGGATCCCGAGGAGCGGCAGGGGCTCCTCCGCCGGCTGGCGGACATCGCCGAGAACAAGCTGGTCGACCAGGTGTCGGCCTTCGAGTGGTGGTCGCGGTCGATCAAGGAGGATCCGTCGTCGGAGCAGGGGCTGGAGGAGCTCCTGCGCCTGGCCCGGCTGACGCACCAGTGGGATGCCTACGTCAACACCATGCTGGAAGCGGCGGAGAACGCCCGGCAGCCCGAGGTGCGGCGTGAGGTGTACTTGCGGCTGGCGGCGGTGTTCGAGAACGATCTGTCCGAGCTGGGGCGCGCGGAGGAAGTGCTGAACCAGGTGCTGGCAGCCGATCCGCAGGACGCGGCAGCGCTGGCCTTCATGGACCGCATCGCCGACAAGCAAGGGAACTTCGAGCAGCTGGCGGGCGTGCTGCGCCGGCGGATCGCGGTCACCGACGACACCAGGGAACTGGTCTCACTGCACCTGCGGCTCGGCAAGGTGCTGGGCGACGTGCTGGAGGACGGCGAGGGCGCTACCGCGGCCTACAACGCCGTGCTCGAGCACGAGTCACGCTCGGCCGAGGCGCTGGACGCTCTCGAGAAGCTGTACCTGCGCGCCGAGAACTGGACCGAGCTGTATCACGTCTACGAGAAGATGGTGGACATCGCGCCGGGCGACGAGGCGCTGTCCGACTGCTACGCCCGGATGGCGAAGATCGCCGCAGAGGTGTTCGACAAGCGCGAGACGGCGACGGACCTGTGGCGCAAGGTGCTGGACCTGCGCGGGCCGGATCCGGTGGCGCTCTCGGCGCTGGGAGACCTGCACGAGCAGGCGGGCGAGTGGCGCGAACTGACCGACGTGCTGGATCAGCAGATCCGGGCCACGGACGATCCCGAGGCGAAGATTCCGGCCTACAAGCGGCTCGGACGCGTGTGGGGCGAAAAGTTGAGCCGCGAGCGGAACGCCCTCGAGTGCTGGCAGCGGGTGCTGGAGATCGATCCCAGCGACGTCGAGTCGCTGCGGGCGATCGCGGACAACTACCGATCAGCGGGGGCCTGGGAGGAGCTGTCCGACACGCTCCAGCGGCTGATCCACATCGGGCCGGCGGCCCTGTCCAGCGAGGATCTCAAGGATCTCTACGCGCAGCTGGGCGAGCTCGAGGGCGGGACGCTGATGCGCACGCAGATGGCCATCGAGGCCTGGCGCAAGGTGCTGGAGATCGATCCGGGTGATTTTCGGGCGCTGGCCGCGCTGGAGAACCTGTTCACGCAGGAAGGCCGCTGGGAGGAGTGCGTCGAGGTGCTCGAGCGCCGGGCGGCCTCGCTGTCCAACCCGCAGGATCAAGTCGACGTGCTGATGCAGGTGGCGAACATCTGGGCCGAGAAGATCAGTGACGGTGGAGCGGCGGCGGAGGCCTACGAGCGCGTGTTGGTCGCCGACCAGTCGAACATGACGGCCTCGGTCGAACTGGAGGGTCTGTACCGGCAGCGGCAGAGCTGGATGAAGCTGGTCGAGCTGTTGCTGGCGCGGGTGGAGTTCGTCTCCGAGATCGCGGATCGGATCAAGCTGTTCTCCGACATCTCCGATGTTTACGAGAACCAGCTGGGCGATCGCGACAGCGCCTTCGTCACGCTGCAGGCGGCTTTCCGCGAGGACTACTCGAACAACCGCGTGGCCAAGGAGCTGGAGCGGCTGGCGACGGTGGCCGGCAAGTGGAACGAGCTGATCGGCGAGTACACGCAGATCGTCCAGGGGATCGACGACCCCACGGTGGCAGCGGATCTGTGGGTGAAGATCGCCCGCTGGTACGATTCGGCCCTGGGGCACGTCGACTACGGCATCGCCTCGGCCCAGCAGGCGCTGAACCTGGACTCGGCGCACCTGGATGCGCTGTCGGCGCTGGAGGATTTCTACCGCAAGCAGGCCAAGTGGCGCGAGCTGGTGGGAGTGCTGTCACGGCACGCGGAGGTGGAGCAGGACCCGCCGAAGAAGGTGGACATCCTGCTGGCGCTGGCCGATGCGTACGAGACGCAGATTGGCGATGCGGCCCAGGCCGCTGCTGCCTACGAGCAGGCGCTGCTCTCCGACGAGCGGTGCCTCGAGGCGCTGGACGCGCTGGATCGCCTGTACCGGCGGCTGCAGGCGTGGGATCGGCTGGTCGAGGTGCTGCACAAGAAGTCGCACACCGTCAACGACGGCGAGCTGGCCGTGCAGCTGCGGCTGCAGGTCGGCCAGCTGTGGGAAGAGCGCCTCGGCGACAACGACAAGGCGGTCGAGGCCTACAAGGAGGTTCTGGTGGTGGATCCCCGGAACCTGCCGGCGCTGGAGGCGCTGGAGCGCCTGTACGAGCGCACCGGACAGATGGAGCACTACCTGGACACCATCGAGCATCAGCTCGAGGTGACCGGGTCGGACGACAAGCGGCTGGCTCTGTACGCCCGCATGGCCCAGGTCTGGGAAGAGCAGTTCGGGAAGAACGACCGGGCCATCGAGTGCCTGCTGAAGATTCTGGGCGTCGACGAGCGCAATCAGAAGGCGCACCGCGATCTCGAGCGGCTGCAGCGGACGGAGCGGCAGTGGGATGCGCTGGTGGAGAACTACCGGCGGCACATCGTCGTGGCGACCGATCCGGAAGAACGCACCGAGCTCTACTTCAAGATGGGGCAGGTCTACGAGGCCGAGCTACACGATTCGGAGCGCGCCATCGAGGCATACACCGACGTGCTGTCGTTCGATGCGGAGTATCCGGATGCGCTTCGGGGCCTCGGACGCCTCTACGAGCAGACCGAGCAGTGGGAGCGCGCAGTCGAGGTGATGCAGCGGCTGGTCGAGCGCGTCGACACGAAGGAGAAGGTCGACCTCAACTACCGGCTAGGAAAGGTGTACGACGAGCAGATGCGCGTGCCCGAGGCCGCCGAGGAGCGGCTGACCGAGGCGCTGGCCATCGACGCCGGGCACGTGCCCAGCATGATGGCCCTGCTGAACCTGTACCGGCGGCGCGGGGACTCGATGAAGGCGGCGCAGTTGATGGTGCGCGCCGAGCAGAACACGCCGAACACCCTGGAGAAGACGCGCCTGCTGTTCGAGGCGGGCAAGACGTACCACCAGGACATCGGTGACGAGGAGAAGGCGGTGGAGCTGTTCGCCCGCACGCTGGAACTCGACCCGGAACACGTCGAGGCGGCCGAGCCGCTGGCGGAGCTCTACTTCAAGCGCCAGGAGTGGGGCGCGCTGGTGCCCATCCTGGAGATGCTGGCCCGGAAGGCCGACCGCAAGGCGAACAAGGAGCTCAACCTCCTCTTCTATCGGCTGGCCAAGGCGGCGGATCAGCTGGGCGAGGCCGAGAAGGCCGGCAAGTACTACAAGCAGGCCTATGATCTCGACGCCACGCACCTGCCGACGCTGCTGGACCGCGCGGACTTCCTGTACCGGCGCAGCCAGTGGGACGACGCCTTCAAGCTGTACCAGACGGTGCTGGTCCACCACCGTGAGTCGCAGAAGGACAGCGACATCGTCGAGATCTTCCACCGCATCGGCCAGATCAAGCTGAAGGTCGGCGAGAAGCCGAAGGCCATCAACATGTTCGAGAAGGCCCTGGAGATCCAGCCGGGGCACCGAGCGACGCTGGAAGCGCTGGTCGAGATCTACACGGCGGCCGGGGACTTCGAGGCGGTGGTGCGGCAGAAGCGGTCTCTCCTGACCCACGTGGCCGACCCCGATCAGAAGCTGGAGCTACACGAGCAGATCATCAAGGTCTACCAGGAGACCATCAAGAACCCGCAGAAGGCCATCGCCGCGTACATCGAGGCGCTGGAGTTGCGGCCGAACTCGCAGCACCTCCTGCACGGGGTTCTGGACCTCTTCACCGAGACCAAGCAGTGGAAGAAGGCGGTGGAGATCCTGCTGAAGCTGGCGGCGGCCGAGAAGGGCGGGAAGGTCAAGGCGAAGTACCTGGAGGCCGCGGGCAACATCACCAACTACGAGCTGCACTCGGCCGACGAGGCGGTGGAGCTGTACAACCAGTCGCTGGACGAGGATGCGGACAATCTGAAGACCTTCGAGCGGGTCGACAAGATCATGACCGCGAAGAAGGACTGGAAGAACCAGGAGCGCAACTACCGCCGGATGATCAAGCGACTGGGCGCCGAGGTGCCGCCCGAGAAGAAACAGACGCAGGTGGCGTTGTGGCACGCGCTGGGCGAGATCTACCGGTCGCGCCTCAAGGACCTCAAGGCGGCGGCGCAGGCCTTCGAGGTGTGCGCGGGGCTGGACCCCGATGCCCTGGGGCGACGCCAGATCCTGGCCGAGCTGTACCAGATGATGGGCGCCTCGGAGTACGACAAGGCGATCCGCGAGTACCGCCACATCCTGAAGCGGGCGACCGATCTGGCGCAGACCGGGCCGCAGCTGAGGATCCTGCGCAAGCTGTACATGGAGCTGGGGCAGTACGATCGCGCCTGGTGCGTGACGTCGGTGCTGGCCTTCCTGCGCCAGGCGGACGCCGAGGAGCAGCGCTTCTACGAGCAGTACAAGGGCAAGGGCCTGGCCCGGGCCAAGGCACGGCTCAACGAGGAGATGTGGCAGAAGATGGTGTATCACCCCGAGGAGGATCGGTTCATCTCGGCGGTGTTCGCATCGGTGAGCCAGTCGATCGGCGCTGTCCGCGCCCGCGAGCACAAGGACTGGGGCCTGAAGCGCAAGGAGCGCCACGATTCGCAGAACGACCAGCTGCTGTTCAGCAAGGTGTTCAACTACGTCAGCCAGGTGCTGAACATCCCGCAGCCGGAGTTGTACCTGCGGCCCACTTCGCCAGGCGAGATGGACATGGCGAACGCGCGCGAGAAGGTGCAGCTGATCCCTGCGTTTGTTGTAGGCGCGCAGTTGCTCCAGGGGCGTTCCGAGAAAGAGCTGGCCTACGTCGTGGGGAAGAAGCTGTGCCTGATGCGGCCGGATCACTTCGTGCGCTGGCCGCACGTGGTGCCGACGGTGTCGGAGCTGAAGGTGGTCTTCCTGGCGGCCCTGAAGCTGGCGGTGCCGAGCGTGCCGATCAAGCCGGATGTGGCAGAGCCGGTGTCGCAGTATCTGGAACTGCTGCGTCGGATGGTGCCGCCGCAACTGGTGGAGCAGCTGGTGGTGGTGGTGCAGCGGTTCCTCGCGGCCAAGGCCGAGGCGGATTTGAACCGCTGGTCGAACGCCGTCGATTACACGGCGACCCGTGCGGGGTACCTGATGTGCGGCGACCTCGAGATCGCGGCCCGGATGGCCTCGGCCGAGCCAATGACCGTCGGCAGCGTCGACCCGAAGGACAAGGTGCGCGATCTGGTTCAGTGGACCATCAGCGACGAGTACTTCGCGCTACGCGACCAGCTGGGATTGACGATCGCTTGACGGGGGCGTGGTTCGCTGCCGCTCACACGCCCCCGGTCCCCCCTCGCTGCGCCCGGCGAAGCCGGGCTACGCTCGCTCTTGAGGCGTAGGTGAGCGTGGAGGCGGAGCGCATCTGTGCGGATGCCGAGGTGGCCCGCCAGGCACGGGTGCGCGATGCGCACCTGGCGGCCCGGGAGGAAGCGCTGGCCTTGCGGGCCGAGGCTGAGGCGGTGTTGTGTGCGCGCGAGGCGCAGCTGATCCAGACGCAGACGGCGCTCGGGACCCGGGAGGTGGCGCTCGACCCGCGGGCTCTTGCCGAGGGGCGAGCCCGTCTGGCGGAGCGGGAGCGGCCCGTCGCCGCCGTCGAAGCCCGGACGGCAGCGCACCGCCGGGAGGCGGACCAGGTGACCGCGGAGGTGCGGACGGCGCTCGCTCGGGCCATCGGCGAGCCGGTCGAGGCGGTGATGCGGGCGCTCGCCGACCGGGAGGTGGAGGAGGCGCGTGCCGGGGCCGCCCAGCAACTGCGGGCCGCTTCCGAGGGAGCGACTCCTTCCGAGCAGGTGCGGTGCGCCAAGCGGCTGATGGGGATCGCCGTGGGTCGCTTCGCCGGGCACTACCTGACCGAGCGGCATCAGTCGCTGGTCCCTGTCGGTAAGACGCCACCCGGCGACGACGACCTCCGGGCCATCGAGGCTGTCGCGAAAGTGACGCTCACGCTCACGGAGGGCGCGGTGAGGATCGAGGGCCTCGACGGCGTCGGACGGGAGATTGCCCGTCGAGCCCTCCGGCGCCCGGGTGCGGTCCAGGAGATCGCTGCCGACCTCGAGCGCGAGATCCT
Organism: Myxococcales bacterium; assembly: GCA_031423255.1. Classification (GTDB taxonomy): domain Bacteria; phylum Myxococcota_A; class Polyangia; order Fen-1088; family Fen-1088; genus JANPFD01. Next base: position 37,541 of record JANPFD010000077.1, on the reverse strand, counting down.
GGAACTGGGGCGGCGCGCATTCGCCACGCTGGAGATCAACCGCGCGCATCCGGACATCGTGCGGCTGGTGGGACAGCTCAATTTCCGCACCAGTTACACGCAGAATCAGTGGAAGCATGCCATCGAGGCGGCATTCCTGGGTGGGATGATCGCCGACGAGCTGGGGCTGGATCGCAAGCTGGCGCGCAGGGCGGCGCTGATGCACGACATCGGCAAGGCGCTGACGCACGAGCTCGACGGTTCGCACGCCGTGATAGGTGCCGATTACGCCCGCCGTCTGGGCGAGGCCGAGGTCGTGGCCAACGCCATCGGCGCCCATCACACCGACGAGCCGTTCAACAGCCCGTATGCCTATCTGGTCGCCGCCGCCGATGCGATGTCGGGGGCGCGGCCAGGCGCGCGCCGCCAGAGCGAGGACAACCACACGACGAAGCTGGCCGACCTCGAGCGGCTGACGCGTGGCTTTCCCGGCGTGGAGGAGGCCTTTGCGGTGCAGGGCGGCCGCGAGGTGCGGGTCTACGTGCGCGAGGACCGCGTCGACGACCTGGGCGCGGTGAACCTGTCGAGCCGCATCGCCGAGACCATCTCGCGCGAGCTGACCTTCCCGGGCCAGATCAAGGTCACCGTCATCCGCGAACTTTGCGCCGTCGAGACGGCGAGCTGAGCATGGAGGCCCTTCCCTATCTCCTTGGCGCGGTGCTGATGGTGGGTGGCACGCTGCGCGCCTATCATTTTGGCTGGAAGCGCCAGGACGCGAACTCGAAGCGGCACAAGGCCGTCGGGGTGGCGTGGGTGGTCATCGGGATCTTCTTCGTGGTCTCGACGATCCTCAAGGCAGGCGGACGCCGGTAGTACTAGGAACTCGCAGACGTGTAGAACCGGATCGCCTTGCGCCAGACCAGCCGCGCCAGCACCGTGAAGGCCACGCCGCCCAGCAGCGCCCACACCGCCGTCCCTGGGGTCAGCCGTCCCAGCAAGGCCTCGGCAGGGTAGGTGGTCATGAGCGCCAGCGGGAAGATCACGGTGAAGATCCACTTGAGTGCGCCCTTGAACACGCTGACCGGCCAGCGGGCCGCATCGAAGATCGAACCGAACAGGTAGCTCAGGTTGTCGACCCGAACGGCCCAGAAGGAGGCGCTGACGACCAGGATCCAGATCGAGTAGAGGAGAAGGATCGCCATCACGAGCAAGGCCATGGCGACGGCGATGTGCATCGGCTGCGGCAGGCGGCCGAGCTTGTGGAAGGCGTATGCGAACACCAGTGCGGCGCCGATGAAGTCGACCGCGCGCCAGGGTTCGAACCGGGCTGTCGACACCAGGAACTGTGCGTCCGCGGGTTTGAGCAGCACGTAGTCGAGGCTGCCGGTTCGCACCCCTTCCACCACCGCGGTGAGGCTGGGCGTGACGCCTCCCTCGAGGATCGCCTTCAAGACCGAGAACCAGCCGAGCACCACCAGCGCCTCGGGATAGGACCAGTCGCCGATGCTCTGGCGGTGCTGGAAAACGATGAGCAGCGGGGCCAGGGTGATCCCCAGCCAGAACAGCGCCATCAGGCCCTTGAGCAGGAAGTCGGCGCGGTACTGCATGGCGGTCGTCGCCGACATCAGGAACTGCACGCGCACGAGTCGCAGGTAACGTCGCACCCGTCAGCCTCCGAACGCCACGAAGCGCCGCATGCCCGCGCGCCAGATCGCCACCGTGCCCGCGCCCAGCGCCAGGACGTAGGCCCACTGCACACCCAGCGCGTGCAGAGCCTGCCGCGTGTCCATCAGCCCGATCAGCGTCTCCACCGGGAAGCTCAGCGTGTAGCGAAAGGGGAGCACGTTGGCAAACTGTCGCACCCAGTGCGGCATCAGCTCGAGCGGCACCAGGTAACCCGAGAGGATGAAGTGAAGCCCGAGCCACACCTCGAACACCGACAGGGCGCTGTCGAAGAACATCGCCAGTGAGCCGATGATGGCCATCATGAAGAAAAGCACGAGCCACGCGCCCACCAGCGACGCCAGCAGGATCGCCAGCCGTTGCGGATCTCCGACGGTCAGCTGATCCCCCGCAGCCCACCACAGCGCCACCATGAGCGGCGAGGTGATGAGCACGCGCAGGGGAATGGCGGCGATGTGCTCGGCGCTGTAGGCCAGCAGCGGATGCAGCGGCCGCAAGAGGCGCGTGGCCAGCGTCCCCTGCCGGATGTCCATGGTCAGCTCCCAGACCATCCAGGTGCTGGTCAGGAGGCGGGTGATGAGCGTGGCCAGGTAGTAGGCGACGAACTGCGCCTTGCCGAAACGGCCGACCGGCCCCTCGTCGGCCACAGCCGTCCACAGGCCCATCTGCACGAGCGGCATGGTCGTGGTGAGGATCCAGATCAGGAACTCGGTGCGGTAGGCGATCATCGCTGCGATCCCGACGCGCAAGAGGGTGGGGTAGGCGCGGATGGCATGGCCGAGCATCTTCACGGCGCCGCCGCCTGGCGCGCGGCCGCGCTCTGCTTGAACAGCTCGCGCATCACCTCCTCGAGCGGCGGATCCTCGACGGCCAGGTCGACCACCGCCAGCACGGCCAGGACGTCCCGCAGGACATCACTGACGCGAGTGACCGGTACGCTCAGCACCACCTGGTCCTCGGTGTGTGTCACCACCGTGTCCAACTTCTGGAGCTTCTCGGGATCCGGTGGGGCAGACAGGCGCACGGTGATGCGCTTCTCGGGGCGGATGCGCCGGACCAGATCCTTCAGTTCACCGTCGTAGATCAGGCGACCCTTGTCGATGACGACGACGCGCGGGCAGAGCGCGGCGACGTCCTCCATGTAGTGGCTCGTGAGGAGCACGGTGGCGCCGAAGCGCTCGTTGTACTCGCGCACGAACTGACGGATGCGCGCCTGCATCGACACATCGAGGCCGATGGTCGGCTCGTCGAGGAACAGCACCTTCGGCCGATGCAGCAGGGCCGCCACCAGCTCGCACTTCATGCGCTCGCCGAGCGAGAGCTGCCGCGTCGGCTTGCTGACGAGCTCGCTCACCTCGAGCAACTCGACCAGCGTCGCCAGCGTCTCGTCCGCCTCCTTCTTCGGCAGGTCGTAGAGCGCCCGGTTCAGCGCGTATGTCTCGCTGGGCGGCAGGTCCCAAAGAAGCTGCTGCTTCTGGCCCATCACCAGGGTGATGGTCTTGAGGAAGGCGGGCGCGCGCTCTTGGGGCACGAAATCCCCCACGCGCACTTTGCCGCTCGTCGGGTGCAGCAAGCCGGACAGCACCTTCAGCGTGGTGGTCTTGCCGGCGCCGTTCGGGCCAAGGAAGCCAACGCGCTCGCCGGCGCGGATCGAGAAGCTGAGAGCATCGAGCGCCTGCACCTGTTCATAGTGGCGATGGAACAGCGAACGGAGCGCGGCCTTCAGCCCCGGCGGGCGTCGGTGCACCCGGTACACCTTCGAGAGTGCGTCGACCTCGATCATGCAGGCCACAGCCAGGCGGCGCCGCGCACGCCACTGGAGTCGCCGTGTCGGGGTGGTACCAGCTTCGTGCGCACCGTGTCGGAGAAGACGTAGCGGCCCCAGGCGGCGGGCACTGCCTCGTACAGCTGCCGGATGTTGGAGACGCCGCCGCCCAGCACGATCACGTCCGGGTCGAGCACGTTGACGATCGTCGCCAGGCCGCGGGCCATGCGGTCCGCATACCGATCCAGCGTCGCTGCCGCAGCGACGTCACCCGAGGCAGCGGCCTCGGCGATCTGGGCGCCGGTGAGTGTCTGGCCGGCGTGCCGGGCGTGATCGCGCGAAAGCCCGGGGCCCGAGAGGAACGTCTCGATGCAGCCGCGCTTGCCGCAGTAGCAATCGGGCCCGGGTGCCTCGTCGTCGCGCAACCACGGCAGCGGGTTGTGACCCCACTCGCCAGCCACTCCGTTCGGCCCTGCCAGCACCTTGCCGTCGACGACGACGCCGCCGCCCGTGCCGGTGCCGATGATGACGCCGAAGACCACGGACGCGCCCGCCGCCGCGCCGTCGCTGGCCTCGGACAGCGCGAAGCAGTTGGCGTCGTTGGCCACGCGCACCGGCCGGCCGAGCGCCTGCTGCAGGTCCCGATCCAGCGCGTGTCCGATCAACACCGTGCTGTTGGCGTTCTTCACCAGGCCGGTCGCCGGCGACACCGTGCCGGGGATGCCGATCCCCACGCTGCCGCGGCTGCCGACCTTGCCCTCGATCTCGTGGACCACCCCGCCGATGGCGCGCACGACGGCGTCGTACCCCTCCGCCGCGGGCGTGGCGACCCGGAGACGGAGCAACTCACGCCCGTCGGGGCCGAGGGCCAGTCCCTCGATCTTGGTGCCGCCTAGATCGATCCCGATCCGCATGGGGGCGGAACGTTATCATCATCATGGGGATCCGTCGGCGACCACCCGGGGGCGCGGGCGCCGCGCGGCAGCGGCCTCGTGGGCTTTGAGCGGCGTGTGGACCACGGCATGCCAGCCCTTCGGCAGCTGGAGCAGGCGCGAGTCGAAGCGTGGTGTCTCTGTCCAGTAGGGTGGATTCCAGCCGGCGTTCCAGCCCCCTTGCCGGGCGGGCTGTTGAGGCGCCCCGCCGAAGGTCAGGGCATTGAGCGCCAAGGGGTTGCGGTACATGCGCGGCTGGCCAGCGAAGAAGGAGAGCCGGAGCCAGGCGAGTTCAGGCGTGCGCTGCAGGTCGAGGCGGTCGGGTTCGGGCAGGATGATCAGCTTGAACTCCTCCGGCCTCATGAACCGTTGCGGGCGCCTGGTGTCGTCCGCGGGGCGGAACGGGCCGACACCGCCGCCGGCTGACGGGAACACGGCCGGCAACGGGTAGCTGCCGCCGCTGGTGGAGCCGCGCCACAGCAGGAAGCTGCTGCTCCCGCCCGCATACACCACCACGTGGTCCTCTCGCGGATCGGCGCCTCCGATGCGCACCACCTGCGACGGCTCGTACGTCCAGAGGTGGAAGAAGAACTGGTAGCCGACCGGGCGGAACGTGGCGCCTTCGGTCAGCCGCGACGGTCCCCGGACCAGGATGTTGATCCGCTCCCAGTCACCCTCGTGATGATTGATCCACTCGTTGTACGGGTAATAGAACCAGTACTGGATCGCCAGCAGGCCCTTTTCGCGGTTGAACCAGAACAGATGCACGTACTGGGTCGGTTTGTAGGCGCCGGGGTTCTGTTCGATGATCGTGCGCCAGCGGCGACGCCAGCCCGAGACGTCGCCCGAGCGTCGATCGTCGCCGGGCGCGTCCACGTGATAGTCGATGCGGTGGCCCTCTCCATCGTCGACGGGCAGATCGCGCCAGGCATTGCCGTCGAGGCGATCGTGCGGCAGGGCCACGTACTGGCGCAGGACGCGGCCCTCGTCGGTCACGACGCGCGCCGTTAGCGGTGAACCATCGTGCCAGGCGTAGCGCACCTCGACAGGCCAGATGTCCCGGGTAGGGAACGCCATCGCCGGGCTGAAACGCTGGGCCAGGGTCGCGACCGCGGGGGAGACCTCCTCGTCGGCGTCCAGCGGTGTCGCCTTCGAGAGATCGGCCCAGGTGAGCGGCGGAAGGTCCCGGCGAGCCAGCGCCGGCGCACGCACGCGGGGCGTGGCCGCCCAGGAGCGCGCATCCGAACCGAACGCGACGGCCCCCAGCAAGACCACCGAGAGCGCCGCGTTACGCGACATACCCCTCAAGATCGAGACATCGCCTCGTCGATGGAGGAACTTAAGGGAATGACCCGGAGACCCGAAGAAACAGGTCTGGTTCCCATGAGATCTGCCAGCTGGACCCTGCTGATGGCGCTTTGCGCCGCGGGCTGCACGAAGATCATTCCCGCCCCCGAATCCACGGGCGAGCCTCCCGCGGCGGGCGAACAGGCGGCCGCGCCGACGCGCCCGAAGGTGTACATCGCCACGCCGTCACAGGCTCCGGTGGCGCGTCCGACGGTCACACCTCCCACGCCAGTCGATGCTCTCAAGGCGATCAATACCCTGAACGGCGACCCCAACGGCCTCAAGAGAGAAGACCTGAACAACGCGATGCAGGCCGTGATTCCGTCGCTCGCCTCGTGCTTCGAAGCCGCCGCGCCGCCGTCGGTCACGCTGGCCTTCGACGCCGACCCGTCGGGAGCCGTGCAGAACGTCAAGGTCACGGGAGCTTCACCAACGGCGGAGACGTGCGTCACCCGGTCACTGACCGCGATGAGGCTTCCGGTGTTCCAGGGCAAGCTGGTGCCGGTGACCTTCCCGCTGACGATTTATCAGCGGCCGCAGCCTGCGCCGCCGCCACCGGTCGCTGCGCGTCCCGCGCCGCCTCCGTCGGCACCCATGCCGGGGACGACGGCCGAGATCCTGGCGCCACCGCCGCCGACCAATGCGCCGGTGAACACCGGCTCCACCAGACCTTACGAGCCGCCGCCGACGACGAGCCTGCCGACGACGACGCCGTCGGGCGGAACGAACAGCAAGCCGACCCAGATCCAGACGTTCATCCAGCCCTGAGCGCAGCCCTGAGCGGCCTGACGATCAGAAGCGCATGCCGCGCTTGGCGCGGTACATGAACCAGCGGAAGGTCAGGAACGCGGCGCCGCCAGCTGCCGCGACACCGAGCACGGGAAATCCGCCCACGAACAGCAGGACGGAGCCGCCGGCCGCGCCAGCCGCCCACACGCCCTTCTTTTTCGCTTCCGCCTTGTCCTGGGACATTAGACTTGTGCCCATGTGTCGCTCCCTTCCCCATAGGTAACACGCGGCCGGCCCAGAGGCCACGCAGAGCGATAGGGGCATTTTCTGACTGTGAGCGTCCGCAAACTCCTGGCCTTCGTCCGTCTCGGACGGCCGCTATTTCTCACCGGCGGGTTCCTGTTCTATGGACTCGGCGCCATGGTGGCGCGCAGGGCGGGTGTGCACATCGACACCAGGGCCTATCTCATCGGGCAACTGGCGGTCACCGCCTTCCAGCTGATGACCCACTATGCAAACGACTATTTCGACCTGGCGGCGGATGTGGCGAACCGTACTCCGACGCGCTGGTCAGGCGGGAGCCGTGTGCTGCCCGAGGGCGAGCTGGCGCCCGTGGTGGCCCTTCGCGCTTCGCTGGTGCTGGCGGGCGTGGGCCTGATGCTCGTGGGTCTGCTCGGCGCCTCGAACGCGACGCCGGTGCTGCTGGTAGCGGGGCTGCTCGCCTGGTGCTACAGCGCCCCACCGGTGCGGCTGCATACCCGTGGCCTGGGGGAACTCGGCACGGCAGTCGTGGTGACGGGGCTGGTGCCTCTCGCCGCCTTCGAGCTGCAGAATGGGGCCACGCGAGGGGCATTGCTGGTTGCGCTGGTGCCGCCGGTGCTGCTGCAGTTCGCGATGCTGCTGGCGATCGAGTTTCCCGACGCAGAGGGCGATGCGGCGGCCGGGAAGCGCACGCTGGTGGTGCGGCTCGGAGGCGCGTGGGCGGCGCGTCTGTACGCGGCGGCGACGGTGATGCCGTTCGTGGCGTTGCCATTGCTGGTCGAGTTCGGGTTGCCGCCCACCGTGGCGCTCGTCGCCCCGCTGGCGGTGTGGCGGGCGTGGGTGGTCCTGCGCGGGGGCTGGCGTGAGCCCGGGCGCTGGGAAGGCATCACGTTCTGGGCGGTGGCGCTGCTGACCGTCACCGGGATCGCCGAGCTCGCCGGCTACTGGATCAGCCGGTAGTCACAGAAGCGGGCGGGTGCCGGCGGCGACGCCGACCATGTGGCGGTAAAGGCGTGGAAGCCGGGCCATCGCTCGCAACGTGCCGCGCGCGATCGCCGGTCGATGCGAAAGGAGCAACAGGAGGCGTGTGAGGCGGCCGAGGTCGCGGACGAGGGCGCGCCGACGGCGATCGAACAGGCGCAGGCGGTCCCAGCCGAGATCCGTGGCGACGGTCGCGGCCAGCAACTCGGCGCTGAGCAGCGCCTGCGCCATCCCGCCGCCGGTGATCGGGTCCAGGAAGCCGGCGGCGTCACCCAGGAGGACGAGCCCCGGCGCAATGCCGCGGCGGGCGCGGCTCTCGAGCGGCAGCTGTCCGGCGAGCTCGCTCACCTGCTCGGCGTCGGCGAGTCGGTCCGAAAGCCGAGGGTGTTCGGCGATCCAGCGACGAAACAGCTCGTGCGGCTGGCCGTTCGCTGCGTCGGTGAGCGCCGCCAGCGACACCTCCCCGTCGGGCAGCGGGGTCAGGTACAGCTCGTGGCCGGCGCCGACGAACACCTCCACCTGTGTCGGAACGGAGGCGCCCGGCGGCAGTCGGAAGTGGGCGCGCACGCCCAGGCGGCGCCGTCCTCTCGGTTTTCCGTCGAGCCCCAGCTTGCGGCGGAGCGGTGAGCGTGGCCCGTCGGCGGCCACGACGAGACGGGCGCGGACCGGCTGTCCGTCGATCAACAGGCCAGTGACGCCGTTTCCCTCGACGAGTGGTCCGTGAACACGCGCTTCCTGGCGCGCGGTCACGCCGGGTGTGCGCGCCGCTTCCTCGAACAGCGCGGTGTCCAGACGCAACCGGCGCTGGCCGAGGCCGAATGCCGGGGTGTCGGGGAACTGCGCCGACACCTCGGTGCCGAATCCGCGGTACGTGGTCCCGCAGAAGCGCGCGCCGCCGACCGCCTCGACGAGCCCGAGCCGCGCCAGCACCCCGACACCCGCCGGCATCAGCCCCTCGGCGCAGGCCTTCTCCCGCGGAAACCGGTGCTGCTCGAACAGCGACACTGACAGCCCGGCGCGTCCGAGGAAGATCGCCAGCGACGATCCGGCGACGCCGCCTCCTGCGATGGCGACGTCGACGTCGGTCACCACGGCAGGAACCGTGGCTTGGCGGCCATGAGCGCTCGGTAGGTCGGATTCGCGAGCAGCATCGATTCTTCCAGGTGGATCCGGTGCCACATCACCCAGGCGTGGAGCGCGGTGCCCACCGTCGCCGTCAGGTAGGCGCCGTGGATCAGCGGCAGCGCCGCCAACTCGACGAACACCGCCAGGTAGTTCGGGTGACGGATCCAGCGGAACGGACCGTCGACGACGACGCCCAGTTCCAGCGAGGAGATCACCCGAACATTCCAGTGCGGTCCCAGGGTGGCTATCACCCACAGGCGCAGCGCCGTGGCCGCGGCGAAGAGGCCCAGCATCGACCCGGCGAGGAGGGGCTGGAGCTGTCGGCGCGCGAGCCAGGCCTCGGCGCAGGCGCTCGCCAGCACGCCAGTGTGAAGCAACACCATGGCGGCGAAGCGCGGTTCCGCCACGGGGCGCGCGCCGCCGCTCAGCAGGGCGCGCCGCCGCCGCTGCGACACCGCCAGCTCGGCCAGACGGCAAGCACCGACGGCCACCACCAGCAGCGTGTAGAGCGGCAGGCTGGTCGTCAGTTCCATCGCAGGAGCAAAAGCTCGCTGGAGAACCCCGGGCCGAAGGCGCCGAGCAGGCCGTGCGTACCGTTGTCGGGACGGGCGCGTGCAAGCTGTTCGTGCAACACGAACAGCACCGCCGCGCTCGACAGGTTGCCGTAGTGGCGCAACACCGACCATGAGGTGCCGGTGTCGTCGCGGTCGAGACCCAGCTCCTGCTCCAGGGCCTCGAGGATCCTCTTGCCCCCGGGGTGCAGCAGGAACGTACGCAGGTCCTCGCGGGCTACCCCTGCGCGCGCGAGGAGCCGCTCGACCACGCTGCCGACGCCCGCGCGCACCATCGCCGGTAGCTCGCGCGCCAGGACCACGTGGAAACCGTCGTCCTTCAGATCGAAGCCCAGCGCGTCCAGGCTGTTCGGGAACAGGTGGCTCTCCGTCGCCAGGATCTGCGCGCCCCGCCGCTCGCGCCCGGTGATCAGCGCCGCCGCCGCACCGTCGCCGAAGAGCGCCGTCGAGACCAGGTTGGCCGCCGAGTGGTCCTGGCCCTGGAAGCTCAGCGTCGGCAGCTCGACGGACACCAGGAGCACGTTCGCGCCCGGGTGACCGGCCACGAAGTCGGCGGCGTGCGAGAGGGCCGCCGCCCCCGCCAGGCAGCCGAGCTGGGTGATCGGCAGCCGCCGCACGTCGGAACGCAGACCGAGGTCGTTGACCAGGTGGGCGTCCAGCGACGGAATCATGAAGCCGGTGCACGAGACTGTGATCACGAGGTCCACCTCGGTGGGCGCCATTTCCGCGCGGGCCAGGCACTCGCTGGCGACCTGCCGCCCCAGGCGCACGGCCTGTTCTCGGTAAACCGCCATGGTCTCGGTGAGCCGCCGCGGCCGTTGCAGATCTTCCAGCGGCATCACGCTGAAGCGCCGGGAGACGCCGGCGCCATCGAACAGCGACAGCACCGCCTCCAGCCGCTCGGGCCGCATCGCCAGCGTCCCGCGAAGGACTTGCTTGACGTCTTCCTGGATGATCGGATGGTCGGGGACCGCGATCGCGGTGGGGCCGATAGTGGCAACAGACGGCACCTGCTGCGGATAAGTCCGGATGAGCCGTCTGTCAACCCGGGGGGGCCTAGAAAGATTCGCCGATGGAGATGTGGAACGCGCATAGCCCGTCCTTCACCCAGACGCCGCCCGACGAGCCGCCGATACCGAAGCAGCTCCTGTTGACGTGCGAGCCGCCCTCCCGTCCCGGTTCGGCGCTGCCGTCGGCGAGCATGCGGTAGGTGATCTCGCGCCCGTCGAGATCGAACAGCGGCGGCGGTCTCCCCACGGGGAGGCGGAAGCCGAGGTCCAGGCGGATTGGTCCGATCGGCGTCAGGTAGCGGAACCCGAAGCCCGCGGCCCATTGAAAATCGCGGAGCGCCGGCACCGGTAGCGAGCCCTGGGTGACATGCCCGAAATCCAGGAACCCAGCGACCATCAGGCTCTCGGTGAGCGGTGTGCGCACCTCGAAGCTGCCCTCGACGACCCCGTTGCCGCCGATCGGCACCGTGACCATCGGCCCGCCCTCGCCCCGCGGTCCGGGGATCAAGAGGAGGGGCGAGAGTCGCCGGATGCCGTAGCCGCGCATCGAGTTGCCGCCGCCCGAGTAAAAGCGCGTGACCACGGCGCTGTCTTCGGGCACGCCCGAGGTGGTGATCAGTGTGCCCACGCTGAGGCGCCCGGCAAAGGTCACCGGCTGCTCGCCGCCGAGGGTGACGTAGCCGCGCGCCTCGGGGACGATGCGGAAGTAGTCGAAATCGCCGCGCAGGGGGCCGCCTCCTTGCTGGAGCGAGAGGCTGACGTAGTGTCCGCGACGCGGCTCGAGTGGGCTGTCGCGGCGGTCCCAGGTGGCGATCTCCTCGACGTACGACAGGAGCACGAAGCAGGGATCGCTCTTGCAGCCGAGCGCCAGCGGGGCGGTGCGCGCACCGGCGGCGCGAGGTCCGTTCAGCTGCCAGCCCTGGACATTGTACGCCGGCGCGATGGTCAGCGACGCCAGCGGTCGGTACCTGATGCCGAGCTGGCCGCGCCCACCGATGGCGTCGTACGCCTGCTCGATCGTGCGCTCACTTTCGACGAGGCTGGTGAGGTACAGCGACGGGCGGCTGATGAAGCGCGGCTGCTCGAAGTCGAGGCTGGCCCGGTAGATCGGCCCGTCCCGGGTGATCTGCGTGCTCGACTTCTGCGCGACCGTGTAGATGTCCGGGACGAAGGCCCACCCGGCGACCGCCCGCGCGGTCAGCCGCCGCAGGCCCCCCAGGAAATCGCGGTTGGTCCACTCGGCCAGCAGGTGCGCGTCCTGCCGCACCTGATCGAGGCCCGCCCCGCCGCCGAGCCGGACGGTGTGATAGGGCGCCTCGCGTGCATCCACGGTGACAGGCACGCGAAGGCTCTGGGGATCGGGACGGCCCGCCACCACGCGCGCCGTGGAAAAGACCCCCATGGCGAACACCCGTCGCTGGGCTTCTGCGATCGCCTCGTCGGAGAACCAGGCGTTACCTTGGCCCAGCTCGAGGTCGATCTGCTCGCGCACGAGCTTCGGGTCGACGCGACCTCCGGGCGGCAGGTTCACGGTGATGGCCCCGAAGCGGTAGCGCGGCCCAGGGTGGACGGTCAGATGCAGCCGTGCCTGGTTCGTGCCGATGTCGACCTGGGCTTGCCCCTCGACCGTGGCCGCGGCGTAGCCTTGATCGCGCAGCCATTTGACGATGCCGGCCTTTGCCTCGGCCCAATCGGCCTCGGCGAAGAGCTCGTCCTTCTCGAGCGGTAGTTCACGCAAGGCCCGGCGCCGGTGTTTCTCGGGCAGCTCCTCCATCCCCGTGATCTCGATGGCGGCGATGTGCATCGGCCGCCCCTCGTCGATCCGCACCACCAGCGCCACCCGGTTGCCGGGGCGGGGCAGAACCTGGGTCTCCACCACCTTGGCGCCGTAGTGGCCGTGCGCCTCGTAGACGCGCGTGATCCGCGCGAGATCGGCCTCCCAGACCAGGAGATCGAAGGTCTTGTCGTCGGACCAGGGCCAGCGCCCGGTGGCAGCGGTCAGGATCTTCTTCTTGATGGCGCTGGCCGAGACGGCATGGGCCCCCTCCAGGTCGAGGCTTTCGACGACCGGCGCCGGTCCGGTTGGGCGGTGTGCGCAGGCGGCGACCAGCGCCAGCGCCGCCCCTGCGCGCATTCCTCTCATGGTGCCCCAGGAACGTAAGGTCGGTCGAGGCCCTCCGGGAGCCGTTGAACCCCCGCCATCTTCGGCTTATCGTGTGCGCCATGGCGTCACTTAGCTTACGGGTAGGGTCGACGTGTGTTCTCATCGGAGCCCTGATCACTGGCTGCGCGGCCAGTGACAGCAGCTCGGTCGAGGCATGGAAGAGCGGCTCGTCCGGCTCGGGCCTGGTCGCGGGGTTCGTGATCGACGGCGACACCGGACAGCCGATCGCGGGGGCTCCCGTCGAGATGTCGAACGGACAGAAGGCCGTGACCGACGGCGATGGCAGCTTCGAGCTGAAGATGCCCTCCAGCCGCGTGCGGGTGACCGTGCGGCCGAATGGCTACCTGGCGGCCGGCCGCGAGATCGTCGTCGCGGGGGCCACGGTGCCGGTGCTGATCCGGATGGTCCGCCGCGCCGCTTCCCAACGAATCCCCTCTGGCGGTGGCTTGATACGCGCGGGGCAGGCGCTGATCGAGGTGCAGGAAGGAACTTACCCGAATGGCGCCGATCTGTCGGCGACCTATCTGTCACGCCGGAAGGTCGGATCGCTCCCGTCGTCGCCGCAGTTCGTGGATGGCGACGGGATTCCCCGCCGCGCGGTGGGCGCGGTCTCGCTGGACAGCACGGCCGAGCCGGGCCTGGCGCGCCGGGTTCAGGTTCCGGTGCCCGTCGATACCGTGGCCGAGGACGTCCTTGCGTACTCCGTCACCGACAGCGGTCAGTACGCGAACCCTCAGCCGCCCGTGGCCGTCGCTGACGGAATGGCGACCTTCTCCGTGGGAGCCGACGGCACCTACCTGTTCGCCGTGAATGCCCGCCGCGCGGACGGCAAGCAGCTCGGCTACTTCGTGATCGATGGCGGCGGCACCGGCTCCGAATCGGGCGACGTGCTGCTCGGCGGGGCGGGGGTAGCCAGTTCGGGGCTACCGGTCTCGGTGGTCGACCCGCAAGGCAACTGGATCGACGTCGGCACCGCGAGCCGAGCCCGGTTCGAGCCGCCGGCTGCGCAGACGGACGCCACCGGCGTCGCTTTCCGCGGCAAGGTGACCGTGACCGAGGGTGAGGTCGCATTCGTCGTCTCGCGCGCGCCGCCGAGCGAGGCGGCGGCGACACGCATGCAGACCCATACGGACGAGGCTGACTACGAGGCCAAGGGGACCGCGTACACCATCAGCCGCTGTTCCAGCGCCGGCAAGGCGATCAACGTGATGGAGGTCGTCGAGGGTAAGGTGGAGACCACTGCGGGCAAGGAGAAGTTCACCACCTTGGCCTTCCAGGTGCTCACCTTGTGCAAGGGCTGCAGCAGCAGCAAGAATCCGCCCGTCTGCCCGCGTCCCGACGGTGGCGTGCGCCCGCCCGATGCACCGAGGCTGACGGATGCGGCGGCCGATGCTGGGCGCGATGCGCCTGCCGACGCCGGCGTCGACCGGATGCCCGACATGGTGATGATGGCCACGGATGCGCCGCGGGATCTGGCTCCCGACGCCTCGCCCACTCCGCCGGACATGGCGCCCGACCTGGCGCCCGACATGCCGCCCCCGGTGGACATGGCGCCGGACATGGCGCCGGACATGGCGCCCGACCTGGCGCCGGACATGCCGCCGCCGCAGCCGGCGAACCTGGCGATCAGCCCGCCCGGCAACAACTTCGGTAACATCGTCGTAGGCACCACCAGCGGATCGGTTGGCTTCACGGTCAGCAACTCCGGCGCCGCCACCGTTCCGACGGTGTCCGTCAGCCCCGGATGGACGGTCACGAACAATGGCTGCCAAGGAGGAGTGGCGAGCGGCGGCACCTGCGTGGTTCAAGTGGCCATGATGCCGACCAGCCCCGGCGTGAAGAACGACACGCTGACCGTCAGCGCCTCGCCGGGCAACACGGTGACGGCGGTGCTCCAGGGGACGGCGATCGGGTATCAGCTCACGATGATGCCGAAGACGAACCACTCCTTCGGGAACGTCTTCGTCGGCAGGAGCAGCCCGTCGATGGACTTCACGGTCATGAACACCGGCACGGCCGATGTCGGCGCCGTCACCGCGACTTCGATGGGCGCCGTGAACGACATCCAGGTTGGCGATCGCTGTAGCGGCCTCGGGTCGCTGCCACCGAACCAGAGCTGCCAGCTCTCGTCGGCGTTCTTCCTGGCGCCGAGCGCCGGAATGAAGATGCTGACCATCGAGGTCAAGGGCGCGAACGGCGGCATGGCGACGCTGGTGCTGACCGGCAACGGCGTCGACGCCATCGAGGTCACCCCCAAGGCGCTCAGCTTTCCCGGTACCAAGGTCGGGACCACGAGCGGGCCCAAGCTGACCTTCACCGCCATCAACGTCGACACGCTTTCCACCGGGTACCCCTCCTACAAGTTCACCGGCGGCGCGGACTTCATCGTCTTCTCGAACGGATGCCAGGGCCTGGGAATGCTCCCGCCCAACCAGCCCTGCACCATCACGTTGCAGTTCAACCCGACCATGCAGGGTACACGCACGGACGTCTTCACGATCTCCGCCTACCCGGGCGGCCAGGCGATCGTGAACGTCTCGGGCGTGGCCACCCCGTAGGGTTTGCGCGGGTAGCATCCGGCGTGCTAACAGTCGCTACCCGCAAGCCGGCGTAGCTCAGTGGTAGAGCATCGCTTTCGTAAAGCGAGGGTCGTCAGTTCAATCCTGACCGCCGGCTCAGTTGTCACCCGATATCGGCCTGGTGGATCTCTGGGCGGAATGGGAAGGCGTCTAGCGGCGACGCCATAGTAAGGTACGCGTTCGATGCGTCTTGCCCTCGCGCTGGTTCTCGTCGCCGCGTGCGCGCACCCGCCGCCGCCACCGCCGCCAGCGCGTCCCGTCGAGGCTCCTCCGCCCGAGCCGGCGGCGGCCCCGATCGCCATCGTCCACGCCACCATCTGGACGGCGGACGCGAAGAACCGGCGCATCGAAAACGGCACCTTGATCCTGCGCGACGGCCGGATCGCGGCGCTCGGCCGCGACGTGGCCGTCCCCGGGGATGCCCAGGTGATCGACGCTGCCGGCCGGAACGTGACCCCGGGGTTGATCGACGCCCACTCGCACCTCGGTGTCTATCCCAGCCCCTCGGCCGACGCGCACGAGGACGGCAACGAGGCGACGGGCCCGGTGACCGCCGAGGTGAACGCCGAGCACGGCTTCTGGCCGCAGGATCCGGGACTGCCTCGTGCGCTCGCGGGTGGAGTCACCACGCTGCTGGTGCTCCCTGGTTCGGCGAACCTGATCGGCGGCCGCGGCTTTCCGGTGAAGAACCGACCGGCACGCTCGGCGGCCGCGATGCGTTTTCCGGGTTCTCGCTACGTCCTGAAGATGGCGTGCGGGGAGAATCCGAAGCGCGTCTATGGCAAGAAGAGTGGCCCGCAGACCCGCATGGGAAACATCGCTCACGTGCGTGCCGCGTATGCCCAGGCGCAGGACTACGCGCGCAAGTGGGAGTCCTGGGAGAGCAAGGGCAAGGCCAAGGGCGAGCCACCGCCCGGCCGTGACCTCAAGCTCGAGACGCTGGCCGAGGTGATCCGCGGGAAGATCCTCGTCGAGAACCACTGCTACCGCGCCGACGAGATGCTCCTGATGCTGGACGTGGCGGCAGAGTTCGGTTTCAAGATCCGCGCCTTCCACCACGCCGTCGAGGCATACAAGATCGCCGACGTTCTGGCGAAGCGCGACGTCGCGGTTTCTACCTGGGCCGACTGGTGGGGCTTCAAGCTCGAATCCTACGACGGCATCCAGGAGAACCTGGCGCTGGTTCACGCCGCGGGCGGGCGGGCCGTCGTGCATTCGGACTCGCCCATCGGCATCCAGCACTTGAATCAGGCGGCCGCCCAAGGACTGGCCGTCGGCCGGGCGATGGGCCTGCCGCTCACCGAGGCTGACGCCCTCCGATGGATCACCATCAATCCCGCCTGGGCGACGGGCGTCGACGGTCAGACCGGCTCGCTCGAGGTGGGCAAGATGGCCGACGTCGTGATCTGGTCTGGCTCGCCGTTCTCGGTCTACGCCCATCCGGACAAGGTCCTGGTGGACGGGCATCTGGCCTTCGATCGCCAGCAGGGGATCCGTCCCTCCGACTTCGAGCTCGGACTGGGCAAACACGGACTGGGCCAACAATGATCGCGCTGCTGCTCGTCTTGGCCGAAGTCACGGTCATCGAGCACGCCCGCATCGACACCGGTGACGGCCGCCGTATCGACGACGGCATGGTGGTGATCCGCGGCGATGTCATCGCCGCCGTTGGCGTGACCACCGAGGTGCGCGACGCCACCCGGCGGATCGATGCCCGTGGGCGCTGGGTGACGCCCGGGCTCGTCGACGCCGACGCGCTGACTGGCCTCGTGGAGGTACCGCTCGAGAAGGCCACCGTCGAGGTGGGACTGGATCCGAGCTACGACGCGGTTCGCGCGGCGTTCTCGGTGCTCGACGGATTCAACCCGCGCTCGGTGGTGATCCCGGTGACCCGCGTCGAGGGCGTGACGTCCACGGTGCTGACGCCGCAGGGTGGACTCGTCTCGGGGCGGGGCGCCGCCGTGCAACTCCTTGGCGACAGCGTCGACGAGATGCTGATCAGGTCGCCGATCGGCGTCTGGGCCGACGCGTCGGTCGGCGGGCGGCAGGCCTCTTATGGCGCGCGCGGTGGCATCCTCTTGCGCCTGCGCGAGGTCATCGACGATGTGCGCCAGTACGTCCGGCGCAAGAACGACTTCGAGCGCAACCAGATGCGCAAGGTCGCCGCGAGCCGGCTCGATCTCGAGGCGCTCATCCCGGTCATCGAGCGGAAGCTGCCACTGGTTGTCGAGGTCCACCGCGCCACGGACATCCAGGCGCTGCTGCGCTTCGCCGCCGACGAGAAGCTGCGGCTGGTGCT
This sequence comes from Myxococcales bacterium, assembly GCA_031423255.1. Lineage (GTDB taxonomy): Bacteria > Myxococcota_A > Polyangia > Fen-1088 > Fen-1088 > JANPFD01. The sequence continues at coordinate 20,115 of JANPFD010000077.1, read as the reverse complement.
CGCCGGGTGCGAGGAGGGCTGGATGGTGGCGCGCGAGATCGCCGAGGCGCGCGTGCCGGTCATCGTCAGTGCGCTCGCGGATCTCCCGCGGTCGTTCGAGGCGCTCGGCGCGCGGGCGGAGAACGCCGCGTTGCTGGCCAAGGCCGGGGTGAAGATCGCCATCTCGCCGCGCGAGCGCGGCATGGCCACCAGTCGCACGCTGCGCCTCGAGGCCGGCAACGCCGTGGCCAACGGATTGCCCTGGGTCGAGGCGCTGGCGGCCGTGACCCGCAACCCCGCCGAGATCTTCGAGCTCGGGCGCGTGGGCCTCCTGTCGCCCGGCAAGTCCGCCGACCTGGTGATCTGGGCAGGGGATCCGTTCGAGCCGCTCACCCGCCCCGAGAAGGTGTTCATCCGGGGCCGGGATCTGCCCCTCGTGTCGCGGCAGACCGAGCTGCGCGATCGCTATCGTGACCTGGGTCGCGCCCGACCGCGACCCTGACCGACCCATCGGGCCAGGCGGGCTTAGCTTGGAAGCTGGGGGGCCACATCGATATGGGGCGGAGCACTGGTGGGGGCGCGATGGGGCCGGGTGGCCAGCAACACGAAGGTGATCGGCAGGTACAGGATCTGCCGCGCTCGTTGCAACAGCACGACCAGGACGCCGGCCGTGGCGCCGAGGCCCAGGATGGCGGCGACGGCAGCCTGGGCACCTTCCTGGACGCCGATCTGGCTGGGCACGGCGGCCGCCAGGACGGACAGCGCCAGAGGCACGGCGGTCAGTACCAGCACGTCCGGCAGCCCAGCGGATACGCCGAGCAGCCGGCAGGCAACGTACACCTCCAGGGTGATGAGGGCGCGGCCCGTGACGTGGAGGGCCAGAGCCAGCCAGAGCTGCCGCTTCGGCCCGGCGAGCAGCTTGCGCAGAGCCTCGTCCACCGGTTCGGGGGCGGGAACGCCGGCCACCTTCCCCCGGATCCGGGCGAGCATCGCTCGGGCCCACGCGATGGGGGGGCGCCGCACGATCAGGAACCCGACCACCGCGACGCCGACGAGGACGACGGTGGCCAGGGAGATGCCCCCTGCCGCGAGCCAGCTCGGTGCGCCGGGGACGAACAGCAGGGCGGCCGCGCCCGCGCTGACGGCGAGGGCGCTCGCGACCAGGAACAACATCCGGTCGACGACCATGGCCGCTATCCCTTCGGGCCACTGCGTGCGGTTGAGCCACAGAAGGCGACTCGCTTCGCCGAGAGCGGCGAACGGCAGGATGGCGTTCAGCCCGGCGGCGGTCAGCCGACTGCAGATCGCACCCGCGACCGGTGGACGTTTTTCGCGCGGGAGGAACAGGTGGAAGGGCAAGGCCATCAGCACGTTGGCGACACCGTAGATGAGCGGCATCCAGAGCAGGCCGAAGCCGACACGGCCAAGGGCCTCGGTCACCTGCCGCCAGCCGACGTGCCGCACGACCAGCGCGAGCACGAGCACACCGGTGACGCCCCCCAGCACCTGCATGGCCACCCGCGTTCGTTGTCGCACGTCCTTAATCGTAGGTCCGCGTCGCGGCGTCCGCTGCGTCTGTTGTACCTGCAGCCGTGCGCCAGCTTCGGCGGCGCCGAGCGGCAAGCGGCGACGACGATCCCTCGACTGGCCGCGCATGGCTTCGACGTCGTGCCGCTGGTGGGCCCGAACACTGTGATCTGCCGGTGGCTCGACGAGCAGCACGTCAAGGGTACGCTGCTGTCCCACGGCTTCCCGGGAGGGTGGCCGAAGGCCCGCGGACTCGAACGACTGGAGTTGCCCGGTCGCTACCTGCGTTGCCGCGACCGCATCGCCGAGCAGGTCGAATCGCTCCTCGCGTCGGGATCGATCGACCTCGTGTACGCGGCCATGCCGTTCTCCTGGGTGGCCGCCACCGCGCCGGCGCGCCGAGCCGGTGTGCCCATCGTCTGGCGCTCGGGCGGTACGCTGATAAGTCCGCTGGAGAAGGTCGCGTTGTGGAGCTGGGCGCAGATGAATCGCCCCGATCTTCTCGTTTGCTGCGGCCAGGCGGTGAAGGACGTCTTCGGCCCGCTCATCCCCGGTCCTGCCGAGGTGGTGCGCAACGGTGTGGACCTGAAGATGTTCCAGGCGCACCGCTTCGACACCCGCCACATCCGTCCCAGCTGGGCGCCGCTGGTCGTCGGATTCGCCGCGCGCCTCGTCCCCCAGAAACGCCCGCAGGACTTCCTGGCCATGGCCCTGCGACTGGCGCGCCGTCATCCGGAGGTGGCGTTCCTCGTCGCTGGCGACGGCAGCCGCCGCCAGCAATACGAGCAGATGGCCCGCGACCTCGGCATCGAGCAATCGGTGCGCTTTCTCGGCTTCGTCAGCGACATGCGCGCTTTTTACGCCGCGTGTGACGTCGTCGTGCTGCCGTCTCAATCCGAGGGCTGCCCGAACGTCGTGCTCGAGGCCATGGCCAGCGAACGCGCGCTGGTCGTCGCGGACACTCCGGCCACCACGGAAGTGCTGACGCACGGGCGCGAGGGTCTGGTCTACCCATGCGGTGACATCCAGGCCTTCACGGACGCGGTGCTTCACCTGGTGGAGCTTCCCAAGATGCGACTCGAATTCGCCCGCGCCGCGCGCGAGCGGGTGTTGCGCGAGTTCGACGCCGACGCGGCGGTGACGCGCCTGGCGCGCGTGCTGCGCAGCGTGGCCGAGCGCCGCGGCGTCCCCGTGCCGGTCCCGGGGAGGCTGGTGGCGGTGACGCGCTGAGCGCTGCCAGCAGCTTCGATTCTGCTAACGTGATGGCCTCCGGAGTCACCCTCTGCGCCGTCTGCAGCTACCTCTCTACATGGGCTTCCTCGTCGTCGCCGCCGGCGACGTCACCGCGCTCGACGCTCCTGCGCTCCCCGCATGGAGCGGTGGCGCCCACCCGAGCCCGTTGACCGCTGCCGAGGAGGCCTCGCCCGACGCCGCCGAGCTCGCCCGACGCTTCAACCCGGCGATGGCTTTCCCGACAGCGGATGTCTGGCCCGTCGACGTGCGCTACGCCTGGAGCGACGGTGCCGATCTGATGGCGAACGTGAAGGGCCGCGGCTCGTACGTCGCGGTGCCGAACGCCGAACTCGAGCGTCGTCCGTGGGATCACCTCCCGGCACGCACCCCGGACGGCCGCGACATCCGGTACAGCGTGGATGTGCCTGGCGATGATCGCGAGGTGGGCGGCCGTACGCTCTGGCGCCAGCGCTTCGATGTCCTCGCCGCGCATTTTCCGCCGACCCAGTACGCACACCTTTACTGGCACGATCGCGCGCAAGGGCTACTGGCCATCCAGTACTGGTTCTTCTACCCGTTCAACGAATGGGTGAACCACCACGAGGGCGACTGGGAGCACGTCACGGTGATCCTGCGAGGCTCGCCACGGCTCGGTCCCGGGTTCGTCCCGATCGGCTGCCAGTTCTACTTTCACGGCTTTCGCCACGACACCGACGAGATGATTCGCGTCGCCGATGAAGCGGGCGGCGATCACGTGCTGGTGTACGCCGGCGGGCGCGGTCGTTTCCTCGCCTGGGGCGGCACCCAGAGCGGCGCCAGCTATCCGTTTGCCGCCGTCTATCCCGGCGCGGGCTCGGGGCCGTTCAAGCCGGACGAGGACACGCGCCGGCCCGCGCGCTTCATCGCCCCCGCCGAGTTCAAGGTGATCCTGCTCCCCGAGCCCGGACGCCTCGACGCTCGCGCCCACCCCGAGCTGTCATGGCTGAGGCTGCCGTTCTACGTCGGCCAGCAGGAGGTGCGCACGAACCCGCCGCCGCTCAACTGGTTGGGCCTCGCGGGTCCACCCGTGCAGCCGGCCTGGCGACCTGCCTGGAACGGGGCGGCGCCCCGCCAGCTCTGGCGCAATCGACCGCTCGGCCGGATCGATCTGCCGGAGTTCCCACGCGGCTGGTCGGTGATCGGCACCCCGCTCGCGCTGCAGTAGTCAGTTCGGCGGCGGTCCGCCATCGGCGCGCGGCGACAGCGGACTGCCCGCTTCGGCGCCCGCGTCCGGTATCTCCGTGCGGTAGCCGAACAGGCTCTTCTTCTCACCGACGGGGGTGAGCCTCACGTACAGCTTGCCGTCGGTGAAGGTGTACGCGCGCGTGTGCACCGGCACGTAACCCTGCGCCCTCAGCACGATGTCCAGCGGTCCGCTGTCGCGGGGCCGCTCGACGATCAGCGGCTTGCGCTGTCGGAGCACCCCCAGCAGCTTGCCCCCCCACGACACCACCGTACGGTCCACCGCCGGCACCGTCTGGATCAGGATGCGCACCGTTGGTGACAACCCACCGTCGGACGCCACACCCGCGTCCGGCGTCCCCGGCGTGGGGCTGGCAGCGAGCGCCGACAGTGCCGCCAGCGCCACCCCGGCCAGCATCACCAGCCACTTCACGGCTTCTCCTCCGGCTCGTTGGGCGTCGCCGCCCCTTTCTTGGTGTCCACCGGATCGGGCACACCGCCCGCGCGGGCCTCGGGCGAATTTGGCGCTGCCGGTGGCGGTCCGGGGTAGCGCGTCCCGGGCTTCGGCACGTAGGTCAGGATCGGGGACTTCACGGCACCCTTGATGTCGCCCTCCAGGACCTCCACCGGCAGCGGCGGATCCAGGTAGAAGGCGTAGCCGCGCGACGGGATCCGGATCTCGAAGGCGTCATCGCCCTTCAGGAACTGGCGCGCGAAGTCCGCCGGCTGGTCGCCGATCAGGCGCACGGTCCGGTGTTTCAGCACGAACGAGTACAGCCGGATCGCCAGGTGGTTGGGCAGGCGGTGGCAGCCGTGCGAGTAACCGTTGGCGCTGTACATCGACAGGTACTCGGACGACCCGTGGATGCGAATGCCGTTGTCGAAGTCGGGGCGCCCTGCTTGCCCGGGCGTGACCAGATACCCGGCGACGAGGCCGTACGCCGACAGGTACCCCGGCCCCAGTTCGTCGTAGTTCACCACCGGCTCGCGTTTGTTGCGCACACGCTTGACCTTCACCAGACCCCGTATGGGCGTCGACGCCGGCGCGATCCAGACCGGCCCCGCCACCACGTTCCGGATCACCCGCGGTCCCACGTCCGAACCTTTGTAACGGAAGTACTCGTACCCGTCGCTCGCCTGCTCCGCGCGCCAGCCGCCGATCGTCGACCGCCAGCGCGCGAGCGGGATCCTTTGCCCGCGATGCTTCACGTACAGCACGAACTGCGGGTACTTCTTGCGCCCCTGCGGCGCGTACGTGCCCTTGTCGTCGAACGGCAGGTCGTACCAGATGTCCCCCCGGTCAATGACGAACTGGATGTCCATCATCGGCCCGTAGTACTCGGGCAGGAGCGGCAACTTGACCGCGACTCGCATGCGGGTGAAGTCCGACGGCGGATGCCGCTTGAAGAATGCCAGCGTGTCCGCCGGCGTCGTCAGCCCCATCTGCTTGAGGGCCGCGTCCGTCAGCTCGTCGGCCAGGTTCCGCACGGCCTGCCGGTCGCCTGCCACCGTGACGTAGGTCGGCGCCCCGGACTTCGTCCCCTCGACCGAGCCGTCCTCGACCACGCCCGCGGCCGAGACCACCCGCTCGCGCAGCACGCGCGCGAACGCGCGATGATCGTTGTCGACGAGCGGGCGGCCCAGCGCCTCGCGCGTCCGTAGCTGCAGGCCGTGCCCCTCGTAGATCATGTGCTTTTGCTGGAAGCGCTTGATCGCCTGTCGCAGCCCATCGTCCATCGTGCCGCGCTTGTGCCGGCTGTCCTTCCCCAGGAGCCCCTCGCAGGCCAGCCGGTGCTCGGCCGCGGCAAGGATCGCAGCGTCCCCCGCTTTCTTGGTCGCGGGCGGCTGCGCCGGCGCCGGGGCGTCACAGGACCGCTCGCCGTCCTCGATGAACCGGGCGCGCAGCACTGACAGCGATGGCGGGATGCCGTACAGCTCCAGGTAGTTCTGCGATCCCGCCGGCAGCGGCTCACCGTCCTCGTCCAGCTTGTCGTTCGCCAGGCCGATGAACACCCGCCGGTAGCGGTTCGGCAGCACCCGACCGTCCGGCGCCTGGTGCTCGGCAAAGATGTAAGGCGTCCAGTCGTCCGATAGATCGACGATGGTGTACCCGGCGGCCACGGCCTGCTCGATGTCGATCGCCTGTTCGGTGCCGCCGGCCAGCAGCAGCACCCGTCGCCCGGCCGACAGCGGCGGCACCGGCTTGATGTCCGTGGGGGCGGCGGCTGGAGCCGGTGAAGGTGCGGCAAGGGGCGCGGGCGTCGGCTGACCGGCCGCCGCCACGGGCGGTCTATGACAGCCAGCAAGGCCCAGGGAACCAGCCATCAGAACCAGTGATGCGCGCACGTCGCGTCGGCATGATGGATCACCCCGCCTCGCGCGTCCAAGTTGTACATGCTTGGTCTCATCCTGTGGACGCTGGTTGCGCCGGGCCGGGCTGACTGCCTCCCCGAGACCGGCGGCCCCTACTGGATGGAGGAGGGCCAGACCCTGGCGGTCAAGGTGACCTGCGCTTCGGGTCGCTCCGACGCCTGGGACGTGACGCCGCTGCCCTCGGGTGCCACCTTCGACCGCGTCACCGGCGAACTGCGCTTTTCGCCCCGCCTCGACCAGGCCGGTGTCCATCACCTCTCGGTGCGCGCCGCCTCGACGGGCGAGGTGGCTGCGCTGGTCATCGGCGTCGCCGATCGCTTCGACGATCCCGCCAACGTGCCGATCGTCTCGCCGCGCGAGTACACCCACGAGATGGGACTGCCCGTCGTGCACCTGACGGTTCCGCCCGATCTCGGCGAGGAGTTCCGCGCTGCGACGGTGGTCTACCGCGGTCACGTTCATCGCGCCGAAGCGAAGGTGCGCGGCCGCTCGTCGCTCGAGTATCCCAAGCAGCACTACACCCTCAAGTTCGCCGGCAAGGACCGCTTCCACGAGCCAGCCGTCGGGATCCACGGCCGCCGCAAGATGGCGTTGACCTCGACGTTCGACGACAATTCCCTCGTCCGCCAGCGGATGGCATTCGAGCTGTGGAACCGCGCCAGCCCCGGCACCGTGCGTATCAGGACGTCCAGCGTGGTCGTTTATCTGAACGGCCGCTACCACGGCGTCTACACCCTGGGCGATCACATCGACGACGATCTCCTGGCCGGCGAGGGATTTGCGCCCACCGGACCGCTGTTCAAGGCCGTCGGGCACGATGCGAAGTTCGCGCCCGGGCCATTCCCACACGCAGCCTTCGAGAAGCGCGGCCGTGGCGGCTTCGGCGAGCTGGAGGCGCTCGCGGCGCTGGTCGGCGGCGCTGACGACGTGACCTTCCGCGCGCAGATCGGCCGGCGCATCCATCTGGAGGATGTCCGTGCCTGGTTCGCGCTGGCCACCACCATCCAGGCCATGGATACCCTCGCCAAGAACGCCTACTACTTCCGGGATGGGCAGACCGGTCGATTCCGGGTGGTGCTGTGGGACTTCAACCACTCCTTCGGTCAGGACTGGATGACCGCGCGGGAGCCGCCTCGGCTGGAGCCGGCATACCTCGCCACCTGGAACCACCTGTTCGAGCGCCTGCTCGCCGATCCGGTACTGGGGCCCGAGACGCGTGCGCAGGCCGCCTCGCTGTTGCGCAACGAGCTCGCGCTCCCGTCGGTGCTGGCGCTCTTCGACGGCCTCGCCTCAGAGGTGGCCGTCTCCGCGCCGCGGGACGAACGGCGCTGGCGGCTCCAGTACCTCGCCTTCCCGCGCTGGAGCGCGCGCGGCGATTTCACCGACTTCACCCGGGAGATCACCTACACGCGGCGCTGGATCCAGGATCGCTGGTACCACCTCCTCGTCGGCGCCTGAATACAGGATTAGTCGACAGAAACCCTGGCTGTCTTCTATGCTAGGGACCACACCACGGGTGGAAATGAGCGAATCGAATCTGGCTGTCGAGGAGGCGCGTACGGCGGCGGCGTCGCGCGACTGGGACAAGGCGCGCACGGCTCTTTCGCGCGGCATCGACCTGAGTCCCAACGATCCCGAGCTGCACGCACAGATGAGCTACTACACCTCCAAGTGCGGAAACTTGGAACCGAACGAACGTGGGCGCCTGGTGGAGCACCACCTCAGCGTCTCTTTCGAGATCGCTCCGGACAACGTGTTCGCGCACTACTACCAGGGGCGCATCCTGGCGGAGCAGGGGAACTCGGCCCGCGGCCGGCTGGCGCTGGAGGCGGCCCTTCGGGTGCGCCCCGACTTCAAGCCGGCCACCGAAGCGCTCGAGAAGCTGATCGCGGGCAAGGGCGTCACCACCGAGGTCGTGCCCGCCTACAAGACCCGGAGCCGGCGCAAGCAGATCGTCACGGGTGGCGGCATCGGGCTCGTTGTGCTCGGCCTCGCGGCCGTGGGCGTGATGTACTTCGCCACCAGCCGCGGTGACCGCGAGCTGAAGACCCTCGCCGCGCAGCTGCATAGCCCCCTGCCGATCCAGTCCGCAAGTCAGGTCGGCGAGGACTTGCACGTCGACCTGGGCGAGGAATGGTTGAAGGCCGAGGAAGGGACCAAGCAGGGCGTCGCCACGACCATCTGCGAGAACGCCCTGAACCTCGGCGCCAAGCATGTGTACCTCTACGCGAATTCGGAGCCAGTCGGTGAGGGCCATGACGGCGTCGCCTGCCTCGAGGAAAAATGTCGGACAATGCCTTCCATGAGCGCACAGCCGACGCCCCCGCCAGCATCGCCTGCTCCCACGAAGTGATCCGATAAAGTGACCCGTTCGTGGTAATATCGCTGACGGACGTAATCATGAGAAACAAACGTCGCGGTACCCCGGGCTTCACCATCATCGAGCTGATGATGGTCGTGTTCATCATCGGCGTCCTTTGCGCCCTCGGCGCGCCGGCGTTCAGCCGCTACGTCAAGCGCTCGCGCACGGCCGAGGCCAGCGGGCACCTGCAGAAAATGTGGTCGGGGTCGGTCGCGTACTTCTCCTCCGATCATGCCGACAGCAGAGGCGTCACCATGGTCAAGCAGTTTCCTGCCACCACCGACTGCCCGACCGATCCGGTGCGGGAGCTTCCATGCTGCCAGGGCACAGGTCAGAAGTGCCCGGGCAGCCCGGCCGCGTACTCGCAAGAGCCCTGGGTGTCGCTGCAGTTCAACATCCCCGATCCCCATCTGTTCCGGGCGAACTACTGCGCCCAGCCCGACGCGCTCCAGGGTTTCTCCGCCGAGGCCAACGCCGACCTGGACTGCGACACCATCCAGAGTCGGTTCATCCGAAGGGGTCAGGCCGTCGGGATGGACATTCAGAGCGCTCCCATTCCCATCATCCTGAACGAGACCGAGTAGCGCGCTCGTCAGCTCATGTGCTTCGAGATGAGTTTCGTCATCTCGAACATGTTGACCTGGCTCTTGCCTTCGAAGATAGGCCGCAGCTTGTCGTCGGCGTTGATCATGCGCCGGTCCTGCTGGTCCTGAAGCCCCTTTGACTTGATGTAGTCCCAGAGCTTCTTCACCACTTCGGAGCGCGCGAGTTCGTGCTCCCCGACCACCGCCGCCAGTTGCGCGTCCGGCTTGACCGGCTTGGATAGCGCGGGGCTCATGCGCCTGGCCCCCTTCGTTTCCTTTTCAGTCCCCATGACCCCTACCTTCCGATTTCCTGCCGCCCCCGCCACCCCTGCCACTGTGCGGACAACATAATCATTCATCGGGCCGCGGGGAGGCGGGATGGCGGACTTAGTTTGCCATGTGTGTATTTGGTTCTTGGTGGCTGCCCTCACAGCGGCGTCGGAAACACCCCGGACCGAGCTCGGCCTGGTGCCCCTCGTCGGGGGTGACACCGATATCGGCGTCGGATTCGGGTTCCTCGGCAGCCTGGCTCGCGTCGATCCGGCCGTGCGGCCCTATCGCTGGCGGATCGAATCCGCCGGTTTCTTCAGCTTCAAGAAGCCGGACGGCGGCTCGCTGACGGCGCCTTATCAGGACGCCTTCGTGATGGCCACGATTCCTGGGCTGATGGGAGGCCGGGCGCGGCTGGAACTGCGGCCCTCGTTCACGCGCGAGACCAACCTGCGCTACTACGGGCTGGGGAACGCTTCGGTGGCTCCCGACGAGGAGGTTCCGGCGCGCGACTTCTACGAGCGCGTTCATCCGACGATGGCCGCGCGCGGTCGCTTCGAGCTGGGAGGCGGCCTGGCCGTCCTGGCCGGGACCATGTACGTCTACAACGCTGTCGATTTCAGGCCCGAGTCGACGCTGGCGATGGATCTGGCTTCCACCGACCAGAATGTGCGCGACCTCTTGCTGGTGGATCGGCGCTTCGGCGTTCATCTGGTGGAAGCGGGGCTGGCTTTCGATCGCCGTGACGACGAGATCGCGCCGGCGCGCGGGCAATTTCACACGGTGAAGGTGCGCCTCAGCCCCGGCGGCTTCGATGCCCAGCCGTACGAGTACGTGCAGACGACGGCAGTCACCCGTTTCTACTTGCCGATTGTTCCAGGGCGCCTGGTGCTGGCAACGCGGCAGGTGGCGGATGCCCTGTTCGGCAGCCCGCCGTTCTTCGAGCTCGGCCGCTTCGGCGACGATTCCTCGGCCATCGGGGGCGCCAACGGCGTGCGCGGCGTGCCTGCCGATCGCTACCTCGGCAAGGTGAAGGTGTTCGGGAACCTGGAGCTGCGCCTCCTGGCGGCGCGTTTCTCGATGTGGGGCAGCCCGTACACGCTGGGAGTCGCCGGCTTCATCGACGGGGGCCGGGTCTGGTCGAAGCCCGAATTCGATGGCACCGGCCTCGGTCTCAAGTGGGGCACCGGCGGCGGCGTGCGGTTGCAAAAAGGATCGACGTTCGTCATACGCGCGGATGTCGCCTGGTCGCCCGATGCGCGGCCCATCGGCGGATATTTCCTGGGCGGGCACCTGTTCTAATAGAATCGGGGAATGCGTCGATGGCTCGTTGGTGTGGCGCTCCTACTGGGACTTCCGGCTGCGGCCCGGGCGGGGGTGACCGTGAAGATCGACGCGCCCGATGCGCAGCGGTTCTCCAGTCAGTCGGGCGTCGACGTGACCGCCATCGAGAAACAGCTCCAGACCGAGCTCGAACGCATCTTCCAGGTCCTTCGTCTGCACGACTACCTGCGCTCGTTCGCGGACGCCCAGGCTTTCACCAGCCACGGCGTCGGCGTCGACTACGCCTCGCAGCTGAAGTACCTGATGATCGGCGTCGCCGGGAACGTCGCTGTCAATGCCGACAAGGCGGCCGTCCAGGGCGACAAACCCAGCGGCGCACCGGCGTTTGGACTGGCGGCGAACCTGACCTTCATGGCGGGCACGAACCTGGGCTGGCTGGGGCTGCCGCGTCTGTCCGTGTTCGCCAACTTCTTCAACGGCCACCTGAGCCAGGGGCCGTTCACCGGGGACATCAGGAACTTCGGGGTCCACGTGCAGTACCGCCTGTTCGCGCCCCCGCACGACGAGTCGATCGGCAGCTTCTTCGTGCGCTGGGGCGGGATCGCCTTCACCACGGGCATCGATACCTCGCAGATGACGCTCAAGCTGGGCAGCAAGCCGCTCGAGAGGAAGGTGCCGATCAAGAACGGATCGCAGCAAGAGGTCGCCGACGTGCTGGTGAACAGCACCGGTCTCTTCGCTCTCGACATGAAGCACCTCAGCGTGCCTCTGGAGATCACCACCAGCTTGAGGTTCCTCTGGGTGCTGAGCCTGTACGGCGGCTTGGGGATCGACTGGCAGCTGGGCGGCAGCAGCCACCTCAACATGAACCTCAACGGCAAGCTGACAGGGCAGCATCAGGGGTCGTCGTACGATCTCGGCACGGCGACCGTGGTGGCCACCGACGAGGCCAAGCCGAGTGCGGGCCGGGTGCGAGGGCTGGCGGGCGTTCAGGCGAACCTGTGGTTCCTGAAGATCTTCGGCCAGGTGAACGTCATGCCGGACCCGACCACTCTCAGCCTGGCCTTCGGCGCGCGAGCCGTGTGGTAGATCCCCCGCGGCCGTGACCGCCGTCCCGACGCTGCTCGAGAGGATCCGCAAGGTCTGCCGACCGGGCCTGTGGTCGCAGGGCGTGAACCTGGCGCGTGCGCAGGCGGTGGCCATCGAGTCGCAATCCGAGTCGGAGATCGTCCTTCGCGTGAAGGCCCCGGGCCGCGCGGTGGCGCCGACGGTGGTGCTGTACCCGGGCGAGGGAGAATGGGAGTGCGACTGCCCGAGCCGGGTCAACCCCTGCGAGCACGTGGCGGCCGCGGCGATCGCGCTTGGACAGGGTGAGACGACGCCGGAAGCGGCGCCTCCGACGACGCGTGTCTGGGGACGACTGGTGTACCGATTTTCCCGGGCCGAGGAGGGGCTGCGGGTGGCGCGGGCGATCGTCACCGGCGATGGGACCGAGTGCCCGCTCGAGGGAACGCTGGCCTCGGTTCTGGCGCGCGGCGCGGACCAGGCGCCGCTGCAGCCCGAGCAGCATGATCTGCTGGCGGATCGGCTGCTCGAGCGTGGGGGACGGGCGGTGCTGGCGGCTGACAAGCTGGACGCGCTCCTGCGCGTGCTGGTGGGAGCGCGCGACGTGACGCTGGACGGGCGGCAAGTGGCGGTGTCCGACGAGGAAGTGCTGCCGCAGGCGATCGTCGAGGACCAGGGCGACGAGGTGGTGCTGACGATCCGGCGCGACCCGCGCATCACGGGCGTGGTCAGCCCCGGGATCGCGCTGTGCGGGGATGCGCTCTGCCGGCTGGGCGAGCTGTCGCTGGCGGGCGGCTGGTTGCAGCACCTGCCGTCGGTGCTGCGGTTTCCCCAGTCACAGGTGGGCGAGCTGTCGACGCGGGTGCTGCCCGATCTGGCGCGCCGGATGGCGGTGGATGTGCGCAGCCGGCGGTTGCCGCGCATCGATCGTGGACTACGGCCGCGGGTTCTCCTGGAGCTGTCGCAGGTGGCGGGGAGCCTGTCGGTGCTGCCGAAGTTGGTGTACGGCGCGCCGCCGGCGGTACGCATCGATGACGGGCGCATGGTCTACCTGCGCGGGGGCGTGCCGATGCGCGACGAGCCGGCCGAGCGGCGGCTGGTGCAGCAACTGCGCGACGAGCTGAGCCTGGTGCCCGGCCGGCGCGCCACCTTCACCGGGGCGGACGCGGCGCAACTGGTTGATCGGCTCAGGCGCTGGCGTGGCGATCTGGGCGGAGACGTCGCGGGCATCGTCGGCAATCAGGTACGGCTCGTGCCCCACTTGCGGGTCACGGGCGACGCGACGGACGTGCGGCTCGAACTGGATTTCGGCAAGAGCGACGGCGGCCATGTCGACGCCGGAGCGGTCGTCCGCGCCTGGCAGGAGGGGCTGGGGCTGGTGCCGCTCGAAGGCGGAGGCTGGGCGACGTTGCCGCAGGCCTGGCTGGATCGCCACGGCCAGCAGGTGGCGGACCTTCTGGCGGCGCGACAGGCGGACGGACGGATCGCGGCCCACGCGCTACCGGCGCTCGGCGTGCTGTGCGCCGAGCTCGACCACCCGCCGCCGCCTGGCCTCGATCGCCTGGCCCCGCTCTTCGCCGGTTTCGAGCGCGTGCCCGAGGCGCCGCTGCCGTCCGATCTGACGGCGGAGCTTCGGCCCTACCAGCGCCAGGGCGTCAGCTGGCTGGCCTTCCTGCGCGGCGCCGGCCTCGGTGGCGTGCTGGCCGACGACATGGGGCTGGGCAAGACGGTGCAGGCGCTGTGCGCGCTGGCGACGCCCGCCCTCGTGGTGTCTCCGACGAGCGTGTTGCCCAACTGGGAGGCCGAGCTCGTGCGGTTCCGCCCTGGGCTGCGCGTCGCTTCCTACCACGGGCCTGGGCGGCAGCTGACCGGCGACGCCGACGTGGTGCTGACGAGCTACGCGATCCTCCGCCTCGATGCCGCGCGCCTGTCGGAGAAGAAGTGGGCGACGGTGATCCTCGACGAGGCGCAGGCGATCAAGAACCCGGACAGCCAGGTGGCGCGCGCGGCGTATGCCCTGCCTGCGCCCTTCCGGGTGGCGCTGACCGGCACGCCACTCGAGAACCGCCTCGAGGAGCTCTGGAGCCTGTTGCACTTCACCAACCCCGGGTTGCTCGGCGGCCGGCGTGATTTCGACGATCGCTTCGGGCGGCCTATTGCCGATGGCGATTCCCAGGCGCTGGATCGGCTGCGGCAGCGCATCCGCCCGTTCGTCCTGCGCCGTCTCAAGCGCGACGTCGCTCCCGAGCTGCCGCCGCGGACCGAGATGGTGCTGTCGGTGGCGCTGGACGAGCGCGAACGCTCCATCTACGACGCCGTCTTCGCCGCGACGCGCGCCGAGGTGGTCGCGCTGCTCGAATCCGGAGGCAGCGTGATGAAGGCCCTCGAGGCGTTGCTGCGGCTGCGCCAGGCGGCCTGCCACCCGGCGCTCGTGCCGGGCCAGCAGGCGCGCAGCTCATCGAAGCTCGAGCGCCTCGTCGAGGTCCTGGAGACCGCCGTGGCCGACGGCCACAAGGCGCTCGTGTTCTCGCAGTGGACGTCGCTGCTGGATCTGGTCGAGCCGGCGCTGCGCGATGTGGGTATCACCTTCTGCCGGCTCGATGGCTCGACGAAGAACCGCGGCGACGTGGTGGCCGGTTTCCAGGATGCCGCCGGGCCCCCCGTGATGCTGCTGTCGCTCAAGGCCGGCGGCACGGGGTTGAACCTGACCGCCGCCGATCACGTCTTCCTGCTCGACCCGTGGTGGAACCCGGCCGTCGAGGCGCAAGCCGCGGACCGCGCTCACCGCATCGGCCAGCAGCGGCCGGTGTTCATCAACCGGCTGGTGGCCCTGGGCACCGTCGAGGAGAAGATCCTGAAGATGCAGGAGAAGAAGCGGGCGCTCTTCGAGGCGGCGCTGGACGGTGGAGGGGCGGCGGCGGGGCTGACGCGTGAAGATCTGCTCGCGCTAATGCAGTAGCGTCGCGCCCTCGTTGACCACCCAGCCGGTGCCGGTCCAGCGCAGCAACGAGCCGGAGATGGCGTAACCACCCTGGGCCAGTACCCGCGTGGCCACGTGGCGGAGGCTCTCGATGCCGCGACGGGTGCGGCTGCCCGTGTACAGCATCATGTCCCGCGCGGGCACGCAGGCCACGAGGTCGCCCTCCACCTGGGGCGCCAGGCGGTCCCAGATTTCGTCGAGCAGCAACAGGCTCGCCTCGAAGTTGCCGCCTGCCAGCAGCATGTACCGCTCGCCGTCGCCGTGGTATCCGACCTCGGGCACGAGGCGGCGCAGGTTGTGCAGCGCCAGCTCGCGCAGCTCGTTCCGCGGCACGCCGATGGCCTTGGATTCGGTCTCGGTCATGATCTCGAGCGCGTGCGGGTGGTCGAATGCGTAAACGATGGACAGGTCGGCCACCAGACGCTCGGCCGCCGGGGCGAAGGCGGGGTCGATCTCGGTGAAGAATCGGTCGTCCTTGATGAGGGGCACCACGCGGTCGCTGCCCGGCAGACGGCCCCCGTGGCCGAGCGTCCGCGCCGAATCGACCAGCGACACCAGGAACGGCTCCAGCTCGTCGAGGCGCGCGTCGGGATCGGCGGTCGATAGCGTCGACCAGAGGCTGCCGAGGTAGGCCGTCAGCACCGCGTCCCTCGGCGTGGTGATCGTCGCCTCCAGCGAGCCGGTTGCCTCCACCTCGCACTCGGGGAGAAGCGAGGCCAGCGCTTCGACCACGATGCCGGTCAGCTGGCCTTGCTTCAGCACGGGCAACGCCAAGCGCTGCGGCCAGTCGGCCGGGGATCCTTCGCGGCTGCGAGACGAGCGGGGCAAGTCGCCTGTGACCTGCTTCCGAGTCTACGCTTTTTCGCGTCAGGTCTCCATCATCTCGCTGACGCTCTGCCCGCCGTGGATGCGGGTGATGGCATCAGCGAAAAGCCGGGCCGTCGAGAGCACCTTGAGCGCTGGCAGCGCGCGCATCTTGTCGGCAGAGACCGGGATGGTGTCGGTGACCACCAGCTCGTCGAGACCCGCGGCGGTCAGCCGTTCCATGGCGGGGCCGGACAGCACAGCGTGCGTCACCCCGACACGCACCGTGCGGGCGCCGAAGTCACGCAGGATGCGGCTGGCTTCGGCGATGCTGCCACCGGTGGCGATCTCGTCGTCGTAGATGATGGCGTCCTTGTCCCGCACCTCGCCAATGAGCGCGGTGCCGACCGCCCGTTCCGAGTCGTCGGTGCGCCGCTTGTCGATGACCGCCATCGGCAAACGCAACCGCTTGGCGAAGTGCCCGGCGATCTTGCCTGCGCCTGCGTCGGTGGCCACCACCACGCTGGCAGATAGATCGGACTGCTTGAAGTGCTCCTTCAGGATCGGCGTTGCCAGCAGCTGGTCGGCCGGCTTGCGGAAGAACCCCAGAATCTGCGGCGCATGCAGGGTCATGGTCAACACGCGATCGGCACCCGCGGTCTCCAGCAGATCCGCCATCAGACGGGCGGTGATGGAGATGCGCGCCTCGTCCTTCTTGTCACTGCGGGCGTAGGGGAAGTAGGGGAGCACGGCGGTGATGCGATCGGCCGAGGAGAACTTCAACGCGTCGATCAGGATCAACAGCTCGACGATGTGATCGGACAGCGGCGCCGCCGAGGTCTGGATCACGAAGACGTCGCAGCCGCGGACGTTCTCGTCGATCTTGACCTTGATATTCTCGTTCGAAAAGCGGGTCAGCCGCAGGCGACCCAGGCTGACGCCGGCGTACCCGGCGATCGCCTGCGCCAGGGCGGGGTGGCTGGAACCGGAGAAGATCTTCAGATCCGATGGGCTACTCACCGCGGCCCGGATCTAACATGAATCCATGCCCCCCGCTGTCCAGCTCCTGTCGGTGAGCAAAGCGTTCGACGAGGGCGGGCGGCGGCGTGAGGTGCTGCGCGAGCTGTCTCTGGATGTGGCGCCCGGCGAAGTCGTCGCTCTCCTGGGCCGGAGCGGGTCGGGCAAATCGACGCTGCTCAATCTGATCGCCGGCATCGAGCAGCCGTCGCAGGGCGCCGTGCGGGTGGGCGACGTGACGGTCTCGGCGCTGAGTGAGCGTGAGCGGACCCTGTTCCGCCGCCATCAGATCGGGTTCGTGTACCAGTTCTTCCACCTCCTGCCGACCTTGACCGTCGAGGAGAACGTGCGCCTGCCGCTGGAGCTGGTGGGACGCAAGGGCGACGAGGCGCGGAGGCTGCTTGCGGCCGTGGGGCTCGCCGATCGCGCGCGGACCTTTCCCGATCGCCTGTCGGGCGGGGAGCAGCAACGGGTTGCCCTGGCCCGGGCGCTGGCGCACGACCCGTCGGTGATCCTGGCCGACGAGCCCACGGGCGCGCTGGATGTCGAGACCGGACGCAAGGTCCTGGACCTGTTGCTGGGCCTGGCGCGCGAGCGGCGGAAGACGGTGCTGCTGGTGACCCACGGCAGCGAGGTGGCGGCGGCTGCGGACCGGGTGGTGGTCCTCGCCGACGGGAAGATCGCCGCGTGAGTTTGCTGGCGCGGGCGAGCGTGCGGCATTTCCGTCGGCACCCGTGGCAGCTGGGGTTGGCGGCGCTGGGCATCGCTCTCGGTGTCGGACTGGCCGTGGGGGTCGAGGCGTCCGGGGCCAGCGTGCGCCGGGCATTCGCCTTGTCGACCGAGTCGGTGGCGGGGCGGGCCACGGCCGCCATCTTCGGAGGCCCGACGGGGATCCCCGAGGAGATCTACAGGAAGCTGCGCGTGGAGCTGGGTGTTCGGGCGATGGCGCCATTCGTCGGCGGAGCGGTGACGGCCGGCAGCGAGGTGCTGGAGTTACTGGGCGTGGATCCCTTTGCCGAGAACGAGATCCGGCCGTTCGTCGCGTGGAATGCTCCGCAGGTCCGCGGTGCGCTCGGGGATCTGGTGGCGAAGCCGGGGACGGTGGCGCTCTCGCGACAGACCGCGAAGCGTCTCCGGCTGCGCACGGGCGATGCGTTCGAGGTGCGTGTCGGTCCTGTACGGCGCTCACTGACCGCCGCAGTCATCTTCGATCCACTCGACGAGCGCGAGCGTGCGCTGTTCGACGGTCTCCTTCTGTGCGACGTGTCCACCGCACAGGAGACGCTGGATCAAGTCGGCTTCCTGGCGCGCATCGATCTGAGGGTCGACGATGCCGAACTCGCCCGCATCGCCGCCGTGTTGCCGCCCTCGTTGCGGATCGAGCCGGTCGGTGCGCGTGCGGGCGCGCTGCTGGCGATGACCCGCGCCTTCGATCTCAACCTGCGGGCGCTCAGCCTGCTGGCTCTCCTGGTGGGGGCATTCCTGGTCTACGGGAGCACCACCTTCTCGGTCGTCCAGCGGCGGTCGCTGCTGGGGCTGCTGCGTGCGCTGGGGGCCACGCGCCGCGAACTGCTGGTTGTCGTGATCCTGGAAGGGGCGGTGCTGGGTCTGGTCGGCGCAGCGGTCGGTCTGGGCCTCGGGGTGCTGCTCGCGCGCGGGTTGGTGCACCTGGTTTCGCGGGCGGTGAGTGATCTCTACTTCGTGGTGAGTGTGCGAGAGGTGGCTGTCCCGTGGGTGGCGGCGGTGGGCGGAGCGGGGTTGGGTCTGGCTGCCGCCGTCCTGTCGACGTTGCCGGCGGGACGCGAGGCCACCACCGTCGAGCCACGGCTGGCGCAACTGCGATCGCACGTCGAGACGCGCGCACGCCGGCGGGCGCCCGCCATGGCCGCGCTGGGCGGGTTGCTGGGGGTGGCGGCCGTGTTGTTGCTGGTGGTGACCGCACGCAGCCTGGAAGCGGCGTTCGCGGCGATGCTGCTGATCGTGCTCGGGACCGCACTCGTGACGCCGGGGGCGGTCTGGCTGGCCGCGCGCGTCGCCGAGCCCGTGTTTGCGGCGCTCGGGGGGTTCGCGGGGCGGATCGCGGCCAGGGGTGTGGCGGCTGCGCTGAGCCGCACCGGGATCGCGGCCGCCGCGCTGGCGGCAGCGCTGTCAGTCAGCGTCGGGGTGAGCGTGATGGTGACCAGTTTCCGAAGTGCCGTCGAGGACTGGCTGGGCGACACCCTGCGCGCCGACGTGTACGTCACCGTGCCATCGCAGGTGGCGGCCCGCAACGAGGCTCGCCTGCCGCGCGGCATCGCCGACCAGCTCGCCGCGCTTGCCGAGGTGGCGGCGACCAGCACCGCGCGCAACGTCGTCATCGCCGCCGTGGAGTCGGGCCCGACGTTCGTGACCGCCGTCGAGGTGGCACGGGATCGCGGACCGAAGCTGCGGCTGCGTGCCGGCGCCCTGGAACCGTTCACCGACGGCGCGGCCGTGCTGGTGTCCGAGCCATTCGCTTACAAGCAGCGCATCGGCGTCGGAGGCGTGGTCACCCTGGCCACCAAGCACGGACCGCGGCCTTTCCCCGTCGCCGGCGTCTACCGCGACTACGCCTCGGACGCGGGCGTGGTCCTCGTCGCCCGGGCGCTCTACGATCGGCACTTCGACGATCCGTTCGTCTCGTCCGTGGCGCTGTACGCGCGGCCGGGGCTGGCGCCGGAAGCCCTGGCGTCGGCGGCGCGCGCGTCGCTCCCGGACGGTTACCTCGTTCGGACCAACGCGGTCCTGCGGCGGACGACGCTGGAAATCTTCGATCGGACATTCGAGATCACCGCCGTGCTCCGCCTCCTGGCGCTGCTGGTGGCGGCCATCGGGGTGATGAGCTCACTCCTCGCGATCTCGCTCGAACGCACGCGCGAGATGGGAATCCTCCGGGCGCTCGGGTTCACGCCGGGGCAGGTGGCATCGCTGCTCGCGCTGGAGACGTCGCTGCTCGGCCTGGTGGCGGGGCTGGTGGCGCTGCCCGTCGGGGTGGGCCTGGCGGCGGTGCTGGTGTTCGCCATCAACCGGCGCTCGTTCGGCTGGACCATGGATCTCGTCTGGGCCTCGCCCGCGCTGGCGGTGGCGCCGCTCCTGGGGCTCATCGCGGGACTTGCCGGCGGCCTCTATCCGTCGCTGCGCATGGCCCGCACCTCGCCCGCCGAGGCGCTGAGGAACGAATGAAGCGACTGGGGCTGGTGCTGCTGCTCGCAGCGTGCGAGGCGACCCGGGCGACGGAGGAGGCGCTGTCGGTCTCCGTGATCCTCGGCGGCGGCGGCGGCGCAAAGCCGCCCCGCGGCACCTCGAACTCAAAGACCTTCCCGAAGAGCAGCGCGTGGCCCAACTGCGCAGCGGACGCAAACACTTCATCGACACCATCAAACTCATCGCCTACCGCG
>JANPFD010000076.1:0-12632 GCA_031423255.1 Myxococcales bacterium | reverse complement strand
CGCCAGATGGCGACGGAGAGGGCGCCTCGATCGTCTCGATCGCGTCCTCGGAGATACCGCTTCAATGGGGCCGCCGCCAGATGGCGACGGAGAGGCGTCCCTGTCGGCGTTGTTGTCGGCCTTGGTGCCCAGGCTTCAATGGGGCCGCCGCCAGATGGCGACGGAGAGGCGACGGAAACCAGCAACCAAAATGTATGGCTGCTGCTTCAATGGGGCCGCCGCCAGATGGCGACGGAGAGGGTCGGACCAGCACGGGGGAGAGAAAACCGCACTTACGCTTCAATGGGGCCGCCGCCAGATGGCGACGGAGAGCAGGCCCGGGCTGATCATCTACCACGCCGGCCCGGTGGCTTCAATGGGGCCGCCGCCAGATGGCGACGGAGAGGCGTCGGTACACCCGAACTCCGATGGGCAATCTACGCGCTTCAATGGGGCCGCCGCCAGATGGCGACGGAGAGTTTCGAGCCTTCATTCAGCAACAGCAACAACAAAAGGCTTCAATGGGGCCGCCGCCAGATGGCGACGGAGAGCTCGGAACCACCGCCGACAACAACGCCGACATGCTCGCGCTTCAATGGGGCCGCCGCCAGATGGCGACGGAGAGCTCGACCGGCGCGCCCCGACTGAACCTCGGACCGCACGCTTCAATGGGGCCGCCGCCAGATGGCGACGGAGAGTGGTGCTGGGCCGCTGCTTGTCCCAGTTGGGCTCGAGGCTTCAATGGGGCCGCCGCCAGATGGCGACGGAGAGTGCTCGCGGGAAATCCCGAAGAATTCCCGGAGCATGGGTGGGCGTTTTCGAGGGGTGGGCGCGGCGACTCGGAGAAAGCTGGTTCGGTTTCTGTAGCTCGTAGATGGTGGACCTCATTTCTGTTGGAATTCTCGTGGGATCGCGCGGTTTGGGGTCGTGCGAGCGGCGCGGGAGCGAAAGCCAGCACCGAGCCGCTCGCAACCCAGGTTTCATGTTGGCTATGAAGGTGTCAGAGACCATCGAACGCTCACACCACGATCGCGTGGCGCTCGGGAGCCACATACGTGCGGCCCAGGGCTTCGAAGACGAAGGTCGCCCGGCCGTCGGCGGGGCCCACATCCACAAGCAGCACCTGATCGGCGTCGTGATCGATGATCGGCGTCAGGACCGCGATCAGCTCGACCCGTTCACGCGCCGACAGCTCGCACCTGAAGACCGAGAGCTGCAGGTGATCACCGAACCCACGCATCGCCTTGTAGACGCGCCGGAGCCGCTTGTCGTCGCTGATGTCGTAGCAGATCACGTAAACGTTCCGCACGGAGGTTACCTCGTCTGGAAGCCGGGGTACTCGGGTATCTCGCCGCCCAGGAAGCGCCCGAGCAAGCGCACCTGCACTTCGAGGACCCGGCGGTAGCTAATGCGGTACCCGAACACCGGGTGCGTGACCAGCTCGTCCATGCGGCGCTCGTAGGCGCGCATGAACCGCGCCCGGCCAGCTTCGGTCAGTGAAACCGCGCCGCCGCGCCCGACGAAGTCGCCGCGCACCACGACGCCCGTGTTGATGACGTTCAACACCACCGAGTCGGCCACCAGGGGCCTGAACTCTTCCATCAGGTCAAGCGCCAGGGCAGGGCGCCCGTAGCGCGGCCGATGATAGAAGCCCAGGAACGGATCGAAACCAACGGCCTGAAGAACGATGGTGAGATCCTTGGCCAGCAACGTGTACGCGAGCGACAGGAGGGCGTTGACCGGATCGCGGGGCGGCCGGCGGTTGCGCCCCTCGAAGTCGAAGGCCAGCGCACCTACGTCGTCGGTGCGTTTGAGCAGCCGCGGAAAATTCTGGTAGTACACCCGCGCCGCCGTCCCCTCGATGCCCAGCAGCGATGCGGCCGACCCGATCGTCTCGGCCTGCTCGGCCAGGGCGCGCAACATCTCGATCGCCTGGGCAGGGACGTCCTCGGCGTTGCGACGCAGGAACGTCCTGCAGTTCCGGATCTTGGTCGCGACGAAACGCGTGGCCAACGCCAGCGAAGCCACGCTGCTTTCGGCGGTCCGGTACTGCAAACGGCGCAGCTCGACGTTCTTGTGCATCGCCCCCGTCGTCATCCCGTAAAACCACCCGCCGAAAGAGAAATAGCAGACCGGTATCCCGCGCCCCAGGACGGCCTGGATGGCTTGCGTGGACATCTGGATGTTGCCGAAGAGCAACACCTGGGACGTCTGGCCGAGTCGCGCCGTCTGCTTCGGGCCGTCGCGTGGGGTGACGACCAGCTCGTCGCCGCTTTTGCCCACGCGTGCACCGGAGGCTTGCACGTACAAGGGCAGGGCGTCGTCGCGCGCGGCCATCAGGCGGCGCGGCTCATCGCTCTCCTTTTCGTCCTGTCCGAGACGCAGGAGATTGACCTCGTCGGGAAGACAGATGCCCACCAGCGAGCAGCGCGGGCACTTCGGGCTGTCCTGCAGCGGCGGCGGGATGACGGCGCGGCCCATCGTCTCGCGCATCGCCGCCAGCAGCTCGATCGTCCGGGCGCGCAGCTCGGGCGTGAACGGGATGGTGACCCGCTTGCGCGATGCCACGAAGTACAGCACGCCCTCGCGGCACGCGTATCCGTTCTCCTCGAGGATGAGTCCCTGCGCGCAGACCTGGACCCGCTCCGGCTCCCACGCGCCCTCGGGCAAGTCGGGCGCCTCGCCGCGCTTGTAGTCGACCGGGGTGACCTCGGTCCCGGTCGCCTCGACGAGGTCGATGCGCGCCACCAGCCCGACCTTCGGCGCCGAGAGGTAGACCGAGCGTGCGTGCAACCGCTCGTCACCCGCGACGAGATCGCCCGCTGGCGGCAATGCGCCGGTCTCCTTGTCGACGCGCCGATGATGGTGGCGTCCCTCGACCGTGTCCGCGCTGTCCGCGAAATCGCCCTGCACCCACTCGAGCCACGACAGCCGCGGGCAATAGGCGAACTCGTTCAGCATGCGCGCCGGGACGCATTCTGGGACTGCGCCGTCCGCGGGTTGAGGCGGGGCCGCGTCGTCCGTCATCGGTCCGGGCCTGTTGGGGCGGTGGTAGTCTCCGGCCGATGTCCGGAACCCCGGCGAAGCATCCCGCCACCTATGAGGATCTGCTGCGCGCGCCCGAGCACATGGTGGCCGAGATCATCGACGGCGAGTTGGTGACGAGCCCACGGCCCGGCGCCCGACACCTGGCGGCAACCATGGCCTTGGGCGCCCAACTGCACACGGCCTTTGGTCGTAGCGGTGGCGGGGGCCCTGGTGGCTGGGTGACCCTGAACGCACCCGAAATCCACGTCGTCGGCCAGGTCATGGTCCCCGAAATCGCTGGTTGGCGGCGCGAACGCATGCCTGAAGTTCCCGACGTGGCTTTCTCTGAACTGGCCCCCGACTGGGTGTGCGAGGCCCTGGCCCCATCGACCGCGGCGCTGGATCGCACGCAGAAGATGCACCACTACGCCCGCGCAGCGGTTCGCCACGTCTGGCTCCTCGATCCGGGGCCCAAGACCCTGGAGGTATTTCGGCTTGATGGGGAAGGCTGGCGGGTGGTCATGAGCGTCGCGGGTCCAGTCAAGGTGCGTGCCGAGCCGTTCGACGCGGTGGAGATCGACTTGAAGCACGTCTGGGCGTGGTGAGAGAACTTGGTTTGCTACGCTCTCAAAACTCGGCCTCGATCGGACGCGAGAGACGTGTTCAACATCAACGTGGTCACGCACGTGATCTGATCATGAGGTGACCGTGGCCGGTGCGAAGTTGCCGAATCCCTGGCTCGTGCGCCTGATCGTTGATGTGCAGACCGCGAAGACACCGCGTGTCGCGCGGTCTCGCGACGAGCCGGTCCATGTCATCTGTAGCGCAGATCGGATGGCCTCGTGCGAGGCGGGCACCGACCAGAGCGGCCATGTCATCTTCATGTCATCGCCACGACCGTCGACCGCAGTGGTGATGATGCGTGAGCCGCGGGGGAAACTGGGGAGTAGGGGCAATCCCCGAAATGCAAGCCATTCCAGCGGGGCGTCGACGCTCGTGCCCTCGTCGATGGGATTGTTTGCCATCAACGCCCAGTTCCGTTCGGCTGCCGGATCCCATCGGAGATTGGACCCAGGAAGGGCAGCGTGACCTTCGAAAAGAGAGCGGGCTGCCCATGCCGACGTCACCGAGGCACGAATGGTTTCCACCGTTCCCAGGAACTGCTGGTTCGCCGCTGTGAAGTGAAAGGCGGTGGGTTTCGTGTTGCCCTTCCCGTCAACAGCCTCGCTCGTTCCAAAAGCCGCCGCATAGGCTGCTGCATCGCCTGCGCCTTCTGACCAACGGTCGATGCAGGACAGAAGGAACTGGGCAAACACAGGCGGCGGCGCCTTGAGATCGGCGACGATCTTCACGCCCTTCTTCTCTTGCTTTGAGTATTCGAGCGACCAGCCCTGCTTTCCTTCGGAACTCTTGGCGTCGTCAGCTACGATGGCGGCGAGGTCAGCCTCGACTCCTTCGACAAACGGGCAGCACGATCCGTCTGACAGAAAACCCAGTCGGGCCGTGGCACTCGCTTGCCGAAGCACGCGCAGCAGGCCCAACGCACCCATGAATCCAAGTGGATTCGCCCCATTCAGCCCGTTTAGAATTTTTCTGATCACGCCACACCTCCTCCGGTTTGCTCGTGCTCGCTCGCGCGGTGATCGGCGAGCCGAAGTATTGCTTCGAGCCAACAGATCTCCTGCCACCCGTACCTCTCGACGAGGTGCCAGAAGCGATCCGCGAGCGGCGCGTCCAGACGGTGGAGTCCATGGTTTGATGATATTGCCTCGAAGTTGAGGCTCCAGCCGTCGTCGCGGGTGTGACCTCGTAGTGTCACGTCGACGGGTTCGTCGTCGATGACCACAGGGGCGAAGGGCCGGCAGTGGCCATGGTGGCTCGCGACGAGATGGAGAACGAGATCGAGATCGTGCGCCTTCGTCTTCAGGACGTCTGCATGGGCTTCGATCATTGCCACCGACTGCACCTCATGTCGTCCGCCTTTCGGATATCTGCTCTTCTTGGCCGCAAGGCGGTGGGCTGCCTTCGCGCCGGGAGGCATCCCGGACTTCGCCCACGGTGTCTCGTCTTTGAAAAACGCGATCTCGCTGCCTTCGCGGAGCAGGATCTGAAACCGCCGGTCGGCCTTGCCGATGTCGTGCAGCCAGCCCGCAAGCGCTAGGTCGTCGACCAATGCCTCGGGCAAGCCTGCAGCCCCAGCGTAGTCACGGGCGAAGCGCTCTACGTCCGTGCTGTGCTCGGACAGTAGGACCGACCGTCCTGCATGAAAAGAGTCATCTTCGTCGGTCGTCAGCTCCACGCCGTCCTCGACGGTGTCGTCCGCATGCAGAAAAGCGCGGAGCTCTCTAGCGCCGACACGTTTTCCTTGTAGGACGGTCCAGGGATCGTTGGAGTCGACGACGATGGAGAGGCGGCTTGTCGACAGCCGGTCCAGCCAAAGTTTTTGCCAGCTCGCCGGGTCCGCCTGCTCTGCGAGACTTGCCAGGGCGCTCCTGGCCTCCTGTACGTCGTCGACTGGCAGGGAAAGGCCCAGCTGCGTCAGTACCTTTGGATTCAGACGAAGCAACGGCTGACCGCGTCCGAACAGCGCCGCCCGCTCCGCGAGGTCCAAAACGGCTGAGTCCGAACGAGCATCGAAGCACCGGTTACGGATTCCCCCGTACGAGGCGGGCACGACGATGGTGTTGCCTGGTTGTAGTCCGTCTGCGGTGATCACTTCGCTATCGTCGCCGTCCCACCGAAGCACGAGTCTGCCGATGTCGGGCTCGCCCTCTTGGTCACCGTCGCCCGCACCTTCGACATCCGCGACATCTTGGACGTCGCCCCCCATCAGCCAACGGCGCGCAACAACGAAGGGCAGTGAGATCGCTTCCAGGCTCGATGGGCGAACGGCAGCGACGATCGAAGTCGGTCGCTCCTTCGCGACGTCGCCCTCCTGCCCCTTGGACGCCTCCTTGAGGTCCTCTTCGGTCAGATCAATGCGCCAGACGACTTGCACGTCGGCTGGACCTGACTTGGGCCCGTGCAACCATAGGCTAACGTCGGGGACGACCTTGGGGGCCGGTGACGTCTGCATCCAGAGGTCGAGGTACGCGGGCAAGAGCACTGGCGCTCGCTTTTTGGGCGTCACCAAGTCTTTCAGCTCATCCTCGGACGGTACGGGAAGAGCGAGGACGCCGAAGTCAATGTCCTTCGTCTTCTTCCCCAGTCTCTGCTTGAGCCACGCGGTCGTAGCCGAGATGGCTTCCCCGTACACCGGATCGTCGTCGGTGGCGCTCTTGTCGCGCAATATTACGCCCTCGGCCTTTCCGTAGAGCCCCAGGCGGTCGACACGACCAAAGCGCTGGCGAAGGGCATCGAAGCTGGCGGCCTCGGTCACAAGGCCATCGAAGTCAAAGTCTGCGCCGGCTTCAATGCATTGGGTGCCAACCAGGATCAACGGCATCTCGACGCTCTCGCGATCGCGCCCAGTCATGATGCGGGGGCGCAAGGATCGCAACACGTCGTCGCGGTCGAGTGGTCGCATGCGGCCCGTTAGCAGGGCGATCTCGACCTTGTCTCCAACGACCTCGCGAAGGTTGTTAGCGACGGTCGACGCGCTCGTCACCC
Source organism: Myxococcales bacterium (assembly GCA_031423255.1). Classification (GTDB taxonomy): domain Bacteria; phylum Myxococcota_A; class Polyangia; order Fen-1088; family Fen-1088; genus JANPFD01. The sequence goes on along the minus strand of JANPFD010000076.1, from coordinate 6,017 downwards.
GGTTGACGACAACAGCAACGACAGCGTGGCGCTTGAGCAGCTCCTTCGCTTCATCAACGCATGCCTTCTCCAGTTCAGTCCGGTCGCCTAGCTCGAGCAGACGGGCACGCTTCGATGCGTGCAGGCGCGGTCCCAGTGCCGAGTCTGGAGTTTTTTCTTCCGCTCTCAAGCGAAACGGCGTCGTCTTGGACTGGCCGGGGGTGGCTGACAAGAACGCATAGTGGAAGCGCGGGGACAGCGGCGATGTCTTTGCGAACTTCTCGCGGAGATGGTCGAGGGCGTCCAACGTCTCGGCGAACGGCTGCGAAAGGTGGACCTCGTCAAGCAAGAGCAGCATGTCGTTGCCCAGGAGACCCGCGTGGACGGATTTCATCCCCTTGCTGACCCCGTAGCCCTGGATAAGGAGACGCGATCCCAACTGGTCGACCGTGGATGCGAGGATGAGCGGCTGGTCCGGCGTGCGCGCCCAACCGTCATCCTTCGGCATCCCACCGCGGAGCGTGAAGACCCCCAGGGGTTCCTCGGCTTCCCTGCTCAACGAGCGCAGACGGTCGGAGACTTCGTGAACCATGGGCCCCGCTTGTTTGTCCACGAGCGCACGCAACAGCATGCGCCCACGCTCAGCCACCTGATCGACGACGATGCGACGATCGACCACCATCGCGATCCGTCGGGGGCACCAGCGTTTCGTCGGCTGCTGTGCGTCCAGGGCAAGGGCGAACAGGGCGATGTCGATGCAGGTCGTCTTACCGGCGCCGGTCGGCAGGTCAAGTACACGGGGCCATGCGTGCTCGTCAACGATTTGGCGTAAAAGGCGCGTCTGCCACGCAAAGGGAGGCTTGCCATGTACGCCGACGTGGAATGCATCGAAATCCTCTACAGAGAGGGTCATTAGGGTTTCTCCTCCGAGATGGGCAGGCAGAGGCCGAGTCCGAAGAAGCGGCCCGCCCCAAGGAGCACCGGGCCGCGGACGGCTTCGGCGAAGCGAATGTCAGCGTGGACGCGCGCACGGGCGGGACGACCGGGTCGACCTGGCCACGGAAGGAACGAGCGCACGGGCTGCGCGCCCCGTACAAGGGGTGCAAGAGACACCTCGACGGAAAGAGGTCGCGGAAGCCCGATGCGTGTGCAGGCGTCGGCGATTGCTCGTTGAGCCTCGATCGACGCCTTGTGTGCCGTTCCTGCCTGATTGCTGCGGAGGTTCCCTGGGTTCCTGTCTAGGGCGATCGGGGTGGCGGTGACAAAACGTCGCGCGGCCTCGGACCATCTCCCCGGGCGGAGCGAGACTTTCTCGGACAACTCCACACGCCGGATGCGCAACGGCGGGAGGGTGCCCCCGGCAAGTTCCATGGTTGAGTCAGCGTCCAGGGCGCACTTCGCCTCCCAGGTTGCGATCAGTCGCAACAGCGCCTCTCGGTCTGATTTGTCGATACCGCGGGGTAGCACGATGGCGCAGCCCTGAACCGAAGCATCGGCGTGTTCGTCGCCCACGAAAGGGAGTGCGACGAAAGCCACATGCGCGTGCTCGGCAGGCCCGCCGTCGGGTCGATGACCGGACAGCGACGCGGGCAGCGTCCGGGCTCCGTGCTGCTCGAGCAGAGCATCGCGTAGAGCCCGGGCGACGTCCGTCCCGCGCGACGACAGCGGCCGGGCGCCGCCAACGCGCTCGAAGAGGATCCACTCGTCCGAAAAGACGCTGCAAGGACGGGCCACATCTTCCAGGTCGGCGCGGGGAGGGCCATAACGTTGGGGACGCGCCGGCAGGATCCGGCTCTCGACGCCTTGGTGCCGCGCGTACTCATTCTCTAGACGTTCTAGTTGTCCGGCACCCACAGTCCGCAACACCTTGTCACCGTTGGAGTCGGGAATCAGCGTAGGGGTGATGGAGTGCTCGACGATCGCGCAGCGAACCAACGAAGACGAGTGCCCGAGGTGGGTGACGCGCTCGCAAAGACGATCCAACCCCGCTCGCAGATCGGGGGGCGCCTCTCCGGTCCAAATGAATGCGAAGCAAGGCCGGGTAGGGAATACGACGGGGAACGTCCGGACCTGTCGCGTGCGACGGTCCGGTAGGAGGGCGGTCGCCGTCGCCAGTGCCTTCGCCGACGGGTTAGGGTCGATTACTTGCTGATCAGCGAGAAATGCCGCGAGCCTCTTCTCCTCCCTCTCGACGAGCTTCTTCGCCTTCTTCGTCTCCCCGTGGGTCTCGGGCGTCTGCGTTCCGGTGCCGAGCGACACGACTGCTTCCCGCGCCTCGCGCAGTGGTCTCTCGACGTCGCCGACCAGTGAGACGTCGTTTACGGGTACAAAGACGTCGAGGACTCGACGTCGGCCGAGGTCCTCGCCGACGTTGAGATCAACGTCGAGGGAGGGTGCCTGCTGCCGCTCCAACCACAAGAGGGCTTCACGCTCGTGAGCGTCGATGGGCTCATTGTCGTGAAGGGCTGCCACGAGCGCCGAAAAAAACCGCGCTGGATGAGGCGGCCATTCGGCACGGTTGCGGTCGTTGTACTCGGTGGCCGCATATCGGCCGGCGAGTAGCTCGATTTCGATGGAGAGCATTCACACTGCCTCGACGTCGGCTCCGGTCGCGGCGAGTTCGCGGCTCTTCCTCACGAGGTGCGCGAGCTTCGGCGACGGTGTGAGGGTGACGAGCGGCTCGCCCGGCTTCTTGTCGAAGCGCAGCCCCTTGGGCAACGCAGCGACAGCGCCATTGAAGAGATCGACGGCTCCGCTGAGGTCGAGACTCAACTGCTCCGTCTTCCCGTCTCGGTGGACGGCCTGGAGCTTCAACGCCTTTCCCTCTGTCGGGACAAGGAGACAGCGAGAGCGAAGGTCGTGACCCCGGCTCTCGGCGGCGAGCACCGCCAGCAATGCCAGAGCAGCTAGTACCGTGCGGGCTTCCAAGTTCCCGTCGCCAAAGCCCAGCTTTCGCAGGCCGGCCAGCGAGAGAACTACGGTGTGCGATGCCCTATCGATGGTGACGCCGCCTGCGAGAGTGTCGATCGTCGGCGGCACGTTGCTGTGATTGACCTCGGAGACCTTGCCGTCCCCAAGCCTAACGGGATGGCCTTTCTCCTGCCTCGCCAGAGCAGGATCATGTGTCCAGTGTTCGTTGGGGTCAGCCGCTACAAGGATTTCCGCGGCTTTTTTCACAATGCCGGTCGGATCGATGCGGCTCGACGTCTTCGCGCCGACAGTCGCGCCCACGCCGACGATTTCTGAGATCAGAACGCGTGCAAACTTGGACCCGAGCCCACCCTTCGGACCCGTGCTGTCCCAGAGCCCAAAAACAAGCCCAGTGGGGCACACCTTGAACAGGGGCGCGGCGTTCCTGGGAGTTGCATCCGTAAACGACCTGCCGATTTCCGACAGACGAAAGAGCGTTCCGTTGTCCAAGCTGTCACGCAACAGCGCATCGGCGACTCGGTGGGGTGCAGACAGAGATGTCACAACGCCGATGTCCGGTGCAACGTTGGAGAAGTCCACTGCGATGACGGGCAGAGCGATGCGCTTGTCCACCCACAGCGCCTGGAGCGCATCCTCCATTCGGTTCGCTTGGCTCTGCACGGAATCGAGCAACACGCAGTCGACTTCACGGTTGTCCATGCGTCGCTTCTCGAACGCGTATTTCGCGCCGGGCCGACGCTCGTTCTTGTCGACGAAGTGGGACGGAGGGAAAACCTTGTCGGCAGGTCCGCCCGCGGGCTCGAGCGTTGCGGTTCCCCGGATGGCAACGGCGTCGCCGGCAACGAGCTTCGTCAAAGATTCGAGAGTAAGAGGCGTTGAACTCGAGTCAGACATGGTCTTCTCCTTGTGAAGTCGGGCGGATTGAAAGCGATCGGAAGGCGCCGGTCTCGAAAACCTGGTTCACTCTAGACGCGGGCGTTGTCACTGCAGGCCAAACAAACCGCCGGACCCTCCAGTGCGGGCGCGAAAGGATGCGTGCGTCCTCAATCAGGGACTCCGCGACGGTCAAGGCTTCAATGGGGCCTTTCGTGCCCGCACGGCAGCGCCCGGGAGATCGCGGCTCGTGCGTCTGCGGGCTCAATTGGGCGGCTCCCTCGGCGCGCGATCTCCGAGGAGACGTTCCAGCGTCTCCCCAGTCACCGCGAGGGCGATCCCGAGCCTTTTGACGACGACCGCTGCGCACAAAAGCGCTTCCTTGAACGTCGTGGAGTAAAGTGACATGCATGACCATTACGAACTGCCTCTCCTCCTGTCAAGAGCACCCTCCCAAAAAAGCAATGTTTTTGCCTTGCACGCGTCAAAGTATGATCATACTAATAACAAGATGTACGCATCTGAACGCGTTACGATCACCCTTCCCGGGACCGTCCTCCAGGAGATCGATCGCCTGGAGAAGAATCGAAGCCGCTTCGTCCTCGAGGCGGTGCAGCGCGAACTCCAGCGACGGCGCCGAGCGGACCTGAGGACATCTCTCGAGAATCCGCATCCCGAGAGCGCGCAGTTGGCGGATGCAGGGCTAGAGGAATGGGGGGCTCGGCTGCCTGCCGACGAAGCGTCGGACCTGGTGGACCTTCGGGCCGGAAAGGCTGTCCGCTGGATTCCTGGGCAAGGTTGGGTGGAGACGGACAAGTGAGACTTGAACGGGGAGCAGTCGTGCTGCTCGAATTGGATCCCACCATTGGCCACGAGCAGCGCGGGGTCCGGCCGTGTATCGCGGTCAGCGATCCGGACGTCGTCTCGGATCAGCGGTTTCCCCTGATCGCAATTGTTCCCGTGACGGGAACGCCAGGGAAAGGGGCGCTCTATCCCGCCCTTCGCCCAGGACCAAGTGGTCTGACCAAGACCTCGTATGGATTGATCGATAACCTTCGTTCGGTCGACAAGCGCCGCATTCGTCGAATTTTTGGCACCCTGCCCGAGGCCGAGTTGCGCGCGATCGACGAAGGCCTCGCCCTTTTCCTCGGCTTCGGCGGCAAGGTCGTCGATCACTGAAGCCGCGGCCCCGTAGCTCATCCCGCCCGCCCCCTCGCCCCTACGCGCTCCTCATACCCCGCCGCCGCCGCCCGCAACCCGCCCGCCACCGCCGCCACCAACCCCTGAGGCTCGATCACCCGCGCCCCCGCCCCGTACCCCAGCACCCACCGCTGCACCTCGGCCAGCCCCGCCACCTCGCCGCTGACCACCACCGCGCCGCCGCCGGCATCCTCGATCTTCTGCGCGGGCAACCACCGGCGCTCGCGGATCTCCTCGGCCACGTCACCCGAGAACCAGATGCGCACGGCCGTGGCGTGCGCGCTTCGCCACACACGAAACGCATTCCGAAGCGCCGTCTTGCTGCGCGTCTCCGCCCGCGGCGCACACGTCTCCTCCAGCAGTGTTACCGCCAGAAACCGGTGGACCGCGAACACGCGCACGTCGCCGCGCAGGCGGCACCAGCCGACCAGGTACATCGTCTCCAGCGCCGGGTCCCAGTGCAGTTGCCCCGGCTCGATCACGCGGCTCGTGACCTGGTGGGTGGACAGCGCCCGGTAGCGCGCCTGCACGGCGACGCGGTCGCGCACCGCCCGCTCCAGCGTGGCCAGGATGCGGCGGTGCTGGCCGTAGTCGATCGAGGCCCACTCGCGCGTCGTGATCCACGGCACCGACTCGACCGGCAGCAGCGCCGCCTGCCCGTCGCCAGTGGATGAGACGCGGTTCCACAGGCGATCGAGCGCCCGGCCCAGCGACGTGTGCTTCCAGCCTCGCGCCTGCTCGCGCGCCAGGTACAGCGCCAGGCGCTCGTCGGGGCCGGGCGTACCCGCGCTCGATGGGCCGGGATTCTCGATGCGAAAGCGTCCGTCCTCGCGCACCACCACGTAGCCCGCGAACTCCAGCGCCTCCACGTCGCGGTACAGGCTGCGCCACTGCCAGCCGTGCCGCTCGGCCAGGACCTTCAGGGCCACGCCCCTCCGCGACGCCCCCAGCGCCCGCTTCACCGTCTCCAGCCGGACCGTCCGATCGTGCCTCGCCACCGCGGGCGCGAGCATAGACGCATTCAGCGCGGGGCT
>JANPFD010000075.1:0-1093 GCA_031423255.1 Myxococcales bacterium | reverse complement strand
CGACCCGATCTTCCTTGTTGTCGTACTTGCAGCGGTAGTCGATCGCCTGGCCAGCCTTCAGCAGCTTGGGGGGGCTTAGCTCTTTCAAACGCACGTCGGCCCACTCGGTGCCCTGGCTCAGTTCCTCGATCACGGCGCCCTGGTCGTCGACCAAATTGGCGAGATAGCCGACGCCGCGTTTGTGCATGTGGTTCTGTGCGTTCAGGAGCGAGATGTCACTCAGGATCGGGCACACCGCGCGGGCCTCGCCAGCGCTCTTGGCACCGACCCGGATGAAGGTGTTGTAGAAAAACAAGAAGCCGGCCTCTTGCTTGACCTGATCGGTGGGCATCGTGAACAGGTTCATGCGCACGTCGGTCATGATCGGCTTGTCGGAGGCGTTCAGGTAGTGCGCGTTCAGCAGCAGAATGCTGCCGCCCGCGAACTTCACCGCCACGTCGGGGGGCAGGCCACCTATCACCGGGGGCCCGTCGGCAGACTGTGAACCGCCCGCGATGCCGTCGATGTCCCAGTGCCCGGTCGGCCCTTGCTGGCCGCACTCGAACACGTCGCTGGTGTCGACTGCGACGCCGAAGCGATCCTTGGTCGGGATCTCCTTGTACGGCGTCGTGTACACAAGGATGTGGTGGCTTCCCTTGGTGAACTTGATCTCCTGCCGAGTGACCGCGTAACCGTCGGCGGGTATCTGGACGAATTTGCAGCGCTCGGTCTCGATGCCGGGGGCCACCTCGGAGAGCATCTTGAACTGCACACCCTTGCCGACCGGCGGTGGCGTCAGATCGAAGGCCATGCCGCCCGCGCCCACGCTTCCGGTCGTGCCGCCGCCACCCATCATGATTGGGTCGCCCTCGTCATCCGAACAGGCGCTGATCGCTGCGACCGCTGCGAGACACAGGGGAACTAGCTTGCTCATCGTTTGGCTCCAGGTGGTTGCGAAGAACGGCGACTTGCGGGGCAAATGCCGCACCACATTTACTGCAGGACAGCGCGACGCGCAACGATCTTCTTGTCGGCGATCAACCGCGCGGCTTCGCACGGAATTCGATGTCGGAGACCGAGACGCCGCGGCGTCGATCGGGGGGCAGCCAGGTCA
>JANPFD010000074.1:0-1306 GCA_031423255.1 Myxococcales bacterium | reverse complement strand
CCTGGAAACGGCGGCACGATGCGCGCTCCGCTGACGAAGTGCTCGGCGGGAACCGGCATGGCATCACTGCGCCCAGGTGGTGTCTTGCCAGTGGTAAAGGTGGCCATCGCGGACGCCAGTGTACACGGAGCGCACCCGCGCCTCGACAGGTGAGCCGAGCCGGAAGCAGCTGCCCATCGCGCCGGCTCGCGGCCGTCAGCGCGCGCAGTCAAGGCCGGCGTTGCGCTTGTCCAGCTCGGCAGCGAGCGGCTGAAAGAACGCCATCAGGGCGCGCGGGCCGATGTCCTCGCCGGTGGCCTCGCGGATAACCGAACGCCAGTCGCGCGTCGCGCCTAGCTTCAGGATGCCGCGCAGGAACTTCCCGGTGTCCTCGCTGCCTGAGTAATCGCATGCGCGTGTGTCCTGCTTCAGGATCTTGCTGCAGATGTGATCGTGCAGCTGGAACTTGATCAGCGTCGCCAGCGCGTAGTCGTAATACTGCGCCGGATCATCATTGATGTGCGTCTTGGTGCACGCGTCGCACAGATCGTCCGGGCGCTTGCCGCCCGGCGGCGCCACGCCCTGGAAGCGCTCGACGTATTGCCACCAGCGCGCCTGCCACTCCGACTCGGGCAGCTCGGCCTCGTACAGATCGTGCTCGAAGTGGCTCATAGTGCCCGCGGCCCAGGGCAGGAACACAATCGAGTCCATCGCCGACTCCAGCAGCCACGCGGTCGCATCGGCGCCCGCGCCCGGGGCCAGCAGCCCCACTTTGCGCAGGTACGGTGTCTGGTCGCTGGCCAACCGAGCCAGTTCGCCCACCGCCTCGTGGAACGCGCGGTTGGCGCCGCCACGCAGAAGGTACGGCACCTCGGGCGTCGCGTACGAAAGGTAATAGTAGATGTGGCCGAGCTCGTGGTGGCTGGTGCCAAACCACTGGTGGTTGGGCTCCACGCTCATGAGCGACCGTACGTCCGCGCCACCGTCGATGTGCCACGCTGACGCGTGCGAGTTCTTCTTGCGGGTTGATGCGCGGTCGACCGGATACAGGTCTGACTTTTTCCAGAACGATTCGGGCAGCCGCGGGAAGCCCAGCGACACGTAGAAGTCCTCCGCGCTGCGCACGATGAACTCGCGCGACTTGTTCTTGAACAGGCCGTCCAGGTTCGCGCCCTCGACCAGGCCTGGCCAGGTTTGCGCCCAGCGGTTGCCGATCCAGTGCGCTGGGATCAGCTTCGGGATCGACTGCTTGAAGCGTGCTGCCAGCGTGTGCTTGGCCCAGCAATGAAGCCCGTCGTAAATCGGTCTGGTCGCGTCCAGGGTCGAA
>JANPFD010000073.1:0-1151 GCA_031423255.1 Myxococcales bacterium | reverse complement strand
CATCAGTTGAACTCCGCTTCGAGGATGAGAGCGCCGAAGACAGCACGTCGGCTGGTGAGATACAGGGCGTCCGTGTAGCGCGTGAAGATGCCGTCGACCTCCAGTCCCAAGGTCCAGGGCGCGCTCTTGTCGGCGCTCAGTCGGAAGCGCGAGCCACCGCCCACCGTGAGCGTCTGCAGAGGACCGAGCTCGCGATCGCCAGTGCGATAGTGCGGGATCGCCAGGCCTTTGTCCGGCGTCGCGACCGCCTCGTAGGTGCGCTGCCAGAACGACACCCCGCCCTGGGCGTGAATGCGTCCGTGCGGCCACACCTGCAGCCTGGTTCCGAGATCGACCGTCAGGCGCATGTCCGTGGTCGAGGCCAGCAGCCCCCAGTTGTCGCGGTAAAGTCGCTCATCGACCCGCACCGTTGCACCATCGAGACGATGCGCGATGCGCCCCGACAGCGCCCAGCGATCGCGGCTGTCGGGCAGCGCATCGGCCGAGCGCTGGTCCAGGCGCGTTTGGTTGACCAGGTTCACGGACGCTCCGGGGCCGAGCCGCTCGCCCACGCCGGGCGCGAACAGCGGGATGTAGCGGTACGGCTTGGCCAGGTAGCCGCGCTCGAAGATTGCATCGACCGCGACGCTGGCGATGGTGGAGCGGTCGACGACGAAAGTGGCACCGGTCTGCAAACCGATTTTATAGAAGTGCCGCCATAGTTCCCGGTACTGCCCGGTTCGTCCAACGTCATCGTGCCCGTACGAGACACCCAGGAAGGGCGTCAGATTCTTTTCCAGCAGTTCCATCGATACCGTGCCGCCGCCACCGATCGACAGATAATCAGGCTCGCGCGAAACCCCGCCCGAAAGCGCCACGCCAAGGCTGTCGGTCTTCAAGTCGGCCAGCGCCGAGCCCACGTGCCGGTTCTCGAGCCAGCGATGCGACGCACTCGACACGATGTCCACCGATGCCGCCGTGACCGCGTCCACCAGGTAACGGCCGCCGATGGTCCAGCCTGCCAGATCGTCAGCCAGCGAGGCCGCCACGGTCGGCGACAGCACGTTGACGGCGTCGGTATCGGTGTAACCCGACATCTCGGTCGACGCCTTCACCGCCACATGTCCCGCTGCACGCTTCGGCGCGGCCCTGCTGGGCGACGAGCACAACGC
>JANPFD010000072.1:0-1221 GCA_031423255.1 Myxococcales bacterium | reverse complement strand
CTCGGGGGCAGTGTTCGTGTTCCGCAGCCGGCGCGGCACCGGGATCAAGATTTTGGCCTACGACGGGCAAGGCTTCTGGCTGTGCCAGAAACGATTGTCAGCGGGGCGGTTTCGCTATTGGCCGGCCAGCAGCGGGGCGGTCAAGGCCGAGCTATTGGCGCACGAGCTGGCGGTGTTGTTGGCGGGCGGCAACCCGAAGGCGACGCAGGCGGCGCCGCAATGGCGGCCGCTGGTGCCGGCGATGGCAGCGATCCTGAGCGAGTCAGAGCGCGCGCCACCCCTGTGAATCGAATCGGAACGTTCAGCCATATTTTTCGGTCGTTTGGTCGAAAATCGTTGATTTCTTCAACGAGAAGATCGTAATGGCGAGATCAAACCCAAGTCGCCAGGAACGCGGAAGGTTCCATCGCCCGAGGAAGTCGAGAAGCTGCTCGTTCGGCTCGACGATGTCGAGCTTTCCCCCGAAGAGCGCGCGCTGATCGAGAGGGTGGCGAAGGAGTATCTCGAGATCAGGTCGCTGCTCGGGAAGCCCGACGTGACGATGGCCGAGATCCGGGCCCTCCGGATGGCTCGCGAGCGCGGGTGACCATGCCTCCGAATCCGATCCCCCCGCCCAAGCTGGTTCCGCGACAGACCGTCGATAGCATCCTTGCGAAGACACAGACGTTCTTGGTCGAAACCGAGCAGCAGATACTGAGCGGGCTCGTCGACTCGTACTTCGGCCTCACCGAGCGGATGCAGCAGCAAAGTGCCACGCTGGCTCGCCTGCGCCGCTTCCTGGGCGTCACGAGCAGCGAGAAGACCACCGACGTTCTCGGCCGCAGCGGCGTCGGCGTTGGCGCGGCGCCGCCCGCCCCGGCCACCGGGCACACCGCCTCTGCGCCGGACGCTCAGGACAAGGAGGCGCCGCCGGCGGAGGTGAAGCCCAAGCGGAAAGGCCACGGCCGTGTACCCGTCACAGCCTATCCCGACGCCCGGTGCATCTCGGTCTTGCATGAAAACCTGAAACGGGGCGAGCAGTGCCCGCTGTGTGGCTCCGGCCGGCTGTACCAGCTCCCGGCGCCGGCCCAGGTCCTGCGCATCGTCGGGCAGCCGCCGCTGGCGGCCATTTGCTGGAACTGCGAGCGGCTCCGTTGCAGCGGCTGTGGCCACGTCTTTACCGCACGTGCGCCCGAGGCGGCGCAGGGATCCAAGTACGACGAGACGGCCGTCAGCATGATG
>JANPFD010000071.1:0-160726 GCA_031423255.1 Myxococcales bacterium | reverse complement strand
CGTGGGGAGCGGCCTGTTCCGCCTTGCGGCGGCCGCCGCCGGCGTCCTCGGGGCGCGCATGACCGGAGGCGGCTTCGGCGGCTCGATCGTGGCGCTTGCCCGGAGCGACGCGCCCGCCGACACGGCCGATCGGATCGCAAGCGCGTACAGCCAACGAGGCCTCCGTGCGACTCGCGTCCTCGTCGGCGGCGCCTGAACAGCCCACGCGGCTTACGGAAATGAGCAATTGTCCAGCATCACACGCACCGAGCGGTCGTAGAGGCGAACCGTTCCGTTAACCGTGACCTCGTCATTCGTTTTTAGCGTTGCCAATCTCGCGCTATGCGCTTGGCTGAAATAGCAAACGGCCACCGCATAGTTGAATACTCCGCTCTTGAAAGACAGCCGGATTCTCTCGCCCTCGATGGAGACCGTGTTGACGTTTCCGAAGATGCGAACGCGCTTGCCGATGTAGCGAAAGGTGGCGTTGACTTCATTTTCCTCGAATGCGCCCACGAGCGAGTTTGCGGAAAGGGTTTCGACAACGGGCCAACCCTCTTCGGAAGGCGAGCCACCAGCGCCACCCGCCGAGCCGCCGGCACCGCCCATGCCGCCTGTACCGCCCATGCCGCCCGTACCGCCCGCGCCGCCGCTGCCACCTCTGGGCCCCCTGCACGCGTCGAGCGGCACCGAGCACTTGGCCTCGACGCAAGCCGAGTCGGCGCACTGCTGCTTCTCGATGCAGTCGACGAGGGCAACGATCTTCGTCTGCCCGTCCGTGGTTCCCTTCGTCACGCACGCGTCCGGACAGCTCATGTCGGCGTCGGGACAGGCTGCGATGCACTGGAGGATCTGAAGGCACGAGAGGCTGGCAGGCACGGGCATCCCGGAATCCACTGGCCTCGGAGGACCGGCGTCCGCGACGGTCCCACCCGTACCACCCGTGACTGGAACACCGCTATCTCTGTCGCTCGTGCCGCCCGTACCGCCCGTGACCGGAACACCGCTATCTCTGTCGCTCGTGCCGCCCGCGCCTGCTGTGCCTGGAGCGCCGCCAACCCCACCGCCGGCACCCGCAGCGCCCGGACCACGACCACCTGCTCCACCGCCGGCGGCCGCCCCATCGGCGCCCACTTTGTTGTCACCACCGCCGCAACTGCCGCCGCCCATGGCCGCCATGAGGATCGCCACCGAAACGAAGTTACGCGCGAACATGGATTTCCTTTGTGTATGGCAAGGGGTCCACGAATACCATTTGCACGGTATCTTCAGTGGGAATTCACACGCGCGGGAGTGTGCGCAATGCCGTCCGTCGAATCGCCGCGCTTCAGCACAGCCCGATCCCCGGGGGCGAGCGGGGAAGGGGCGGAAGTTGACGGAAGGACGGTGTTATCGGACATCACGGCGCGGCGGGACAAGCGGCTTAGCTGGAACGCCAAGAAGCGGCTCACGACGAACGCGAGGAATGCGACCGGGAAGATCCGAATGAGCAGGAACGCCCCAACAAGTAGACGAGCAGCAGCGCGAGAGGCCCGGCTCCAGCTCGATCAGCGGTCAGCGGCTGCCAGAGGGCCGTCTCCCATCGCACTCCAGGTCAGGGGACGCCCCTCGGGACGAGCAATTCGGACGGGGAGCGCGCCAGGAACGGGGGCACCGTCAACAACTGCACGCCGGACTGCGCGTTGTTCAGTTGCCACCAGGTCCCGTCCTGCCCGGCCGGAACCGGGATCGAAAAAGCGCTGTTCGCCTCCAGTGTCGTGAAGTCGAGCAACAGCGTCCCGTCCGCGAGCGACACCTGACCGCTGGCGTTCTTGATGTAGCCCCCGACGACCCTCGTACCCTTCGGCACGTAGAACACGCCGGTGAACTTGTAGCTGGAGATCACGCCGACCTGGCGGTCGGGCGCCACCGGAAACGACACCCGCTGGCCTGCGGGCCAGGAGAGCCTGGTGCCGGCGTTGCCGTCGCTGACCTCCAGGCGATGCAGCCCGGGATACGGTGACGTCAAAGTCACGCGCTGGAGCGCGAAGTCGGCGACCTCCGCCTGCGCCACCGGCTCGCCCGTGATCGGGTTCTCCTCGGCAAACAGGCGCAGCCGGACCGGCCCGCGGTTCTGGCGCAGAACGCCTCCCTGCACGTCGAAGACGAACGGCCCCGGCTCGTTTCCGAAGAGGTAGATCTGGTCATTGTTGTTGCCGATGACGGAGAGGACCTCGGCCCCCCTATGGGAGGACGCCGGGCCCGGGGCCTTCCAGGGCACGAGATCCGAGGAGAACCGGACCGGATCGAAGCTGTTGATCCTGTTGTTCGCCAGGCCTTGCCGGATGACGTCGCCGATCTCCGACGCCGAGAGAGGTCCCGTCGGCCAATCGGACGCCGGAGGCGTCGCATGCGCCAGGTCCCCGTCGAAGGCGAAGATGAACCCGCCGGCGTTGACGACCGGCGAGTCCACAAATCGGTAGAGGTATTTTTCCAGGTCCTTGAAGGCGGGGCCACCGAGCTGGCGACCGGACCGGTTGAACGCGAGGAACAGCTCGAGGTATCGCGCGTAGACGACGTAGTCGACGAGACGCGCCTTCACCTCCGGCGACATGGCTTTCACCAGAGCAGCCTGCAAGTCCCTGTACATCCGTCCCACGAGATCCTCGGAGAACAGCGGCCGGCCGCTCGCGAGCACGTAGCGCTCGTTGAAGTCCTTCATCTCGGTGGCCACGTTGTCGAATGCCCGGCGATAGAAGTCGTCGGCGATGCGAGACTGCGCCTCGGCATTCTTCACGTTCCACAGCAGCTTCGAGATGAAGTAGTAACCAAGGCCGGACGGCAGCCAGGTCCGGGACGCGTCGGAGCTCCAGTAGCGGGCGCCGAGATCGTACTGGTGTGGGATCGCCTGGGCGAGGTACGCGAGATCGGTGGACCGGTCGTCGCCGGGGACGTCGCCGCCCCTCACCGTGGCGATGTACTCGGTGACGCCGAAGTCGGTGGTCTTCCGGGCCCGCCATCCGCCGAACACCGTGTCGACCGTGTAGCCACCGCGGATGAACTGCGTCGTCACGGTGATGACGACGTTCGGATCGACGTCGATGGTCGGGGGCGGAGAGTGCTCGTTGTAGGCGAGCATTCCCACTTTCCGGCCCGGGAACTTCGTCTGGATGGCGCGGGCGACGTGGTTCGCCAGGGTCACCGCCTGGTTCGACGGGCTTCCGAGCGGTGAATCCGTGCGCCATCCGCCCCCATCGCTCGGTTCCATGGAAATCGAATCGAGCGCCGGGTTGCGCTCGAGCTGGGCGATGGCGTCCTCGGCGGCGATGGCGAGCAGCGAGGCGTGGCTGGCGTCCAGCTTCCGGGTCTCGCCCATGTCGCGGGGGATGATGTCCTCGGGGTGCGCTGCGAAGTGCGCCGGGTTCCTGGCGACGATCGCGCCGTACGCGTGCGCGTGTTCCATCAGGTAGCCGGAGACCAGGCGGTTGCGCTTCCTCCATTCCTCGATCTCCGCGGCCGATCGGGTCATCCGCTCCATGGCGCCCGGGGTCGTCGCGTACAGCTTCCGCAGCGCTGTCGGCACCGGCCATTTGATGTTGAGTCGCCGGTCGTAAAAGCTCGGGGTCTCGAAACGCGCGACCGCGACGGAGATGGTGCGCTGCTTCGGCCAGACGGCCCAGGTCGGGCCCGGAAAGAACTGTCGGAAGCCGAGCTCGGAAAGGAAATCCCAGACCGCGTTCTGCAGGCCGAGCGCGGTTCTCCCGATGATCAGCACCCTGTCTCGCTCGGTCCTCAGCAGGTAATCCTCTCGCTGAAACGCCGCCAGCTTGTCCCCGCGGAGCGCGGGCAGGAGGCCTGGCCACTCGTCGGCCGTGCCGACGGCGATCCCCGAAGGCGACGTGGCCGGACGGACGATGAACTCGGCCTCGGTGATGCGTTTCAAGGCCGCCGCGAGCTCCGCCGCCAGTGACTTCGATTGTTCGCCGGCGTTCGACGAGATGGTGATGGTCAACGCTGTCTTGCCGTCTCGCGCCAGTTCCACGGAGGGGCCAGCCGGCGCCGCGTCGGGTTGAACGCCGTCGACGGGGGGCCGACCGTCGCTCATGAGGCGCCCGTCGGCGCTGCCTCGAGCATCGACTGCCGGGGGCGGGACGGCGCCATCCGTTGGGGCCTCCGCCTCCGTTCGTCCGGAGGAACAGCCGACCACGACCGAAAGGGCAATGACGAGATGAGCGGTGTTGCGTGCCATCATCCAATAACGAGTGAGGTGCGGTGTTTGTTAACGCCGCACCTCACGGTCGGCGGGCAGCCAGGTGACCGGTCGCAGCGGCGAGGTTGTCGAAAAGGATCTCCGACGCGGACCCAGTGGAGCCTGGTGCCGGTCTGGGGAACCGGACCCTGAACAGCACCCGGTTCAGGTGCAGGGCCGGGTCGTCACGCAGCCGCAGGCCGGCGAGCGTCGCCACCTTCACGTCGTCCATCCAGGCCTCGACGGTCCCATCGCTCGCGTCCGGCGTGTTCAGCTTCACGCGTAGCGCGAGCGCGTGCCAGCGGCCAAGCGTGATCGGATCCGGCAGCGTCACCGACTGCTTTGCCCCGGGCGCGCCCTCTATGATGAGCGCGAGGTGACCGGTCGGGCGCCAGGCGAAGTGGACCGAGACGTAGCGCTGGCCGTGCTCGTTCCCCTCACCGGTTTCCTGGCGCGGTGTGGCGAGCAGCCCTGGTAGCACGCCCCCCTTTCCGAACTCGAAGCCTGGGGTCAGCCAGACGTGAAAGCGCATGCTGAGGTCGTCGACGGGCGCCGGTCCGGGTGGCTGCGTGTCCAGGGCTTGCTGGCGGGTGGTCACCCCGTCCGCCAGCGGCGCGCGAACAGGTAGCACGAAGGTCAGGCCCGCGTAGGGAACCGAGTCGCGAGGAGCAGGCCGCACGCGCAGGGCGGTTCCGACGAGGCCGGGAACGAGATCGATCTTGCCGATCTTGGCGGCGGCGAACGGCGACGGAAGCACCTGCCAGTTCTCGAACGCAGCATAGGCGTACAGATCCTTCCGCTGCGCGAACGCCGCGCCTTCCGAGGCGACGATCTCGCCGTGCAGGTCGGCGCGGCTTCTCTGCGAAGGGTTCTGTCGCTCGAGTCGCTGCGGTTCGGTCGTAGGCGCAGCCGGTGTCGTCGGGGCGCGTCTGCCTTCTTCCGTGGAGCCCGGTGAAACGGCACCGCCCGCGAGACGGTCGGGCATCGACGATGGATCGCTCGGTTCCCGCGACACCGCAGGCGCATGGACGCGGGGGCGTCCCACCAGCAACAGACCGACCGCCGCCGCCGCCGCGACCGCACCGCCAGCGCCGAGCCAGAGCGCGAGCCGTGATCTCGACACCCTCGGTGGCCCAACGCGCGACACCGGGCTTGGCCTTGCGGCGTGCACACCGGACAGCCGTTCACGGAGGCGCCGCCGGGAACCCTCGACCTGCAGGTCGGACGGACCATCGTCGCGGACCGCTCGCACCGCGAGCTCGAACGGATCGTCGGAGGGGCGGCGGCTCATCACGACGTCCCCGCGAGCCGGCGGAACTCGCGCTGAAGCCGCGTTCGCGCTCGATGAAGCGAGACGGCGACCACCGCCCGCGACGTGTCGAGCAGACGCGCGATCTCCTGGTTGTCGTAGCCCTCGAGGTAGCGCATCACGAACATCTCCGCCTGGCGGGGACTGAGGGTGGTCAATGCCCGCCGCAGCCAGGCGCGGAGATCGGCGGCCTCGGCCGCGTGCGGTGTCTCCGATTGGCGCGGGTGACGGTCGTCGACGAGGGTCACGCGCCCGCTGCGCCAGCGCGAGCGGCACAGATCGAGCGCGGCGTTGATGGCCGATCGATGGAGGTATCGCCCGAGGTCGGCGGCATCGACATCCAGATCTCCGCGGGCGAGCCGCAGGAACACAGACTGAAGCACGTCCTCGGCGTCAGTGGCGTTTCCGATGACCCTGTACGCTGCGCGGTACAGAGGCTTGTAGTGTGCCTCGAAGACGCGCGCCAGATCGTCCCCGGTTCGTGGGAGCGAGCCCGTGTCGATCCGTTCTGCCAACACCCCTATCATGACGAATGAGGGCGCCCTGGGATTAACAAAGACGTCTACACAGCGGTTACGGACAGCGACACGACCAGGTTACGCGCGGTTACGGACGGGGACACGCCCGGGCATGAAGATCTCGTGGCATTACGCGAGGTCGCGCCTGTCGATGCCCCGGCACGACCCTTGCGTAGAAACGTTTGCATGGCGTTGAGAATGGTCGGCCTCGTGTGCGCGGCGACCGTCGTCATCGCGTGTGGCACCGCGCGTGAGGCCCATGATGGCGTTTCGCCCTCGGGCGAGGAAGGTGGCAGCGACGTCTGGCCCGACGCCGGAACGCCGGGCCGAGACGCCACGAACTCCCCGCAGGCCGACGTCAGGGTCGCCGACGGTGTCGCTCGCACGGACGTCGCGCCAGCGGACGCTCGGCTCCTCTGCACGCCGCAGACCTATCGACTGCGGCATCTGCAGGCGTCGATGGAGCACTTCGATCCGGCCGCCGATCTCAATGTGGCGATCGACATCGCCTTCGCTGCAGGAGCGGAGACCATCAGCTGGACCGAGATCGAGAAGCTGGCGCAGGTCGAACGGATCGATGGACGCAGCGGGTGGGACACGTACTGGCCGTCGGGAAAGGCCGAAGACGTCGCCAGGAACGCCGTACCGGTCTCGTGGCGCACCGACGCTTTCAAGCTGATCCGTGGCCAATCCTGGTTGGCGTCAGAGGGGCTCGCAGGTGTGTCCCCGTCACGGTGGGTGACGCGCGTGTGGCTCACTCACCTTGCCAGCGGGCAGGTCTTGTCACGGGTGGCCCACCATTCCGTCTCGGGCGTCGACGGCGACGGCAAGGATCCCGTGGCCTGGCGTCGGGCCGCGCACGCAGACGACATCGCGAAGTTCAAGGAAGTGATGATGCTCGACACGGTGCCGGTCATCGGCTCCGCGGACTTCAACACCACGCGATTGCCGGCCCTCCTCGGCACGAGCTTCCAGTACGACGTGCCCGCCAACGGTGGCTCGCACGGGGCGCGGCTGATCGACTGGATCGTCCGCCGCCCGCACCCGGATCACACGTTCATCGAGGCGCAGTTCATCTCGCTCGGGCCCTCCGATCACCGTGGCGTCCGCGCTTCGTACGACTACCGGACCCAGTGCCGCGGCGCGTAGCTGCCCCGCAGGCGGCCGATTCCATGCCGATGGCGTAAGTGCTCATGGGGGAGGGCGTGTCCGCCCCCGGAGGACTTTCATGATCAGGCCCGCCCCTGGCACGGCAAGACTGACCACCGCGCTGGTCGCCACGCTCGTGCTCTGCGGGCCTGCGATCGCCGAGGACGCCGTCTCCTTCGAAGGGAATTCCTCGGCGCTGCGGCGCCTGTCGCGCGACGAGATCCGGGCCACCGTGCAGATGCTGGTCGGGTCGGCGCCGGCGCGCGACGAGCTCCCCGAAGATCCGCGTCCCGCCGACGGCATGCTGGAGACGGCGGGCCGATCGCTCATCGCCACCGAGGTGGGCCTCGTCAGGCAGGTACTCCGCACGTTCGCGGCCAAGGTTGCTCCGGCCACGCTCACCCGGGCTGGCTGCACCCTGTCCGGCCCTCCGCAGCGCCGATGCCTGCTCGCCTGGTCGCTGCGCTTCGCGGATCAGGCCCTGCGCCGCCCTGTGCGCCCCGAGGAACGCAAGATCTTCGAGGGCATCCTGGCGGTCGCCGGAACTGCCGGCCAGGACGTGGGCACCGTCGAGGGGATCCTGACCGCCGTCTTCTTCTCCCCATCGTTCCTCTACCGGATCGAGGTCGGCAAGCCGATCCTCCAGCCCCGGAACGTCGCCAACCGTCTGAGTTTCCTGGCCACGCTCGCTCCCCCTGACGAGGAGTTGCTCCAGGCTGCATCCGCGGGGTTGCTCCAGGACCCGGCCGAACGTGTCCGTCAGTTCGACCGGTTGCTGAAGACCGAACCCGGCCGGCGGGCCCTGGTGCCGCTGGTGCTGGAGTGGCTCGGCGCTGGCGAGTCGAAGGTCGGCGAGAAATCGGGAAAGTACCGCAAGCTGCTCGACGGCGGCTTCGAGTCCTCGATCCGCGTCAGTGCCGAGGAGGCCATCCGTCGGGTGCTCGACGAGGAAGAGGATCCCTCCATCGAGAGGTTTCTTTCGACCCAGAACTACCTGGCCGATCCGGCGGTCCGACGGATCACCGACCCTGCGGGCGACGGCAAGAACGCCACCGGAGATCCATCCGAGAGCACCCGCTACGGGCTGCTGATGCACCCCTACGTGCTGGCCGCGCACACCAAGGAGGACGGGGCGTCGCCGTTCCCGATCGGGAAGTTCATCCGCGAGCGATTGTTGTGCGAGCCGATCCCGCCGCCTCCCCCGGCCGCTGCAGCCGCCGCCCTGAGCGCGCCCACACCGGGGGTCACCATCCGGGAGGACCTCGAGGACCGCACGAGCGACGGCCCTTCCTGCACGGCTTGCCACAAGAAGTTCGCGCCGTTCGGATACTCCTTCCTGTCGTTCGATCCCGTCGGCCGCTGGGTGAAGGAGGATCCCTCCGGCCAGGCCTGGGATCTCGCGGGCAGCGTCCGCACCCGATCCGGCGCCGAGCTCTCGTTCGATTCTCCCGGCGACCTGATGCGCAGCCTGGCGGCACGGCCCGAGGTGCACGCCTGCTTCGCGCAGGCCGAGCTGACCTGGGCTTTTGGCCGCGAGCCGATCCCCGAGGACCAGGATCTGCTCGTCGCCCTGGACGAGGTGGTCAAGCGCGGCGGCGGCGTCATCTCCGTTCTACGCACGCTGGTGGCCGCGCCCGAGTTCATCACCGCCACCGAAGGCAAGTGACCGAAGGGGAAATGACGATGCCGATCTCACGCCGAGGACTGCTCACGAACACCGCCCTCATGACACTGCTCGCGCCGGTGCTGCGCCGTCGCGACGCCATCGCCGGCACCGCGTCTCCGCGGCGGGTCATCCTGCTGTACAACGGCAACGGTCCGATGAAGGTCGCCGGGCCGGTGGCCTCGGCCAGGTCGGAGACGGACTTCACGCTCCACGAATGGTGGGCGCCGCTCGAGCGGCACAAGTCCGACGGTATCTTCCTGTCCCACATGGCGGCGACGGGGCACGGCGTGGTGCCGGGCAACGGCCACGGCCTCGGCGGGCAGCTGTTCGGTGGCTGGGGCACGATGCCGACGGCCAGGGGGGGCTATCTCTGCAACGGCGCTACCATCGATCAAGTGATCGGCAAGCGCCTGCTGGCCGAGGGCCGGGCCGGCATCGCCCGCTCCGTCAACTGGGGTCTGGCGAAGGGGCACGGCGCCTTCTGGGCGGGGCCCGGCAAGGCGATCGCCCCGCAGCTGGATCCGTCGGTGGCCTGGGCCGATCTCTTCGGCGGGTTCGTCTCGGCGGAGCCGGGAGCGGCGGGGGCGACCCGCCTGGCGCGCGAGAAGAGCATCCTCGACTTCGTCAACCGCGACTGCGCGTCGGTGCGCGACGTGCTCGGGAAGGAAGGGATGCGCCTTCTCGATGACCACTGCACCACCGTGCGCAGCATGGAGAAGAATCTGCGCGTCGAGGTGTCCCGATCGATGGCCGCCTGCCGGAAGGCCTCCGCGCCCGACGCTCCCCCCGCGGGCTGGAGCGATCCCGAAAACGTGGACGCCCAGATGAGCGCCTTCGTCGGCCTCATGGCGACGGCCCTCGTCTGCGAGCTGACGCACCTCATCGCCTTCCAGTTCAGCGGCCAGGCCTCCCGCAACCGCATCGCCGGGAGCTACGATGTGCCCTCCTCGCCCCTGGCCAATTCAGGCGACTCGGGTCCCGCCCATCACCCGTGGACCCACCAGCGCGACTCCGAGTCGAAGATGAACGCCCTCGGTATCTTCAACCGGTTCTATTCGCATCACGTGGCCGTGCTCCTCGACAAGCTGAAGGCCACCCGTGACGCCCATGGCCGGCCGCTGCTGGACTCCACGCTCGTCGTGTGGTGCCAGGAACTCGGCGGCTCCCCCGACAATCGCGACGGCCATCAGACGGGCCAGTTGCCCGTGATCCTGTTCGGCAACGGCCTTGGGACCTTCAAGACGGGCCGCTACAGGCGGGGGCCGTCCCCCGAAGGCCGAGAAGCCGGGTTCTCGAGGCTCTACCCCCCAGGTGATTCCAGGTATCCCGAGTACGTCACCGAGAACGTGAAAGCCGGCCAGGAGATGGCGAAGCTGCTGGTCTCGGTCGTCCGCTACATGGGCCTGCGCGACGTGGACACCGTCGGCGCCACGGGCGTGAAAGGCCCGCTCGACTGGCTGCACGCGTGAGCTGAAACAGCGCGAGGTCGTTACTGGTTGGTCTGCGCCTGCGCGGCCGTCGTGGCGGTTTCGGGTGGACCGAGGATCTCCTGCCCGATGTGCGAGCAGATCTCCGTGGTCGAGTCGACGACGCGCGTGAGTAGATCGTGGATGGCCTTGGGAGCGAAGGCGCCTTCCTGCGTGTCCAGCCAGTCGGACAGTTCCGCCAGTTGCGTGCGTGACGGCCGCTGCGCTCCGTCGGGCCAGATGTCACCGACGATCCGACAGGCCGACCGCAAGCAGTAGCGTAACGAGCGCGGGAAGCGTGCGTCGAACAGAAGAAACGCGGCGACGGAATGGGCCGAGATGCGCCCCTGGCTCTTCTTGACGAAGGCCTCGTGTCCCGAGCATGCGTGCAGCAAGGAGAGCCACAGCGCCACCTCGACGATCTGGTGCTGGGTCTCGAGCGACATGGTGTGGTGGTGCATGTCGAGGATGCGAGCCGTCTGGCCCACGCGTTCGAGCATCACACCCAGCCACAAGAAACTCATAGGCGTGTCGTGCAGCATGGTGCTGCGCACGAGCCCCAGGATCAGCTGCGCCGAGTTGCGCACGCGGCGGTAGAAGTGCTCGCGGTTCTCACGGTAAAGACGGTCGGCGTCCTCGCGACCAAACCAGAGGTAGAGTTCATTGACCTCCTCCCAGGCTTCGAGGGACAGAGCCTCCCGGATGGCACGGGCACTCTCGCGCGCGGCGCTGATGCTCTTGCGCAAGCTGACCAGGTTCTCGGGTTCCCACGTCATGTAACGCTGGATGATGTCGCCGTTGCCCACCGCCGCCTCGCCATGGCGCGCGACGAACGAGGGTAGTTCGCCAGAGACGATCACGAGCGGCCGCCAGCACTGGGTGACGGGGATGTCGGCGTCGAAGACCAGCGTTCTGGTCACCTGGAGGAGGCGAGCGGTGCTCTCCGCGCGATCGATGTAGCGACCGAACCAGAAGCATTGCTCGGCCACGCGCGAGATCACGCGGCGTCTTCCTTCTGCACCCAGGTGTCCTTCGAGCCGCCTCCCTGGCTGGAGTTCACCACGTAGGAGCCCTCGACGAGCGCCACGCGGGTGAGGCCGCCCGGAAGCACCCAGGATCCCGACGGCCGCGTGAGGATGAAGGGCCGCAGATCGACGCGACGGGGCCCGAGCGCGCCTTTGCGGGGATCCCAGGTCGGGCAGGTCGACAGCTCGATCCGATTCTGCGCGATGTAGCGCCGCGGCTCGGCGCGGAGCCGCTGGCGGAACTCGTCCCGCTCCTTGGTGCTGGCCTGGGGACCCATCAGCATGCCGTAGCCGCCCGCCTCGTCGACGGCCTTCACCACCAGGTGGCCGAGATTCTCCACGACGTAGGCGAGATCCGCGGGGCGGGCGCAGACATAGGTGTCGACCTGGGCCAGGATCGGCGTCTCCGAAAGGTAGTAGCGGATCATGTCGGGCACGAACGGGTAGATGGCCTTGTCGTCGGCGCACCCGTTGCCAGGCGCATTCGCCAGCGCCACCCGGCCGGCCGCGTAGGCTCTCATGAGCCCCGGCACGCCGAGCAGGCTGTCGGCGCGGAAGAACTCCGGATCGAGAAAGGCGTCGTCGACGCGGCGGTAGACGACATGCACCCGCTCGGGCCCGTGAGTGGTGCGCACGAACAACGTGTCGTCATCGACGAACAGATCTTTCGGCTCGACGAGATCGAGGCCCATCGTCCGCGCCAGGAAGGTGTGCTCGAAGTACGCCGAGTTGAACGGCCCAGGCGTCAGCACCACGATGCGCGTGTCACTGGGGTCGACGGGCGAAAGCGACCGCAACGTCTCCGCCAGCTGGCTCGGGTACTGCTCGACGGGGCGGACCGCACTTTGTTCCATCGCGTTCTGGAAGATCCGCTTCGTCACCAGGCGGTTTTCGACGACGTAGGACACGCCCGACGGCGTCCGGACGTTGTCCTCGAGCACCAGGAATGTACCGTCCGGACCTCGGATCAGATCGATCCCGGCGATCGGGATCCGCACGCCACCTGGTGGCTTCAGGCCGTGCACCTTGGGCAGATAGAACTTCGCGCCCATGATCAGGTCGGGCGGAACGATGCCCGCCTTCAAGATGCGTTGCTCGCCGTAGATGTCGTCGAGGAACGCCCCGAGCGCGGCCAGGCGCTGTGCGAGGCCCGTCTCCACGCGCGCCCACTCGGCGGCGGCGATCACCCGGGGCACGAGGCAGATCGGGAAGATCTTTTCCGTCCCTTGCTTGTCCGAATAGACGGAGAAGGTGACCCCCTGATTGTAGAGCGACAGCTCGGCCAGCGACTGGTACTGGGCGAATTCGGGGGCCGAGAGCTTCGACAGCACGCCGAGAGCGCGCCGGGCATGGGCGCGAGGCTGTCCGTGGACGTCCATCAGCTCGTCGTAGGTCCCCCCGATCGGTTCGTATCCATCGAACAGCAACGTCGCCCTCCTTCGAATGAAACTCGAATGAAAGCAGAATGCGCGGCGCGCATCACGAGAGGATTGCGATGTTTACACGCAATTCCCATTCTGGAAATGTCCCGTTAACCTGAGCCCCCTAGGCTAGCCTCCTTGGCCATCCGAGTCGCCCTGAATCACGTCACCGAGTACCGGTACGACCGGCCGGTCACCTTTGCGCCGCATATCGTACGGTTGCGTCCGGCTCCGCACTGCCGGACACCGGTCACCGCCTATTCGATGCGCGTGACGCCGCGGGAGCACTTCTTGAACTGGCAGCAGGACCCCTTCGGAAACCACCAGGCGCGGCTGGCGTTTCTCGAGCCGGCGCAGGAGCTGCGGGTGGAGGTGGACCTCATCGCCGATCTCACCACCATCAACCCGTTCGATTTTTTCCTCGACGACTACGCCGAGACGATGCCGTTCGTCTACGACCCGGCCCTGGCCGCCGAGCTGGCGCAGTACCTGGTCGTCTGCGCGGCCGGCCCGCGATTCGAGACCATGGTGGCCTCGGCGCGACGGGAGATCGTCCGGACCGGGCGCCGCAGTGTCGACGTCCTGGTCGATCTGAACAGCTTGGTGCATCGATCGCTGCGCTACGATCTGCGCATGGAGCCTGGCGTCTTTCCGCCCGAGGAAACGCTGGAGCGAGGGCACGGTTCGTGTCGTGACTTCGCCTGGCTGGCGGCGCAGATGCTGCGGCGTCTCGGCGTGGCTGCTCGCTTCGTGTCCGGCTACTCGATCCAGCTGAAGGCGGACCAGACGGCCACCGAGGGACCTTCCGGTGTCCTGGAGGACGTGACCGACCTGCACGCCTGGGCGGAGGCGTATCTGCCGGGCGCAGGCTGGGTCGGCCTCGACGCCACGAACGGCCTCCTGTGCGGCGAGGGTTATATCCCGCTCGCATGCACGGCCGATCCCGCGAGCGCTGCGCCGATCACCGGCAGCTTCGCCTGGGCCAAGCGCGAAGAGGGCGAGCGGCTCGACGAGCAGTTCTCGTTCCACATGACGGTCGAACGCCTGGAAGATCCCCCGAGGCCGACGAAACCCTACTCGGACGAGACGTGGCAGGCCGTGCTGGCCTGTGGCGACCTCGTGGACGACGCGCTCGTCGCTGCCGACGTCCGCTTGACGATGGGAGGCGAGCCCACCTTCGTCTCCGTCCACGATCGCGACGGCGAAGAATGGAACACGGCCGCGCTCGGCGCCACGAAACAGGAACTGGCGCACCAGCTGCTGAGCCGGCTGGGCCGTCGCTTCGCACCTGGAGGCGTGCTGCACCATGGGCAGGGAAAGTGGTACCCCGGCGAGCCGCTGCCCCGCTGGGCGTACTCCTGCTATTTCCGCGTGGACGGCAAGCCGATCTGGACCGACCCGGCGCTGTTCGCCGACGGCGGGGGTGGCGAAGGGGCCGACGAGGTCAGTGCCCGCGCTTTTGGCGAGGCCCTGGCCAGGCGGCTCGGCGTCAGCGCCGAGTGCCTGCAGCCCGGGTACGAAGACACCTTCTACTATCTGTGGCGCGAGCGGCAACTGCCGGTCAACGTCGATCCTCTGGATTGCCGCCTCGACGATCCTCGGGAGCGCGAGCGGCTGCGGCGGGTGTTCGAGCGCGGGCTGGGGCGTGTCGCGGGCTATGTGCTGCCGCTGCAGACGGTCGACGCCGGCGACGATCGCTTCAGCTGGGCGAGTAGCCATTGGTCCGTGCGGGGCGGTCGTCTCTACCTTCTGCCTGGCGACTCACCGATGGGGTTCCGGTTGCCGATGGACTCCCTTGCGTGGGCGGCGCCCGAGGAGCGTGCCACGATCACGGAGCGGGATCCGCTGGCGCCGCGCGGCCCGCTGGCGCAGCCTCGAACGTCCCCGCCGCCTTCGAGCGAGAGCGCACCCGCGCCGCTCGTGCGTACGGCGCTCTGTGTGGAGGCGCGGAAGAACACGCTGCACGTCTTCATGCCGCCGCTCTCCACGGTCGAGCAGTACCTGGATTTGCTCGAGGCCATCGAGGATACGGCGGCGAAGCTGGCGCAGCCGCTCCGCATCGAGGGATATCATCCGCCCACGGACCATCGGCTTGACCGCATACAGGTCACGCCGGACCCGGGGGTCATCGAGGTGAACGTTCATCCCGTGCGCTCGTGGCGCGGTCTCGTCGAGAACACCTCGGCCCTGTACGACGAGGCGCGCCTCATCGGGCTCGGAGCCGAGAAGTTCATGGTCGACGGCCGTCACACCGGGACCGGAGGCGGCAACCACGTGGTTCTCGGGGGCGCCACGCCGGCCGACAGCCCCTGGTTGCGGCGCCCCGATCTCCTCCGCAGCTTCGTTGCCTACTGGCTCAATCACCCATCGCTGTCGTATCTGTTCTCGGGACTCTTCATCGGGCCGACCAGCCAGGCGCCGCGCATGGACGAGGCTCGCCACGACTCCCTGTACGAGCTGGAGATCGCCTTCGGTCAGATCCCGAAGGAGGGCCAAGACATTCGGCCGTGGGTGGTCGACAGGCTGTTCCGGAACCTGCTGGTCGACGTCACCGGCAACACCCATCGCGCGGAGATCTGCATCGACAAGCTGTTCAGCCCCGACTCGGCCGCCGGCCGACAGGGGTTGGTCGAGCTGCGCGGCTTCGAGATGCCGCCTGACGCCCGGATGAGCTGCGCGCAGCAGTTGCTGGTGCGGGCCCTCGTCGCGTGGCTCTGGCGCGAGCCGTATCGGCGCAACCCCGTGCGCTGGGGGACCAGCCTTGTCGACCGTTTCATGCTTCCGCACTACATCGCGGAGGATCTGGATGATGTGCTGGCGGACCTCGAAGGTGCGGGCTTCCCGCTGCGCAGGGCGTGGTTCGAGCCGCACTTCGAGTTTCGATTTCCCCTCTTCGGTCGGGTGGAGGTGCGCGGGATCGATCTGGAGTTGCGCCAGGCGCTCGAGCCCTGGCACGTCATGGGCGAGGAGCCTGGCCCGGGTGGCCCGGTCCGCCTGGTCGATTCCTCGGTCGAGCGTGTGCAGCTGAAGGTGCGTGGCGCGGTCGCTGGACGGCACGTGGTCACATGCAATGGGAGGCGCGTCCCGCTGGTCGCCACGGGCACGCGCGAGGAGCAAGTCGCGGCCGTGCGCTTCCGCGCCTGGCAGCCACCTTCGGCGCTTCATCCGACGATCGGCGTCCACGCGCCCTTGGTGTTCGACCTCGTCGACCTCTGGTCGAAACGGTCGCTCGGTGGTTGCACGTACCATGTCGCTCATCCAGGCGGTCTGGCGTACGAGCGTCCTCCGGCCAATGCGCGGGAGGCCGAGAGTCGCCGCGCGACGCGCTTCATACCGTTCGGCCACACGCCGGGGCTGATGGCCGACCCGCCCGAAGAACACAACCCGGAACTGCCTCATACCCTCGACCTGCGTCGATCGAGTTAAAGTGGTCGTCCCTCTCATGTGGCCATCCTCCTCGGCCGGCTACGTCCCTCCGCCGGATCGCCACGACGAACTTGCCGGCGCCGATGGCGCGCCTCGTCCTCACTGGCGCGGATTCCTCGATGGCCTCCTGTCGATGACCCCGGAGGACCGCGAGCGCCGCTGGGAGAAAGCACGGCATCTCATCCACGAGAATGGCGTGAGCTACAACGTCTACGGCGATCCGCGCGGGATGGAGCGTCCCTGGAGCCTTTCGCCCGTCCCGGTGCTGATCGCCGCCGAGGAGTGGTCGGCGCTGGCGGCCGGGGTTGCTCAGCGGGCGCGTCTCCTGGATCTGCTCCTCGCCGACCTCTACGGCGAACAGCGAGCGCTGGCGGAGGGGTGGCTGCCTCCCGAGCTGGTGTTCGCGCACCCGTCGTTCTTGCGGGCGGTCTACCGCGCGCGCGTGCCGGACGGACGCTGGCTGCCGCTCTACGGCGTCGACGTCGTACGTGGTCCGGACGGCCGCTTCAGGGCGCTGGCCGATCGGACGCAGGTGCCCTCGGGCGCTGGCTACGCGCTCGAGAATCGGATCGTCGTCGCGCGCGCGCTGCCCGAGCTGTTCCGTGCGTGCAACGTCGAGCGACTGGCGCTGTTCTTCCGCACTCTGCAAGAGACACTGGCAGGCACGGCCCGGCACAACCGCGACAAGGCGCGCGTCGTCGTCCTGACGCCGGGGCCGTACAGCGCCACCTTCTTCGAGCAGGCTTACCTCGCCCAGTACCTGGGCTACACGCTGGCAAGCGGTGGCGATCTGGCGGTTCGTGACGAGCGCGTCTATCTGAAGACGCTCTCGGGCCTTCAGCTCGTCGACGTCATCCTCCGTCGCGTCAACGACGACTATTGCGATCCACTGGAACTGCGCCCCGACTCGGTGCTGGGAGTGCCAGGGCTGGTGCAGGCCGTCCGGCAAGGAAACGTCGCGCTGGCGAACCCACTCGGTACGGGGGTCTTGCACACCACGGCGATCCTGCCGTACCTGCCTCAGATTGCGCGACATCTGCTGGGCGAGGAGCTGGCGCTCCCATCAGCCGAGACCTTCTGGTGTGGTGATCCGGCGGCCATGGCGGTGGTGCGCGACCGTTTCGATCGCCTGGTGTTCAAGCCGACCTTCCCCGAAGGGTTCACGTTGCCGGTGTTCGTCGCCGGGCTGGCCCAGGGCGAACGCGATCGGTTTCGAGCCTGTGTGGAAGCGGCTCCGCGACACTGGGTGGCGCAGGAACAGATCGCCGTTTCGACCACGCCGTCCCTGGACGAGGACACGCTCGCGCCTCGTGCGCTGGTCCTGCGCGCGTATGCGGTGGCCGTGGCGAAAGACGGCTACATGGTGATGCCGGGCGCTCTGTCGCGCGTGGCGCGCGATCGAGACAACCCCGACGTCTCCATGCAGGTAGGCGCGGGCAGCAAGGACACCTGGGTGATGGGGGCGGGCCCCGTGAGCGCGTTCAGCTTGCTGCCGCCGCCAAGCTTTCCGGTGGCGATCTCCCGTGGCGGAGGGGATCTGCCGAGCCGCGCCGCCGACAACCTATTCTGGCTGGGGCGTTACGCCGAGCGAGCCGAGTCGATCGCACGCCTTGCTCGTGTCGTCGCTGCGCGCCTTCACGACGGACCTGCCGAGCAGATGCTGGCCGTCGATTCGGAGGCGATGATCCTGTTTCGCGCCCTGGCAGCGCAGACGGAGGCGCCGTTGCCCCATCCCGCCGACCTGGCGACCGCCGAGAGCCAGCTGCTTCTGGCCGTCCTGGACGTCGAACGCAACGGCAGTCTGGCCGCCGTCGCCCAGCGGACGTTGCGCGTGGCCCGCATGGTGCGCGATCGGCTGTCCGCCGATACCTGGCGGGTGATCGCCACGCTCGACCATGTCCTGGGTGTCAGGGCGATCGAGGAGACGCGCTCGCGCCTCGGCGCGATCACCGGTCTGCTCGATCGCACCGTACAGACCTTGGCGGCCTTCTCGGGGCTGGCCATGGAGAGCATGACGCGCGGTCAGGCGTGGCGGTTCCTGGACATCGGCCGTCGTCTCGAGCGGCTGGCGAGCATGGCGTTGCTCCTGCGCAACACGCTGGCCAGGCGGACCGAGCGCGAGGCTCCGACTCTGGAGGCGATTCTCGCTGTCGCCGATAGCGGCATCACCTACCGGCGCCGTTATCTGGCCTCGTTGCAGACGGCTCCGGTCCTCGATCTGCTGCTGATGGACGAGAGCAATCCGCGGTCGGCGGTGTTCCAGTTGCGCGCTCTCGTCGAGCATGTCCACGCGTTGCCGCCGCAACTGGATGCCGGGATTCGCAGTCCCCAGGTCCGTTTCGCGATGGCCGCCCTGGCCGAGGTTCAGGCGGCGGACGTCGAGCTGCTGGCTGCCACGGACATGGACGGCGTGCGCGGCGATCTGGAGCGGTTCGTGGCTCGCGTGGAGGCGCAGATCCCTGCCATCTCGGACTCGCTGTCATCCACGTACCTCAACCACGCTCCGGTGTCGCGCCGATCATGAAGCTGCGCGTGGTGCATCGGACGACGTACCTCTACAGCGAGGCGGTCTCGACGTCGTACCACGAGGCGCATCTGGCGCCGCGTGACGGGGAGGGCGCGCGCCTCGTTGCGCACGACATGGCCATCGACCCGACCCCAGGAGTCAGCCGCGAGCGGCTCGACTACTTCGGGAATCGGGCCTTGCACTTCAGTATCCGCGAGCCTCACCGGACGCTGGAGGTGGTGGCGACGAGCACCGTGGATGTCACCCCGAAGCCCGCGCCTCTGCTCCACACCACGCCGGTCTGGCAAGAAGTGCGTGATCGGTTGCGGCGCGATCGACGCAAGGACATCCTCGACGCTTTCCCGTTCACACTGGACTCGACATCTGCGCGAGTCGGCCCGCCGCTGGCGGCTTATGCGGCGCCGTCGTTCACGGAGAATCGTCCGATCCTGGAGGCGGTATCGGAGCTCACGGCGCGGGTGCACGCGGACTTCGCCTACGATGCCAAGGCCACCGATGTCACCACGCCCGTGCTCGAGGTGTTGCGCCGCCGGCGCGGCGTGTGCCAGGACTTCGCGCACTTCCAGATCTCGTGCCTGCGGTCCCTGGGTCTGGCTGCCCGGTACGTGAGCGGCTATCTCCTGACCCGCCCGCCGCCCGGACGGCCGAAGCTGGTCGGGGCGGACGCCTCGCACGCATGGCTGTCGGTGTTCGTCCCGGATTTCGGCTGGGTCGACTTCGATCCCACCAACAACCTCATTCCCTCCGACGAGCACCTGACGGTGGCGCAGGGGCGCGATTTTGCGGACGTCACGCCACTCAAGGGCGTGATCCATGGCGGTGGGCGGCACGAGGTCCGCGTCGCCGTGGATGTCGGAGTGGCGTAACGGACGGCGGGCTCGAGGATTTGCCCTGCATGCCCTCATTCCGATTGTTCGCATTCTCCCTCGCAGTGGCCTGGGCGGCCCCGTCCGTCGCCGTGGCCGCACGCAAGCCGAACATCCTGGTGATCGTCGCGGACGACCAGGGGTACTGCGATCTCGGCGTGCAGGGGTGTAGCAAGGATGTCCGGACGCCGGCGATCGACTCGCTGGCGAAAAATGGGGTGCGGTTCACCGACGGGTACGTGTCGGGTCCGTACTGCAGCCCCACGCGCGCTGGCTTGATGACCGGCCGCTATCAGACGCGCTTCGGCCACGAGTTCAATCCCGGCCCGGCCGAGGCGGCGGTGAAGAACTTCGGCCTGCCGCTGACTGAAAAGACGATGGCCGATCGTCTGAAGGCAGCGGGCTACGCGACGGGCATGGTGGGCAAGTGGCATCTGGGCTACCAGCCGGCGTTTCACCCGCAAAAGCGCGGATTCGACGAGTTCTTCGGGTTTCTCGGTGGTGCGCACTCGTACGTGAATGCGACCGAGGACAAGGCCAACCCGATCCGGCGTGGCGCGCAGCCGGTCGATGAGAAGGAGTACCTCACGGACGCTTTCCGGCGCGAGGCGCTGGCGTTCATCGACGGCCACGTGAAGGACCCCTGGTTCCTCTACTGGACGTTCAACGCGGTCCATGCGCCGCTCCAGGCGACCGATCGCTACACAGAGCGGTTCGCTGGTGTCACGGATCAGAAACGGCGCACCTACCTGGCCATGCTGTCGGCGATGGACGACGCGATCGGAGCGGTGCTCGAGAAATTGAAGGCCGCCAAGCTGGAGGAGGACACGCTGATCTTCTACGTCAGCGACAATGGCGGCCCGCCGTCCAACGGTTCGAACAACGGGATGCTGCACGGCCACAAGGCCCAGACGTGGGAGGGCGGCATCCGCGTGCCGTTCATCGTCCAGTGGAAGGGTCGTGTGCCGTCGGGACAGGCCTTCTTCCATCCGGTGATCCAGCTCGACATCTTGCCGACGGCGCTGGCTGCCGCGGGAACCACGATTTCGCCGGCCTGGAAGGTCGACGGTGTGAATTTACTGCCGTTCCTCGAGGGGAAAGACAAGCGCGCACCACACGAGGCGCTCTACTGGCGCTTCGGCGAGCAGATGGCGGTCCGGATGGGTTCCTGGAAGCTCGTCAAGGCGCCGGGCGACACGGGGGGGATGGCAAAGGCGAAGCTCTTCGATCTGGGGAAGGACATCGCCGAGGCGACGAATCAGGCCGACACCCATCCGGAAAAAGCGAAGGAACTCATGGCGGCGTGGACGCGGTGGGACGCGACCTTGCAGGCCCCGCTGTGGTCTCCGACGCAGAGACGTCGCAAGCAGTGATGCCAGATGCTACTGTGCATGGCCGATGGTCGTCGTCGTCCTGTTCGTGGTCCATTGGCAGCTCTCGCTGTTCTGCCAGAGCTTCTTCCTTCACCGGTATGGCGCGCACCGGCAGTTCACGATGTCGAAGGGGTGGGAGAGGTTCTTCAATCTCCTCACCGCCGTCGCGCAGAACTCGAGCTACCTGAACCCGCGCGGCTATGCGGTGCTTCACCGCATGCACCACGCCTACAGCGACAGCGACGGGGATCCGCACTCGCCGACCGGGTACCGGGCCCTGGTGCCTGGCCTCTTCAAGATGATGTACCGGACCAAGCGCATCTATCACGAGATCGCGTACTTCGAGAAAGCCCCGGAGGCGCGGTTCGATGGGGCGTTCCCGCAGTCGCGCGTGCTCGAATGGATGGGCAAGAGCTGGGCGATGAGGGTGGTCTGGGGCGGCGGCTTCTTCCTGTTCTACTGGCTGTTCGCCACCGCGACGTGGCAATGGGTGCTGCTGCCCGGCCACTGGATCATGGGGGCCATGCACGGCGCGATCGTGAACTGGGGTGGCCATCGCTACGGCTACCGCAACTTCGATCTGGATGACGCATCCAGGAACACGCTGCCGATCGATCTGCTCACGGGCGGCGAGCTCTACCAGAACAACCATCACAAGTACCCGATGAGCCCGAACTTCGCCGCCCGCTGGTTCGAGCTGGACACGACGTACCAGGTGATGCGCGCGCTCGACTGGCTGGGCATCATCGACATGCGCGGCGCCCAGCAGATGCGCCAGGCCTGAGCCGCGTCAGCGGATCCGCCGCGAGGCCTTGCCTCGACCGGTGCCGGGGCGTATGCGTGACGGATCGCGGGGGGGCTTGCTGGTGCTCGCCAGCGACCTGCGGAGCGTATCGACGACCGCGCTCTTCGCGCCCGCCAGGCGGGCGAGCGCGGTGGACAGCGCGTGGCGCACGTCGTGGTGCGACGCCTGGCGGCACTCCTCCTCGAACCAGGAGTCGCCACCTCGGGCGACGACGGCGATGAGGGTGCGCGGCAATGACAGCAGCACCCGGCGGCGCGCGTCCGATCGCTCGGCCGAACGCGGGGCGTCCGCGATCTCGGCGATGACGCGCGAGAGATAATCAAACATCGCCTGGGGATCGCTCACGCGCGCGAACACACGCGGGTCGCCCAGGGTCTCGATCACCAGGGCGGCGGCCCCGAATCGCAGCTCGCGGTCCTCGATGTCCAGCCAGGAGACGGCCCGGGCGATCAGGGTATCGGCCGCGCCGTCTGCCACCGTCAAGGAGAGAAGAGCATCGAGCACGCCGATGCGCACGGGCGCGCGCTCGTCGGCCGCCAGTTCGGCCAGCGCCGCCCAGGCTGCTTCTTCATCCCGCCCCGCGCGCAGCCGGCCAGCCCAGCCATGCGCCGCCGCTATCGGCAGGAACACGCGCGCGGTGTCGGGCGCGGCGTCGTCTCCGCCCAGGCGCGAAAGCAGCAGCGTCACCGTCCCGGGTTCCGCCGCCAGTTCCGCGCCGAACGCCGCCGCCAGCTTCAGGTTCGGACGTGGGTCGAGCGCGCCGCCGGCCCGGGACAGGAGGTCCTCGAGGCGTGCTGCCCTCCCGCCGAGAGCCTCCCGGAGCGCACCGCGGATCTCGTCACTCTTGAGCCCTTCGCCGGACCCCGTCGCCATCTAGGTGAAAATCTGGTCGAGCTTGCCGGTCGAATCGGCGAACGACGGGACCGGGACGTCCAGCGCGCTCAGCATCGACACGTACAGGTTGGACAGCGGGACATGTTCGGAGAACTCCCGGAACTGGCCGTGCTTGAGGCCCATGTTCTTCCCACCGGCCAGCGCCAGTGGATAGTTCCTGGCGTTGTGAGTGGAGCTGCAGGCGGAACCAAACAGGACCATCGAGTTGTCGAGAAGCGATCCGTGCTCGTCGCGGGTCTCGGACAGGCGCTTGAGGAGATAGGCGTACTGCTGCACCAGGAACTGGTCGTAGCGGGCCCAGCGCTCGAAGAAACCCTCGGTGCGGTCGTGGGTCAGCTTGTGATGGCCGCCCTTGAGCCCCAGCGCGATGACCGGGAACTGATCACCCCAGCCCATGCCGTCTTCGCGTGAGACCATGTACGTGGCGACCCGCGTGGTGTCGGTCTGGAAGGCCAGCACGATGAGATCGCACATGGTGCGGATGTACTCGGCGGGGTTGACCTGCAGGGCGCCGAGGTGGAGACGACTGGCGTCGCCCGCCTTGACTGGCTTGCCGATCCACGACTCGGCGCGGTTGCTGCGGTCCTCGATCTCGGCCAGCGTGCCGACGTACTCATCGAGGCGCGTCTTGTCCTCCCGGCCGAGACGGCGCGCCAGGTCCTGGGAGTCGGCCTTGACCAGATCGACCACCTTGCGGCCTTCCAGCAGGCGGCGGCGCGCGGCCTCCTCGGACTTGGCATCACCGGCGCTGCAGTAGCGCTCGAAGATCTGGCGAGGGCTGGATTCGGAGGGCAGCGGCGTGCCGTTCGGGCTGAAGGAGAGGGTGGAGACGCGCGACTTGTAGCCGATGCCACCGTCGCACGACAGCGTCATGCACGGATGGCGCGTGGCCCGGCCGAGCTGGCGCGCGGCGACCTGGTCGAGGGAGATCGAGTTGCGGTACTCGCCGCCGATGTCCCCACCGGTCAGGAAGGTGTCGCCGGCGGCGTGTCCCAGGAGGTTGCGGCTGCGAGGGTGGGACAGACCGCCGAGGATCGTGAGGTCCTTGCGGTACGGCTCCAGCGACTCCTGGGTCTTGGTGAAGGTGAACTCGCGGCCTTTGCCGATAGGGAACCAGCTCCACTCCTTGTGAGCGGCGTGATCCGGCGGGGCGATGCTGACGCCGTTGGGGACGTAGACGATGCACAGGCGCTTGGGTTTGCTTCGATCCCGCGCCGTCGCCATCGCCATTGCCTCGAGGGGCGGCAGGGCGCAGGCGACGCCCACGCCTCTCAGGAACGTCCTGCGGGGGATCTTGCTCATCGAGTTCCTCATTTGCTCTGGAAGGCTTCGCTCTGGACGACGGCCAGGATCAGGTCCTGGAGGCGGTCGCCCTTGGCCTTCGCCTGAACACAGATCTCGTTCACGGCTCTGTCGTCGATGAAGCTGGGCGTGCGGCCGAGCGCGTAGGCGGCCAGGTGGCGCGCGGCGCTTCGCCTCACTTGATCGCGGCGGTTGTCGAGCAGATACGTCTTCAGCTCGGCGAGGCCGTTGATCTTGTGACCGTCGACGAGTTCGGTGGCGGCGTCGACGGGAGACTTGAAGGACTTGTCGCCCAGGGTCTTGCTGATGGTGGTGCGCCACAACCCCGCGGCGTCGAAGTTCTCGAAGGGGATGCCCCAGGGATCCAGCTTGCGGTGGCAGTCGCGGCAGGACTCCTTGTTCCGGTGCATCTCGAGCTGGGCCTTGACGGACAGCTTGGCGATCTCCGGGTTCTCCCGGTCGATCTCGGGAACGTTGGGCGGGGGCGGTGGCGGCGGGTCGTCGAGCATCTTCTTGGCCACCCAGACCCCACGCTTGATCGGGTGGGAGTCGTCGCCGGTCGAGTGGCCGACGAGGAAGCTGCCCTGGGTCAGCAGCCCACCGCCGCGGTTGCCCTTCGGGAGCGTGACGCGGCGGAACTCGGAACCGTTGACCCCCGCGACGCCGTAGAACTGGGCCAGGTTCTGATTGAGCATCGTGTAGTCGGCGTCGATGAGCTCGCCGAGCGGCCGGTTCTCCTTGAACAGGTGCTCGAGGAACCGGCTGGTCTCGGTGCGCATGTCGTCCTTCACGAACCGCGTGAAGGCGGGCTGGAGCTTCACGTCGACGCGCACGCGATCGAGTGAGCCGAGGTCCAGCCACTGGGCGGCGTAGGACTGGAAGAAGACCCGGGCGCGGGGATCCCCCACGAGGCGTGCAGTCTGGGCGGCGAGGTTGGCGCGCAAATTGCCCTGGGAAGCGACGCCCAGAAGCTCCTCGTCGGGCATGGTGTTCCACAGGAAGTAAGAGAGGCGGCTCGCCAGCGCGTAGTCGTCGAGGCGCTGCGTCTCCTCGACGTGGTGGAGGAAACTGGGCGAGGAGAGGGAAGCGGCGAGGCTGTCACGGATCGCCTCCTCGAAGCTGACGCCCGCCTTGACCTGATCCTGCCAAAAACCGAAATGCCGTTCGAGCTGGGCCGGGGTGGGGGGGCGGCGGAAAGCCTGTCCGAGGAACCGCTCTATGATCTGCCGTGCGTAAGTCGCGGCGTCGCTCTTGAGAGCATCATTGAAGAACACACGGCGGTGGGTGGCCGACGGCCAGACATCCGTCACGGGCCCCTCGAACTCGATGGACTTGATGATCAGAGCCGGCGAGGTGACCGCGGCAGTCGTGGCGAGGACGTCGTTCCAGACCCCGATCACCATCAGGTTGGAGAGGAACTCCTTGTCCTCGGGGTCCACCACGGGGACAGGCAGGTTCTCCAGGCGGCCGCGGAACTCGATCACCTGCGGCTTTCCCGGGGCAGCGTCGACGCGGCGGGGCTGGTCGAAGGTCGCGTACTCCATGCCGTCATCGAGGCGGTTGCCGACGAAGGCGCGCAGCCAGGGCGCTTCTCCTTGCGCGCTTGCTCGCGAGACGGTGACCCGCAGGACGAAGGCCCCTTCCGCGGGGAAGTCCCGCAGGACCAGATCGAGGTTGGGGTTCGGGCCCTGCCAGATCTGCGCCTCGCGCTCGACGTGCGGCTTGGCGGGCATCAGCAGGATGCCGCGGTCGTCGACCGAGAAGCGCGGGGCGCTGTCCTTCTTCTCGTAGTCGGTGGACCCTCGCAGGTCGACGTAGCAGCGGTCCCGGAGGTTACCCTTGGGCGTCAGAGTGGGCGTCCTGAGGGCGCCTCTATCGGCGAACGTCTCGACCAGGAACTGGTCCGGATCGAGCGGCTGCGCCTGGTAACCGAGGTCGACCTTCTTGGCCGGCTGAGTCTTCTGGGGCCCGAAGACGTAGCGGAAGCGCCAGGCCGGGGGCGGCGGTCCGATGGAGAGGGCACGGTCGACGGCGACGCGCGCGATCCTCATGGTCTGCTCGAGGTGCAACGTGGAGCTGGCGAGGACCCGGCCGTCGTTCTGCATTCCCATCTTCGACGGGCTCTCGGGGGGAAGGAGGCGGGTGTAGTCGCTGTCGACGCCCAGGAGGTCACGCAGGGTGTTGGTGTACTGCTCGCGGGTCAGTCGGCGCAGCAACGAAGCGGCCTCGGCCTGCTTGAGCCGGGACGCCTTGTCGATGCTGGTTGCGATCCAACCGACCAGCGTCCGGCGCTCGGCGTCGGTTGGCTGGGACTTTTCCTCGGGCGGCATCTCGCCCTTTTGCAGGGCACCAAGGACCTCCTGCCAGTGCTCGCCGTCCTTGCCGCGGACGATGTCGAAGTCGAGCTTGTCGAAGCGCAATCCGCCCTTGGCCTTGGTCGGTCCGTGGCAGCCCTGGCAATACTTCTTGAAGAGTGGCTTGACGGCGGGGGCGGGGGTCGCCTGGGCGACAGCCAGGGGGCCAAGCAGCAAGAGGAGAGCGAGGTGCATCGTATAGCTCTCTAATACCGGGTAAGGCGCGTGAACGTTCGGCTCACAACCCCAAATAGCCTGCCACACCTGCCCCTTGGGCGGCCAGCGGCCTGGATGACGCGACGCGCTCGCCTAGCTGGTCAATTCGGGCAGGCCGTTGGGCACCTCGCCCAGTCCGCCCGGCACCCCCACGGCGTTCAGGCAGCTGACGATCGCCTGGGCGGGGTGCGCGTTGCCTCCCGCGATGTGGCGGCCTGGCTTGAGCCCCCCGGAACGTCCGGCAACCAGCACGCCCATGTTCTCGGACGAGTGCGAGTCGGCGGCGTTGCCCGATTCGGGATCGAAGCCGTGGCCGCCCTCGAACACCATGATTGCCGCTGTGTTGTCCAGGAGGTACCCGCCACCGGCCTCGGGCGTCTCCTTCATCTTGGCGATGACGCGCGCCCACAGCCCGACCTGCCAGGCGATGGTGTCCGACATTTTCTCCTGCGTCGTCGAGAAGTGCCCGGTCTCATGGAGATCGGTCCGGACACCGACCAGCGGTTCGACGTTCATGAAGCACTGGACGAAGGTGACCATCATGCTCGCCACGCGCGTCAGATCGCACGCGAAGGCCATGTGGATGAGGTCGCCTATCACCTTGCCGCGCAGATCCTCGTTGGCGTAGCCGATGGTGCGCGCCGCCGATTTCGCCTCCACGGTGGTGGAGATCGGCGGATCGGCGCCGGGGTCGGTGGGCACTTTGCAGGTCGTCCCCTGGGGCGGCGGGAGGGTGGCGATGCGCTTCTCGAGGTCGCGGATCTCCTCGAAGTGACGTTCGAGCCGGAGGCGGTCCACGTTGCCGAGGCGCTGCTTCAACCGATCGGCGTTGCCGCGCACGACGTCCAGGATGCTCTTGTCCTGCGCCAGCAAGGCTTCGCGTCGCCTGGCCTCCATGGGATCACTCGGCGTGAAGCCGGTGAACAGGGTGTCGAAGGCCAGCTTGGGGCTGGTGACGGGCGTGTTCGGGATGACCTTGCCGGCCGAGTCCTTGCGGTAGGACATCACGCCCTTGGCGCCGCCGTCGCGGTAGCCGGAGGGCTGCACGCGGTACTCGAGCGATTTGAACCGCGCGCCGGTAGACAGCACCGCTGCGGCGAGTTGATCCGAGGTGACGCCGCGGCAGGCGGCGCTGGTCGTGAGCGATGCCATCCCCGACAGCAAGGGACATATCGAGCTGGCGTGCCAGTTCGCAACACGCCCAGCCGCTGGCGGCGCCGCGGTCCCCGTCGCCCATGGGATCTTCATGCCCGAGACCACCGAGACGTCGTTGCGCAGGCTGTAAGCGCCGAACTTGTTCATGGCGTTCGTCTCGCCCAGCGGCGCCAGGGCGCGCCTGACACCGTAGTTCGCGCCGACGCTGCTGGGGACGAAGTCGTCCAGCCTCGCCTGGCCCAATGACGTGCCGGCGAAGCAGATGAAGAAGCGTTTTCCGGGCGCGGCCTGGGCGCGTTTGCCCTCCATCAGTTCCAGGAACGGCAGAGCGATCGCCGTGCCGCCCAGGCCCCGCAGGAACGTACGTCGTGGAATCCTGAATCGCGACATGGTGCCTCCTTACTCCAAGATCACTCGATGACCCGGTAGCCGAAGGCCGGCTGCGACGCGTACTCGAGCAAGAGCTCGTCGAAGTGATTGGTCTTCTGCCGAAAGCCCATGGTGAGCAGGTCGACGAAGCTTCGATCCTCTTCGGTCAGCTCCTTGCGGCCCGAAGCAAAGCGGTACATCTGCATCACCGCGCAGCGGTCGAGGTCGCCGCCCTTGATGAGCAGGTTCCCGAGCTCGGCCGGGCCGCGGAACGTTCCGACGCCGACCAGTTCGCCCTGGCCGGCGATGCGGCAGGCCGGCAGGTTCGGCTCGGTGGTGCGGTACTTGCCAGCGGTGTCGTAGTTCTCGAGGCCGAAGCCGACCGGATCCATCAGTGAGTGGCAGGCGGCACAGCCACCCTGACGGTGGGCCACGTAACGGTCGTATTTGCACATGGCGTCGCCCTTCGGCGGCTCGTCGACGTTCACCATCATCGACGGATCGGGGAGCGGGATCTCCTGGCACAGCAGCCGCTCGCGGATCATCTTGCCGCGCTGGGTGGGGCTGGTGTCGTTGAACTTGGCGGCGACCGACAGGAATGTCCCGTGCGACAGCAATCCCTGGCGGCCGGTGGTGCCGTAGGGAACCCACTTCGGCGTGGTCGAGTTCGGCCTCGTCATCCCGTAGTGGGCCGCCAGTGTGTCGTCGACGTAGCTCTCCTTGCGCTGGAAGATCTCCAGCCAGGATGCCTTGTCGTCGAAGACCACCCGGTCGATGAGCGCCGCCGATTCGACCTGCATCTTGGCGTCCAGGTTGCCCGGCAGCGTCGAGCGCTCGTAGCCGAGCCAGAGAGAGTGGAAGCGGCCCACGCGCTCGCGTGCGCGCTTGGCCCCCAGCAAGCGTGCGGCGGCGCTGCGGACTCCCGCCGGGCTGGCCAGGCCACTCCTCGCGGCGACGTCCAGCAACTCGTCGTCGGGAGCGCTGCCCCACAGGAGATACGAGAGGCGCGTCGCCACCTCGAAATTGTTGAGGCGGAAGAGGTTCGTCTCCTTGGGGACGGGCGTACCGAGTTCGATGCGGTAGAGAAGTTCCACGTCCTGGAGCATGGCGCGCAC
This sequence comes from Myxococcales bacterium, assembly GCA_031423255.1. GTDB lineage: Bacteria > Myxococcota_A > Polyangia > Fen-1088 > Fen-1088 > JANPFD01. Next base: position 131,563 of record JANPFD010000071.1, on the reverse strand, counting down.
GACCATCCCCACCGCGGTGTAGAAGTCGCCGCTCGCCGTGTTGTGGGCGATGAAGGCGGCGTATCGATCGATCTCGTCGGTGGCCAGGGGCCGGCGCAGAGCGCGGCGGCCAAAGCGGCTGATGAACTGCTTGAAGCAAGCGCTGTCCGACGGGCTCGCGGGCGCGCAGCCGACCACCCGCTGGCGGCCCGCGGGATCGGTGAGCAGCCGGATCGCTGCTTTCTCGGCGATGCTCTTGGCCGCCTCGACCACCGCGCGCGAGCCGAACTGAGTGGTGTAGTCGTTGTCGAATGGCGTGCGCGCGTCCTCGGGCCACACGTCCAGATCCACCCCCGGGTCCGTTCCCAGCAGGTCTTTGAGAGTGTTGCGCAGCTCGTTCTCGGTCAGGCGGCGAAGCGCGGCGCGCCCGGCCACGAGCGACGTCCCCGCCGGCGGCGGCGTTCCGGGAAGCATGCCCCCGCCTTGGCCCCCGACGCCCTGCTCGGAGTCCACGACGCCATGCGATCCATCGATCGTGCCGACACACGCAGCGCACGAAACCACGAGAGCGAGCCGTGCCACGCGTCCTGGAATCATGGAGTTCCTCCTGATGTCTGCGGCCGGTCGACGAGGCGGATGTTGTCAACGTAGAACGGCTTGCCGCCGGTACGGCCGCCATGGACGCGAATGTTCTGGATGCGGTCGCCCGGCTGCCAGGGCAGCTTCTTGTCCCCGGCGGCGTCGCCCAGGCGAACCTCGGCATGCGACCACGCCTCGGGCGTCGCGTTCGGCACCTCGAGGTTGTGGTTCTGGTACTGGTCCGAGTTCCAGGACTGGACCCTCAGTTCTTTGACGTCGGCTCCGGCCCAGTAATCGAAGCTGAGGACCATGCCCGGCGAGAAGTACGCCACATTGGGTGAGCCGACGGCGGCCACCACCAGCCCCGTCCAGTCGTAGGGGTCGAGGGTTCCGATGGCGCAGAAGCGGCTGCCGGGGCGGCACGGCCCGGTGACGAGCGCCCCCTGCTTGATCGCCTTCGGGCTCTCGCCGTCCTCGAAGTCGTAGCTGAAGACCACGGTCGCTGCTGGCTCCGGTGCGGCGGGCGCGGCGGGGACCGGCAGGGTCGCCTCCGTCTCGTCACCGGCGAGTGCCTGCTGGCCGGCGCGGATCTCCTCGATGCGGTTCGTGTCCAGCCGCTCGAACAGCACCTTTCCGTCCGTGACCTCGAGGCGGGTTGCCTGAGCGGTCACGTGCAGCGCCAGCGCCGTGCCGACCACGGTGATGCGCGCATGCGGTGTCAGGAACAGCAGGGCGCGATCCTGCGGTTGCAGTCCCACCTGTGCGCGCAGCATGCCGAGACCGAGGTGGACCACCTGCGCCTCGACCGAGGCGACGCGGTCCCGCGAGCGCTGGGGATCCTCGAGCGTGAGCTGCGTGTGTTGACCGAGCGTCAGCGTCGTATGGTCCCGGTAGTTGATGATGGCCGCGCCGCCCGCACCCGTTTCCAGACGCTCACCGGGTCGGAGCCTCAGCCCCGGCACCAGCGGCAAGGCCAGCGGTTCGCGTTGCGCGTGCGCCTGGCCGTCGATCGCGACGACTGTGGCGAAACGACCGTTGAACGGGCGTGGCACCTCCGTCGCTTCACGGACGTCGCGCCGTATCGACACGAAGGCGAACACCGCCGTCATCGCCACGGCCACGGCCACGGCCGCCGGCAACAAGGCGCGCATGGAACGCCGGGGTCGCGCCACCGGCGCAGGCCTCCCCGGGAGCTGCTGCAGCACACCGTCGACCACGCGCTGCTGCCTCGCCCGGTAGATCTGCTCCATCACCGGGCCGGCCAGCCCCGGCCTCCGGCAGTCGCCGTGCAGCGCCGCCTGCAGCCGCAACAGCCGCACGTGCCGGTCGCGCGTCCCGGGCTCCGCAGCCAGCAGGTGCCGCAGCTCGTTGTCCTCGGCCTCGGTGATCTCCTGATCCGCCAGCCGCAGGGTCAGCTCGTCGGCGCGGATCACTCCGCCACCTGTTTCTCCACGCAGTCGCGCAGCATCAGGCGCAGGCGGAACAGCAGTTGCCGCGTCGCCACCATGGTGCGCCCGATGGCGGCCGCGACCTCGTCCAGACTCAGCGCCTCCTCGTAGCGCAACGTGAGCGCCCGCAAGGACACCTCGGGCAGGCTTTCGCGGCAGGCGGCGAGCGCTCGCTGCATCCGCCGCTCTTCTTCCTCGGCGCGGTCGTCGTCGGCGTGGGCCACGAGCAAGTAGTCGCGGTACTCGGCGATCTGTTCGTTCTCGCGAAGGGTGCGGCGCAGTTCGTTGCGTACGAGGTTGCGGGCGATCGCCTTGCACCACTGGCTGAAATCCCGGCCCAGCTCGTACTGGCCGAGACGCTCGTACGCCTTGACGAAGCACTGCTGGACGAAGCTCGCGGTCGCCTCGCGATCGCGCAGCATCAGCGCCACCACCTTCCAGACCTCGCGCTCGTGCCGTTCGACGATCTGGACATACGCCTGGGTCTCGCCTGCCAGGACGCGGCGTACCAGATCATCCGTGCTCGGCTCGCGATCGCGCGGAGGCATACTGCAACTCCCCCTCCACACCTGTACAACGGCCGATCCAGAAGATAACGGGAGGCCGTGCAGATTTATTGCTAACCCATCGAAATCGCTCGCCGATGAGCTCGTAGCGGATCCCCCTCGAACGTCACGGGCGGCGGTTGTGGCGCAGCTGCCGGGCGCGCGCATAGGCGGCGTCGGCCTCGACTTGCAGCCCCAGCTTGAAGCAGGCGTCCCCGAGCAGCACCTGGTACCTGGCTGTGCGAGGGGCCAGCCGCGCGGCGCGAGAGGCCAGCTGCATCGCCTCGCGGTACAGCGCCCGTTCGAACCGGACCTCGGCCAGCGCCGCGACCGCCTCGGCGTCGGTGGGATCGAGCAGCACCGCGCTCCGGAGCGTCTCCTCGGCGCGCATGAGCTCTCCGGCGGCCAGTGCCTGCCGGGCGCGCGCGACCGCCTCCTTGCTGGCGCGGCGGTCGATCGTTCTGCGCGGATGCGCGGTGGTGTGGGCGCTCGGCCGGGCCACGACAGGCTCGGGAGGCTGTACCTGTACCTGTACGATGACCTCCGGCTCGGCGACGGGAGGTGCCGGCTCCACAGGCAAGGGCACGGTCATCGGGGCCGGAGCCGCCACAGCCGCGGAGGGCCGGGTGGTCGGCTGGCTCCGATGGGCGAACGCCAGGAAGGCGACCACTGCAAGCGTGCCCGCACCTGCCGCGAGCCCGAGGGTCCGCGGCTTGCGCACCTGCTTCGGGAGCTTGACCGAACTGACGCCCGTGAACTCGCTGATCTCGTCGGGCACGGGCGGCGGCGTGGCTCTGCTCGAGGCAGCCATCACCGCCTCGTCGGACGGTGATTCGGCGTGGTCCGGCCCGAACAGTTCGTCCAGCAGGTCCTGCATCACGCGCGGCGAGAAGCGCACCTCCTGCAGGTAGGCCTCGAGGTCTGCCGCGAAGGCGCCTGCGCTGGGGTACCTTCGCGCGGGATCGCGCTCCAGTGCGCGCAGCACCATGAAGTCCAGCGCCGCCGGCACGCCGGGGCGGAGGATCGACGGTGGCGTGATGGCCCGTTCGAGGACGTTCTTCATCGTGGCGACCTGATCCTTGCCATGAAAGAGCGGTTGCCCCACCAGGCTCTCCCACAGCACCACCCCCAGCGAGAAGACGTCGGCGCGGCGATCCACGGTGCCGCCGCGTGCCTGCTCGGGCGCGAGGTACGCCAGTTTGCCTTTGATCCACCCCCGCGCCGGCGTCTCGCGGCGCATCTTCATCGCCGCGCGGGCGATCCCGAAATCCAGCAGCTTCACACCACCCGCGCGCAGGAGCATCACGTTGGACGGCGTGACGTCGCGGTGGACGATGTTCAACGGAGTGCCGGCGTCCGTCAGGTCGTGCGCGTACGCCAGGCCGGTGGCGAGCTGGTGCGCCACGTGGGCGGCGATCGGCGCTGCGAGCCCGCGACGCTGGCGGCGCAGCTGCCGCATCACGGTTGCGAGATCCTTGCCGCGCAGATACTCCATCGCCAGGAAGTAGCTGCCGTCGGTCTCGCCGAAGTCGTAGATCTGGACGATGTTCGGGTGGTGAAGCAGGGCGCTCAGGCGCGCCTCGCTGACGAACATCTCGACGAAGGCCTCGGAGGCCATCTTGTCGCGGAGGACACGCTTGATGACGAGGACGCGCCGGAACCCGCCCGGCCCCTCGGCGACGGCGCGAAAGACCTCGGCCATGCCGCCGCTGCCGATCCGGTCGAGCAGCAAGTACCTGCCGAGTCGCTTCGCGCCAGTGCCGGCCGATCCCACGAGGTCCCCATCGGCATTCGCGGGTGATCGGTTGAACGAATTGGGCGCAGGCAACCGATCCTGTGATGCCCCATACGATCTTCACAATAGAAGTATTTTCTTCTCAAAGACATCCGCGTCACCGTCGATGAAATAGCCCATGGACGCCATGCAGCTGGTCTTGCCGAGCGCCCAGGTGCTCGGGGCCTACGAGGCGGTCTTGCTTTCGCTGCTCTTGATCGAGAAACGCCATTGCGCGAGACGGCGGCCCCGGCACGGTGACAGCCGGACACCGGATCAACCCGCGGATCAAACCGCGATGCCGGAGGTGCTCTTCGAGCTGCCGGTCGTGGTCGCCGATTTCGCCATTGAGATGGTTGTTCCGCACCCGGCACCACCCCGCAGCCTCTCCAGCCTCAACGCCGAGACCGTGGTGGTCGCCGTCAGGCGCGGTGACGGCGGCCTGGGTGACGAGGTGCTCGACTTCGCCGGGAGGCTCGACCAGCTTTCGCACTTCGAGGTTCTTGGCGTTCTGGAGACGGCGAGCGCGAAGGAGGTCAACGCCGCCTTCCTGCGCGCCGCCGGGAAGTTCCATCCGGATCGCATGCTGGCCCAGGGTCTGCCTGCGCTGGTCCACCAGGCCGAACGCATCGTCGCTCGGTTGGGCGAAGCCTCGGCGACCTTGACCGATCCCGAGCGGCGCGCCGCCTATGTCGCCGCCCGCTCGGGACACGCCGACCCGTCGATGAGAGCCGTGATCGACGCGGAGATGACCTTCCATACCGGCGAGACTTGCCTTAAAAGAGGTGACCACGGCGGCGCGGTGGCGGCCTTCAGCGAAGCCGTCCGGCAGAACCCACTCGAACCCGAGTACGGCGCGTATCTGGCGTGGGCCCTCTTCTGCAGCCCCCAGGCGTCGAAGCAGACGCTTGCGCGCGACACGCTGGCCACGCTGGAAAAGGTGATTCGCGAACGCCCACGGTTCGCCCTGGGGCACCTGTGGTGCGGGCAGATCTGGAACTTCCTTGCCGATGGCGGCAAGGCAACCAAGTCGTTTCGCAAGGCGCTCGAGGTCGACGGGACCATGATGGAGGCGGAGCGGGAGCTGCGTCTCATCGAGATGCGCCGCCGCCGTTCGTCGTAGCTGTTCCCGGGCGCGACGGCTACCGTCGGGGGCATGCGCTCCGGTCTGCTCGTCGTCTTGCTGGCCAGCTGCTCGACCACGCCTGCGCCACGTGCACAGCAGCCCGAGCGTGTCATCGTGGACCACGATTTCGTCTGGGACGAGGCCCACAGCATGGATCCGCTGCCGGGCAAACTCCCCGACAACTGGCTGAGCCCGGTCGACTATCTGAACGGCGAGCTGCAGTTCCGCCTGCAGGTGACCGAGAAGGCGGACGACACGCCCGTGTGGCTGGAGATCTGCATGTGGCAGGAGAAGCTCGGAGGCCCGCACACCTGCCTCAACTGCTTGCAGCCGCCGTTCCGCAGCCCGGGTGAGTACACCTGCCGCATGCCGATGCGCCGGAAGAAGGAGCTCGATTTCACCAGGCCCTTCGTGGCGACACAGATCCGGATCAAGGATGGCAGCCAGGGCCGCGGCCTGGACCTCGTGCGCGTCGGCAAGGGCCTGCCGATCAAGGCGCACTACCAGGTGGTGCTGGTGCCGGCCGGCCAGCGTTTCTCCGGCTGGCGCTAGTCATCTCGAGGCCCTGACGAGCGCCCTGGTGATCGGGGTGAGTGTCCAGGATCTGCTCGTACAGAACGCGCGCCTCGTCGTGCCGGCCGGTGCCCGCCAGCAGCACGGCCAGGTTGTAGAGGCTTTCGGGGCCGTCCTGGTCGGCAGCGGCAGCGCGGCGGAAGGCGGCCTCGGCCTCGTCGAACCTCCGCAGGTGCGCCAGGGCCACGCCCAGACACACGTGAGCGGTGGCCAGCATCGGACGCAACTCGGCAGCGCGGCGGCACAGGTCCGCCGCGCGCGCGACATCGCCGTCGTCGAGGGCAGCGAGGCCGTTGTTGACCAGCAGGTACTCGTTGTCGGGATCCAGGGCCAGCGCTTGCGTGCGCAGCCGGGCCGCCTCGGCAGGACGTCGATCCTCGAGCAGCGCGAGGGCGTGCGAGTTCAGCGCGGACGCCTGCTCGACGTCCCGGATGCGAGCCGGGACCAGCGACGCCGACACCAGCATCACGGCGGCGACGGCGAGGCCGACCAGCGCGCGTCGGTTGCGGGCGTTGTCGAACAGCCAGACCGCGCCGTGAGCCGCGAAGGCGATCAGGAACGGTGCCAGGTAGATCCGCAGGCGCGATGACACATAGAAGACTCCGAGCGACAGCACGTACAGCGCCATCGTCCCGTACAGAAGAATCAAGGCGCGGCGGCGAGGCCATAGCAGCACGATGCCCAGCGCGGCGAAGCCGATCACGGTGAGGAATCCCGGCAGGGGCGCCCAGCGCAGCGGCGTCAACGCGGCCAGGTAGGCGAGGTTGTAGTTGTCGGCTATTTCGTAGGCGGCCACCGTGAGGCCGAGCTTGCGGGCGAAGCGCACCACCGCGGCTCCCGGCGCCGCCGCGAGATCCTTGCCCGCCTCCCCGAACCAGAACCGCGAGGTCTGCCCGGAGTTCAACGGTCGGCCGGCCCGCCGCTCGGCCTCGGCGTGGTAGTCCGCCTCCTCGTGCACGGGATCGGCGCGCAGGAAGGGAGGCGGCTCGTGCGCGCCGCTGGTCGCGCCCCGGTAGTTGCCCAGATAGAACGTCTGCCCGCCGCTGGAGGTCAGCCAGATCCATTCGCCGCCGACGACGCGGTTGCGGGCTCCGACCAGCAGCACCATCAGGACCATTCCCGCCGCGATCGCCGCCGACGCCCGGGGCCGAGGCGCGGCCAGCAGCAGGGCCGGTGCCGCCAGGATCAGGTTTCCCCGGCAGAGGCAGGCGAGGATGAAGACCACGCCAGAGGCACCGAGCCGCAGCCAGGCGCGCGGTTCCCCGGCGGTGGCGCACAGCCACAGCGAGACCAGCATCAGGAAGATCCCGAGCTCGACGGTCTCGAGGAGTGCGGCGTTGGTGACCAGTGGACGATAGAGCGCCAACATGACCGCGGCGACGAGCGCCGTCCGACGGTCGAGCCAGATCACGGCGAGCTCGTGGAAGACGACGACGCCCAGCGCGCCCAGTACGCTCTGGAACACCACCGCCGCGATCGGCGATGGCCCGGTCACCGCATACAGGGCCGCCAGAACGTGCGGGTAGAGCGGGTGCATGAAGAACACCCGGTGCGACAGGCCCGTCCCCGCCAGGATCTCCTGGGCCCACCGGTGGTAGTGGGCCGCGTCGAGGACCGGATTCTCCACCAACTCGGGCGCCGCCTGGCGGAGCAGCGACAGATGGAGGAGCCGGACCGCCAGTGCGACGAGGAAGAGCCGCAGGTTTCGTGCGGTCATCTCAACCAGCCGGCCGATGCGATTGCACCCCGGGCGGGATCCCGCCGGTGACCTCCTCGGTCTTGATGCGACCGTTGGTCCAAAGAGTGCGGTCCACCATCACCCGCAGGATGTGGGCGAGCGGGGCCTCGACCTCGGCGCCCTCGAGGATCCCCAGTGCCCGGGCGATCGCCTCCAGCGTGGAGAGGCGCCCGGGACGCGCCGCATGGCGCAGACGGTACATCGACGGCGCGACCTCGGGCAGACGCGCGCACGGCAGCGCCGCCAGTCCCGGGATTCGCCGGCGTGCGCGGGCCGCCTGGCTCCAGGTCCCGTCGAGGACGATCAGCGTCACCGGTTCGGGTGAATCACGCCATTCGTCGATTGGCCGAGCGTCTCGGGCCGGGTAGAGCACCACGGGGCGGGTGGCGGTCGCCCAGGCGTCTGGTATCTCCCGGATGGAGTCGGCACCCCGGACGACGACGGTGCTGTTCGGCAAGCAGCGCAACGCCAGGCGGCCGGTGTTCGTCGGCTTGCGCAGCTCGAGCTGGTGCTGGACCAGGACCAGGCGCGTGCGAGTCGCGATGCATGGGATCAGCGGACAGAGGCAGAGGTTCAGGTGCAGGCGGCAGGCGGGACAGCGATGGGCGTCGGAGTCGTGGGTGCGCATGTCACGGCAGCGCGCCGATCCCCATCATCGGCCGCAGCACCGCCGCGGCGTTCATCAGCGTGCCCAGCGGCACGTGCAATTCCCCGTCGAGGGACTGGCCGCTGCGGTAGCTGGCCACGACCGGCAGCTTCAACTGCGCAATCCCCGGGATCATCGACAGCATGCCGAGCATCTGGGCTTGCTGTGGGTTCTGCTGCTTGATCGCGCCCATGGCCGAGCGGACCGAGGCCCACAGATCGACGTAAACGAACGCGTCGGCGCCACGGGTCTCCTCCACCTCGACAGGGACGGGCAACGGAGTTCCACCAGCCATGCGCGTCCTGGCCTCCGGTTCGGTGGAAAGAAGAAACCGCCCGGCGTCCACCCGCGCGACCAGGCCCAGAGTGCCACTCCCGAAAAGCGCCTCCACGGCGGCGCCGATGTCGTTCCGCTGATGGCGCACCGGGAACGCCAGCTCGGCCACCACCAGGCCCAGCTCGCGTCGGACGCGGATCTCGGGAGCCTGTTTGAGGTACACCTCGCGCAGCACCTCGGCGGTTCCCTGCGCCGACGCCAGAGCGGCGAAGGCTTCGAGCGCCGACGCCCCGGTCGCTCCTGCGGCAAGCGGCCACACGATGTCGACGCTGGCTCCGTTTCGCCGCGCACGGATGGCCGTCGAGAGGCCCGGCGCGAGCTGCCGGCGAAAGGCCAGCCACCGTTCTTGAAGGGTAGCCGCGCCTTTGATCCCCGCCCGCGCCTCGGCCGCCAGCACGGCATCCAGCAGCTCGAGCCACAAAGGAGTCGCGCCAGAGGCGCTCAGCACCGCGAGTGGATCGGTCGGGCCCGCCAGCAACCCGTGGTCCAGCTTGTAGGCGGTCGGCCTGGCAAGGCGACGCGCCAGCGGCGAGCCAGACCTCGGATCCAGGTTGGCGTGAAAACGCAGCCCGGCGGTCGGGTCGACGTCGAACGACAGCGTGCCGACGCGCGTGTCCGGCAGGGGCGCCATCAGGCGTTCGAGGGCGCCATCGAGGGCAGCGCGCTCGGACGGACGAAGCGGCACGCCCTCCTGGCCCCCGACGGCTTCCTTTCGCAATTGCGCCAGTGCCGTGGCCACGTCCGTGCCTTGCCAGCGCGCCAGCGACTCGGGAAAGACATGCACGACCACGTCCTCGGCCGTCGTCCGTCGAGCCTCGAGCGCGAGGCTTCCGGCCGCGCGAACTCCGTCGGCGCTGGCGCTGGCGATGAGCTGGCGGCCCGAGGCCACGACCCACAGGATGGTGCTGTCGGGCCGTCGGATCTTGCGTGCCCCCTCGTCGGTCGTCTCGGTGGTTCCCAGCCCCGCCAGCAGCTTCGCCAGGGCCTCCGGGCTACGCGCCTCGAGAGCGATCGCCTGGAAGGGAGGCGCGCCCTTGCCGGGGACGACGAAGGCCACGCCGATCGGCTGGCTGGTGTCCACCAGCGACAGAAGCTCGGGCGGCATGCGGTTCTGGGCCGCCAGCGTCGTCATCAGATCTTTGCCCGAGAACGGCAGTTGCAGCTTGCGCGCGAGGCCGTCGACGTCGCCGAGCGCGCGATCCAGTGACGATACTGTCACCGTCGCCAGCAGCCCGCCCCGCACGTCGTCGGCGGGCCGGATCCCGGCGACGGCCGGGGGCCCACCGGAACGCTTGCACCCTGCCGGGAGGGTGGTCAGCAGCAGGGCCATGAGGGCACGCTTCATGGGGCGCATTATGCGGGTGAGAGGCGTGCGCAGCCAACAGGCCGGTTGACGCCGGGGCATTCGTCATCTACGAAGGGCGGACCGCACCAGGAAGGGCGTGTCGCATGAAGACAGTGACGGAGTTCCCAGGCATCCTGCTCAGGCAGGCCGCCGATATCCAACAGGCGTTCAGGGCCGCGAATCCGCCCGTCGAGGCCCCCGTCGAGGCCCCCGTCGAGGCGAAGGAGGCGCCGCCCGCTCCCGCCGAGGAGGCTCCCGCAGCCCCGGAGGTTGCCGTCGAGGCCGCACCTGCCGAGGAGGCTGCTGCCGCCCCCGAAGGTGAGGGTGAGCCTGCCGCCGAGGCCGCGCCCGAGGCTCCGGCCGCTGAAGCTGCCGCTGGCCCCGCTCCTGGCACCGGTCCCGAGGCCGAGGCAGTTGGCGCCGGGCTGAAGGTCAGCGGCGATCGCCTGGCGCGCCTCATGGAGGCGCTTGCCGTCTGTGGCAAGCGGGTCGACCGGGTGCGCCTGGTGCGCGTCATGAGCGGAGACAAGCCGCCGCCCCAGGCCGAAAAGCAGGGCGATTTCTACTACGTGGTGGATCTGATCCCCTCGGGCGCGCCGAAGCGCAGCTTCAAGGAGGGGGGACGTCGCGATGACCGAGGGCGGCCCGACAGCCGCCGTGACGGACGGCCGCCGGATCGCGATCGGGGCCCGCGCCCCCCGGGAGGCGACGACCGCGGTCCGCGCGGCGAGACGCCGAAGGCGGGCGAGGGCTGGAGCCTGACCCGCCCCGACGGCGGCCGCGGCGCGCGCCGGGAGGCCCCCGCTGCGGGCTTCCAGGACCGCACCCGTAGGCCTCCACGGCCTCCGCGCCAGGAAGAGGGTCGGCCTCCTCGTCAGGACGGCCCGCGGCCCCCGCGTCCGGACGGCCCGCGGCCTCCACGCCAGGACGCTCGGCCTCCTCGTCAGGATGGCCCGCAGCCCACGCGCGCCGGAGCAGCAGGCGGCCCGGGACAGGGGCGGCCCGACAGTCGTGGCGGTGGTGGTGGTGGGTTCAAGCCGCGGCCCGGTGGTGGCCCGGGCGGCATTCGCCGTGGTCCCGGTGGTGGCGATCGGCGGCCTGGCGGTGGCGGTGACAGCGGCGCTCCGTTCGTACAGCGCCGCCGCGGCGGCTGGGATGAGCCGCCGGTCGTCGAGGAGGCGAAGGCCGCCGAGGCAGCGGCCCCCGAGACGCCTAAGGATCCGGGAGTTCAGACGCCTGAGGGAGAGAAGACGTCCTAGACGGCGGCGGGCGGCGCCTGCTGCTCTTGCGGGTGGGCGGCGGTTGCGCGATCGGCGGCAGGATCGTCGGCTCACCTGTGTAGATCATCGCGCTGCCCTTCTTCGGTCCCTGGATCCGCATACCCGCCAGGATGTCGCCGGGTGGAGCCACCCGCGCGGGGGGCGTGGGCTCCAGGTCGGGGATCGGCGCCGTCGAGGGGGTGAAGGCGGGCTCGGGCAGCGCCAGCGGGGGCGGCAGGCGGTACACCGTCGCCAGGCCCCTGCGATCGTCCATGCGAGGCCGCCGCACCCCCGCGCTCCCGGTGCTCCGGAACATCAGCGAGTCGGGCACGCCGCTGTGGCCGAGGCCCAGGACATGGCCGATCTCGTGCGCCAGCACCGCCTGCAGGTCGAAGCGATTCTCCGCCACCTCGTCGGACGGGACGAACTTGTAGTCGCACTCGTTGATGTAGATCGACGCGGACGTCACCAGACCCGTGCGCGTATCGGCCACGAACTCCGTGTGGCCTACCTCGCTCGCCGAGAACGGCCAGCCCTTGTGGCAGAAGTGGATGTACACCTCCGGCCGCGACGACGTGGTCAGGGGAACGAGCCGCGTGCGAGTCTCGGGCAGCTCGTTCCAGGAGCCGCGCGCGGCATCCATCGCCTCCTCGATCTGGGCCGCTTTCAGCTGCCGGCTCCGCGCCTCGGGATGGACGGCCAGGCGGATGGCCTTCAACTCCCAGTGGGCGATCGCGCCGGTTTGCGTGCGCAGGACTTCGCTTGCCAGTGACGGCGAGGTGACGAACACGAAGATGACGGCCAGAGCGACACGCACGCCCAGGTCTCATCGTCTGGTTTTCCAATCAGATTGAGCTAGTACACGCGCCGCATCAACCAGCGGATCGCGCGCAGCACCCGGCCCTGGTACGGAAACGAAATCTGTCTGCCGATCGTCGGCGACAGCCAGCCAAGGAGCGGGTGGTCCTCGACGACGGTCTCGACGCGGCAAAACTGGCGCAGGGCCTCGGGCCCGTGGCGCACACCCAGACCGCTGCCCTTGATCCCACCGATCGGGGCCTCGACGCAGAAGTAGTTCACGAGGACGTCGTTCACGCAGACGCTGCCAGATTCCATGCGCCGGGCCATGGCGCCGGCGCGAGCCGCGTCACCCGACCAGACGCTGCCTGACAGTCCGAAGGGGCTGTCGTTCACCAGCCGCAACGCCTCGTCTGCGTTCGCCGCCCGCAGCACCGGTAGTACCGGCCCGAAGGTCTCCTCGCGCGCCACCGCCATGTCGGGGGTGACGTCCACCAGCAACGTAGGTTCGAAGAACTGGCCATTACCTCGTTTGCCGCCGGCGACGACCCGCGCCCCCGCTGCCACGGCCTCGGCCACCAGGCGCTCGATCCGGTCGATCGCGGGCGCCAAGGTCATGGCCCCCACGTCCACGTCGTCGTCGGTCCCGTTCGGTGGGCCTTGCCGCAGCTTGGCCATCTCGGCGAGGCACAGCCGGACGAGATCGTCGGCGGCTGCGTGCTCCACGATCAGCCTCTCGGTGCGGATGCAAACCTGGCCGCTGTGGGCGAACGCGCTCCAGACGGCCGCGTGTGCTGCTCGCGGCAGATCCGCATCCGCCAGCACCACCATGGCCGACTTGCCGCCGAGCTCGAGCACGCAGGGGATCAGCCGATCGGCCGCGGCGCGCGCCACCGCTCGGCCCGTCGCATGGCTACCGGTGAAGAACACCATGTCCACCGCAGCCACCAGGGCCTCGCCCACATCCGCGCCGCCCACCATCACCTGGAAGACGTCCTCGGGCAGGCCCTCGTCACGCCAGAGCTTCTGGATGCGCAACGACGTCAGCGGCGTCACCGGCGACGGCTTGAGCACGACAGCGTTCCCGCAGACCAGCGGGGCCACACAATCGGCGAAATTGTTCAGGAGCGGCCAGTTCCATGGCCCGATCACCCCCACGACGCCGCGCGGGTGGTGTACGACCCGCGCCCGCTTGTGAGCGAAGACGAACGGGTGACGCAGGTCGTCCCGCAAGGTCCGCCGGCCCGCGCGACCCGTGAAGTACCGGGTCACCTCGGCCGTGTAGAACAGCTCGATCCCCTCGGCCTCGAAGCGTGGCTTGCCGCTCTCGGCGCACAGAGTGGGCAGGAGCTGGTCGTCGGCCATCATCCGGCGCACCAGCCGCCGCAGGGCCCGTCCTCGTTCCTTCAGCGGCAAGGCGGCCCAGGCCGGTTGCGCGCGCCGGGCCCGCGCCACCGCCTCGGAAGTCTCGACGGGCGTGTGTGCGGCCACCTCGGCACACAGGGCACCGGTGGCAGGGTTCTGGACGCGGATGGGCGCGGCGGGCACGGGCACTCGCTCGACGGCGATGAGATACTGTCATAAAACGTCTGCGCCCGATGAACTTCGAGCCGACCTGGACCGAGCAGATGGTCGCCGAGACCGCGCGCGAGTTCGCCGCGCGCGAGCTCGCGCCTCGCGCCGCCGAGCGTGATCGTGCCGAGGTGTATCCCGAGGCCGAGATGCGAGCCTTGGGCCAGCTCGGTCTTCTTGGCATGAGCGTGCCCGAGGAGCACGGGGGCTCCGCCGCAGGGCCGGTGGCGCTGGCGCTGGCGGTGGCGGAACTGGCACGCGCAGACGCCTCCGTCGCGGTCACCATGTCCGTGACCAACATGGTGGGCGAAGTGCTGGCCCGCTACGCTTCGGACGAGGTCAAGGCGCGCGTCCTGCCGCGGCTGTGTTCGGGCGAGGCGATCGCCGGCGCGTTTGCGCTGTCCGAGCCGCAGGCGGGCAGCGACGCCGCAGCACTGGCCACCACCGCCCGTCCCGTCGACGGCGGCTACCTGCTGCGCGGCTCGAAACAGTGGATCACTTCGGGCGACAGAGCCGGCGTGGTCGTCGTCATGGCCCGCAACGGACAGAGCATCTCGGCCTTCGTCGTCGAGCCACCCGTCGCTGGCCTGCAGGCAGGACGTCACGAGAGGAAGATGGGCCAGCGGGGCTCGAGCACCGTCTCGCTGACCCTCGACGATCTGTTCGTGCCCGCGTCCGCGCTGGTCGGTGCCGAGGGAGACGGCTTCAAGGTGGCGATGGCGGCGCTCGACGGCGGACGGATCGGCGTGGCCGCCCAGGCGGTGGGCATTGCCCGCGCCGCCATCGACAGCGCCATCGTCTACGCCCGCCAGAGGCGCCAGTTCGATCAGCCGATCGCGCATTTTCAGGGCGTGCAGCAGCTGATCGCCGATTCGGCCACGGCCATCGAGGCCGCCTGGCTGCTCACCTTGCAGGCGGCCTGGGCCAAGGCACAAGGGCAGCCGTTCACCCGCCTGGCAGCCGAGGCAAAGCTGATGGCCTCCGAGCGCGCCTTCGAGGCCTGCGACCGCGCACTGCAGATTCACGGCGGTTACGGCTACACGCGCGAGTTCCCCGTCGAGCGGTATCTGCGCGACGTGCGTGTCACCACCATCTACGAGGGCACGAGCCAGATCCAGCGCATCGTCATCGCCAAGCAGATCGTCCGTGACCTGGAGGCACGTCATGGCTGAGCGGAAGCTGCGAATCCTGGTCGCCAAGGCCGGCCTCGACGGTCACGATCGCGGTGCCAAGGTCGTCGCCCGCGCGCTGTCCGATGCCGGGTACGAGGTGATCTACACCGGGCTGCACCAGACGCCCGAGATGGTGGCGGCGGCGGCGGTGCAGGAATCGGTGGATGCCATCGGGTTGTCGCTGATGTCCGGCGCGCACATGACCCTGTTTCCCGCGGTGCTCGAGGCGCTGAAGAAGCGGGGCGCCAGCGACGTGGTGGTGTTCGGCGGGGGGATCATTCCCGACGACGACGTCACCGCCCTGAAGCAACTCGGCGTCGCGGCGATCTTCAAGCCGGGAGCGTCGACGAAAGACATCGTGACCTGGATAGAAACGGAGCTGAGGCCCAAGGTGCAAAAGTGATCGCGTTTCTGATCGTGCTGACCATGGCCGCGCCGCCCACCGAGGCCCAGCGCGCGGCGCTGGCGCTGGAGAAGACGCTGCAGAAGAACGCAACGGACCTGCACCGCTGCTTCGAGAAAGCGCTCGCCGATCGTCTGGACGCATCGGGCAAGATGGAGATCGAGCTCGAGGTGGGAGCCGGCGGTCAGGTGGCGAAGGCCCGCGTGCTGTCGCAGGGCAAGGAGGTCGCCCCCTCGCTGTCGGACTGTGTGCGCATCAGCGCCGTCACCTGGAGGGTCGAGGGGATCGAACCCGGCGCCACGGTGCTGCTGCCTTTCACCTTCGCGGGGCAGGCGAACCAGTTCGTGGTCAAGATCGCCGACATCCCCGACCGCGGACCGAAAGCCGGGAAGCCCAAGGGGCAGGCAGGACCGACGCCGACTGCCCCCTTCACCGTGAAGGTGCTCGCCGACGAGGTCAACATGCGCGCCCGCCAGGCGTCGTTGACCCTGCTGTCCGTGGGACCCGCGAGCCGCGTCGCCATGCACCGCCACCCGCGCAGCGGCAAGGCGCTGTATCTACTGAAGGGCCACGCCCGTCTGCTCGGGCCGGCCGGCGCCGAGCCGCAGAAGCTGGAGGCCGGGATGGTGGCGTTCGTGCCGGCCGGCTACCCGCACGTCATCGAGAACATGGGCCGCCAGTCGACGGCGGTGTTCCTGCAAGCTTTCGTGCCGCCTGGCCCCGAGCGCGTCTACCGCGACCCCACGGATCCCCAGGGGCGCGCCGACTTCGAGGTGATCCGTGATCCCAAGGTGGCCGCACCGGCGGGGGCGAAGATCCTGGTCCGCTCGGCGGCCGACAGTGCCGCGCTGCCGATCCTGGGCGGCAAGGGCACGGCGCGCATCCTGATCGAGGAAGCGACGTTGGCGGTGAGTCTGGTCGAGTTCACGCCGGGCGTGGAGATCCCGCGTCACAGCCACGAAGGCGCCAGCGAGTTGCTGTACATCGTCGAGGGCGCCGGCGTGCTGTCCGTCGGCAGCGAGACCTACCCATTCACCGCCGAGAGCGTCATCCACGTCCCCGCCGATCAGCCGCACGGAGCGAAAATCGGCGCCGAGAAGACCACCGCCGTGCAGATTTACGCCCCCGGGGGCCCCGAGCAGCGATTCAAGATAAAATGAACTTCGAACTCACCGACGAGCAACAGGTCCTGCAAAAGAGCGTGCGCGAGTTCTGCGCGCGCGAGATCGTCCCCCACGCCGCGCGCTGGGACGAGGAGGAGCGCTTCCCGAAGGAAGTGATCGCTCCGATGGCCGAGCTGGGCCTTCTGGGGATGACGGTGGCCGAGGACTACGGCGGCGCCGGGATGAAGCTGCACGACTACGTCATCGCCCTCGAGGAGGTTGCCGCAGCCGACGGTTCGATCGGCTTGACGATGGCGTCGCACAACTCGCTGTGCACCGGGCACATCAACCTGGCGGCGAACGAGGCGCAGAAGAAGAAGTACCTGCCGCGGTTGACCTCGGGCAAGTCGCTCGGCGCGTGGGGCCTCACCGAGCCCGGCTCGGGGTCCGATGCCGGGTCGGCCCGCACGAGGGCGGTACGGCGCGGCACCGACTGGGTGCTGGACGGTACGAAGACCTTCATCACCCAGGGATCCGTCGCGGAGATCTACGTCATCCTCGCGTCCACCAGCCCCGACAAGAAGCAGAAGGGCCTGACGGCGTTCATCATCGACAAGGGAACACCGGGTTTCCGCGCCGGCAAGAAGATCGAGAAGATGGGCCTGCACGCCTCCGACACCACCGAGCTGGTGCTGGAGGAGGTGGTGGTGTCTGACGAGCAGCGCATCGGCAAGATCGACGAGGGCTTCTTCGACACCCTCAAGATCCTGGATCGCGGCCGTATCGGCATCGGCGCCTGGGCGCTGGGCATCGGGCGCGCCGCCTTCGAGGCCGCACGCGCCTACGCCCAGCAGCGCGTGCAGTTCGGCAAGCCCATCGCCGAGTTCCAGGCGATCCAGCACATGCTCGCCGATATGGCGACCGAGCTGGAAGCCTCACGCCTCCTCGTCTGGCGAGCCGCCTGGATGCAGGACCGCAAGATGACCACGACCAAGGAGTCCTCGATCGCCAAGTACTACGCGGCACGGGCAGCGATGCGCGCGTGCAACTCCGCCATCCAGATCCACGGGGGCTACGGTTACACCCGCGAGTTTCCCGTCGAGCGCTACCTGCGCGATTGCAAGCTGGGGGAGATCGGCGAAGGGACAAACGAGGTCCAGAAGATGGTGATTGCTCGAGAGATCCTCAAGGACCTGACCGGGTGAGCCCGAACGACCGGGCGGCGAAGGTGCTGGGGGGCGACCAGAGGGCTGCGGCGCAGCTGATGCGCGATCTGGACGACCAGCTCCCCGAGGGGACGGCCACCCTCCAGGCTCTCTATCCGAAGACCGGCCGTGCGTTCGTCGTCGGGATCACCGGCGCACCGGGTGCGGGCAAGTCGACCCTGGTGGACGAGTTGCTCGTGGTGCTGCGCGCCCGCGGTCTGCGCGTCGGCGTGGTCGCGATCGATCCCACCAGTCCCTTTTCGGGAGGCGCGATCCTGGGCGACCGCATCCGGATGCAGCGGCACACGTTGGACGAGGGCGTGTTCATCCGTTCTCTGGCCACACGCGGACAGATGGGCGGGCTGTCGCGCTCGACGGCGGACGTGGTCACGGTGCTGGACGCGCTCGGCCTCGACGTGGTGTTCATCGAGACCGTCGGCGTCGGCCAGGACGAGGTCGATGTGGTGCGCCTGGCCGACACGGTGGTGGTGGTGACGCTGCCCGGGCTCGGTGACGAAGTGCAGGCGCTCAAGGCCGGCCTGCTGGAGGTCGCCGACGTCCTGGTGGTGAACAAGGCCGATCGCGAGGGCGCGGATCGGGCCCTGCGCGATCTCTTCACCATGCTCGAGCTACGCGAAGGCGCAAAGATCGAGGTGATCAAGACGGTGGCGGCCCGCGCCGAGGGGGTAGGCGACCTGTGGACCGCCATCGAGCGCCACCGCGACCACCAGCAAGCGAACGGCGGCTTTGCCAGCCGGCGGCAGTCCCAGGCCGCGTACCGGGTCCGGGCGATCCTCGCTGATCGCCTGCGCCGCGAGGCCGAGGCGTCGCTCGATCGACTGGGGGGCATCGACCGGCTGGCTGCCGATGTGGCCGAGCGCCGCCGAGACCCCTACAGCGTCGCGGACCAGGTCGCGCGGTGATACCGTAGAGCGAGCATGAATCCTCGACGACTGCCATTGCTGCTGCTGGCGCTGATGGGCTGCGATCTGATCGACCAGCTGAAGAACCCGACGATCGCTTTCACCCTGCCCAAGCAGACGTTCAACGTCAGCACCAACGACCCGCGCTGGAAGCAGCCGCCGGACGAGGGGGTGCCGAACCTGACCTGCGGCAGCGGCGCGGGCGCCCTCGTGATGGATTGTTGCGTGCCTCCGGCCCCGGCTCCTCCGCTGAACTGTCAGCTGTATCCGATGACCTGCGAGGCGGGCAGCTGCGTGATGAAGTTCAACTACGAGCAGGCGAGTCCGATCACCCTGGCCGACCAGGTGCCGCAGCTGCGCGGCCAGAAGGGCAACATCATCAAGGAGATCCTCCTCAAGGAGATCGAACTCACCTTGAACAACACCTTCAACGTACCCTTGCCGCCGGTGGCAATCTTCATCGCGCCCGCGGACGTCACCAGCGCCAGCGATCCCGGCGCCCAGAGGCTGGTGAACCTGCCGGCGGTGACGATGGCCATGCAGTCGAACCAGAAGATCCTGGTCGACGCCCAGGCCCAGCAGGCCTTCTCCAGGTTCGCCAAGGACTTCCAGACCCCCTTCAATCTGATCGCCTCGACGACGATGGTCATCAGACCCGGCACGCCGAAGCCGCAGGGGATGCTGGAAGTGATCGTCAGCGGCAAGGTCGAAGCGAAGTTCTAGGTGCATGACGTCGTCGTGGCGGGCGGCGGGCCCGCCGGCGTGGCCACTGCGGTGGCCCTCGCGCGCCTGGGCGTCGGACGCGTCCTGCTGCTGGACCGCGCACGGTTTCCGCGCGCGAAACCCTGCGGCGGCGGGCTGACCGGCCACGCGCTCGACGAGCTGGCTGCGCTGCAACTTGCGCTGCGTGTGCCGCACATCGCCTGCGATCGCGGGCAACTGGTGTACGGCTCCGTGCGCCGGCAGGTGGCGCTCCCACGCCCGGTCTGCGTGGTCCGCCGCGAGGAGTTCGACGCCGACCTTTTGACTCAGGCGCGCGACGCCGGCGTCGATGCGCGCGAGGGGGAGGGGATAGCCCGCTTCGCGGTCGCGTCCGAGGCGGTGGAGATCGACACCACCTCGGGACGAAGGTTTCAGTGTCGGGTGCTGGTGGGTGCCGACGGAGCTGGCAGCCTCGTGCGCCGTCACCTGGTCGGAGGTGCGCGCCGACCGCTACGGCTATCGCGGCTCGAACTACCCGACACGGTGGGCCTCGGCCGCACGATGGTCTACGACTTCACGGCGTTCGACCGTGGTCTTCGCGGCTATGTCTGGCTGTTCCCGGTCCCGGGGGGCCGGGTGAATGTCGGCGTCATGCACAGCACCGCCGACCTGGGTGGCCGCGCTCTCGATCGAGTGCTGGCCGATGCGCTACGGCCGTACGGCGTCGACCTCCCCGGTCCGGCGCGCGCCTGGCCGGCGTGGGGATACGACCCGCGCGGAGCGGTGTCGGGCCCGCGGCTCCTGTGCGTGGGCGATGCCGCCGGCATCGACGCGCTCACCGGCGAGGGGATCGCCGTTGGCCTGGCCCATGGGCGGATCGCCGCGCAGACGATCGCGGACGCGCTCACCACCGGAAACTTCTCCTTCGCCGGTTACCGTGAGGCGCTTCGACGCGCGCCCGTGGGTCGTGAGCTGGCGCTGGACCGCTGGCTCGCGGCGCTGCTCTATGGCACGGCCGATTTCCGCCCGTGGCTGGCGCTGGTGATGTTCGACCGCCAGATCCAGGAGCTGTACGCCGCCCGGGTCAGCGGGACGGAGACACTCGCCGAGCGCAAGCGCACCCTCGTCGCCGCGCTCGGCCGACACCTGTTCCTGGGTACGCGGCGGATGGAAGCGCTAGGCGGTCTCTGAGCGGGCGGTCCCGGTCGGAGTGGCTGTCGCCGAAGAATCCTCGGAAGTCTTGGATGCCGCGCCATTGGCGTTGCTGGAGACGCCGTTGCCGCCCTTCTTGCCCGCGCTGAGGTTCACCCGCTCCTTCAGCTCCTTGCCCACCTTGAAGAACGGAAGGCGCTTCGGCTTCACGGCGACCGTGCTGCCGGTGCGCGGGTTGCGCCCCTGGTAGGCCCGGTAATTGCGGATCTCGAAGCTGCCGAAGCCCCGGATCTCGATCCGTTCACCCCGCTTGAGGGACTGCTCCAGGCAATCGAAGATGGTGTTGACCAGGAGCTCCGCGCGGCCCTTCGGAAGCTTCTCGACCTGGCACAGGTGCTCGATCAGATCCGATTTCGTCATCCCCAAGACGAGCAATCGGAGGCTTCCCTCGGAAACCTTAGGGGTTGTTCGGGATTCCCGACGCGGTGAGTCGGCGAGCAAGTGCCTGGGCCAGGCCCCGGGCAATGGGTCCCGGCCGCCCGGCGCCGACCGGCCGTCCGTCCATCCGGACGATCGGAAGGATGTCGGTCGTGGTCCCCGCCAGGAACAGCTCGGAGACCGAGCTCAGGTCCATGGCGCGCATCGGCGTCTCGTTGATGCGTAGCCCCTGCTCGGCGGCCAGCTCGATGATGACGGCGCGCGTGATCCCGGGCAGGATCGCCGGACCGTTGGGGTGCGTGCGTAGCTCGCCGTCGATCACGCCGAAGACGGTGGTCGACGTCCCCTCGGTGACGATGCCGTCGCGGATCAAGATCGCCTCCGCGGCGCCAGCATCGACCGCCTTCTGTTTCGCGAGGACGTTCGGGAGCAGGTTCACCGTCTTGAGGTCGCAACACTGCCAGCGCAGGTCGGCATGGGTGATGGCGCCGGCGCCGCTCTCGACCAGCGCGGACCTGGGGTGAAAACGTGCGGCCGAGACGTACGTGGTCAGCGGCGTCTCCGGCGGAGGGAAGTGGTGCGTGCGCGGCGCTGCTCCCCGGGTGATCTGCAGATAGATCGTGGCCTGGCCGTCGAGCAGATCGTTCTTGTTCAACAGTTGCTGGGCGATGTCGCCCATCAGCGCCGGCGAGGCTGCGAGGCGGAGCACCTCCATGCCATGCGCCAGCCGTTGCAGGTGCCGCTCGCGCTCGAACAGGTGGCCGTTCACGGACCGGATGACGTCGTAGACCCCGTCGCCGAACAGGAAGCCGCGATCCTCGATCGACAGCTTGGCCTCGTCGGGCGGCAGGTAGCGGCCGTTCAGGTAGACGACCATGGCTAGTGATACTCGCCGAAGACGCTCCGGAGGGCGTCGGCAATTTCGCCCAGCGTGGCCCGCGCCTTGACCGCCACCACGATCGCGGCCACCAGGTTGTCCCGGCCGTGCGCGGCCGCCGCCAGCGCGTCCAGCGCCGCCTTGGCCTGCGCGCCGTCGCGCACGGCACGGAAACGCTGCAGCCGTTCGATCTGCGTCGCCTCCAGCGCCGGATCAAGCTTGTGCAAAGAGGGAACCGCTGGCTCGTTCGCATCGGCGAATTCGTTCTGCCCGACGATCACCCGCCGCTTCGTCTCGACGTCCTTCTGGAACTCGTACGCCCGCCGCTCGATCTCGCGCTGAGGGAAGCCGGCCTCGATCGCCTTGACCATGCCGCCCAGCCGGTCGACCTGAGCGATCAAGTCCGAAGCGCGCGTCTCGATCTCGGTGGTCAGCGATTCGATCGCGTAGGAGCCGCCGAAGGGATCGACGATGTCGCCGGCGCCCGATTCGTGGGCCAGGACCTGCTGCGTACGCAAGGCCAATTTGGCCGAGGCCTCGGTCGGCAGGGCCAGCGCCTCGTCGTAACCGTTGGTGTGCAGCGACTGAGCGCCGCCCAGGATGGCTGCCAGCGCCTCGACGGTGGTGCGCACCACGTTGTTCAGAGGCTGGGTGGCGGCCAGGGTCGAGCCGGCGGTCTGCGCGTGAAACCGCAGCATCATCGACCGCGGGTCCTTCGCGCCGAAGCGCTCGCGCATGATGCGTGCCCACAGGCGACGGGCGGCGCGGAACTTGGCGACTTCCTCGTACAGGTGCGAGTGGGCGTTGAAGAAGAAGGACAACCTCGGGGCGAAGTCGTCGATGGCAAGTCCAGCGGCGCGCGCGGCCTCGACATACGCGATCCCGTCGGCCAGCGTGAAGGCCACCTCCTGGACGGCGTCGCACCCCGCCTCGCGGATGTGATAGCCGCTGATGCTGATGCTGTTCCAGCGCGGCAGTTCGTCGCGGCAGAAGGCGAACAGATCGGCGACGAGCCTCATCGAGGGCCCCGGGGGATAGATGTACGTTCCCCGAGCCATGTACTCCTTGAGGATGTCGTTCTGGACTGTGCCCTCGAGCTTGGCGCGCGGAATGCCGCGCTCGTCGGCGACGGCCACGTAGAGTGCCAGCAGCGTCGCCGCCGTGGCGTTGATGGTCATCGAGGTCGACAGACGATCGAGCGGTAGCCCGTCGAGGAGCGTGCGCATGTCGTCGAGGCTGGCGATGGCCACGCCGGTGCGCCCCACCTCACCACGGGCCAGCGGGTGGTCGGAGTCTCGGCCCATCTGCGTCGGCAGGTCGAAGGCCACCGACAGTCCGGTCTGCCCCGAAGCAAGCAGGAACTTGTAGCGACGGTTGGACTCGTCGGCGCTGCCGAAGCCCGCGTACTGGCGCATGGTCCACAGACGCCCGCGGTACATCGTCGGCTGCACGCCGCGCGTGAAAGGGAACTCGCCGGGGTAGTCGGGCTCGGCGCCGGCCTCGTCGTAGAGATCGGCCAGCGGAATGCCCGACGGCGTCGCGGATGCCGCGGGTCGAACCGGCGCCCTGGCCGCCGCCGGAGCCAGCGTCTCCTTCTGCCAGCGGGACTTGTTCTTCACACCGCGATCTCGGGGACGTCTCCCGGAACCTGCAGCTTCGGCTCGGTCTTTTCCTGGATTTCCTGGACGGTAACGCCGGGTGCGCGTTCGACAAGCCGCAATCCCTGGGGGGTGACGTCGATGACCGCCAGGTCGGTGATGATCCGATTGACCGCCTTGATCGCGGTGAGCGGCAGGGTGCATGCCTTCAGGATCTTCTTCTCGTTCCCCTTGGCGACGTGCTCCATCATGATCACCACGCGCTTGGCGGCTGCGACGAGGTCCATCGCCCCGCCCATCCCCTTGATCATCTTGCCGGGGATCATCCAGTTCGCCAGGTCACCCTCTTGGGAGACCTGCATGGCGCCCAGGATCGCGCAGTCGATGTGACCGCCGCGAATCATGGCGAAGGAGTCAGCCGACGAGAAAAACGCGGCCCCGGCAATGGCGGTCACCGTCTGCTTGCCGGCGTTGATGAGGTCTGGATCCTCCTCGCCCTCGATGGGGAAGGGGCCGACCCCCAGAAGCCCGTTCTCGGACTGCAGGATGACGTCGACGCCGGGCGGGATGAAGTTCGCCACCAGCGTCGGCATGCCGATGCCCAGGTTGACGTACATGCCGTCGCGCAGTTCCCTGGCGGCGCGCGCGGCGATCTGGTCACGGGTGAGACTCATGTCCGCTTCCTGACCGTCCGCTGCTCGATCGGCTTGTCGTACGACAGGCCTTTCAGCAACCGGTGGACGTAGATGCTGGGGGTGTGGACATGATCGGGATCGAGCTGACCGGCGGGCACGATCTCCTCGACCTCGGCGATGGTGACTCTGGCGGCGGTGGCCATCATCGGGTTGAAGTTGCGCGCGGTCTTGCGGAACACCAGGTTGCCGAATCTGTCGGCGCGGAACGCCTTCACCAGCGCAAAGTCGGCGTGCAGGGCGCTCTCGAGCACGTAGGGACGGCCGTCGAACTCGCGCGTCTCCTTGCCCTCGGCCACGACGGTGCCGTAACCGGTCGCGGTGAAGAATGCGGGGATGCCGGCGCCCCCGGCGCGAATGCGTTCGGCCAGCGTTCCCTGCGGACACAGCTCGACCTCGAGCTTGCCGTCCAGGAACAGGCGCTCGAAGTGTTTGTTCTCGCCGACGTAGCTGGCGATGATCTTGCGGACCTGGCCGTTCTCCAGCAACAGGCCCAGCATCCGCCCGTCGACGCCGCAGTTGTTCGAGATGATGGTCAGGTTCTTCGTGCCCTTGCGATGGAGCGCCGTGATCAGGTTCTCGGGATTGCCGCAGAGGCCGAAGCCGCCCACCATCAGGGTGGCGCCGTCGGGGATGTCGGCGACGGCAGCGTCGGCGGAGGCGAAGGTCTTGTCCATGGCTCCGATGGTGAGTTTGCCATAGGATGCCGATGACCCAATGGCGGTCGTGACTTTCACCACGGACTTCGGCACGCGCGACGGCTACGCCGGGGCGATGAAGGGGGTGGTGCTCCGGGCCGCCCCGGATGCGACGCTGGTCGACGTCACCCACGACATCCCGGCGCGCGACGTCGTCAGTGGCGCCTTCACGCTGGCGCAGGCGGCGCCGTTCTTCCCGCCCGGCAGCATCCACGTGGCGGTGGTCGATCCGGGTGTCGGGGGGCCCCGCGCCGACCTGGTCGTCGAAGCCAGCGGTGCCTACTTCGTGGGCCCGGACAACGGACTGCTCTCGCTGGCCGCACGCGGTCCGCGCCGGGTGTTCCGTATCGACAGCTCCGCCTTCCGGCGCGACCCGGCGAGCCCGACGTTCCACGGCCGTGACGTATTCGCCGCTGCCGCCGGCCGCCTCGCCGCAGGACGAGCCGTCGACGAGGCGGGGCCGGAGATGCCGGACATCATCGATCTGACGCTGCCGCGCAGCGGACTGCTGGAGGACGGGGGCGAGGGCGAGGTGGTGCACGTGGATACATTCGGGAACCTCATCACCTCATTCGTCGACGACGACGAGGTGCTCGCCGGCGACTGGGACATCTTGGTACCGAGCGGGCGTTTCCAGGCTCGTGCCGGGCGCACATTCTCGGATGTCCCGTCGGGGGCGTTCGTCGTGTACGCGGGCAGTGGTGGACAGGTGGAGATCGCCGTGCGCGACGGGTCCGCGGCCGCGGCGATGGGCGCGCTTCGTGACACCCGGCTGTCGATCCGGAGACAGACATGAGGCGTTGGCTGGGCGCGGTCCTGCTCCTCGGTGGTTGCACCGTCGGCGAAGGCACAGGTGATGCGACCGGGTCGATCTTCGTGCTCAGCTGCAAGAACGGGGACGACCTGGGCACCGAAGAGACGCCCGTGCCTTACCGGCTGGATCCACGTTTTTTCGCCGGCGAGCCGATCAACGACGTCAGCCTGGCCAGCATCAAACAGAACCGGCTCATCATCAGGATGCAGACCACCGGCCGCCGACGCGAGGTGAATGACGTGCTCCGGTTCGACGTCACCAACTCGTACGAGGTGGCCCGCTGCGTGCGCGGGCGCGTGGTCAACGGCAAGCCCGACTACCAGACGAACGAGTGCGCCTGGGACGCGGAGGGGCCGCGCATGCGGGTCGGCTCCGACGCCATCATCCGGGCCAATCTGACCCTGGGGGTGACTTGCCCCGAAAGACCGATCGCCGCCACCGCGGTGTCGAAGACCAGGATGCCGCCGGACGCGCAGGCGTGGGAGTCCTGGATCGAGCTGCTCGATTTCGGCGCCGCGAAGGTCGATGCGGCCGTGCCGCCCGAACAACGCGAGACGACGGACCGGGGCTTCCGGGTCGACTTCAACCAGCGGCTGCGCGCGAAGGCCTTTGCGCTCACCCTGGAGGACGACCGACGCGTCTCGGCCCGGAAACGTGGCGATCCGATCCCCGGCCCCGAGATCGGCGGCCAGCTCGGCGGATTTTTCGACTTCGACCTCGAGCGAGGGCAGGGCGCGCAGACGTTTCCGTGAAGCCGTCGCTGCCGCTGCCGATAGACTCGCTCCTTCCCGAGATCGTGCAGGCGTTGCGTGACGGCACGTCGCTGCTGGTCGAAGCGCCGCCAGGCGCGGGGAAGACCACGCGTGTGCCGGGAGCGCTTCTCGACGCTGGGATCCCGGGCGAGGTGGTGGTGCTCCAGCCCCGGCGTCTGCCTGCGCGTCTGGCGGCCGAGCGCGTGGCCGAGGAGCGCGGCGGGCGCGTGGGGGATCTGGTCGGCTACACCATCCGCTTCGAGGATGTCTCCGGGCCCGCCACGCGGTTGCGTTTCGTCACCGAGGGGGTGCTGGTGCGGCGGCTGCTCGCGCATCCCCGGCTCGATGGGGTCGGCGCGGTCCTTCTCGACGAGTTCCACGAGCGGCATCTGGCGACGGATCTGACGCTGGCGTTGCTGCGCGAATTGCAAAACGGGCCGCGGCCGGACCTGCGGCTGGTGGTGATGTCGGCGACGCTGGAAGCGGATCCAGTGCGCGCGTACCTGGGGCAGTGCCCGGTGGTGCGCAGCGAGGGTCGCGTCTTCCCCGTCGACACCGAGTATCTGCAGCGGCCCGACGACCGGCCGTTGTCGGATCAGGTGGCGGGGACCGTGCGGCGCTTGATCCTCGATGGGCTCGAGGGTGACCTGCTGGTGTTCCTGCCGGGCGCGGCGGAGATCCGGCGGTGCGCCGAGGCGTTGGCTCCCCTGGCGGATCAACGCGGCCTGCTGGTGTTGCCGCTGCACGGTGAGCTGCCTTTTGCCGAACAGAACCGCGCGGTGCGGCCGGCGCAGCGGCCGAAGGTCATCCTGTCGACGAACGTCGCCGAGACGTCGGTGACCATCGACGGCGTGGTGGCGGTGATCGATTCGGGGCTAGCGCGCATCGCCGCGCATTCACCCTGGACCGGGCTGCCCACCTTGATGACCGACAAGATAAGCCAGGCGTCGGCCATCCAGCGCGCCGGGCGGGCGGGCCGGACGCGTCCCGGCCGGGCGGTGCGGCTCTACACGAAACACGACTTCGATTCGCGCCGGCCGTTCGACCTGCCCGAGATCGCCCGCCTGGATCTGGCGGAGCCGCTGCTGATGCTGCACGCGCTCGGCGTGCGCGATCCGCAGCGGTTCCCGTGGTTCGAGGCGCCCCCTCCGGTGGCGATGAGTGCGGCGCGCGAGTTGCTGCGGCGGCTCGGCGCGGTCGCCGAGGACGGCACGATGACCGAGGTGGGTCTGCAGATGCTCCGGTTCCCCGTGCATCCACGGCTGGCGCGGCTCGTGGTCGAGGGAGAGCGCCGGGGCGTGGGACCCGCCGCCGCGACCCTGGCGGCGATGGTGGCCGAGGGAGACATCGCCGACGAGGACAGGGCCGGCGGTGATCTGCTGGAACGCCTCGATCGCTTCGAGCAGGCGCGTGCGGCGCGGTTCAGCCGCGATCGACTGCGCGGCCTCGGCGTCAACGGGCGCCGCGCCGAGGCGGTGGAGAAGGCACGGCGTCAGCTCGACGCGCGAGTAAAGCGTGGTCCACCAAGTTCGCCGGAGGCGACCGACGAGGCCCTGGCGATCGCCACGCTGGCCGCCTTCCCCGATCGAGTGATGCGGCGCCGGGCCGTGGGCGCATCGGACGCAGTTGTTGCGGTGGGAGGCAACGCCGAGGTGCCGAGCATGCCGCCCGACGAGCTGCTGGTAGGGGTGGATCTCGCCGAACGCGGTGTCGCCAGCGGGCGCGGCCGCTCGGGGGTCCGGGTGCGGCTCGCCGTCGGGATCCAGGCGGAGTGGCTGCTGGACCTGTTGCCCGATGCCCTCGAATCCACCGACCAGCTGGTCTGGAACGCCCAGACCGAGCGCGTCGACCGCCTCAGCCGCCTCGGCTACGGGCTGGTCACCTTGGAGGAGACCCGCCGCCCGGCCGAGCCGTCGGCCGAGGCGAGTCGGTTGCTGGAGGTAGAGGCCCGCGCGTCGGGGTTCGAAGAGAGCAGCTCAGGTGAACTCGCCGTCCGGCTGGAGTTGCTGGAGATGGCCGCGCCGGATCAAGGAGGGCAACTCGCCGTTGCTTGCGAGGGCAGGACCAGCCTCGCCGAACTGCGCGAGGCCGATCTTCATGGGCTGTCACGGCTGGACCCGGGTCTACAGCAACGGCTCCGTACCGAAACTCCCGAGCGGGTGCGCCTTCCGAGCGGGCGCGAGGCGACGGTGCACTACGAGGCCGGCAAGCCGCCCTGGATCGAGTCGCGCCTCCAGGATTTCTTCGGCGCGACGGCAGGCCCGACCATCTGTCGCGGGCGGGTGCCGCTGACCATTCACCTGCTCGCGCCGAACGGCCGCGCCGTGCAGGTGACTCGTGACCTGAGCGGCTTCTGGCGCCAGCACTACCCCGCGATTCGCCGCGAGCTCGGCCGGAAGTATCCGAGGCATGCGTGGCCGGAAGACGGAGCCAATGCGCTGCCGCCGCCCCGCAGGAAATAAGGTAAGTTACCGCGCATGGCTGAGCTCACCGTCGGTAAGAAGGCGCCCGATTTCGCGCTCCCGGACGAGAGCGAGAAGGTCGTGAAGCTGAGCGACCTCAAAGGCAAGTGGGTGGTCCTCTATTTCTATCCTAAGGACGACACGCCTGGTTGCACGGTCGAGGCCTGCGATTTCACTGCGGGCATCAAGGGCTTCGAGGGCCTGGACGCGGTGGTCCTGGGCTGCAGCCGCGACTCGGCCGAGACCCACCAGAAGTTCATCGCCAAGTACAAGCTGAAGTTCCACCTGCTGTCCGACCCGGAGCACGAGGTGATCGAGACGTACGGCGCCTGGGGCGAGAAGAACAACTACGGCAAGGTGTCGATGGGGATCATCCGCTCGACGGTGATCATCGATCCCGCGGGGAAGGTGGCGCACCACTTTGCCAAGGTGAGGTCCGAGGGCCACGCCGCCGCCGTCAAGGAGAAGCTGGAGGAGCTGCGGGGCTAGCGCATGTTACGGATGAAGGACCTCGCCGCCCGGTTGGGGCTGTCGCAGACGACGGTCTCGCACGTGCTTTCCGGACGCGCGCAGGAGTTTCGCATCAGCGCCGAGACCGTCGCGCGCGTTCAGCAGATGGCCCAGAAGGTGGGCTACCGCTCGAACGCCCTGGCGCGCGCTCTTCGTGACCGCCGGTCCTACTCGGTGGGCCTGGTGGTCGAGGATCTGAACAACCCGTTCTGGACCGGCCTGGCCACCGGCGCCGAGCGTGAGGCCGAGCAGCACGGCTACATCCTGGTGGTGTCGAACACCGCATTCGATCTCGAGCGCGAGCGACGCGCGCTGGCGCTGCTACGCGACGGCCGCGTCGACGGGTTGCTGCTGCCGCCCTTTGCCCGGTCGGGGCGCGACCTCATCGAGTTGCACAAGGACGGCCTTCCGTTCGTGCAGATCGATCGCAGCCTGCCCAAGCTGAAGGTCCCCTGCGTCCGGACGGATCACGAGGCAGGCTCGCGCCTTGCCGTCGAGCACCTGGCACGGCGCGGGCATCGCAAGATCGTCTTCGTCGTCGGGCCCGCCGACATCCAGCCGTACCAGCACCGCCTGGTCGGCTTCAAGGACGCCTGCGCCGTGCACAAGATCGAGCCGGTCGTCGTGCGCGTGGAAGACCCGTTCGAGGAGCAGACGCAAGCCGTGGTCGCCGAGTACCTGCGCCAGGGGCCGCGCGCCTCCGGCCTGTACTCGGCCAGCATCCGCCTGACCCTGGGCGTGCTCCGCGCCGTGCGCGAGGCGGGCCTCGAGGTCCCGCGCGACCTGGACATCGTCGGCTTCGACGACATCGCGCTGGCCGACCTGCTTCGCTACCCCGTGACCACCGTGGTGCAGGACGTGAACACCATCGGGCGCGAAGCGTTCAAGATGCTGATGGAGCTGCGTGCCGGACGCGAGACGCCGCCCGAGATCCTGGTCCCGCCGCGCCTCGAGTTGCGCTAACCGACAACAGGCGTGATCACGTGGCCGCCCTCGACGCCGGTGAGGCGCGCGTCGAGACCGTTGTGGCGGAACGTCAGGTGGTCGTGGTCCAGCCCCAGGAAGTGAAGGATGGTCGCGTGCAGGTCGTGGACGCTGACGCGGTCGACGACGGCCTTGTGACCGATCTCGTCGGTCTGCCCGTGGCTGACTCCGGCCTTCGCGCCGCCGCCCGCGAACCAGACGGTGAAGGCGTGCGGGTTGTGGTCGCGGCCCGGCTTCTCGCCCTTCTGTGACACGGGCAGGCGTCCGAACTCGCCGCCCCAGATCACCAGGGTGTCGTCGAGCAACCCGCGTTGCGCGAGATCGGCCAGCAGCCCGGCGACGGGTTTGTCGGTCTCGCGCGCGAAGCCGCTGTGGTTGCCGCGGATGTCGGCGTGGCCGTCCCAGGAGAGCTGGTTCTCCATGCCACCCGAGTAGATCTGCACGAAGCGGACGCCGCGCTCCACCATGCGCCGCGCGAGCAGGCACTGGCGCGCGAAGTGCTGGCACCCGGGATCGTCCATGCCGTAAAGGCTCTGGATGTGCGCCGGCTCCTTGTCCATGGCCAGCGCGTCGGGCGCAGCCGCTTGCATGCGGTAGGCGAGCTCGAAGCTTTCGATCCGAGCAGCCAGCGCCTCGTCGGCGGCGGAGTGGCGCCGGTTGAGGGTGGCGAGGAGGTCCAGTTGCCGTCGCTGCTGCTCCGGGCTCATGCCGGCGGGGCGCGCCAGGTTCTCGATAGGCGCGCCCTTGGGGCGCAGCCACGTCCCCTGATAGACGCCGGGCAGGAACCCGGCGCCCCAGTTCTGCGCGTGCCCCTTGGGCAGGCCACGGTCCAGCGGATCGCTCATCACCACGAACGCCGGCAGGTTTCGGCTCTCCGAGCCAAGGCCGTAGGTGACCCACGAGCCGGCGCAGGGATAGCCCATGCGGGTGGTCCCGGTGTTCATCATGAACAGCCCCGGGCTGTGGTTGTTGGTCTCGGTGAAGCACGAGTGGACGAACGCCATCTTGTCGACGTGCTTCGACAGGTGCGGAAACAGGTCGCTGACCCACTTGCCCGACTGTCCGTACTGCGCGAACTTGAAGGGCGAGGCCATCAAGGGCCCGACGGCGTTGGCGAAGAAACCGGTGTTCTTGTCGAAGCCGGCCAGCTCCTTTCCGTCGCGCTTGGCCAGTTCTGGTTTGTAGTCCCAGGTGTCGATCTGGCTCGGCCCGCCGTTCATGAACAGCCAGATCACCGCTTTGGCGCGGGCGCGCAGCGGTGGTTTTCGGGGCGCCAGCGGATCGGCCTGCGCCTGTTCCTGGTGAAGGAGGCTACCCAGCGCCAGGGCGCCGAAGCCGCCCCCGGCACGCTTGAGGAGATCGCGACGTGTGTTCATTCGATTGTGATGAATTCGTTGAGGGCCAAGAGTGCCTGACATAGATCCACGAGCGCAGGAGAGCGTTTGCCGTACGACGCGGCCTGTCCCTCGACGAAGCCGACGGCGTCGGCCAGTTCCTCGCGGGTCGGCGGCCGACCGACGGTCATGGCGTAGGCGCGCTTGATCGCCTCCGGCGTCTGCGCGGGCAGGCGCTTGGCGAACGCCTCGGCATAGCGGCGCACCTGGGCGCCGTTCATGAACAGCAGCGCCTGGGGCGCGACCGTGGTTCTGGAACGCTGGCCGAGGCTGGTCAGCGCGTCCGGCGCATCGAACAGTTGCATCGACGGCACGAGTCGACTGCGCTTCACGGTCAGGTAGATGCTGCGCCGCCGATCGCTCTCGTCGAGGGTGCCGGGACCGTACATCCGTCCGTCGAGCAGGCCCGAGACCGCAAGCATCGCGTCCCGGATCGACTCGGCCTCGAGCCGGCGCGGCTCCCAGCGCCACCACAGACGGTTGTCGGGATCGGCCTTCCGGGCGTCGTCACGTGGCTGCGCGCTCTGCCGGTATGTGGCGCTGGTCAGGATCAGCCGGTGGATCGGTTTCAGACGCCAGCCGCCGCGGATGAGCTCGCCGGCAAGGAAATCCAGCAACTCGGGGTGCGTCGGAGGCGTGCCCTGGCGGCCGAAGTCGTTGGGCGTGGCCACGAGGCCGCGACCGAAGTGATGCTGCCAGAGGCGGTTGACGATCACCCGCGCCAGCAGCCGGCCCGCGCCGTTCTTCTCGTCCACCAGCCAGTGGGCCAGCGCCGCCCGCGGAGGCCCCTCGGAGATGGCGCCCAGCACCGGCAGCACGCCGGGCTCCATCACGTCCGTCTTCTGCCGGACGTCCCCGCGCCTCAGCAGGTAGGTCACCGGGTAGAAGTGCGGAAAGCCGCGTTCGTCCGCTCGGTGAAAGACCGGCTTGCGTCCCTCGGTGGCGACCAGCACCGTGCTCCGTCCCGGGCCCGGCGCCTCTTTCAGGTGGTCCTGGACCTTCTTGTCGGCCTTCTTCCACTGCTTGTCGTCGCGCTTGTGCTTGTCGCGGTCGACGACGAGCAGGGCGTGTTCGGCATCGAAGATGCGCATGGACTGACGATGGGCGTCCTTCCCGAGATCCAGATCCACGTGCGCGCGTACCGTCCTCGTGAAGGTCGCGGCCATGCGGTAGTAGTCCCGCTGGGCGATCGGATCGAACTTGTGGTCGTGGCAGCGGGCGCAACCGGTGGTCAGGCCCAGGAACGAGGTGCCGACGGTGGCCACCATGTCGTCCAGTTCGTCGTAGCGGGCAGACTCGAACTCGGCCTCGGTCAGCTGCGTGGGAAAGGCCCCCGCGGCCAGGAATCCCGTCGCTGCCATCGCCACAGGGGTCCTGGGCGCCAGCACGTCACCGGCGATCTGCCACGACACGAAGCGATCGAAGGGCAGATCCTCGTTGAACGCCCGGATGACGAAGTCCCGGTAGTGGTAGGCGTGTGGGCGGTCGTCGTCCTGCTCGAAGCCGTAGCTCTCGGCGAAGCGCGCGATGTCCAGCCAGTGGCGCGCCCAGCGCTCGCCGAAGCGCGGGCTGGCGAGCAGCCGATCGACGAGCCTGTCGTATGAGAGCGCCCCGTGGGCGAGGAACGCCTTCACCTCGTCGGCGGTGGGCGGGATACCGGTCAGGTCCAGGGAGACGCGGCGGACCAGCCGATCCTTCGCCGCGGGTGGGCTCGGCGACAGGCCCTTGGCTTTCAGCGCTTCGATGACGAATTCGTCGATCGATCCGTGCTTCGGCTTTGCCAGCGGCAGGAACGCCCAGTGGGGTCCGGTCGGCGGCGCCGGCTTGATCTCGGCCACGGGTGCGCCGGTGCGGGGATCGGGCGCGCCCATCTTCACCCACTTCTCGAGCAGCGCGATCTTCTCGGGCGGCATCTTCCCCTTGGGCGGCATCTCCAGGGTGTCGTCGGTGTACCGCACGCCCTTGATGAGCAGGCTCTTGTCGACGTCGCCTGGCACGATCGCCGGACCGGTGTCGCCCCCGGCCTGCCAGCCGGCGCGCGTGTCCAGGTGCAGCCCACCCTTTTTTTTCTTCGCCTGCTCGGAGTGGCAGCTGTAGCAGCTCTCGATCAGCAGTGGACGGATGCTGGTCTCGAAGAAAGCGACCCCGTCGGCTTGAGCGACGAGCAGCAGCGCCAGCGGGATCACTGCGGCTTCCCCTGCTGGTGAAGATCGGCGATCTCCTCGGCGCCGAGCGCGCGCCCGAACACCGCCAGTTCGTCGATGGCGCCATTCAGGTTCCGGATCTGATCTTCTTTGCGCCCCATGGGCAGGCCCCAGTTGCCGATCTCGGCAGCGCCGATGGTCAGCGGGACGTAACCGTCGATCGCCTTGCGCCCGACGGGCCGGCCGTCCAGGTAGTGGGTCACCGTCTCCGTGGCGCGGTCATAGACCGTCGCCAGGTGCATCCAGCGCCCGAGATCCAGCGGCGACAGCACGGCGCGCGAGAAGTGGTTGCCGGGGCCGCTGACGCCCAGGATCATCTCGCCCGTGCGG
Source organism: Myxococcales bacterium (assembly GCA_031423255.1). Taxonomy (GTDB): domain Bacteria; phylum Myxococcota_A; class Polyangia; order Fen-1088; family Fen-1088; genus JANPFD01. The sequence continues at coordinate 97,432 of JANPFD010000071.1, read as the reverse complement.
CTCACCTGCCAGTGCGGCTCGCCCCGGTCCCAGTCGTCGGTCAGGAACAGCGACATCCAGCGGCGATCGAAACCGTCGAACCGCACCCAGGCAGCGAAGGTCATCGATTCGAACTGGCCCGGCAGCGCGAGCCGAACGCGGTCGCCGGGCTGCTTGAACTCCAGCGCTTTCTTCGAGGGCCAGCGCCCGGTGGTCCAGCGGCATCCCACGATTGCGCCGCTGACCTGCGCTCCCCCGGCGCGGTTCGCCACCATCCTGTCCCACGGTTCTTGATCTTCGAAGGTGTAGTACAGAAGCAGACTTGGGTCGGCGCGCAGCTTCTGGCTCTGCGCGCGCCAGTGGTCGTGGCGGCGGCGGATGTCGTCGTCGGCCAGGCGGGCGAAGCTGGCGCGGTCCACGAAGCTGGTCGCGGTCGCGGGACGCTCGGTGCCCGAGGCGTTCACGGCCAGGTTGTCGCCAGCCTTGAGCCGTCCGGTCTTGCCCCGCAGCTCCACCTCGCCCTCGAACACCTGCAACTGCGAGCCCGCCTCGTCGACGCTGAGCCCGAACTCGGTGCCCAGATCGACGACGCCGAGGCCGCTGCCGTTGATGACGAACCCGCGCGCCGGTGGCGGCACCGTCGCCCGCGCCCGGCCGCGCCGCAAGGAGATCTCCATGCTGGAGATCAGCTCCATCTCGGCGGGGCCCTCGACGATGACGGTGGCGCCGCTGAAGAACTCGATCTGGGCCAGGCCTTTTCGCAGGGTCAACTTGCCGGGCGCGAGCACCGCTTTCGGGGGCGTCTCCCATTCGGCGTCCACGGTCCGCGCCAGCATGGCCACTCCCCGGTAGGTCGGCGAGGTTTCGCGGCCGCGCCAGAGCGTGCCGCCCAGAACCACCAGGATGCAAAACGCCGTGCCCCATGCCAGCCTGAGCGACCATCGCCCGCGCGCCACTTCCCGCGCCACTTCCAGTGCAGGCGCAGCCGGGCGCAAGTGCAGAGTGACCGAGTCGCTCATGTACCGGATGTACTGACGTCGCGCTTCGGGATCGCTCTCGAGGAGACGGGCAAGGCCCGCGGTGTCCTCTGCTGTGACCAGGCGGTGGATCTCGTCGAGAGTCTTCATGTCCGCGTTCCTGCCTCGACGCACTCGTGCAGTTTGACCCGCACGCGCGCCAGCATCTTGTAGGTCCCGGCCTCGGAGCGGCCGAGGCGTGCGGCGGCTGCCCGGATCGCCATCCCGCCTGCGTAGCAGAGGTCCAGCAACTCGCGGCCGGAACGTCCTAGCTTGTCGACGCATCCTTCGAGCAGCGTGTGGCGCGCCTCCAGTTCGCCCTGCATCTCGGTCGCCTCGGCGGCGATGGTCTCCAGCAACTCGCTGCTGAACTCGAATCGCTCGCGGCGCTTGCGGGTCCGGAACGCCAGCACCTGGTAGTGCGCGATGGTCCGCGCCCAGGGCAGGAAGTCGCGGTTCGGGTCGTATTTCTCTTTCTGCTCCCAAAGGCGCGCGTTCGCCTCCTGCAAGATCTCCTCGGCGTCCACCAGGCTGCCGGTCAGTGCGCAGATGTACGCGCACAGGGCGCGCTGGTGACGCGTCAGCTCATGAACGAAGCGGGCCGAGGGGTCCAAGCCCCTCTATTAAGCGCCAGGCGCCGGAATTGGACATGGTTGTTTGAACGTTCCAAATGCGCGTCGGGTAAGGCTTCTGTGGCGGTTCTCCTGCTGCTGGCGGTCCTGGGAGGCGCTTCCCTCGACCCGGGCATTCGCCCGTTCCTGAACAGCGACTGCGTCTCCTGCCACGGCAGGGAGAATCCCAAAAGCGACCTCGCGCTGGTGGCGCTCGCCCGCGACGCCCGGGCCTGGGAACTCGTGCTCGAACGACTGGAGGCCGGGGACATGCCGCCGCGCAAGGCCACGGTGAAGAAGCATCCTTCGGCGACGCTCCGTCGTGACGTCATCGCCCGCATCCGGGCAGCAGCCTGTACCTGTCGATCATGGATCGCATGGGCGTGAAGCGGCCCCGCTTCGGTGACGCCGAGGCACGCCTGGTCGGGGTCTAGCGGACGGGAACGACCTGCAGCGAGATCACGGGCCCCACGTTCATCAGGGCCAGCTGGACCTTCTGCTGATCGCACGCCACCGTCGATGTGTCGAGTGGGTGCTCACCCTCCAGGCGGACATGCACCGTGTAGCAGCCTCGCCGGGGACCGGTCGCGTCCACGCGCGTCGTGAGCGACACTTCGGTCGCGCCTCGGCGGATGGTCACAGAGGTTTCTTCTCCGAGTCGCATGCGCATCGTGGGCTTGGCCACCGCCTGCCCGGCGGCGTCCAGAAGCTCCGCCCGCAGCTCCACCTCGCCCGTGGCCGCCGAGGCCGTCGCCGCCACCAACCCCAACAAAGCAACCATCACCTTCATGTCAAAAGCCTAAGCACCCCTCGGCGCCGTGGTAGTCGATCCTCATGGGATCACTGCTGCTGCTCCTGGCCCTTCAGGTACCCGCCGACGTGGTGTTCGAGACCGGCATCGAGTACGCCAACCCCGACAACCAGCACCTGCAGCTGAACATGGCGCGGCCGAAGAGCGGCCAGTGGCGCCCTGCCATCGTTTGCATCCATGGCGGCGGATTTCGCAAGGGCACTCGTGAGAGCTGCGATGCCCGCATCGTCGCGCTCGCGCAAAAGGGTTACGTGGCGATCACCGTCACGTACCGGCTGGCGCCGAAGTACCAGTTTCCGGCGGCGATCCACGACGTGAAGGCGGCGGTGCGCTGGCTGCGTCTGAACGCCACCAAGTACGGCCTCGACCCGGAGCGTATCGGCGCCACCGGGCAGTCAGCGGGCGCGCACCTGGCGCTGTTCCTCGGCCTCACCGCCGAGGTGAAGCGTTTCGAGGGCGAAGAGAACCGCGGTCCGTCGAGCCGCGTCGCCTGCGTGGTCAGTTACTACGGCCCCAGCGACTTCACGAGGTCGTACGACAAGAGCGTGGACGCGGCCGAGGTGCTGCCGCTGTGGCTGGGCGGCAACCTCGGGCAGGCGCGCGCCCGGCACATCGAGGCCAGCCCGCTCTACTGGGTCACGCCCGCCGCCGCGCCCACGCTTCTGGTCCAGGGCACCAAGGACCGCTACGTCGACCACGCCCAGGCGCAGTGGCTCTTCGACCGCCTCCGCGCCGCCTCGGCCGAGGCTGAACTCCTGACGATGGAGGGGGCTGATCACGGCTTTCGGGGCGACGACGCCCGCAAGGCCGAGGAGGCCCTGGTGGCGTTTTTCGATCGCCATCTGAAGGTCGATAAATAACAGATAGTTACAGTATCGATGTTGATGTTTCGTCGAGTTCGGGAAGGAGATGGTGGGACATGGCCATCAGCCGGGACACGGTCGTACGCCTCTTGCTGCGCGAGCGGTCGAAGATCCTCGCCTTCATCTATTCGATCGTCCGCGATCACCAGACGGCCGAGGACGTCTTCCAGGACGTCTCGGTGCTCGCCATCGACCGCTGCCAGGAGATAGACGGCGAGAGCCATTTTCTCGGGTGGGTGCGGAACGCGGCTCGCTTCAAGGCGCTGAAGGCGCGGCAGCAGCGGCGCGCCCAGCCGGTCCAGCTGGACGACGACGTGCTTGATCTGATCGACGAAGGCTGGCGGCGCCTGGACGATCAGTCTGCGCGCGAGCTGCAGGACCGACTGCGGCGCTGCCTTGACCGCCTGACGCCGAATGCACGCCGTCTGGTGGAGCTGAAGTACGTCGACGGCCTGCAGGGGGCGACCATCGCCGAGCGCCTCGGACGCCAGGTGCGATCGGTCTACACCGCCCTGAGCCGCGTGCATCGCGCTCTCACGCACTGCCTCGAGGGACGAGCGCTGGAGGAGGGCCTGGTCGATGGCTGACTTCGACTTCGATGAGCTTCTCGTCCGCTACCTCGACGACGCGCTGACGCCCGAGGAACAGACGCAACTGAACGAACATCTGCGCACGGATCCGCAGATGAGGCAGCGCCTCGTTTCGGCCAGCCTGCAGGCAGTGCTGATCAAGGAGGTCGCGGCCGAGCGCCGCACGGAACGGCCATCCCGCCGTCGCTGGGTGGCGGCAGCGGTCGTGGCGCTGGCGGCGGCGGCAATCGTCCTGGTCGCTCGCCGTGATGATGCGCCTGTGGTGGCCGAGATGGATCGCGTGGCCATCGTCTCGTCGGTGGACGGCGCCGTCTGGAAGGTGGGGTCGCTTCACCTCGGCAAGGGCCAGGTGCTGGGACGCGGAAAGATCGACCTGGTCTCGGGCAAGGTGCGGCTCGATTTCTTCAGCGGCGCGAAGGTAGTGCTGGAGGGACCGGTGGAAGTCGATCTGCAGTCACCGCGCGCGGCCTTCGTCCGACGCGGCGTCGTCAACGCGCGTGTCCACAACCAGGCCATCGGTTTCACGCTCAGCTCGCCTGGCGCGAAGGTCTTCGACCTCGGGACTGAATTCACCTTGAATGCCGCACCCTCGGGCACGAGCGACGTGCGGGTTTTCCGGGGCGAGGTCGAGGCGTCGGTCCTCGGTGCCGACGGCATGACGCTGGAGAACAGGCTTGTGACCGAGGGGGAGGGGGCGGTGATCGATCCGGGCCGGCGCGCCATCGCGGACACACAGTCGAGCCACGGTGCGCGCATCGAGGTGGAGCCGCCGGCGCCGCTACGCATCACACCGGCCTACGTCGAGCGTGTACGCGCCGGCGAGCCCATCGCATACTGGAGGTTCGAGAACGTGCAGGGTGGCTTCATCGAGAACGAGCTGGGTAGGGAGCACCCCCTCCGCGTGGTCGGCGACGTGACCATTACCGGCGGCCCCGAGAACCGCTTCGCTGCGTTCTCGCCCGAGCTGCGGGAGCGCTTTTTCACGAGCGACGACTTTCGCGGCCTGGCCAGCCGCGAGTTGACTGTCGAGATGTGGGTGAACGCCGAATCGATCCGGCAGGCGTCGCTTGCCTCGCTGGTGCTCGTGCCCCGACCGGACGAGGTGCAGTGGTCGCACCTGGTGCTGCTCGAGTTGCGCGCGCTCGAGAACCAGTACAGCCATCCACCGGGTGCGGTGCGCTTCCTTCACCGCTGGCCCCCCGGGCCACGCGGCGGCGTGAACATCTTCTCCTCCGAGGTGTACCGGCCCGGCACCTGGCATCACCTGGTCGGGGTTCGCCAGCGAGAGGCGATGTCGCTGTACATGGATGGTCGGCTGATCCGGCGGCTGCCTCTCACCGAGAACGGCGACGACGCGCGGGACATGCGGCTCGTGCTCGGTATCCTGCCCAACACCAACAAGGACGGCATGCGGAACTTCGTCGGCTGGATGGACGAGGTGGCGATCTACGCCCGGGCCCTGACAGCCGAGGAGATTGCTGCCCGTTACCAGATGGTGCAGCAATGATCGCCCTTCTGGTCGTGCTGTCCGTCGGCAAACCGATCGACTTCAACACCGAGATCCGTCCCATCCTGTCGGACAGGTGCTTCAAGTGCCACGGCCCCGACGCCAAGAACCGGAAGCGCGGCCTGCGGCTCGACACCCCCGAGGGTCTCACGAAGGACATCGACGGCGACCACGCGGTCATGGCCGGCGATCCGGACAAGAGCGTCCTTTTCCAGCGCGTGACCACCAAGGACGAGGACGACCGGATGCCGCCGGCTGACGTCGGACCGGCGTTGACGCCCAAGCAGGTCGATCTGCTGCGTCGCTGGATCGCCGAGGGAGCCAAGTGGCAGGGACACTGGGCATTCGAACCGGTGCGGAAGAACGAGCCACCTGCCGTGGATTCCTGGACCCGCAACGGGATCGACCCTTTCATCTACCTGCGCTTGAAGGCCGAGGGGCTGACCCCGTCCGCCGAGGCCGATCGCGTGACCCTGATCCGCCGGGTCAGCCTGGATCTGCTGGGCTTGCCACCGACGCCTCAGGAAGTAGCCGCCTTCGTCGCCGACAAGCGCGCCAACGCCTACGAGCGCCTGGTCGACCGTCTGCTCACCTCGCCCCATCACGGCGAGCGCTGGGGCCGTCACTGGCTGGATCTCGCGCGCTACGCCGACAGCAATGGCTACAGCATCGACAGCCCGCGCCGCATCTGGAAGTACCGCGACTGGGTGATCGACGCCATCAACCGCGACCTGCCGTTCGATCAGTTCACCGTCGAGCAGATCGCCGGCGACCTCTTGCCGGGGGCCACCCTGGACCAGCGCATCGCCACCGGCTTTCACCGGAACACGATGCTCAACGAGGAGGGGGGCATCGACAAGGAGCAGTTCCGGATCGACGCGGTCGCCGATCGGGTGGCGACCACCGGCAGCGTCTTCCTGGGGCTGACGCTCGGCTGCGCCCGCTGCCACGATCACAAGTTCGATCCGATCTCGCAGAAGGAGTACTTCCAGTTCTTTGCGTTCTTCAACGATGCCGACGAGCCGACGTTGGAAATGGGAACGCCCGACGAGATCAAGCGCTTCAAGACGCTGAAGCCGAAGCTGGACAAGATGGAGTCCGACCTGAACGCCTACCAGCGCAAGTGGTTGAAGACCCTGTCCGGCGACGAAGACAAGGCCGTGCCGACCGAGATCGCCACCATCACGGCACTGGGTACCAACCAGCGCGACGACAAGCAGTGGAAAACGCTGTTCGACTACCTGAAGCCGAAGGGGCTGGAGTTCCCGCAGCGGATCAAGGCGATCGAGGAGATTCGCAAGCAGGTCCCGCGTTACGCCACCACGCTGATCATGGAACAGCGGAAGGAGCCCCGCGAGACGCACGTGCACATCGGCGGCGACTTCACGCGGCCCTCGGACCTGGTGACCCCGGGGGTGTTGCAGGTGATGCACAAGCTACCTGCCACCCCAGGGCGTCCCACGCGCCTGGATCTGGCGCGCTGGCTGGTCGCCGCGGACAACTCGCTCCTCACCCGGGTGACCGTCAATCGCGTCTGGCAGCAGTACTTCGGCCTCGGCCTCGTCGAGACGGAGAGCGACTTCGGCACGCAGGGCGGCGTGCCGTCGCATCCCGAGTTGCTCGACTGGCTGGCCAACCAGTTGCCCGCGCGCGGCTGGAGCATGAAGGCGCTTCACCGGCTGATCGTCACGTCGGCGACGTATCGGCAGGCGTCGCGACAGCGCCCCGAACTGGACGAGCGTGACGCCCGCAACCGGCTGCTCGGCCGGCAGAACCGCCTGCGCCTCGAGGGGGAGGTGATACGCGACAGCGCCCTGGCGGTGAGCGGCATGCTCGATCGCCGCGTCGGAGGCCCATCGGTGTTCCCGCCGCAGCCCGACGGCGTCTTCGGTTTCACGCAGATTCCGCGCGTCTGGAACACCAGCACGGGCGGCGATCGGCACCGCCGCGGCCTTTACACGTACATCTGGCGCTCGGCGCCACATCCCTCGCTGCTGGTGTTCGATTCGCCCGATGGGCAGTTCACCTGCACACGGCGCAACCGGTCCACGACACCGCTGCAGGCGCTCACCCTGCTGAACGACCAGGCGTTCGTCGAGCTCGCACAGGGTTTCGCCCGGCGGGTGGAGAAAGAACGGGCCAGCGATCGCGAGCGCATCGCCTGGGCCTTCACGCTGGCCACCGGGCGCGCGCCGCAGCCGGCGGAGCGCGAGCGGCTGGAGCGTTTTCTCGTCCAGCAGCGGGCGTCGTTCAAGCAGGCCGCGCCGGCCTGGGCAGCCACCACGCGCGTGATCCTCAACCTCGACGAATTCATCACCCGGGAGTGAAACCGTGAGCCAATCGCAACACCGCACCCGCCGCCATTTTTTCCAGAGCTGCGGCGTCGGCCTCGGCAAGATGGCGCTGGCGCAGCTCGCGCTCGAGCAGGGCGCTCAGGCGGCAGTCGCGGTCACCGATCCGTTGACTGCGCGTCCGTCGCACTTCCCGGCCAAGGCCAAGTCCGTCATCTTCCTGTTCATGGCCGGTGGCCCCAGCCAGCTCGAGCTGTTTGACTTCAAGCCGAAGCTTCAGTCGCTCAACGGCCAGCCGGTTCCCGAGTCGTTCATGAAGGGCAAGCGCTTCGCCTTCATGGACACCTTCACCAAGGACGTTCCGAAGCTGCTTGGCACCAAGCGCACCTTCGCGCGCCACGGCCAGACCGGCACCTACGTCTCGGACATCTTCCCGCACACCGCGGGCGTGGTCGACGACCTTACCTTTCTGAACGCCGTCACCACCGACGTCTTCAATCACGCGCCGGCGAAGCTGTTCTGCAATACGGGCTCGGCGCAATCGGGCCGCCCCGGCATGGGCGCCTGGGTCACCTACGGCATCGGCAGCGAATCGCGCGATCTCCCGGGCTTCGTGGTGCTCCAGTCGGGCCCGCGCGGTCCGCGCGGCGGCGCGCCTTTGTGGGGCAGCGGCTTTTTACCGACGGCGTACCAGGGCGTGCCATTCCGTAACGTCGGCGATCCGATCCTCGACCTGGCCAGCCCGCCGGGCATGACCCCCGAGCGGCAGAAACAGGCCATCGGCGCCATCGGCGATCTGAACGGCATGCGCCTCGAGGCCACGGGAGATCCGGAGATCGCCACCCGCATCGCCGCCTACGAGATGGCCTACCGGATGCAGTCGAGCGCGCCCGAGCTGATGGATCTCGGCAGCGAGTCGAAGGCCACGCTGGATCTATACGGGCCGGAGGTCGGCAAGCCGTCGTTCGCCCGCAACTGCCTGCTGGCCCGCCGCCTCGTCCAGCGCGGCGTCCGCTTCGTTCAGCTGTACCACACAGACTGGGATCACCACGGCGGCCCGGGGCAGGACCTGGAACACGGCTTCGAGAAGGTGTGCCACCAGGTGGATCATCCGATCTCGGGCCTTGTCCGCGACCTCAAGCAGAGTGGGTTACTGGAATCGACGCTGGTGGTCTGGGGCGGCGAGTTCGGACGCACCCCGATGGGCGAGGTGCGCGAGACCACCGGCCGCAACCACCACATCGAGTCGGCCACCATGTGGATGGCCGGCGCGGGCGTCAAGCGGGGCGTGCGGCACGGCGTCACCGACGAACTCGGATTCGCCGCTGCCGAGGGCAAGGTGCACATGCACGACGTGCAGGCGACGATTCTTCATCTCCTGGGCCTCGACCACAGGAAGCTCACTTTTCGGTTTCAGGGGCGCGACTTCCGCCTGACGGACGTTCACGGCGAGCTGATCCGTCCGATCCTGGCTTGAGCTTCTTGAACACCTTCAACCAGTCACGCAGCAACGGCGGGTCGTCGGGGTTCCCCCAGTAGAAGCTGATGACGCCCGCGGCCTTCTCCCGCGCCTCGACCAGGAACGCCTCCATCTCCGCCATCGTGCACTCCATCGGGAACGTCTCCTCGATGACGATCGGTTTGCCCACGTCGGCGAGTTTCAGGTGCCGACGCACGGCCGCCAGGTCCTTCGACTTCGGGTACAGGTGTACGCTGATGAAGTCCAGCACCGGCGCGATCTCCTTGGGAGTGAAGCCGCCGAAGCCACCGGGCAGCATCCCCACGGTGATCGGGTGCCGCGTGTCCTTCTTCCGGATCGCCGCGATCTGCAGCGACGCCCACTGGCGCACCACCTCGTCACGCGGGCGCCCGGCGAGATTGCGGGTCAGATACTGCACGAAGCTGAGGCCGGCCAGGACGACTGGACTGAGCCAGGTCTTTACCGGCTTGCTGGGAACGACCGGTTCGTTCATCAGGTCGTAGCAGAAGACCGCCGGGCTGTCGGCCACGGTGCCGGCGACCGCCTCCCAGAAGCGTGCCTGCGCGGCCCAGCGCGCGGCCTCCGGCAACGTGTCGTACCATTTCGGTACGTCACCCGCGCGGTAGGAGCCGAGGCCGGTGATGTCCAAGCCCAGCTTCTCGCGTTCGGCAAGAGCAGCGAGCTTCTTCAGCTGTCGCAGCGCCGCCAAATTCGGCTCGTCGGGGCCGAGCATGAACTTGGCGACCTGCAGGTGGATGCGCACGACGTTCGCGCCCAGCGCACGCATCTCGGCGAAGTCCTCCTCGACCGTCTTCCACTCGGCCTCCCAGTACTCCTCGATCAGCCGGAACTTCGAGTCGCGGTCGTAGTTGAAGCCCCAGGGCTGGTACGGCAGATCGATGGCCAGAATGCCGACCAGCGCCAGCCAGGTCATGCTTGTCGCCCCACCAGCGCGTCCAGGCGATCGAGCGCCCGCTCCAGCACACCACGCGCCGGTCCGAAGGAGAAGCGAACGTAAGAACGGAAGCGCGAGCGGGAACCGGCGCGGCGCTTGCCCGGGTTGACGTCGAAGAACTCGCCCGGCACGGTGATGATCTTCTCGCTGAGAGCCGCGCGGAACAGCCCCATGCCGTCGTTCAGCGGCGCGGGCAAGCCGCCCACGTTCCCCCAGGCGTAAAAAGTCCCGTCGGGGTGCCGATCGAAGCGCACGCCCAGGCGCTCGAGCCGCGACACCATCAGCTGCCGCTTGTCGCGGAACACCTCGTGCACGGCCCGCGTCTCCGCCTGCACGTGCGCGTCCTCCAGCAGCGGGATCGCGGCCCGCTGCAACGGCCGGTTGCCGCCGCCGTCCAGGAACGACCCGGCGCTGGAGACCGCCTCGATCACCGGCTTGGGCGCCAGGGTCCACGTGACGCGCCACCCGGGGTAGCGCCAGTTCTTGGTCAGCCCGTCGAAGATCACCACCGGATCGCGCTCGACGTTCTCGACGTAGCGGGCTGCGCTCTCGACCGGCAGCCCGCCCGGACGCCCCGCCCAGATGTAGTGCGAGTAGAACTCGTCGAGCAACAGCGTGCAGTCGAGCTCACGCGCCAGGGTGACCCAGCGGGCGAGTTCCTCGCCCTGGACCAGCTTGCCGGTCGGGTTGCACGGATTCGACATCAAGAGCGCCGCCAGCCCGCGGCCCTGGATCTCGCGCCTTAGATCGTCGACGGTGAAGCCGTACCCGCGGTCACCTTCGAGGAGGATCGGGATCGAGGTGAACGCCTTGAAGATGTCCAGCAGCTCCTCGTAGGCCGTGTAGTCGGGCAGGAAATGGCCGAGGTTGATGGGGCCGAGGCTGGCGGCCGCCCGGGTCAGCGCCGCGCGCCCGCCGCCCGAGACGCTGACGTTCTCGGCCGAGTACTGCGACGGCATCCCGCGCCGGTAGAGCCGGTTGTAGAGCGAGGCGATGGTCTCGCGCAGCTCCCAGATGCCGGGGATCGGCGCGTACTCCAGATCGTTCGGATCGACGCCGATGGCAGGCACACGCGCCGGGGCGCCGGGCAGGGGGCCGGTCTCGGGTTGTCCCTGGCCGAGGTTGCACCAGGCGTCGTCGCCGGGGTGATACCCGGACTTGACGGCCTCGGTGGTCACGTAGATCACCCCCGTCTTGGGGACGCTGCGGAACGCCGAGAAGTGTGGCACCTCGTCGTGCATCGGAGGGCGCCCAGCCTAGCATCGCTACAGGTCGACACCCAAGGTGCCGAAACCAAAGGGGATGGGTTTGAAGCTGGGCGAGATGCTCGTCAGCAGGGGGCTCATCACGCGCGGCCAGCTCAGCGATGCGCTGCTGGCGCAGCGGCAATTCGGCGGCAAGCTCGGCACCAATCTGGTCGAGATGGGCGTGCTGTCCGACGATCAGCTGGCCACCTGCCTCAGCGAGCAACTGGGCCTGCCCTGGGTGCGGCCACAGGCGCTGGGGTCGATTCCCAATGACGTCATCGCGCGCTTCCCGCGCAAGCTGGCCGAAGGCTACCGCGTGGTCCCGCTGAAGCACGACCGCGCGTGGCACGTATGCATGGCCGACCCGCAGAACTTCGAGCGACTGGACGAACTGCGGTTCGCACTGGGCACGCAGGTGAAGCCGTACGTCGTCACCGAGGTGTCCCTGAACTACGCGCTCGAACGCTACTACGGCATCCAGCGCGAGGCGCGCTTCCACCGGGCGGCGAAGGCCCTGCTCGATGGGGACGACTCGGTGCCGCACGATGTTTCGGCGCCCATGCTCTCCGATCCATTCGGAGGGGCACTGGCCGAGCCGTTCGCCGCGCCGAAGGCGGCGCCTTCCACCAGCGTCATCGATGATCTGGCGAACGCCATGACGGACGACGACGTCTTCCGGGCTCTGCTGCGCTACTTCGTCGATCAGTTCGATCACGCCGTCATACTGAACGTCGCCGAGGGCTACGCCGTCCCGACGCTGATGAGTGACCGGCTCGCGCGGCGCCCGGGGCCGATGTCGGGCGCCTTGATGGTGTCGTCAGGAACGCTGCTCCACGCCGTCATCGCCCGCCCGCAGGTGGTGTGGAAGGAGCGGCTCGACGACGCCACGCTCGCCGGTCTCTGTCAGTCGGTGAGCATGCCACCGTCGAAAATCACCCTGGCGCCCGTGCTCGATGGGCCGCGCGTCCGGGTCCTGGTCCTGGCCCAGGGGCTCGACGAGGGCACCCTGACCCAGCTGTCCATCGGCATGCGCAAGTTCCTCGGCAAGGTGTCGCAGGCGCTTCGCATCGTCGCTCTACGCGCCTCGATCCGCGACGTCTAGGCGCTTCCTCCCTCGGCCTCGATCGGGTGGGCAAGGAACCAGGGCAGCGCCTCGGCCATCAGGTCCAGCGTCGGATCCAGTTGCTTGGCGATCCCCTCGGTGACGGCGATGGAGATGTTGACGATGGTGAAGGAGGCGCTCATCCGGATGCGGTGCTGGCGCAAGATCGCCAGCAGGTCCAGCAGCACCCGCCCCACCTGCACCTCGCCGATCGGCCGGCCCCAGTACCTCCCGACGAACTCGACGATCGCGGCGCGGTAGCGCTCGTAGGCCTCGGGGTCGTCCTGCGGCGACGTCGATCCCACCGACATCGAGTGCATCAATCTGGCCATGGTGTCGCCGTCGCCTTGAGCCCACGCCGCGAAGAAGCGGGCAAAAGTGCGCCGGTGCGGCGGATCCAGGCGGCCGATGAGGCCCAGGTCCAGAAGCGCGATCTTGTCGTCGGTGGTGATGAAGATGTTCCCCGGGTGCAGATCCGCGTGAACGAACCCGTCCTCGAAGATCATCTTCAGCAGCGCCTGAAGACCGATGCGCGCGATGCGTCTCGGATCCGAGCGGGTGTTGCGGACGGAGAGGATCTTCGTCCCCTCGATGAAGCTCATGCACAGGATCCGTTCGGTGGAGAGGCCCTCGATCACCTCGGGGAAGACGACGTCCGGCTGGTTGCGGAAGTTGTCGCGGAAGCGGCGGTTGTTGCGCGCCTCGATCCGGAAATCGAGCTGGGCGAAGATCGCCCGCCCGAATTCGGCGACTGCCCCTTCGGGGGCCAGCGGCGAGAACCTGGGGAACCGGCCCAGAAATCGTCCGGCGATCTTCATCACCGCCAGATCGAACATGCAGATCTCGACCACGCCGGGACGGCGGATCTTCACGGCGACGACGCGTCCGTCGGGCAGCCGTGCCTTGTGGACCTGTGACACCGAGGCGGACGCCAGCGGCACGGGGGCAAACTCGGGAAACACCTCGCGCAGCGGCTTGCCGAGATCCTCCTCGATGGTGCGCGCGACGGCATCGAACGAGAAGGGGCCGACGTCATCCTGCAGACGTTCGAGGGCGCGGGTGATGTGATCGGGAAGCAGGTCCGGACGGGTGCTCATGATCTGGCCGACCTTGATGAAGGTCGCACCCAGGCTGCGGAACAGGTCGAGCACCGTCTGTCCGAACCAGGCACGGCGCTTCTCGCGGCTGGCGAACGTGATCAGCAGCCAGAGCCAACCGATCCACCAGCGGAGCACCTGCTGCAGGGCAAGGAGCCCGATCACCGTGGCCCGCAGGAACAGGCGAGGGCGGTTCGGGGCAGGCATCCGTCCGATGTTAACGTAGGAGACGGTCGCCGGGTCATGTCCCCATGCGCCTTGCCGGTCTGATTGCCATGACCTTGCTCTCGGTGGGCGTGGTGGTGGAGGGCGCCTACATCCTCTCGCTGCGGCGCGAGGTCCTGAGGGTGGGGGATCAAGTGCGGCAGCTCGCCGAGGAAGGGCAGGGAGACAGGGTCGTGCCCGAGCGCAGCTGGCGTTCCACGACCACCAGCCGCGATCCGCAAGTCGCTGCGCCAGCGGGAGGGGGATCACGACCGGTGTTGCCAGTACCCAGGTTCGTGAACGCCGCGGCGCCCGTCACCGGGCCGCTCCCGCAGCTGGAGACCCCGGAGGCGCGTGAGCAGGTGCGATTGATCGTGGCCGCCGAGCTGGAGCGAGCGCGTCAGGAACGCGACGATCAGTCCCGGCAGGCGCGGGACCAGCGCGAGCAACAGCGAATGGACGCCATCGTGAAGGCGCTGGGGCTGAATCAGGATCAGGCGAAACGCTTCGGGGACGCCATGGCCGCTGCGCAGGATGGCCGCCGGCAGCTGCGCGAAAGGATGGAGAAGGGTCAGGTCCAGCGCGCGGACATCGGCAAGGAGATGCAAGCCCTTCGCGACCAGTCGCGTGGGCAGATCCAGCAGGCGATCGGGGCCGACAAGATGGCCAAGTTAGAAGAACTCGAGCGACAGGACAGAGGTGGCAGCGGCGGCAGCAGCGGCCGAGATCGTGGGTTCGGCGGTGGCTGGCGCGGGGGGCCTTCGGCGGCTCAGCCTGCGCAGTAGAGCACCCCGCGCGCGGCGCCGCGCTCGACGCTATACTTCCTGGTCGTCCCGCATGAGCGCCGCGAGCCAGGCTTCGCCATACGCCGTCCTCGAGGAACGGCTAGGTCACCGCTTCCGGGATGCCACCCTGTGCGAGACCGCGCTGACGCACAAGTCGTGGGTCAACGAGAGCGGCAAGAGGTCTGACAACGAGCGTCTGGAGTTCCTGGGAGACGCGGTTCTGGCGCTGGTCGTCAGCGACATCCTGATGAACGCGCTCCCGGAGGGTCCCGAAGGCGAGCTGTCGAAGGTGCGCGCGGCCATCGTCAACGAGGCCGGGCTGGCCCGGGTGGCCGAGGCACTGACGCTGGGCGAGTGGATCTTCCTCGGCCGCGGCGAGGAGCAGGCCGGCGGGCGACAAAAACGATCGATCCTCTCGAACGCACTCGAGGCGCTCATCGGCGCCGTGTACCTGGACGGTGGCTTCCCCGCGGCGTTCTCGGTCACCGAGCAGCTCTTTCGGCCGCTGCTCGCCGACGCGCAGGTGGTCGCCGACCGCGACTTCAAGTCGCGGTTGCAGGAGATGTCCCAGGCGCGCCTCCAGCTCGCGCCGACGTACATGGTGATGTCGCAGCAGGGACCCGATCACGACAAGACCTTCGAGGTAGCGATCTTCCTGGGCGAGCGCGAGTACGGGCGGGCGCAGGGCAAGTCCAAGAAGGAGGCGCAACAGAACGCAGCTGCGCAGGCCATCGCTCTTCTCGAGGGCAGCAAGGCATGATCGACGCGCGGCTGATCCCCGAAGACGTGCTGGGCGTATGCCGGAGGCTGCGCGACGGCGGGCACGAGGCGCACCTGGTCGGAGGCGGCATACGTGATCTGCTCCTGGGGAGGCCCCCGACGGACTTCGACGTGGCGACGAGCGCGCGTCCCGAGGACACCATGCGCCTGTTCGGGAGCCGCTTCGCGATCCCGACCGGACTGCAGCACGGGACGGTGACGGTGGTGGCCGGTGATCCGCCCCGGCACGTCGAGGTCACCACCTTCCGCGCCGACGCGGAGTACCTGGACGGACGGCGCCCCTCGGCGGTGCGCTTCGGGGCCACCCTGGCCGAGGACCTTGCTCGCCGCGACTTCACGATGAACGCCATCGCCTACGATCCCCTGGCGGCGGCAGTCACCGATCCATTCGACGGGCAGGGAGATCTGGGGCGGAAGCTGGTGAGGGCGGTGGGGAATCCGATCGAACGTTTTCGCGAGGACGGGCTGCGGCCCATGCGGGCCGTGCGGCAGGCGACGCAGCTGGGATTCTCCATCGATGCTCCGACGCTGGCGGCGATTCCGGCGACGCTGGACGTCTTCCGCAAGGTGTCCGCCGAACGCATCCGGGACGAGCTGACGAAGCTGCTCGACGCGTCAGGGCCCGCGCGGGGGATCGACTTGATGCGCGAGTCCGGGCTGCTGGGTGGCGTGATGCCCGAACTGCTGGAGGGCGTGGATTGCATGCAGAACCGCTTTCACAAGTTCGACGTGTACCACCACACGCTCGCGGTTCTGGATGCCTCGCGCGGCGATCTGGTGCTGAAGCTGGGGGCACTGCTCCACGACGTGGGCAAGCCACGCAGCCGTCAGCCGCGCGAGGGGGCGCCCGGCGAGTACAGCTTCTTCAAGCACGAGTACGTCGGGGCGGAGATGTCGGAGGACATCTGCCGACGGCTGAAACTGCCGAACGCGCAGCGTGAGGCGGTGACGTCGCTGGTCGCTCACCACATGTTCTTCTACACGCCCGAGTGGACCGACGGGACGGTGCGCCGTTTCGTCAAGCGCGTGGGTCAGGAGCGCCTGCCGCACTTGCTGGCGTTGCGCGAGGCGGACATCGCGGGGCGTGGGTTCGAGGAAGATCGTGAGAGCGAGACACGCGAGCTCAAGAGTCGGGTCGAGGTGGTGGCGGCCGAGGACGCGGCGCTCAGAGTGACGGATCTGGCAATCGATGGGCGCGACGTGATGCGGGTTCTCGGCGTCGCGCCGGGGCGGCAGATCGGCGAGCTGCTCGAGAAGCTGCTCGACCGCGTGCTCGACGACCCGGCGCTGAACACGCGGGAACGCCTGGAGGCGCTGCTGCCCGAAGTGGCGGCGGCTTCAGGGTCCTAGCTGGCCAGCGGCGATCTTCCGGTAGAGCGACAGCGCGGTCTGGTGCGCGAAATCGCTGTAACGCGCCTCGTGCATCTGCTGGCGGCCGTTGCCGTAGGCCAGGAGCTGGTTGTCGTCGGTGATCAGCTGACCGTACAGGCCGAGGCGGGTGACCGCGCGCGGGTCCATGAGGAAGCCGGCGCGGATCTGCTGGTCGGTGAGGTCGCGACCGGGCGTCGGGCGATCCAGCGCGAGGGGTGGCGGCAGGCCGTCGCGGGGCCGGTCACTCTTGCGGGCGAGGAGGATGCCGGTCCGGTCGACCGGATCGATCCATAGATACGTCTCTGCGAAGACGGCCTGTACCGTCCGCGCGATCGAGGCACCGTCCGTGGGAGTCACGATGTGCATCGGCAGCCACTGGGCGAGCACGCCGCCCCGAGCCAGGCGGCGCTCGGCCAGCTGGTAGAACTCGACGCTGTAGAGCGCATTGGTGCCCGCGAAGTACGGCGCCATCGGTTCGAGGGTGATGACGTCGTAGACGGCGTCGGTGCGGCGAAGCCAGGCGCGGCCGTCCATGACGATCACCCGCGTGCGCGGATCCTCGAGCACCGCCTCGTTCGAGGTGAAAAGCGGCGCGGCGCGGATCACCGCGGGGCTCAGCTCGACGATATCCAGCTGCTCGGAGCCTTCGCGGCGGACGCCGTTCGCCGTCTGGCCGGTGCCAAAGCAGATGACCAGGGCGCGCTTCGGGGCGGGATGCAGGAGCATCGGTAGCCGTCCCATCCAGGCCATGTAGTGCCCCTGCCGGGCCTCTCCCGAGGTCTGGAAGCCGTCGATCACCAGCTCGCGAATGCCGGTGTCGTGGGCGACGACCGAGACGGTGGCGTCGGGACCCTCCTCGCTGAACAGCACGCGATGGGTGTCGGGTTTCAGATGAGGACCCTGGACGCGGCGACGGCCCGCTCCCGAATCGGTGATGACCGCGACGGCGAGGGCGGCAACGGCCACCGCGGCGGTGATGGCCTTCCGCCGCGCCACCAAGAGGGCGGCGAGCATGACGACTGCCGCGGCGATCCACGCGGTGCGGGCGAACCCCACGGCGGGCAGCAGGAGCCAGCCGGCCGCGATCGCCCCGGCGACGCTACCGACGGTGTTCAGCGCATAGAGGCGCCCCGCGTGCCGGGGACTGTCGGTGCGATCCAGCAACAACGGCAGCACCGTGCCGACGGCCACCATCGGCAACCCCAGCACCACGAGAGACGCAGCTACCCGACGTCCCAGAAGCGCGGCCCAACTCCCGCCCGTTGCCAGCAGCAGATCGAAGCGGTCGACCACCGGGGTCGCCAGCAAGGCCATGACGGCACCCACGGCGAGCAGCGGAGCGAGCGAGTTGCGCTGCAGACGGCGCGCGAGGTGAGCGCCGGCGGCCAGCGGCACCAGGACCGACACCAGCATCAGGGCGAAGGCATCGGTGGTGCTGTAGAACGCCGCCCGCAGCGAGCGGAACCAGGCCACCTCGAAGGCGAAGGTGGCGAAGCCGGTGGCGAGCACTATCAGATCGTCGCGCAACGCTGGCGCGCTCATGACATCAGAGCGTCCGTCGAGCTCGGCGGCGGGTGTCGGAAGGTGCCGTCGCAGGCCGAGCGCCGCCGCGCCGACGAGGACATTGACTGCCACGATGGTGTGGCTGGTGTCGCGGACGCCGAGCAGCGGGAGCAAGCCGAACGCCACCAGGAGGACGCCGACGGCAGCACCGCCGGTGTTGGCGGCGTAAAGGTGTGCCAGCGGCGGACCTCCGTTGGCGGCGAATCGCCGGAAGATCGGGATCGTTGCTCCCATGGCCAGCGCGGGTGGGCCGATGATCGCAACCGGGCCGGCAATGCTCAGCGTGGCCGCCAGCATGGACGAATCTCGATAGACGGCGCTGTCCAGATGGCTCAGCCACGTAAAAAGTGGGATCAACGCGACACCTGCGATACCGATGGCGGCCTCGACCGCGGCGTAGGGAGCGAATGCGTTCTGCGCCGGCCTTCGGTCCAGCCAGCGGCCCATGAGCGATGCGCCCACGCCCATGCCCGCCATGGTCACGGCAAGCGTGATCGCCGCAGCTCGCGCCGAGACACCAAGGGCGAGTGAAATCTGCTGCTGCCAGAGCAACTCCCAGGAGAGGCCACAGAAGCCGCTCGCGGTCGCGAGGAAGAGGAGGAAGGAGCGCGCTACTCGGCCTGGGTCCATCTCTTGACGATCTCGGGCACCGACTTGACGGCGACGGGACGGCGCGCTCGACCCTCGACCAGCGCGCCGAGCGCGTCGGAGCGACGGACGAGGGTCGCCGGGTCGAGGCCGATCTGAGCGAGCGAGAGTGTCTCGACCGTGGCCGACTGTTGAGGGGTCGTCGAGGGGAGTGGCGCGAAGGTGAGGACGGCAGGAAGCGGAAGCTGCATGCGTCGGCGGCGGCCTCCCGCGCGCACGGTCGCCACCAGGGTCTCGTCGACGAGCGCCACTTCCTCGACACGCGCCAGGTACACCGCCTTCATGTGATGGGCGATCGCCGCCGGCACCAGCCCTCGGCCCTCATGGCCTGACGCGGATCCGGCCAGCACCAGCTTGCCGCCCAGATGGCTCGCCGCTTGCGCCAGCACCGCACCCAGAGTCAGGGGGTCGGCGCCCTCGATCGCCGTATCGATCAGCTGCACGGCGCGGACCGCCCATCGTCCCAGCGATGGGTTCGGGCCAGCGCTTACCGCCGTGACCGGCCCCAGTGCCGCCGCCGCCGCGAGGGCCGCCTGGGTCGAGGCAGAGGGCCCCGTGGGCTCGACGCAGACGACGATCACGACTTGCATCCCAGCGCCGCCAGCACTTCGTTGGGGTTCGCGGTGCTCGGCAGCACGCAGCCGCCCGGGACGGGCGCGAAGCGACCGGCGCTGTCCGGTGTCAGCAGCAGCAGGCGCGTCGGCGCCGCGACGTCTGCCTGCGCGGCGGTGTCCGCGGCCCGCACCACGGCGGTTCCCTCCGGAGCCGACGTGCGAACGCTTGCGAGCGTCTCCTCGGCGATGTCGTCCGGAACGACGATGACCGACGTTGCCAGCTCGAACGCGGCCGCGTCGTCCGGCCCCGAATCCAGCTCGCGAATCTCCTGGCGGGCCGCGTCCGGCGCCGTCAGCATCTCCACCTCCACCGTCGCCTCGCCGAGCGGAGGGGGCACCGTTCCCGCCACGAGCGTGACCACGATCGGACGCTCGACGTCGCGCGCGTCCATCACCCGTTCGGCGCCGTCGGCGCGGTGGCGATGGATGAGGAGCCGTGTCTGTCCACCGGCCTCGGCGCCAGGCGGCACCAGTTCGAGTGTGGCGCGGGGGCAGTAGGCGGCCGCCAGGCGCACGGCGAGTGGCGGCCCGAGCTCCGGACCCACGGCGCCGGCCGGTAGCAGCGTCAGCAGGGGACGGAGGCGATCAGCCACGGCCTGCAGGAACGGACCTACGTAGACGTCCAGAGCGGGACCGTCGAGGGCCGCATCCGCGCCGCACAGGATCTTGTCCGCGCCGCACAGCCCCAGGGAGCCGGCCAGCCGTTGCACGGTCGCGTCGTCCACGGGGCCGAGCGCCAGCAGCGCGTACACCGTGGCCCCGAGTTCGGTGGCCACACGACGCGCCTGGGTGACCGCGTAGCGGGAAGGAAGAGTGGCCGCGCCGTCCCGGACTTCGATGAAGACGACGATGTTGGCCATCGCTATCCCAGCGGCCCCACGGCTGCCTCGACGGCGCGCACGAACTGGCCCGTGACCAGGAGCGCGTCGACGGCGGCGATGTCCTTCGACAGCACGCGATCGCCCTCAGGCGGCGGCACGACGGACCGCACCGCCCCGTGCGCGGCGGCGATGCCCGGGCCAGGAGCCAGCGGCTGACGCAGGTCCAGGCCGCGGGTGGCGCACAGGGCCTCGATCGCCAGCACGGCGCGCACGTTCTTCACGATCCGCTGCAGCTTCCACGCTCCGTGCGCGCCCATCGAGACGTGGTCCTCGCGGCCGGCCGACGAGGGGATCGAATCGACGGATGCCGGGTGACACAGCACCTTGTTCTCGCTCACCAGCGCCGCGGCTGTCACTTGCGCCATCATAAACCCCGAGTGGAGTCCGCTCGACACCGCGAGAAAAGGCGGCAGTCCGGACAGCGCCGGGTTCACGCACTGCTCGATCCGACGCTCGGCGATGGCCCCGATCTCGGCGACGGCGATCGCCGCCAGATCCAGCGCCAGGGCCACCGGCTGGCCGTGGAAGTTGCCGCCCGACACGATCTCGGCCCCATCTCCGTCGACGAACACCAGCGGATTGTCGGTGGCGGCTGCCATCTCGATCTCGAGGACGCGGCGGCCGTAGTCCAGGCCGTCGCGCGCGGCGCCGTGCACCTGGGGCATGCAGCGGAACGAGTACGCGTCCTGCACCTTGTGACAGTCGTGGTGAGACTCGACGATCTGGGACTGGTCGGTCAGGCGCCAGAGCGTCGCCGCGGCGGCGATGGCGCCCGGATGGGGCCGGGCGGCGGCGATGCGCGCATCGAAAGGCCGCCTCGAACCCTTGATGGTCTCCAGGGACATCACGCCGGTCACGTCGGCGACACGGGTCAGCGCCAGGGCGTCGGCGATGGCCAGACCGCCGGCCGAGGTCATCAGCTGGGTCCCATTGACCAAAGACAAGCCTTCCTTGGCCTCGAGCCTGATCGGCGAAAGGCCCACGGCGGCCAGCGCCTCCGCGCCAGGCAGGATGTTGCCGCCCGTTTCGGCCTCGCCCTCGCCGATCACCACCAGGGCCAGATGGGCGAGCGGCGCCAGATCGCCGGAGGCGCCGACCGATCCCTGCCACGGGATCACCGGGTGGACGCGGCGATTGAGCAGCTCGCACAGATGCTCGGCCAGCAGCACCCGGACCCCGGATTCGCCCCGCGCCAGCACCGCAGCCCGCAACAGCAGCATGCCGCGCACGACGTCGGTCGGGAGCGGATCGCCGACCCCGGCGGCGTGGCTGCGGACGAGGTTGTGCTGTAGCTCGCGGATCGATGGGAGGTCGATGGACACCTCGGCCAGAGCGCCAAACCCGGTGTTCACGCCGTAGACCCTCACGTCCTTCGCAGCGGCGACGCGCTCGACGGCGGCCCGGGAGCGAGCCATCCGATCCCGGGCGGCACTGCCGAGGTGGACCGGGCGGGCGCCCCGGGCCACCTCGACCAGCACTTCGAGGGTGATCGCCTGTTCACCGAGGCGCAGGGGGAAAGTGGTGGTGGCCATGCGGGAGCGCGCCGTAGGTGTCGTCATTGTACCCCTGACAGCGCGATTGACACCCCGATCGCTCTACCCCCATACTGACTCGGTTTTCCACGCGACCGGCCATGTCTAGCGCTCCGCCGGGCAACAACGACAAGCGCGGCCCGGGCGGTCCGTCGCACGCCGCTCCCGACGTCGAGTCCGAGCCTTCTTCCGACTCGCTCGACGGGGAGATTCCCGCGTCCGAGGCGGTGGACGAGGAGGGGTGGCTCGTCGAGGCGAGGACCGCCGACGCGGCGGCGGACGCGGCCTTCTTCGAGGCCGAGGCGGCTGCTACCCCCCAGGAATCGGCGCGGGTCGGCCCGCTGGTGTTCGAGGCGGCCTGGCTGCGCGAGTCGGTGCTGGGTCGCGAGCGCGATGCCGCGCGCAGCTACGCGCAGGCGGTGACGGCCGATCCGTCGTTCGCACCGGGGACCTGGTCGCTGCGGCGCATGTTCCGCGAGCGCGCGCTGTGGGAGAACCTGCTCCGGGTCTGCGACGCCGAGCTGAAATTCGGAACTTGGGCGCGGGCCAGCGACCGGGCCGACCTGCAAGTCGAGCGCGGGCGGATTCTCGAGGATCGGCTGAACCGGGACGGGGACGCGCTCGAGAGCTACCGCGCGGGGCTGACCACCGCGCCGCAACACCTGGCCGCCTCGTGGTCGATCTTGCTGCATGCGCTTCGCATCGGTGCGGACACCGAGGTGGAGGCGACGCTCACGGCCTTGCAGAAGCAGGCGACCGAACCGCTGCCACGGGCCATCCTGGCGATCGAGCTGGCTCGCTTGCAGAACAGGATGGGCGAGGACGGCCTGATGAAGGCGGCGGACACCCTGTTCCGCGCGCTGTCAGCGTCGGCCGAGGTGACGCCGCTCCTCGCCGAGGCGGATCGACTGACCTTGGGGTCGGACAAAGTCGATCTCCGGCTGCGGTTCCTGGACGCGTTCGAGTCGCGCATCGGGCGCGATCTCCTGCAGGAGGTGGGGCAAGGACGATCGGTGGCCGAGCACCCGGCCCTCACGGCGGCGGTCGGACACTTCCGCGAGAAGGCGCGGATGCTGCTGCGCCGCGGGGCGAAGGATGCGGCCCTGTCGGTGGTCGAGCGCGCGCTGACCATCTGTCCGGGACACCCGCTGGCCTGGATCGACTACCTGGACCTGGCCGAGGAGGCGGGGAAGGCGGACGCCGTCGAGGCGATGGCCGGCACCGTCGACGCAGGCTCCGAAGCGGCCGCGGAAGCCCTGCTACGCAAGGCGGAGATGGTGGAGCGCGCGGGGGCGCTGGGCGAGGCAGTCAGGACGCTGGAACGGATCTCGCGTGAGACCGAGGTGGCGCCGCTGGCGACACTGGCGCGGGCGCGCGTGCTGGCACGGCTGCAGGACGGCGAGGGGCTGGCAAACGCCTTCGGTGAACTGGCGGCGGGGCTGGCCAAGGGTGACGAGAACGAGCGATCCGAGGCGGCGCATTTCTTCGTGCGCGCGGGCCTGACCCGGATGCGGGCGCTCGGTGACTCGACGGGGGCCGAGCCGCTGTTCCGCCGGGCGCTGGAGATGGTTCCCGAGCACCGACCGGGGGCGGCGGGCCTGGCCACGGCGCTGGCAGCGCTCGGGCGTTTCGACGAGCTGGCGGCGCATCTCGAATCCGAGGAGAGGCGCGAGCAGCACACGCACCGGCGTCAGGCACTGCTCGAGGCCCTGCTGCGCCTCGAGCGTGACGTGCGTACCGACGGCGCGCGCGCCCGGCGCTGGCAGGTCGAGCTCCTGAAGGACCGCGAGGACGATCGCGCGCACGTGCGGTATGCCGACGTGGCCGGGCTGGCGGGCGCGGCGGATGCGGCCACGAGTCTCGGATGGCTCGCGGAGCGCACGCGGGCCCCGCGGGTCGCGGCGGGGCTCAAGCTGCTCGCGGCGCGCTTGCTGGGCGACGGCGCGCCCGAATCCGAGGCGCTGCTGGGGCAGGCCCTGGCACAGGATCCAGCGTCGCTGGCCGGACCGGCGATCGAGCGGTTGCGGGCGGCGCGTGGCGACGTCGCAGGCCAGCTGGAAGTGCTGTCATCCGAACTCGAGACGGCGGAGCGCGGCGGCCGATCGGAGGTCGCGCGTGCCCTGCGTTTCCGCCTGTCGCACGTGGCGGCGCGCGCGGGCCGGCTGCCCGAGGCGCTGGCCCAGCTCGAGCCGCTCCGGACCGGTGGCGATCGGCTTGCCGATGCTTACTCGCTCGAACTGGCGCGACGCGCGCACAACGCCGAACTGGAAGCGAAGCTGCTGCGCGAAGGGATCAACCGAGTTGACGGCGACGGGGCCAGCGAGCTGGATTCGGCGTTCGAGCGCAGCTGGGCCCTGGCCGAGGCGGTCGAACGCACCGGGAATCGTGCGGCGGCGGCCGCCGCGTACCGGGACACCTCCGCGCGAGCGGCGAACGCCGACCCCGGTCGCTGGGCGGATGTGGAACTGGGGATCCTGCGGGCCGAACTGGGGCAGGGGCGCACCGTCGAGGCGGTGGCGTCCTTGCGGCGTCTCGCGCTGTTCCTGGAGGGCGAGCCGGCTGCGGTCGCTCGACGGGAGGCCGCTCTGTGGGCGCTGACGGCTTCGGTCCCCTCTGACGACGAACCGGGCAGCGGCCCTGCGGACGGCGTCTGGCAATGGCTGCGAGGTGTGCGCACCGGCGATCTGATGGAGGTGGTGCGCGGGCTCGAGCGGGTGGCGGGCGACACCAGCGACGAGGCGGCAGCCTCGCTGTGGCTCTCGGTCGCGGTCCGCAAGGGGCTCATCGGGGATGCGGGCGCGGGGGAAGCCTTCGGCCTGGCCGCACGCGGCGAGGCATCGGCCGCGGTGATGGTTGCCGCCACGGATCTCGCCGGCCCCGGTGCGCTGCCGGTCCCCGTCGCCTCGTGGCGCCGCACCCGGGCCGAACGTCTACGCCACGGCTCGCCCGCCGAGCGCCGTCTCGCCCAGGCGCTGTTGATCGAGGAAGCGCTGGAGGCCGAGGCGGCCGGACGGCCGGTCGAGGCGGCGCAGGCCTGCACCGACGTGCTCGCGGTGGCCGACGACGTGATCGAGGCGGTCGAGGTGCTGCGCCGCCTGGCGCACGAGAGCGGCGACCGGCGCGCCGAGGCGGCGGCGCTGGCACGCAAGGGGGCGCTGACCGCGTCGGCCCAGCGATCGGCGGAGGCCTTCGCCGAGGCCGCGTTGCTGCTCGAGACGGAGGGGGCGAGAGACGAGGCCGCGCCGCTGTTCGTGCGGCTCTTGGAGCGGGTGCCCGAGGACGACGAGGCCTACCGGCGCCTCCACGAGATCCTGGCCCAGCGCGACGACGCCGCCGGCCTGGCACGCCTGGTCGGCTTCAAGCTGCAGCACACCGTGGACGCCGAGGCCCGGCTTGCGCTGTACCAAGAGCGGGCGCGGCTGCGCCTCGACCGGCTGGACGAGCGCGCCGGTGCGGTGCAAGACTTCAAGCGTTCCTTGAAGATCAATCCTCAGCACGGCGAAAGCTTGCGCGAGCTGGGACGGCTGGCGCTGGAGGCACGCCAGGGTGACGCCGCGGTCCGTTTCTTGACCCGGGCCATCGACGTCGAACCCGACGAGGGCGCGCGCGGGCCGCTCCGGTTGCAGCTCGCCGCCGGGTACGAGATGGCCCAGGACATGGATGGCGCCGAGCAGTCTCTCCGCACCGCCATCGAGGCCGATCCGCAGGCGGCGGCGCCGCGCGAGCGCATGGTCGAGCTGGCCACCAGACAGGAACGGCATGACGTGGCGCGGGCCCAGCTCGCGGCGCTGGCCGAGCTGGCGCTCGATGCCGTGGGTCGGGCGGCGGTGCTGGTGCGAATCGGCCGGCTCGAGCGCGACCACCGGCGAATCCCCTCCGCTGCCGTGAAGTCATTCCGCGCGGCGCTGGAGGCGGATCCCCTCAGCGATGCCGCGGGCGAGCTGCGTACCACGCTCGCCGGCGCTGCTCCTGGCGACGAGGAGCGGCCGGTGATCGAGCGCGCGTTCGAGGAGGTCCGCCGCGGCGTCATCGCCGACGACACGTTCGCCAAACGACGGTTGGAGCAGCTGCGCGACCTGGCGCGGTTGCGCGGGTCACCCGACCTGGCCGAGGTCGCCGAGCAGTTGCTGGCGGCCGCCGACGGGCGATCTGCGGAGAAACCGGCGCGCGACCCCACGCGCCCCCTGGGCGCCGAGTCGTTCGCGGCGCTGCTGGGACGCGGCGAGGAGGGTGGCCCGGGCGCCGGCGTCCTCGTCTGGACCGAGATCTGGAACCAGATTGGCGGCGCCGTGGGACGCATCGAGGGCCTCGAGGCGGGCAAGCTGGGTGCGTCGCGGCAGACGAAGGTGACGCTCGCGTCACAGCCGTGGGTCGAGGCGTCGCGCGTCGTGATCGGTCTCGGCGAGTTCACGGTGCACGTGCTGCCGACCGCGGGGCGCACCGTCACGGCCCTGGATGCACCCGAGCCGACACTGGTCATCGAGCGGGGAATTCTCGGTGGCGGCGCGGCGGCGCGGTTCGCGGTGGCCCGCGCGCTGTTCCTGCTGCGCTGCCGGGCCGCGACACTGGATCGGATCCCGGCCAGCCAGGTCGACGAGATGTTGCGCGCTGCGATCGTGGCATCCGGGGCGACGCGGCCCGAATGCGATCCCATGACGCTCAAGCCGCGCGTGAAGGCCCTGACGAAGGCGCTTTCGCGACGCGAGCTCAAAGAGCTGGAAACGCTGCGGCCGCAACTCCAGTCGGTGCCGCTGGATGGCGTCGCCTGGCAAGCGGTGGTGCGCCGGGCTGCGGATCGCTACGGTCTGCTCGTGGCCGGCGATCTCGGCCCTTGCCTGCGCGTGCTGGTGGGGGCCGAGGCGTTGACGGCGCACCACCTCCGCCGCGGCGAAGCGCTGGAGCTACTCCGTTTCGCCCTCGATGATCGCCATGCGCGCCTCCGTGGCGAGCTGGGCCTGGGAGACGCGGACTGATGGCCGAGGAGGACAAAGACGACAAGAAGGATCCGCGGGATCAGGACACGCCGCCGCCCGAAGTCAGCGCAGGCGGGGGGACGTCGATCTTCGGGGACCTGGACTGGGATTCGGAGCTGAACGCGTGGGACGCCGCTCTGCCGATCCCGAGCGCGCCACCGCCCCCCTTGCCGACTCCACCACCCGACGTGCCGATCCGGATCGAACCCGAGGAAACGTCGAGGTTCTCGGCGCCAGAACTGACGCCACAGCCCGAGGAAACACCGCCGCCCGATCCCTTCGCCGTCGACACGCCCGTGGTCGAGAGGCTTCCGGACTTCGAGCCGGACATGGTGTCTCTCTTCGATTCCGACGCGCCGGCGGAAGAGCCGGTGGCGCTGACGTTCGCCTTCTCGGCTGCGGCGATCCCGACGCCGGCGTTGCCGAAGGGTCTCGTGAACAAGGATCCGGCGGCGCTGGATCGGCGCGTCTGGCGTGACCAGGTGGCCTTCTGGACCGACGAGGTAGCGGCGATCAGGGAACAGGGCGGGGAAGGGGCCGGCGGACGGATGGAGATGGCGGCGCTGGCCGGAGCGCGCGCCGCCGAGCAGGCCGAGAGCGCCGAGGTCGCGCACCGATTCTACGACGAGGCGCTGGCGCTCGATCCCGGCTGCCTGGTGGCCTTGCGCGGACGCCTGCGCCTGACTGCGGATGGGCGGCCGCCCGAGGAGCGCCGCGAGACGCTGATGGCGCTGGCCGCTGGTGCCACAGCAGAGGCGCCGGCGTATCAGAATCTGGTGAACGAGTTCGATCTTCTGGCTGGTACGGTACCGGCCGAGTCGGAGGCGCCCGGCGCTGATGCCAGCCCGGCGCGGTTCTTGGCCTCGGCCGAGGAGGCGCTGCGCGCCAGCTCGCACGCTGAGGCGGCGGACCGCCTCGCAGCCGCGGGCCGCTTGCTGAAGTCGACGGTCGGGGCCGCCTATCTTGGTTTGGCGGCGCGGCTTCGCGAACTGGCCGGCGAGGAGGACGCTTCCGTCGCCCTGTGGAACGAGGCCCGCTCGTTCGATCCCGATCCCGCGGGCGCGGCGTTCTCGGCCCTGCGGCGGGCGGTGCCACGCGATGGTGAGGCGGCGCAACGGCTCCTCGACGAGGCGGCAGTGCTACCGGCACCCATCTCGATAGCCGTTCTGAGGTGGTCAGCGCGGCTGGCCGGCAAGGCGGACCGCCCCGACGAAGCGCATGCGCTGCTGGCGCGGACGGTGTCGTATCAGCCCGCGACCGCGCTGCCCGAGCGCGATCGTCTGGTGCTCGCGGCGACCGATGCGACGCTGGCCGAGAGTCTGTCCCCCGAAGGTCGCCTCATGCTCGCGCTCCGGCGTGCGGACACCAACCAGGCGCTCCCCGCCGAGGCGCTGGAGATCCTGCGAACGGCGGCAAAGGACGATCGAAACGCGGTGCCGATCGGTCTCCGTGCGGAGGAACTGGGGGACACGCTGGCCGACAATCAGCTGCGGGCGGCCGCCTTCGCGGTCTGGGCCGACGCGGATCCAGCGAGGCGCGCGTTCGCTCATCGCTTGCGGGCCGAGGCCCTCAAGGCAGCAGGCGCCGCCGTGGAATGGCGCGAGGCGCTGGCCGCGGCTAGTCTGGCGGCGCCGGGTGATCCCGTATTCTGGGAGCTGGCCTGGGCACGGCTGCGTGCGGGCGATCGCGAGGGGGCGAGCGATGCCTTCGAGCTGGCAGCCGGCGGCTGGGGCGCGCAGGGTGCCCAGGAGATCTCGGTGGCTCTCGAGGAGCGCGCAGCGGAACTCCGGGCCGCCACGTCCCCCGCCGAGGCGATCGGTCGGGCGCTGGCGCTCGCCGTCACGGACGACGATGACGATCCGGGCATCGTGGTGGCGCAGATGCTCGATGCTGATGCCAAGCCCGCGACGATCGGGGCCCGCCTGCGCCAGCTCGCGCCCGGTGGCATGACGCTGCGGGCCCTGGAAGCGGCGGGCTGGGCGTTGCAAGCGGGCGAGGGGCGCGAGGCTCTGTCGTGGTTGATGGGGCGTCTCGAGGGCGCCGCCAATCCGGCAATCGCGGGCCTGCTTCGTCGCATGGTCCGGCTGTATGCAGATCCGGCGGGACGGCCACCTCTGCTGGGCGCGCTGGCGGTGGCCAGCGGCTCGGGGCCGGCGCGCGCGTTGCTCGAGATCCAGCGCGCCGAGGCGCTGGAGGCCGCCGGGGATCGCGACGCCGCGGTCGTGCTGTACCGGCATCTGCTAGGCGGCACGATGGCCCGCGACGCAGCCTTCGCGCTGCGTAGGCTGCTCTGGTCGATGCGCGACGGCGAGGCGCTGGCTCACCTGGCAGCGGACGAGGCCGAGGCTCATGCCCGCGCCGGACGGGGCCAGGACGCGGGCGCCGCCTGGTTCGAGCAGGCGCGCGTGGTGGCCGATCTGCTCGCCGACGACGGGCGTATGGAGACGGCACTGCGGGCTGCGCATGATCAGGATCGCCACAACCCCGCCGCGCGCATGGCGCTGCTGACGCACACCGCGCGCAAGGGACGCCTGGCCGAGGTGGTCCCGCTGCTCGAGGAGTCCGCAGCCCACGAGCTGAACGCCTGGAACGGTCCGTTGCTTTACGTCGCGGCGCTGGTCGACGAGGGGCGAGGCGGGGGACGGCAGGCCGCACGTCTGGCGCGTGCGGCAATCGCGGGAGAAGAACCCGTCCCCCTGGCCCTACGGGTGCGGGCCCTCGCGGCCGCCGTGCGAGAGAGTCCCCTCGTGGCGGCCTCGGCCGAGGCCCACGAGGCGCTGGCGCGCACGGTCGCGGCGCTCCCGAGTTCCGATCCACGCGCACGCGCGGTGTTGCTGGCGCATGCCGGCCGCATCCGGCAGGGGCTGGGTGATCCGCGGGCCGCCGAAGCGTTCCTCCGGGAGGCGCTGGTCGCCGACCCACAGTTCCTGCCCGCTTTGCTGGATCTGCGGCGGCTGCTGGTGGGGCGCGGCGAGTGGGAGGAGGCGAGTGATCTGTGTGCCGGCGAGGCCGAGGCCGCCCGCAGCCCCGCGCACCAGAGCGCGCGGTGGCTGCTGCGCGCCCGGATCGCCGAGACCAAGCTCACGGATCCGGAGCTGGCCTTGCGGTCGCTGACCAGCGCCGTCGAGGTCGACCCGCACAACCGAGTCGCCTTCGACGAACTGTGCGATCTGCGCGAGCGCCGCGGCGATCACCGGGGTCTCGCCGACGCGCTGTCGCTGCGCCTGCGCGCGTCTCCCGACGAGCTGGAGACGGCGTCGTTGCACATGGGGCGCTCGAAGCTCCTGGCGGGTCCACTGGGCGATCGCGGCGCCGCCAAGGAGGAGATGCGCGCGCTCATCGCCAAGCAGCCGCAGAACACCGAGGCGATCGCGCGGCTCGCCGCGCTCGAGCTGGAGGATGGAGGTTTCGCCGCCGCCGCCGAGCTGTCCATCCGCCAGGCGCGGCTGGAGAAGGATCCCCAGCGCCTTCGTGACGTGTTCCTCCGCATCGGCCGCATTCACGCCCAGAAGCTGGCGGACCCGAAGGTGGCCATCAGCGCGTTCGAGCGGGTGGTACAGCTGGATCGCGAGAACCGCGAGGGGATGGAGGCGCTGTCCGAGCTCTACACGCAGCAGAACGAGCCGCAGAAGGCCCTGGCGGTCACCGACGCCCTCATCGAGCGCGAGACCGATCCCGAGCGGCGGTTGCCGTTCGTGTTGCGCGCGGCGACGCTGTGGGAAGGGCTCGGCAACCAGGCGCGCAGCGCGACCTATCTGAAACGCGCGGCCCAGGAATGTCCCCGCAACGTCAAGGCGGTCGGCGCGCTGGCGCAGCATCACGAGCGCGCCCACGAGGCCCAGGCCCGCGCCGTGCTCCTCGACGGCTCGATCGCTCTCTTGCGCGCCGATCTGCAGCGGGCCCCCGGCGACCTGGAGGCGCTGCGCGCGGTGGTGTCGATGCTGCGGTGGCGCCCGCGTGCGGCCAGCGCCGCCGCCGCCGCCCAGCTCCTCGGGTTGCTCAGCCCGGATCCCACCGACCGGCATGCCGGCGCGGGCACGCGACAAGAAGGCCGGCGTCTGGCGCCGCTCGTCCGCACCGACGTGGAAGAACTGGCGCTCCCGTCGACGCTGCCGCGCGGCCTGCGTGGCCTGTTGCGCCTGTTCGGGCCCGCCCTCCGCAAGAGCGGCAAGCCGAACCTGCAGCAATGGGACGTCGGGCGCGCCGACCGCGTCGGGTCGGGCGACCAGGTGCGGGCCGTGGCCGAGGCGATGGCTTCCGATCTGGGCGTCCGCACCTTCGACGTCTACCTGGCCAAGACACACTCCCGCGCCCTGGCGGTCGAGCCCGGGGACACGCCGGCGCTGGTGATCGGGCGTGACGTGGTCGCCATGGGACCGACGGCCGTGCGTTTCGCCTGCGCCTACGGGATCCGCCTGGCCGCCACCCACTTCGACCTGCTGGTGGCAGCCGGCGCGCAGCAGGCGGCCACATTCCTGGGCGGAATCGTGCGCGCGCTCAACCCCGATTTCACGCACCCGGATCTGTCGGGCCCGGCGATGGCCGCGGCCACCACCCGGGCGACCAAGGCGCTCGGCAAGTCCTTGCGCATCGAGCTCGCGCCGTATGCCGCCGAGCTGGCAACGCCCTTCGTGGCGGACCGGCTGTTCCTGTCGCTGCAGGAGACGGCGGCGTGGGCGGGGCTGCTCGCGTGCGGGGATCTTGCGGTCGCGCTCCGGGTGCTCTGTCTGGCGCACGGCAAGCCGGCCGACGCGGACGCCATCGCGGGCACCCCGGTGGCGCTGGCCCTCATCGACTTCGCGCTCTCGCACGAGCACGAGGAGCTGGTCTCGGCGCTGGCGTGATCGGATCTCCCCTGGCCGTCAGCGACGAAGTCGCCGAGCTCCACCGGAATGCCCTGGTCATCGATCTGCACAACGATCTGCTGACCAAGATAAGCCACGTCGGCTACGACCTGACGCGCACCCATCGCCCGGCGCTCTTCTGGAACCCGCTGCGCCTCGATCTGGATCTGCCGAAGATCCGACGCGCCGGCATCGATGCTCTCGGCTGCGCGATGTTCTCCGGGTTCCGGTTCGCGGCCGCGCGCCGGTTCTGGCGCATGATCGACCGCGCTCGACGACTCGTCACCGATCACCCGGAAGAACTGGTCATCGTCGACTCGGCCGAGTCCCTGGAAGCGGCACGTGCCAGTGGCCGGGTTTCGCTGTTCCTGGGCGTCGAGGGCAGCTTCGTCGTCGACGAGGACGTGGAGACGAACGTGCCCCGTCTGGCCGCGGCTGGCGTCCGTTATCTAGGTCCGCTCTGGGAGCGCGACAGCCGCGCCGGCAGCTCGTGCCGCAGCAACAAGGATCGGGGCCTCACCGACGTCGGTCGCGCGCTGGTGTCCGCCTGCGATCGCCACGGCATCTTGCTGGATGTGGCCCACGCAGGGAGACGCACGTTTTCGGACATCGCCAGCGTCAGTGTCGCGCCGATCTTCTGCTCACACGCCGGCGCCGCAGCGGTCGATGCGCATCCGCGCAACCTGGACGACGATCAGATCCGGGAGATCGCCCGGCGGGGTGGGGTGGTGGGCGTCATCTTCGTCTCGCCTTACGTGGGGGGCACCCTCCGCGGATCGATCACCGCGGTGGCGGATCACGTCGAGCACATCGCGCGCATCGGCGGCGAGGGCTGCGTCGCCCTCGGCTCCGACTTCGACGGCTTCCTGCCGCTGGTGCGCGGGATGCGCGACGCTGACGACCTGCCGCGGCTGACCCAGGTGCTCTGGGATCGCGGCTGGCGCGGCCCCCAGCTTCGCCCGTTGCTGGGCGAGAACGCCCTGCGCCTGTTTCGAAGCTGCTGGAAACCCCGCTAGCGCCTTCGCGGCGGCCGAGCGACCTCGCACACGATCCGGCGACCGTTGCGTTCCTTGTCGGTCAGCGCCCGACAGAGCCGTTCGGACTCCGACGCCGCCACATTGATGTAGCTGTGGGTGTTCATCACCTCGATCTGTCCTGGGGGCAGGGTGAGCCCCTCCGAAGCGAGCAACAGGGCGATCTCCTCCGCCGTGGCGAGGTCCTTGCGTCCCAGGTTCACGTACAGGCGAGCCTGCCCCGCTGGCACCTCGATCCGCTCGGGCGCGTGCACGGGTCGGTCCTCCTCGGACCACGCCCGCTCCACCTCTGCTGGCGGCGGCGGCGACACGGGTGCTACGCCGGGCGGCACGGCTGCTCGGCCCTGCTCCTCGCTCCAGACCTCCCAGAATTCTTTCTTGTCGCCTGGCTTGTCACCACCCTTCGCTGTCGATGCGTCGTGTGGGCGCGTCGGCTCGCGCTCCGGCCGCCGCGTCGGCCTTTCTCGATCCCGATCGCGACCGCGTTCGCGCGCCTCGTGCGGCCGCCCGTTCTGCTCGGGCCTCGGAGGCTCCACACGCGCGGGGACTTCGACCGGCCCCGGTGCCTCCGTGGGGCGCGGCTTGGGCGGCGCCGCGGCCCCCAGCGCCTGCATCAAGAGGCCGGCGATCAGCCGTTCGCCGTCGCCCGCACCCATCAGCCGCCGCGCCAGCGATTTCCACTCGGCCAGCGGCTCGGCCGCCTGCTGCGCGCGCAACTGCAGGATCTTCTCTCCCTCGCGCCGCGAGCGGATCTCGACCTCCGACGGCAGCGAGCGCTCCTCGGGCCTGATTTTGTAGAGCAGCTTGATGTAGTAGAACGATCCCACCTCGGCCGGACCGATCAGCGAGATCGCCGTCCCGTGCTTCCCGGCGCGCCCGGTCCGTCCGGTGCGGTGGATGTACACCTCGGCCGATTCCGGAATGGTGAAGTTGATGACGCAGGGAAGGTTTTCGAGGTCGATACCGCGCGCCGCGACGTCGGTCGCCACCAGGAAGCGGATGTCGTTGGCGCGCATGCGCGCCATCACCCGCTCGCGATCCGACTGCGAGAGATCCGACGAGATCGGCTCGGCGTCGTACCCATTCGTGCGCAGGAACTGGGCGACGCGCCCGGTCTCGTCGCGCGTGTTGCAAAAGACGATGGCCCGCTCCGGGTTCTCGAACTGGATCACCCGCAGCAATTCCGCCTCCCGGTTGCCGCCAGGGATCGAATAGTAGACGTGCCGTATCTCGTGCACGCCCACGAAGTCCGCCGACAGCTTCACCATCTCGGGATTGCGGAGGTAGCGTCGCGATAGCCGCTGGATGCCTTCCGGCACGGTGGCCGAGAACAGCAGTGTCTGGCGCGCGGTCGGCGTCTTCTCGAGGATCGCCTCGATGTCCTCCTGGAAGCCCATCGACAGCATCTCGTCGCACTCGTCCAGCACCGCGCACTTCACACGGTCCAGCTTCAACGTCCCGCGCCGCATGTGGTCCAGCACGCGCCCCGGCGTCCCGCACACGATCTGTCCGCCCGCCCGGAGCTGCTCGATCTGCCGCCCCATGGGCGCCCCGCCGTAGATCGGCACCACCTGCACCCCCGTGCGCGCCGCCAGGCGCGCCATCTCGGCGGCCACCTGCAGCGCCAGTTCGCGCGTGGGCAAAAGGACGATGCCCTGCACCACCTTCTCCTCGGGACTGGCGATCCAGTCCACGAGCGGCAGGCCAAACGCGGCGGTTTTCCCCGACCCGGTTCGCGACTGGACCACGAGGTCGCGCCCGGCGCGCACCAGCGGGATGGTCACCACCTGCACCTCCATCGGCTCGGAGAAGCCCATGTCGGTGATGGCGGCAAGCACCTCGGCCCGCAGGCCCAGATCACTGAAGGTACGGCGCGGGGCCGCGGGGGTCTCGATGGTATCGGTCATGGTTTCCGTTCTCCGTTCTGCGAGGCGGCCCGCGCGATGCGGACGCCGATCTTGGCAAGCCGTTCCCGGAGCTGATCCAGGCGCGGCCCTCGGTTCTGGACGAACCGCTTCAGCTCGTCGGTGTACACCCGCTGGGTCACCTCGAGTTCGCTGTATGCGGCGGCCATCTCTTCGAACTCTTTGCGGAACGTCGTGGTGCGCGTCGTCTCGAACTGACAGCGCTCGCCCAGGACCTTCCACTGCTTGCGCCACACGCCCCCCTCCTCGTCCCAGCGCTGCACCTCTTCGGATTCGTAGTGCGCGAGGAGGTGGTGGAAATTCTCCAGGTGCTTGACCAGGCTTTCGGACACGTCCTCGAGGTCGTCGAAGCAGCTCTGGATGTCCACCGAGGTCAACTGGGCACTCACCCGCTCGCCCGTGGGTACGGCGTGGCGGCGTCGGTAGATGCTGACGCCTACCGACGCCAGCAAGTAGACGCTGCCCAGCGACACCACCACCAGCACGAACCAGGACACGAACCGCCGGTAGGGGCGGAATTCAGCGGTCGGGTTCTGAGGCGATGAAGACAAGGTGGCGGCCCCCAGCGAGGGGCGCGGTCTCCGCCGGAGCGCCGGCGGGCGGGGGGAACCCTACGTCGGGACCCCAGCCGGGTCAAGGTCGCACGGCCACGACCACGCGAAAGTTCCCGTTCTCGTCGGTGACGCCGCGCCCCCGGAGTGTTCCTTCCACGGGATCGTAAAGCCGCACCTCGCATCCGTCGACCCCAGCGCCGGAAGGACTCTGGACCAGCCCCTCGGCCAGCGCGCCAAGCGGGAGAGCCACCTGGCGCCGCGTCGAGGTCGTCACCATCACCTCGTCCTCGACGG
Organism: Myxococcales bacterium; assembly: GCA_031423255.1. Taxonomy (GTDB): domain Bacteria; phylum Myxococcota_A; class Polyangia; order Fen-1088; family Fen-1088; genus JANPFD01. The sequence continues at coordinate 61,881 of JANPFD010000071.1, read as the reverse complement.
CCAGCGGAGCCGAGCTGCGTGGCGGCTCGTACTCGATCCGGTAGCGGCCGGGGTCCAGCCACAGCCGGTACGAGCCGTCGCTTTCCGTGGTGACCGTCGCCGGCGGGGTTGCGAGGTCAGCGGGGCAGAAGGCCAGATCGTCCGCTCGCCGGATCGCCGTGATGCGGACGCCGCCGACGGCCTCGCCGCGCGCCGAGAGGACCTGTCCCGTCAACTCGGCGCGCGGCTCGAGCTCGATGGATCGACCGACCGAGACCTCGGTGGGAGAGCCAGGCGCCACGGAGTAGGAGCGGACGCAGCGCACGGCGAACGGGGAGTTGGGCGGGGGAATCGCGGCCACCGTGTACTCGCGCACCTGTCCTTGCGTCCCGGGCAGCAGCCGCACGTGGGCCACCCCCGCGGTGTCCGATTGCACCTCGCGCCGGAACGTGAACTCGCCGCCCACCGCTCCGGCCAGCGCCGTCTGGAAGCGCAGCAGGACGCCCGCGATCCGTTCGGTCGACCCGCCCGCCGGCGGCGTCACCGGCACATCGAACGCTTGCGGCAGCGGCTCGGCAGGCAGGCGCAACGTGCCCAGGTTCGGGCGCATCTCGCTCACCCCGCGGACCAGCAGACGGTTCCTCGGCTGCTCCCCGGTCGCCGCCGTCACCTGGATGGCCACCTTGGTCAGCATCCCCGTCTCCAGGGCGCGCCGCCCGATGCGCAGGCGAAATCGCCCCTGATCGTCTGAAGGAACGACGTTGCTGACCACCCGATCTCCCTCGAGCGCCCTGACCACGTAGCCGCGGGCGGGATCGTCGAACGCGGTCCGGATGGTTCCCTCGATGGGGATGAGGTCCGCCGCGCCCGGCGGTTCGAAGGCCAGCACCCCGTCGATCGCCACCAGTCCTTGCTTCCACGGCGGTGTGGTGCGGTCCAGCGGCGGGAGCGGCACCACCCGCACCGCGCCGATCTGGCCCCGGGCGTTCTCGGGGAGCGACAGCTGGAACTCGATCGGCGCGCGTGGTTGCAGGCTGATCCCCTCGGCATGGAAGAGCCAGGTCGGGCGGTTCGGGATGGCCGACGGCAGCGCCAGGGCGATGCGCGCTGTCGCCGCCTGCGCCGTGTCTGGATCGGTGTCCGTGCGGGTCACCGAGCCGGAAATCTCGATCTTGCGCTCGACCTTGAACGCCACGGCCGTGGTTGCGAAGGTGACCATCGCCAGCTCCGTCGGCGCCCAGATGGAGCTGGAGCGCGGCAGCACCTCGACGGCGAAGACCTGGCCCGAGACCGGGAGCCGCGGCACGCAGCGCCCGGCCACGCAGGCCTGCGGGCCGGCGCAGGCATCGTCGCTGCGGCAGCCGGGGGCCGTATGCTGGCTCGATTCGCAGGAGGCCAGAGCCAGCAACGCCCACGCGGCAGCCTTCACTTGCATTCCATCTTCAAGAGCCAGACGACGCGGACGCGCAGCCCATCCTGCGAGGGCGTGTCCAGCCGGGACTCATCCGACAGGGTGCGGGTGGAGCCCTCCAGAAATGGCCGGTCGGCGACCGCGAGCACCACGCGATGCTCGGCGAGGCCCCGGACAATCGCATGGTCCACGCAGCTGGCCGAGAAGCGCACTTCCCCGCGCAGGGCCGAACCGACGGGCGGCAATTCCACGTCCTCGGCGCGGCGACTGACGCTGCTGTCGTACTTGGGGTAGTCGATCAGCCACCGCGCGTAGAGAGTGTCGTTCAGGTTCGGGTCCGCCACCGTCACGCGGATCTCGTTGGCGGCTTCCCGATCGTCATCCTTGGCGACGATCTCCCCCTCGCCGGGAGCGCTGTCGACGATGAAGGGCGCGTAGTTCGGCTCGTCCTCGAACTTCGGCCCCACCGGGACCACGCAGCCCCCCACGCAGGTTCCGACGGCAAGCAGGGCCAGAGTAGCGGCTACCTTCACAGCTCGTCGGGGTGGCTCTCGCCGCTGCCGCCGGACTCTTCCTTCTCCAGATGGCGGAAGATCGTGCGGGGGTCGACGCCCAGGTCGCGTGCCGTCTTGGTGCGGTTGCCGCTGTTCAGGTTCAGCACCTCGTTGATGTACTCGCGCTGCCACTTCTCGCGGGCCTCGGTGAGCGACAGGATCGGCGGCAGCTCCTCCGGGTTCAAGCCCAGATCCTCCGGCCCCAGCATCGCCTTGTCTGCCAGGACCACCGCCTTCTTGATCCGGTTCTCCATCTCCCGGATGTTGCCGGGCCAGGGGTAGCGCTTGATCGCGCCGATCGCGGCGGGGCCCATCCCGCGCACCTTGTTGCCGTACTCGGGCGCAAAGCGCGCCAGCAGGTACCGCGCCAGCACCACGATGTCGTCCCCACGGTCGCGCAGCGGCGGCAGGTGCAGCAGCACCACGTTCAGCCGGTAATACAGGTCCTCGCGGAACCGCCCGGCCTTGATCTCCGCCTCCAGGTCGCGGTTCGTCGCCGCGATCACGCGGATGTCCACCGCCTCCGGATTGGTCTCGCCGACCCGCGTGACCGCCCGGTCCTGCAGCGCCCGCAGGATCTTCACCTGCAGCAGCAGCGGCAGATCGCCGATCTCGTCCAGGAACAGCGTCCCTTTGTTGGCTGATTGAAACCGCCCCATCTTGTTGGCCACGGCCCCGGTGAAGGCCCCACGCACATGCCCGAACAGCTCCGACTCGAGCAGGTTCTCGGGGATGGCCCCGCAGTTGATGCTGACGAACGGCCCCTTGGCCCTCGGCGACCGGTTGTGCAGCTCGCGCGCAATCAGCTCCTTGCCGGTGCCGGTCTCACCGGTCACGAGGACGGTGATATCCGTGGTGGCCACCTTCTGCACGCGGCGGAACACCTCCATCATCGCCGGCGCCGACCCCAGGATCTCTCCGAAGCGCATCCGCTCGATCCGCTCGAGCAGCGACTTGTTGTCCAGCTGCAGCTCGTTCACCAAAAGCGCATTGCGCACCAGCAGCGATGCCTGCGCCGCGAAGATCGTCAACAGTTCCAGGTGTCCCTCGTCGAACAGCTGCCGGACGTTGTCGTTCCCCACGTAGATGACCCCGATCAGGTTGCCGCGCTCGAGCAGCGGCACGCACATGACCGAGGTCAGCTTCAGGTTCATCACGCTCATCGCGTTCTTGAACTGGGCGTCACTGAGCGCGTCCGACACGATGAGCGGCTGCCGCGTCTCGACCACCTTCGCAAGGATCGAGTCCGACAGGTGGCTGACGGCGTCCGAGATGGTCTCGCGTCGCAGGTTGCGCGCCACCTTCACCACCGGCTCGCCCGACTCCATCAGCACGATGAAGGCCTTGTCGGCGTTGGTCACCTGCACGACCGCGTCCAGCAACTGATCCAGGAGCGTCGGCAGATCGTAGTTCGCCATGAGCTTCTGCGAAAAATCGAAAAGCTTCTTGTACGAGTTCAACTCGGCCATGGTCTTGGCCGCGGTTTCGTCGGTCACCGGTTCGTCGAACAGCGAGAACTCCATTTCCACGCCGCCGAGGCGGATCCTGTCCTCCTGCGCCAGCCGGTGCTTGGTGCGCCGCCGGCCGTTGACGTGCATGTCGCCGTCCTTCTCGACGAGGACGATGTTGAAGTCGCGGCCGTCGAAGTGGATGTGCGCGTGCGTGTCGCCGAGCAGGGGATCAGGGAGCGTCACATCCACGTCCTCGCCTTTGCCCAGCGAGGTCAGCTTCTTGTAGATGTGGTACACCTTCACCCCGGCGCCCGGCACCTGCATACGCAACGTAGCCATTGTTTCGAGTCTCCCCCGTTCCGGTCAGAAACGGAAGGCAAGACGGGCGCCTAGCCCACCGTCGAGCAGGACGGGCTGCAGCGGCACCTCGGCCTTGTGATGAAAGATGGCGTCCGCGATGCCCCACGCCGCCACGGCGAAGAACAGTCCCCCTGACGCGACCTGCACGCGCGTCAGCAACCGGGAGCGGTCCTCATCGGTGTGGTTCACGCTGCAGCCGCTCTGGGTCGGGGTGCATGGCGTCGTCGATCGCACACCATAGAGTGCGAAGTTGGTGACGAAGGCGCCGACGGAGATCACCCCCAGCGTCAGTTCCGTCGCAAAAAACGCCCACCCCTTGCCGCGCTCGCCGTTCTGGAACTGTCCGGCGCCGAACGGCAGGAAGTTCACCGCGAACGAGTTGCGTGCGTAGCGCTTCTCGACCACCGTCGGTCCGCTGCGCAATTTCAGCGCCTCTTCCTGCTCGCGTTGCTGCTGCCGCTCGGCCTCATGGCGTCGCGCCTCGATCTGCGCCAGCTCTCCTTCTTGCGTCTTCAGTACGCCGTTGAAGAAGTCGACCACCTGCGGCGGATCCAGCAGCGGGTCGAAGCGGTAATCGGGGCGTAGCTGCAACAGCTTGCGGAACTCCTGTGCCGCCATGTCGTTCTGCTTCTGGAACAGATGCGCCACGCCCAGCATCCGGTGCGCCTGCACGATCTCCCCTTCCGACTCGAGACGGATCTCCGGATAGAGCAGGGGGCGCAGCAGCCTGATCGCGCGTCCGTACTCGCCCCGGTCATACGCCGTCCGACCGCGCTCGAAGTCGGAGGTCGGGGGCTGCCCGGGCTGCTGGGCCAGCGCGATGAGGAGGGCGAGCGCGAGCAAACGCTAGTCCAACTGGACCGGGAAGTTGAGGGTCTGGCCAGCGAGGATCTCGACTTCTCTCTTCACAACGGTGCTCCCGGTTAGGACACTGACCTCGAGAATTTTCCGCAATTCCCCCCCCGCGTCAAACGGGATCACCACCTGTTCACCGGCGGTGGTGGAAAGCCGCACACCGGGGCCGAGCACGCCGATCTTGGCGTCCTTGAGCTCTTGACTCAGGGTCACGGTCAGCTTCCCCACCTTGGGGTTGAGGACGGCCGGGAAGCGGTCGCCCGGCAGCATCGGCCGGTCGGGCCCCACGTCGAAGGTCAACGGCTGGCAGCAGCCGTCGTTACGGAACTCCACCTTGTGGTTGCGATCCCAGGACAGGGTGACCTGCTGGTTCTTCGGACCGTATTCGCCCTGCGAGATGCCGTCGACGAAGATGGTCATCCGCGCCGGCTTGGCCGTGATGTCGAAGGTCCTGGTGGGCGGCGCGCCGGTGAGCGTCCGCGCCGGCACGGACGGCGGGGCGGGTGGGGCGACCTCCATGTCGGCCGTCTTCGGTGCCGGGGTCCGCCCCTGCAGCGCGCGCCTGCGAACTTTTTCGACCTTGGCGACGGATTCCTCGGGCGCTCGGGGAGGCGCGGGCTTCGGCGGGCTCACCACCTTCGGAGCGCCGCCGATCGCCTGGGCGATCGGCGCCGGCACGTCATTGTGGGCCAGCTTGAACGCGCCCCAGATGAGGCCCCCCATCAGCGCCGTGCCCCCGAGCGCGATCGCTCCATGACGAAGCCGCCGGCGGCCCTCCAGTCGCTTGAGCGCACGCGCCACATCGGGGTTGGCGGGATCGATCGCCAGGGCCCGGTTCCAGCTCTCGAGGGCGCGCGCCAGCCGACCCGCCGCCTGCTCACGCCGCCCGGTCGCCACCAGCCCCGCCACCACGCGCGCGCCAAGCGCCTTGCTGTGGCCCTCTGGATCGGTGAAGTACCCCTTGATCTCCGCGTCGGCGTCATCCAGCCCCGCATCCATCGCGAAGGCGCTCAGATCGTCGAGCAGTGCGGCGATCGTCGGGTAGCGATCGTCGGGCCGCTTGGCCAGCGCCCGGCCGATGATGCGCGACAGGCGATCCGAGATCAGCCGGTTCACGGTCCGGGGATCGGTGAAACGCCCTTCGGCGATCCGCTTCAACACCTCGTGCGGGTTGCGGCCCGTGAAGGGCAGGGCGCCGGTGGCCAGCTGGTAAAGAAGCACGCCCATCGAGAAGACGTCGGTGCGAAAATCGAGCGGCTTGCCCTCGAAGATCTCGGGCGCCATGTAGGCCGGCGAGCCGAGCAACTGCCCGGTCACCGTCATCCGCTCGAGGTCGATCACCTGCGCCACGCCGAAGTCCATCAGCTTGAGCACGCCGTCCCGCCGGACCATGACGTTCTCGGGCTTGATGTCGCGGTGGATGATGCCTGCCGCGTGCGCGTGACACAGGGCGCGCGCCACGCCGACCATGATCAGCGCCGCCACCTCGGGCATGGGCGGCTTCCGGGTGGCGAAGAACTGCTTGAGCGTCAGGCCATCGATGAACTCGGTGACGATGAACGAGGCCGGCGAATCCTGACCCGAATAATCGAAGATCTGCAGGATGTTGTCATGGCGCAGCTTGGCCACCGCCTGGGCCTCGCGCTGCAGGCGGGCCTTCGACTCGGGCTCGGAGCAAAGGTGCGGGTGCAGCACCTTGACCGCCACCTCACGGCACAGGGTCTCGTCCTGCGCTCGATACACGATCGCCATGCCACCTTGGCCCACTTCTTCGATCACGCGGTAGCGCGATGGAAGGCCGGCTTGGACTTGTTGGACCATCATCTAGTCACCCACGAACACGCCAAACGAACGGTACGACGGACGACTAGTCTAAGCGCTAAAGGTCCGCGAGTTTACGGGTGTTGGCCCGCCGATACAATACTATGATGGCCGACATGCCAGCCGGACGCACAGCGGTCGACATCTGGCGCAACAGGGTCGCCAGCAGCCGGGATCAGCAGGCCTTCCGTTACCCGGTCGGAGGCGAATGGCGCGCCATGACCTGGGGGGAAGCCGACGCGGCCGCGCAGGAGATAGCCGCGGGACTGGCCTTTCACGGTGTCGGTCGGGGTGACGCGGTCTGCATCATCTCCCAGACCCGGCTGGAATGGATGCTGTGCGACGTGGCCACCCTTCTCCTGGGAGGCGTCGTGGTGCCGATCTACGCCTCGAACACCGCCGAGCAGTGCGCCTTCATCATCAAGGACGCGGGCGTCAAGGTTGCGTTCGTCGAGGATGCCGCCCAGCTGGAAAAGCTGCTGCCGCTCGCCGTGGAGAATCCGGGGCTGAAGTTCGTCACCATCGGTGGCGACGCGAAGCTGGAAAAGCCCGAACCGGACGGCCGCACGTCGGTGAAGCTGGCCGACGTCCTGTCCACCGCGCAGACCCCGCCGATATCGCTGGATGCGTTGCGCGCCGCCGGCCGCAAGTGGTCGGGCGCCATCGACACCATGGTGAACCCCGACGATCTGTTCACCATCATCTACACCTCGGGCACGACCGGGACGCCGAAGGGCGTCGAGCTCACGCACCAGAACCTCGTTGCCGCGGTGGAGAGCGCCTGCCGGGCGTTCACCCTGCGGCCCGACGACGAGGAACTGATCTTCCTGCCGCTCGCCCACGTGCTGGCGCGCGAGCTGGCCTGGGTGATACCGGTCGTCGGCGCCCGCCTGGTGTTCTGCGAGTCGCTGGCAAAGCTGAAAGACAACCTGGCCGCCATCCGCCCGACGTTCATGGGGGGCGTGCCGCGGGTCTACGAGAAGTTCTACAGCGCGGTGAACGCAGGGGCGAAGCAGGGCTCGGCGTTCAAGGTGCGCCTGGTGGCCTGGGCTTTCTCGGTCGGACAGAAATACGCCGCCGAGCTCCGGGCCGGCCGCAAGCCTGGTCTCGGCCTGTCGTGGCGCCACTCCCTGGCCGACAAGCTGGTGTTGTCGAAGTTGCGGGCCAAGCTGGGCCTCGACCGGTGCCGCTTCCTCATCTCGGGCGGCGCGCCGCTGGCGGCAGAGATAGCCGAGTTCTTCCACGGCGTCGGCCTGCTGGTGCTGGAAGGGTACGGCCTCACCGAGACCATGGCGGCGACGTTCGTCAATACCGTCGAGAAATACCGGTTCGGCACTGTCGGTCCCGCCATCGACGTCGTCGAGTGCAAGTTCGCAGACGACGGCGAGATCCTGATGCGCGGCCCCTCGGTCTTCCGGCGCTACCGCGGCAATCCGGCCGCCACCGCCGAGGCGATCGACGGCGACGGCTGGTTCCACTCGGGAGACATCGGCATGCTGGAAGACGGCTTTTTACGCATCACCGATCGCAAGAAAGACCTGATCGTCACCGCCGGCGGCAAGAAGATCGCGCCGCAGATGCTGGAAAACGCGCTGAAGGCACGTTCGTCGCTGGTCAGCCAGGTGATGGTCTACGGCGACAAGCACCCCTACATCGTCGCCCTCGTCACCTTGAACGAGGAGGCGCTCAAGCGTTTCGGCAACGCCGACGCGCCCGAGGCCCGCGCGGCTCTCCAGAAGGACATCGACGCCGTGAACGGCAAGGTCGCCAGCTACGAGAGCATCAAGACGTTCGCCATCCTGCCCGTCGACTTCACCGAGGCTGGCGGCGAGCTGACGCCGAGCATGAAGATCAAGCGCAAGGTGGTCACCGAGCGCTTCGCCGCCGACATTGCCAAGCTGTACGGCGAGAGCGCCGCCTAGTTCGCGCCTATTGCGTATGCGCGGTCTTGTAGTGCTCGCGCAGTAGATCGCGGCCGAAGTCGCCGTCGAATTCGCGCCACACCGAGTGGATGTGGTTGGCGTCATTCTGGGTGCAGTCGTATTCGATCAAGAAGGTGGGCCCCTGGATCCGGTAGTAGTGGCCATCGCCGCGCTTGAGGCCGCCAGCCCAGGCGAAATTCATCTTGTCGAAGCCGGCCTTCTCCACCTTCGCCAGGCGATCCTTCGCCAGCGCTGGCGACAGGCTGGCGGCGTATTCGCCCAGCAGCTTGCGCAGCAGCTTCTTCTGCGGGGCCGTCATCGCGGTGACCGCCAGACCGTCGGGCTTCAGCGGCTCCACCTTCGACTCGCTCTTGGTGATCATGTCGGCGTACGCCTTGGGGTCGATGATCGCCTGCGCCCGCTGCTTGTCGTCCAGCGCCGTGACCAGCTCGCGCCCCAGGTCCTCCTCGGTCTTCAGCACGCGACGTCCCTTGTAGGGCCCGTCGACGCGCACCTCGGCGGGATTCGCGCCGAAGAACTGCGGGGTGGTGGACAGCATGGTCCCCTTCACCACGGTGAAGTTCAGCGACACGTGGTGGCCCTCGGCGCGCCAGCCCCAGGTGCCGCCGGCCGTCGGCGTCCCGAAGATCGAGATGAAATAATTCTCGGGATCGCGCTTGACCGGGTCCTTCTCGATCTCGCGCAGCACACCTTCCAGTTCCATGATCTGGGTGGCCTTGGTGTAGCCGCCCGGGCTAAGGCCCGTCTTGACCAGATTGTGGGCCAGCTTGCGCTGGGCCTCGTCCAGCTTCTTCAGCGACACGCCCTTGCGCGCGATGGGGATGAAGAACCAGGTCGTCCGGTGCTGATCCTCGAGCGTGAAGGTGGCCTGCGCCCGCAGTTCGGCCGGCAGCGCGGCCAGGAACTTGTTCGCGGCGTCGACCATCGGCGCTGATGGCGCCGGGGCCGCAGCATTGCCGAAGCGCAAGACGACCACGACAGCCGCCAGCGCGACGACGAACATCCCATAGCGAACAGATCGCGTCATGCGCGGACGCTCGCTCATTCCAGTGACCGCGTCAACCGCGGGCGGCGTCCACCGATAACCCGGGATGCTCACCCGAACGTTCTGCCTGGTACGGCAACTTCTGTGGCCCGCCCGTTGCGCCGGCTGCGACGGTTTCGTGCGCGATGGCACCGTGTTCTGCGACCGGTGCGCGGAATCGCTGATGGACGTCACCACCGACAGGCCGGCCCTGTTCGACGACGTCTACGCCACGTTCGCGTACGGGGGCGCCATCAAGGACGCCATCCTCCGGCTCAAGCACGGCGGCCGGCACGATCTGGCGGGTCCACTGGGACGCCTGCTGGCCTCGTCGCTGACAGCAGCCGCGGTGGGCGCGGACGCCATCGTGCCGGTGCCCCTCCATCCGGCGCGTCTCCGCCGCCGGGGCTTCAACCAGGCGCTCGAACTGGCGCGCGGCGCCTGGAGACCGGGCCTGCCCCCGATCTGGGTCGATCCGCTGCGCCGCGCGCGGAACACCGCACCGCTGGGACACGAGGGTCATGACGAACGCGTCCGTCGCGTGGCAGGCGCCTTCACGGTGACGAGTGGGCTGGTCCGCGGCTGCCGCCTGGTGCTCGTCGACGACGTCATGACCACCGGGGCCACCCTGGCGTCGTGCGCCGTCGCACTGGAGGAGGCGGGCGCCATCGAGGTCCGAGCCGCCGTGCTGGCCCGGGTCGTTTGAGGTTGACACCTGCCGCCCCGTCGCTAACGTACCCGGTCTGTCGCAAAATCAGGCACGTAGCTCAGTGGAAGAGCACTACCTTGACACGGTAGGGGTCGGCGGTTCAATCCCGCCCGTGCCTACACGTTTGTCGTTTCTTCATGAGTGATCGTCCGGCGATTCGCCCCCGTGACAAGGGGGATGTTCCCGACGATCCCCTGTCGCGCATGCGGCACTCGGCGTCGCACGTGATGGCAGACGCCGTGCGGAAACTGCGCCCGAACGCCAAGGTCACCATCGGCCCCTCGATCGAGACCGGCTTCTACTACGACTTCGACACCGAGCCGTTCGAGCCGGACGACATCGAGCGCATCGAGGCGGAGATGAAGAAGATCATCGCCGCCAACCAGCCGTTCGTCCGCACGGTCATCTCGCGCGACGAGGCCATCAAGCTGTTCGCCGAGCGCGGCGAGACGTACAAGGTCGAGATCGTCAACTCCATCCCCGAGGGGGAGGAGGTCTCGCTGTTCCAGCACGGGGACTTCGTCGACCTCTGTCGTGGCCCGCACGTCGAGCGCACGGGCGACATCAAGGCCGTGAAGGTGCTGTCGTTCGCCGGCGCCTACTGGCGTGGCGACGAGCGCAACCCGCAGCTCCAGCGGGTCTACGGGACCGCCTTCCCGTCCCAGGACGACCTCAAGGCCCACCTCCACAACCTGGAGGAGGCGAAGAAGCGCGACCACCGCGTGCTCGGCAAGCAACTCGACCTCTTCTCGTTCGACGAGCTCGTCGGTCCGGGCTTCGTCCTTTGGCACCCGAAGGGCGCGATGGTGCGCCAGATGATCGAGGACCTGTTGCGCCGCGAGCTCCAGATTCGCGGCTACCAGCCGGTCTACACGCCGCACGTGGCGCGCCAGACGCTGCTCGAGAAGTCGGGACACCTCGCGCACTACAAGGAGAACCTGTTCGGCGGCATGGAGATCGAGGGCCAGCAGTACCTGGTCAAGCCGATGAACTGCCCGTTCCATGCATCCATCTACCGCTCGCAGATGCGCTCGTACCGCGAGCTGCCGGTGCGCTTCTCCGAGCTCGGCACGGTCTACCGCTACGAGCGCTCGGGCGTGCTGCATGGCCTCTTGCGCGTGCGCGGCTTCACCCAGGACGATGCCCACCTGTTCGTGCGCGAGGAGCAGATCGAGGACGAGATGCGCGCCTGCGTGGCGTTCGCGCAGGACATCCTCGATCTCTTCGGTTTCAAGGAGGTGAAGCTGTTCCTGGCCACGCGGCCGGAGAGCTTCATGGGCGAGCCCGCGCTGTGGGACAAGGCCGAGGCGGCGATCCGAAGGGTGCTCGAGAACACCGGGCGTCCGTTCGAGGTGGACGAAGGCGGTGGCGCCTTCTACGGCCCGAAGATCGACCTCAAGATCAAGGATGCCATCGGCCGCGAATGGCAGTGCGGCACGTTCCAGCTCGACTTCCAGCTCCCGCAGCGCTTCGAACTCGAGTACGTGGCGCCGGACGGCTCGCGCCAGCGGCCCGTGATGATTCACCGCGCACTGCTGGGTTCGGTCGAGAGGTTCGTGGCCGTGCTGATCGAGCACTTCGCGGGCGCCTTCCCGCTGTGGCTCGCGCCCGAGCAGGCGAGGGTGCTTTCGGTCAGCGAGAAGGCCGAGATCTACGCGCTCGAGGTGGTGGCCAAGCTGAAGGCCCAGGGCATCCGCGCCGACGCCGATGTCTCCGCCGACAAGCTGGGCGCCAAGATCCGCCGAGCCCAGATTTCGAAAGTGCCTTACATGCTGGTGGTGGGCGAAAAGGACATGGCCGCCCGGGTGGTGTCACCCCGGACCCGCGAAGGGGCCCAGCTGCCCGCCACGGCGATCGATGAATTTGCTTTGAAACTGGCGGCAGACGCCGCCTTGCCCACCTTCGGGACGTCCGAAACCTAAAGAAACGCAATCGAGGAGGAAAGAGCATCTCAAGACCAGGCTTTCATCAACCAAGCAGCTCCGCTGAAAACTACCGGGTCGGGCGACGGATCCGCGTGCCAGAGGTGCGCGTCATCGGCGCCGACGGCAGTCAGGTGGGGATCCTACCGACGCACGAAGCCATGAAGCTCGCCGAGGAACAAGGCCTCGAGCTCGTCGAGGTGAACCCGCGCGCCGCGCCGCCGGTCTGCCGCATCATGGACTTCGGCAAGTTCAAGTACGAGACCTCCAAGAAAGAGAAGGGGGCCCGCAAGCACCAGTCCACCGTCGTGGTGAAGGAGATGAAGCTCCGCCCCAAGACGGACAAGCACGATCTGGCGTTCAAGCTGCGCCACATCCGCTCGTTCCTCGAGGAGGGCAACAAGTGCAAGCTGGTGGTGGTGTTCCGTGGCCGCGAGATCGTCCACCCCGAGACGGGGCAGGCGATGCTCGACAAGGTCGTGAACGGGCTCCACGACATCGCGCAGATCGAGCAGCGCGCCTCCATGGAAGGCCGCCGCATGGTGATGATCGTCGGCCCGCGCAGTGGCGTCATCCGCCGGCCCGACGCGCCCCCCGCTGCCGCTCCGGCGCGGCCCGTCGGGTCGAGCTCGCCGGCTGCTCCGCCACCGGCGATCGCGACCAAGGCCGACAAGCCCTGACCCTGGCCACGACGCAGCGATTCTGCGGTCTTGCCTAAGGTCTTGCGTAGGCGGGCCGGCTGGATATACTCCGCCGCTCCCATGGCCAAGCACTACAAGATGAAGACCAACAGCAGCGTGAAGAAGCGCTTCAAGCTGACGGCGAAAGGGCGGATCAAGCGCAAGCGCGCCTACTTGCGGCACTGCCTCGGTTCCAAGTCTTCGTCGGCCAAGCGCAAGCTCCGGAAGGGTGGCTACATCCACCACACGCAGGAGCACCAGATCAAAGCGATGATCCCCTACGGACTCTAGGAGTATCGATACATGCCTCGCGCAAAAGGTGGTTACAAGTCGACTCGACGCCGCAAGCGGATCCGCAAGCACGCCAAGGGATTCCGCGGCGGCCGATCCAAGCTCTGGAAGGCGGCAGTCGAAGCCGTTCACCGCAAGTGGCGCTATGCCTGGTTCCACCGGCGCAAGCGCAAGGGTGACTTCCGCGCCCTCTGGATCGCCCGCATCAACGCCGCGGCCCGGGAGCTCGGCACCTCCTACTCGAAGCTCGTATCGGGCCTGACGAAGGCGGAGATCGGGCTCGACCGCAAAATCCTCTCCGACCTGGCGATCAGCGATCCGAATGCCTTCAAGAAGGTCGTGGAAGCCGCCAGCGCGGCTGCATGAGTTCGGCGGACGCGGTTCAGCTCGGTGCTGAACTCGTCGATCTGAAGGCGCAGCACGGAAGGGAGCTCGCAGAGCTCACCACGGAACAGGACATCCGCGCCCTTCAGGCCAGGTACCTGGGTAAAAAGGGTCGCCTGGCCGAGGTCATGAAAATGCTCGGGCGCCTCTCGCCCGAGGATCGAAAGACCGTCGGGGCGCAGGCGAACAGGACCAAAGCGTCGATCGAAGAGAACACGGCGGAGCGGCTGCGGTCGCTTGCCGATGCCGCCCTCGACGCGGATCTCTCCCGCCGCGTGGACGTCACCCTTCCGGCTCGCGGCCGGGGACCGGGGACGCTGCACCCGCTGACGCTCGTGCGGCGTGAGATCGAGGGCATCTTCGCCACGATGGGCTTCGAGGTGCGCACCGGTCCCTGGATCGAGACCGAGTGGAACAACTTCGACGCCCTGAACACGCCCGCGGATCATCCCGCGCGCGACATGCAGGACACGTTCTTCGTCGAGGGCGGTCTCATCCTGAGGTCGCACACCTCACCGGTGCAGATCCGCACCATGCTCGCCGGACCGCCCCCGGTGAAGATCATCGCCCCGGGCAACGTCTTCCGCCGTGACGACGACGCCACCCACACGCCGATGTTCCCGCAGGTCGAGGGACTGCACGTCGACCGGAACGTCAGCTTCGAAGATCTGAAGGCGACCCTGTTCTCGTTCGTGGGCCGCTTCTTCGGCCCCGACACCAAGATCCGCCTGCGTCCCAGCTTCTTTCCGTTCACCGAGCCGTCGGCCGAGGTGGACGCGTCCTGCTTCAAGTGCGGCGGGAGCGGGCAGGGGTGCCGTCTGTGCAAGGGGACCGGCTGGCTGGAGATCGGCGGCTCGGGGATGGTGCACCCGAACGTGCTCGCGGCAGTCGGCTACGACAAGCACGACGTCACCGGCTTCGCCTTCGGCATGGGCCTTTCGCGGATGGCGATGCTCAAGTACGGCGTGCAGGACCTGCGCCTCTTTTACGACAACGACGTCCGCTTCCTCGAGCAGTTCACATGAAGGTCTCGCTGAACTGGCTGAGGGCACTGGTCCCGGTGACGGCCGACGTGCAGACCATCGCCGCCGCGCTGACCAGCCAGGGCCTGGAGATCGAAGGGATCGAGGCCAAGGGGCGCGAGCTGCGTGGCGTGCTCGTCGCCGAGGTGCTGGCGGTGAAGCCGCACCCGGGGGCCGACAAGCTGCGCATCGTTCGCGTGCGCGCGGGCAGCCGTGAAGAAGACGTGGTCTGCGGGGCGCCCAACGTTCCGCCTCCAGGCCACCGGGTCTGCTGGGCCGCGCCGGGATCGGTGCTCCCGGCAGGCACCATCGACGCGCGGGCGATCCGGGGCGTGATGTCTCCGGGGATGCTGTGCAGCGAGCCCGAGCTGGGCCTGGGGGAGCAAGGCGGCGGAATCCTGGTTCTGCCGTCTTCGGCCCCGAGCGGCAGCGACGTGGCTGCGTACGTGGGCGCCGTCGACGACGTCCTCGAGGTGAACGTCACGCCGAACCGGCCGGACGCGCTGTCGCACATCGGGATCGCGCGCGAGCTTGCGGCGCACTTCGGGGTGGCGATGAAGCTACCGTCCATCGACGACGTACCGACGGCAACGCAGGGACCGACCGCGGACGTGCAGATCGCCGACGCCGAAGCTTGTCCGCGGTACCTCGCGCGCTTCATCACCGGCTTGAACGTCGGCCCAAGTCCGATCCAGATGCGGCTGAGGCTCGCGTACTGCGGGATGCGCGCCATCTCGAACCTCGTCGACGTCACGAACTACGTCCTGCTCGAGACCGGTCATCCGCTGCACGCCTTCGACTTCGCGAAGCTCTCGGGCGGGATCCTCGTCCGACGCGCAAAGAGCGGCGAAACGATGAAGACCCTCGATGGGCAGGACCGCGCGCTCGTCGCCGACGACATCGTCATCGCCGACGGCAAGGGCGCGGTGGCCCTGGCCGGGGTCATGGGCGGCGCGACCAGCGAGGTCTCCGAGGGAACGCGCGACGTGTTGCTGGAGGCGGCGACCTTCGATCCGCGCAGCATTCGCCGGACGGCGAAGCGCCTGGGTCTGCACTCGGAGGCTTCGTACCGGTTCGAGCGCGGCGTCGATGCGCAGGGCGTGCCATTCGCGGCCGCGCGGGCGGCGGCTCTGCTTGCGAAGCACGGTGGCGGACAGCTGGTGACCGCCACCGTGGACCGCTTCCCGCGGCCGGCGGCGCCGCGGCAGGTGAAGCTCACCACCGCGAAGTTGCGGAAGGTGACCGGCGTGGCCTACGAGGCCACGTTCGCCGCCGACAAGTTGAAGCGACTCGGCTTCGACTGCGCCGTCGAGGCGGACGGCGTGCGGGCCACGGTGCCGAGTTACCGGCCCGACGTCACCATCGAGGAGGATCTGGTCGAGGAGGTGCTGCGACTCGGCGAGTACAGCCGGCCGCCGCAGAAGGAGCGCGTGCAAGCGAACGCGGTCTCGTTGCGCAACCCCGAGGGGCCGGCCGACCGCGCGCGCGATCTGCTGGCCGCGGCGGGACTGCACGAGATCATCAGCTGGGCCTTCGTGCCGCGAAGCGCGCTGGAGATCATCGGCGACACCGCCGACGGCGTCCTGGTCAAGAACCCGATCTCGGCGGACTACGAGGTGATGCGCACGTCGCTCTTGCCGGGCCTCGCGGCCTCGCTTGCCCGGAACCTGGCGCGCGGCGTGGCCGACGTGGCGCTGTTCGAGGTCGGACCGGTGGTGCGCCGGGGTGAACCTCCGGCGGAGACGACCCACGCGGCGGGGTTGCTCGCTGGGCGCACCGGCGGCTGGCTGAAACCGGGTGAGCCCCTCGACTTCTTCGACGCCAAGCGGGTGGTGGGGGCTCTGCTGCGTGGCTTCGGTCTCGCTGAAGTGGCCTACTTGCCCGCGGCGACCGCTCTTTTGCACCCAGGGGTCGGCGCGGAGCTCGCCGGCGGTCTGGGCCGCGTCGGCGAGTTGCACCCCCGGATCGCCCGCCGCTTCGGCATCGAGACGCGCGCGTTCTACTTCGAGCTGCGGCTGGATCGGCTGGAAGGCGCGCAGGGGGCGATCCGCACGGTGCCCCCGCCGCGATTCCCGGCAGCGACCCGCGACCTATCATTCTGGCTGGAGGTCGAGGCTCCGGCCGCGGAGGTGCGCGCGGCGTTCGAGGCCGCGGGCGAGCCGTTGTTGCGCGGTGTTGCCGTGCTCGAGGATTTTCGCGATTCGCGCCACGTCCCCGACGGGAAAAAGGGGATGTTGTGGAGCATGACGTATCGCTCCGATGACCGGACTCTCACCGACGAGGAAGTCGATGCCGCGCACGCGCGCGTCGTGAAGGCGCTGACCGATCGCCGCCCCATTCAAGTGCGCTGACAAACACCCACCCTTAACCCTTTGACATCGCTTGGATTCTGGCAGTATCGTCAAGGGATGACGAAGGCCGACATCGTCGAGACTGTCTACGAGAAGGTGGGTGGGTTCTCCAAGAAGGAGGCGGCGGAGATCGTGGAGACGGTGTTCGACACCATCAAGGAAACCCTGGAACGCGGAGAGAAGATCAAGATCTCCGGGTTCGGCAACTTCGTCGTGCGCGACAAGAACGCACGGGCGGGGCGCAATCCGCAGACCGGCGACGAGATCGTCATCAGCGCCAGGCGGGTGCTGACATTCAAGCCCAGCCAGGTTCTGAAGAACGCCCTGAACAGCTAGGGCCTTGCCGCGCCGCACGCCTGTTCCGACCGACCCGTCGGCCATCCCTGACCGCCCGTTTTTCAAGATCGGGGAGGCGGCGCGGCTGTGCGCCGTCAAGCCGTACGTGCTGCGGTACTGGGAGAGCGAGTTCCGGTCGCTGAAGCCGCAGAAGACCCGCTCCCAGCAACGCCTGTACCGGCGCCGCGACATCGAGCTCCTGCTGCGCATCCGCGATCTCCTCTACGAACAGCGCTTCACCATCGAGGGCGCGCGGGCCAAGCTGCGCGACCTGGGCCAGGACGAGGGGCCCGCCCCCAAGCTGCCCCCGCCCGACGTCGACCGCGACTCCCTGAAGAAAATTAAGCAAGGTCTTCTTGACCTGGTCCGGCTCGTCGAGGATTAATGCGGCGTTGACATGGGAACCCTGGCAGGGTTCCCATACCTTCCCGCGAAGAACTGCGGCGAGCAAAGCTCACCTCAGTTCGACGCGAAAAAATCGGGGCGTGGCGCAGCCTGGTTAGCGCACCTGTCTGGGGGACAGGGGGTCGCTGGTTCGAATCCAGTCGCCCCGACAACAACTTGAAGCCACTCATCCTCGTCACCAACGACGACGGCGTCTCTGCGGCCGGAATCGTCGCGGTGGCCGAGGCCCTGGCGGCGCTGGGCGAGGTGGTGGTCGCGGCGCCGGATCGCGAGCGCAGCGCGGCGTCGCATTCGATCAGCCTGGACCGCCCGCTGCGGGTGGACGAACTGGGCAAGGGCGTCTACGCCATCGATGGGACCCCTGCCGACTGCGTGTATCTGGCGCTCCTGCATTTCCTGCCGCGAAAGCCCGACCTGTGCGTCTCGGGGATCAACTCGGGCTACAACCTCGGGTCGGACGTTTTTTATTCAGGCACGGTCGCCGGTGCGCTCGAGGCGGCGCTGCGCGGCGTGCCGGCGATGGCCGTTTCGCTCGAGCGACATCGGCCGTTCGACTACACGCAGGCGGCTGCGTTCACCGCCGCGGTCGCGCACGAGGTTCTGGCGCGCGGGGAGGAGGCGATCCCGGCGGGCACGTTGCTCAACGTCAACATACCGAAGGGCAGCCCGCGGGGTTTCGAGGTGACGCGCCTGGGACGGCGCGTGTACCGCGACCAGGTCGTCGTGCGCGAGGATCTGCGTGGCCGGTCGTACTACTGGATCGGGGGCCCGGAGGAAGCAGGGACCGATCTGCCTGGCTCGGACCAGGGCGCCGTGCGCGAAGGCCTGGCCTCGATCACCCCGCTCGGGCTCGACCTGACGCACGGGCCGCTGATGGAGGCGGTCGCCAGCTGGGAGATCCGCGGTTTCGTGCGCGGCGGACGAGTTCGCGATACATAGTCCCTGTGAGTTTGCTGGCCGTTCCCGATCCGTTCGTCCGCGCGCGGCAGGCGATGGTGGACGAGCAACTCGTGCCGCGAGGGATCGCTGACCGCGAGGTGCTGCGGGCCATGGCCACGGTGCCGCGGCACCGGTTCGTCACCGCTGACCAGCAGCCGCTGGCGTACGACGATCGACCGCTGCCGATCGGCGAGGGGCAGACGATCTCGCAGCCGTTCATGGTGGCGCGTGCCACGGAGCTGGTCGCCCCGGGGCCAGGTGACCGGGCGCTGGAGATCGGCGCGGGATGCGGCTACCAGGCCGCCGTGCTGGCCTGCCTGTGTCGCCATGTCTACGCGGTGGAGATCGTGGCCAAGCTGGCCGATCGCGCTCGAAGGATGCTGTCGGAGATCGGTTGCGACAACGTCACCGTCGAACAGTTCGACGGAAGCGGCGGATGGGTCGAGCATGCGCCGTACGACGTCGTCGTGGTCTCGGCCGGTGCGCCGGTCATGCCGGCGATGTTGCTCGACCAGCTGGCCGACGGCGGAAGGCTGGTGGTGCCCGTGGGGATCGACGGCGCACAGGTGCTGACCCGTGTGGTGCGGCGAGGCGACTCGTACGAGACCATGGAGGATACGAAGTGCCGTTACGTGGACCTGGTCGGTCGCTATGGCGTGGGCACCCAGATTCCTCGCGCTTAGTGCCGCTCTGGTGGCGGCGTGCGGCTCGGTGCAGAACCGACCACCGCTCCACCCCTACAATCCGCCTGGCACCTGGTATCTGCTGCAGCCAGGAGAGACGCTGACCGACGTCGCCACCCGTGTCGGCGTTCCGCTGGACGACATCCTCGAGATCAACGGCCTTCGCCGCGGCGCTCGGGTCGAGCCGGGCCGGCTGCTCTACGTGCTGTACCCCGACGGAGCGCGCATTCCCGAGGTGGTCGAGAGAACCCCCGAGCCGGTTCCCTACCGGCCGCCGCCGCGCCCTGGCTCGTCCCAGTTGCGCTGGCCGCTGGCGGAACCGCGGCTGACCTCCGCGTTCGGTGTGCGCGAGGGCCGCCCTCACGAGGGGATCGACCTCGGGGCAGCGACGGGTACTCCGATCCTCGCCGCCAAGGAGGGCCAGGTGGTGTACGCCGGGGACGGCGTGCGCGGCTACGGCAACATGGTGGTCGTCTCGCACGACGCCAGCCTGATGACCGTGTACGCCCACAGCTCGGTGTTGCTGGTGCGAACGGGAGAGAAGGTCACCGCGGGGCAGGAGATCGCGCGCGTGGGCCAGAGCGGCCGTGCGACGGCGCCCCACCTGCACTTCGAGGTCCGGGATCGGCAGCGGCCTCAGGATCCGCTGCGTTTCCTGCCCGCGCTGCCGGGTGGTAGATAGCCTCGCATGGACCTGCGCGCCTTCGTCCGTGACGTTCCCGACTTCCCCAAGCCGGGGATCCTGTTTCGCGATCTGACACCCTTGATGGCCGACGGGACAGCGTTCCGCTACACGATCGATCGGATCGCCGACCGGGTGAAACGGCTGACCCCGACGGCGGTGGTGGCGATCGAGTCGCGCGGGTTCATCTTCGGCGCCGCGGCCGCCGCCCAGCTGGGTCTGCCGTTCGTGCCCGTGCGCAAGCCGGGCAAGCTGCCCGGCAAGACGCGCAAGTTCCGCTACGAGCTGGAGTACGGCAGCGACGGCATCGAGATCCACGAGGACGCGCTGGCGCCGGGGATGCGGGTGGCGATCGTCGATGACCTCCTGGCGACCGGCGGCACCGCCGCGGCGGCCATCCGTCTGTCGACCGATCTCGGCGCCCAGGTCGTGGGCGCGGTGTTCGTCGTCGAGCTGGAAGGCCTGCGAGGCCGCGACCGCCTCGGTGGCGTTCCGGCCGAAGCCCTCATCACGTATCCATAGGAGTCGGCGTCGGGTTCCCGGGGGTCTTGATCAGCACGCCACCGCGGACCTCGACGATGAAGGTCGCCGGTCCGTCGTTCACCAGTTCCACGTCCATGTCGGCGGCGAACTGACCGGTCTCGACGGCCAGGCCTTCTCCACGCAGACCCTCGGCCACCAGCTCGTAAAGAGTGCGCGCGCGCGACGGGTCCTCGGCTCCGTCGAAGCTGGGGCGATTCCCCTTGTGGATCGTTCCGGCCAGCGTGAACTGGCTGATGACGAGGCAGGCGCCGCCCACCTCCTTGACCGTCACGTCCATGGGCGACTTGCCAGGGAAGATCCGCAAGGCGGCGATCTTGGCCGCCGTCGCCTGGGCGTCGGCCTCGCTGTCGTCCCGCTCCACCCCGACGAGGAGCATCAGTCCGCGGGCGATGCGACCCACCACCGCGCCGTCCACGCGCACCTCGGCCCGGCTCACCCGCTGGAGCACGGTGATCATGAACGGATGACCTCTTTCCAGAGCGCCGCCGACCTGAGCTGGATCTCCTGCGGAAGAGCGCGCCCGAGGACGTCGTTCTTGGCTGCCTCGATGCGGGCGTGTATCTGCGCATCGAGATCGAGGGGCAGCTCCGCTTCGTCGAGCACCGTCGCGCGCCCATCGGGCGTGAACAGGATGTCCACGGTCAGGTCGCGCCAGCACAGCTCTTCGTCGCCGATCCGGGTCTCGTCGGCGAGGTTGACGTAGTAGGCGAGGGTGACGCCATCGGGCCGCATCCAGTGATAGACGTTGAACGGACGCGCTTCCCAGAAGTAACCGAAGGTCACGGTCCCGGGATCGAGGGTCAGCTGCTGCACCTGCCAGCGACGGTCCGAGACGTACATCACCACAGCTTCGCCCGCGGCGCGGCGGACCAGGCGGCAGCGGAAGGTCTTGCGCTCGCCCGACAAGGTCTCCTTGATCTCCGTGATGTAGGGCAGGGCGCTCGTCATCCGTCGAAGATGCTAGCATTGGAGTCCCCGATGAAGATCCCGTCGCGCGAGATCACGCCCGAGAACCTGTACCTCCGTCGTCGCGAGTTGATCAAGGGCGGCGCAGCCATCGCCGCCGGCACCGCGCTGGGCCTCTCCGGCTGCGAAGCCCGCGCCCAGACCGGCGCCGCGCTGACCATCGCCAAGAAGGGCCAGTACAAGGTCGACGAAGGGCAGACGCCCTTCAAGGACATCACCACCTACAACAACTACTACGAGTTCGGCACCAGCAAGGGAGAGCCGGCCGAGAACGCGCACAGACTGAAGACGCGCCCCTGGACCATCAAGTTCGATGGCGAGATCGGCAAGCCTCAGACGATGGACATTGACTCGCTCATCAAGCTTTTCCCGCTGGAAGAGCGCGTCTACCGCATGCGCTGTGTCGAGGCCTGGTCGATGGTGATCCCCTGGGCCGGGTTCCCGCTGGGGCCGTTGCTCAAGCGCCTGGAGCCGACCTCCAAGGCGAAGTACGTCGCCTTCGAGACGTTGAACGCCCCTGATCAGATGCCCGGGCAGAAATATCCCTCGTTACCCTGGCCGTACGTCGAGGGGCTGCGCATCGACGAGGCGATGCACCCGCTGACGCTGTTCGCGGTCGGCCTCTACGGCCGCGTGATGCCCAATCAAAACGGGGCGCCCGTCCGGCTGGTGGTGCCGTGGAAGTACGGCTTCAAGGGCATCAAGTCCATCGTCCGGGTGAGTCTGGTCGAGACGCAGCCGCCCACCTCCTGGAACAGGCAGGGGCCGAATGAGTACGGCTTTTATTCCAACGTCAACCCGGCCGTCGACCACCCGCGCTGGAGCCAGTCGAGCGAGCGGCGCATCGGCGAATTCAGGAAGCGCAAGACCTTGCCTTTCAACGGCTACCCCGAGGTCGCGTCGCTGTACGCGGGGATGGACCTGAAGAAAAACTTCTAGGCATGAAGAAGTGGCTCAAGCCCGCGGTCGGCGTCGCGGGGCTGGTGCCGGCGGGCCTGGTGACGTTCAAGTTCCTCACCGGCCGCCTGGGCGCCAATCCGATCGCCGAGGCGATGAACCAGCTCGGCTTCTGGACGCTGGTGTTGCTGCTGGCGTCGCTCGCCTGCACGCCGCTGAAGACCGTGTTCGACTGGAACTGGCCGGTGCGGCTGCGGCGCCTGCTGGGGCTGCTGGCCTACTTCTACGCCACGCTCCACTTCGCCACCTATCTGGTGCTGGACCAGTTCTTCGCGTGGGACGAGATCGGCAAGGACATCGTCAAGCGCAAGTTCATCACCGTCGGGTTCGTCGCCTTCGTGCTGCTGATCCCGCTGGCCGTGACCTCGACGAACAAGATGGTAAAACGGCTGGGGTTCCCGCGATGGAAGATGCTGCATCGGCTGGTGTACGTCATCGCGGTCCTGGGGATCATCCACTTCGTATGGCGCGTGAAGTCCGACTACCGCGAGCCGACCATCTTCGCCGCGGTCCTGCTGGTGCTGTTCGCGGTGCGCGTCTTTGCCTGGTGGCGGGCTCGGTCTGCCTCGGCCTGATGCCGGGATGTAGGATGGCGCTGACCCCGATGCCGAACACCACCGTCGACACGCTGGCCGCCGAGTACTGGGAAGGGCGGATGCAGGCGGACCCGATCGAGGCGACGCTGCTCGGCGATCGCCGTTACGACGACCGGATGCCGGACCAGAGCCCCGAGGCTCACGAGCGCGACATACGACGCCTCGAGGATCTCCTGCGCCGGGTGACTGCCGTGCCTGTCTCCGACCGGGAACGCGTGACCTGGGGCGCCCTGCGCGGCGAGATCGAATCGGACCTCGCGCTGCGCAACTGCCGCCTGCACGAGTGGACCGTCGATCCGCGGGACGGCCCCCAGGTGCTGTTCTTGAACCTGGCCCATCTGCAGACGGTGACGACCGCCGAGCAGGGCCGGGCACTCGTCGCGCGCTGGCAGAAGATGCCCGCCGATCTCGACGCCCGGATCGCCAACCTGCGACGCGGACTGGCCGCGGGCAAGGTCGCCACCCGTGGCGCCGTCGAACGGATGCTCCGGCAACTCGACGAGCTGGACCTGTCGGTGCTCCTGGAACCAGCCCGCAAGCACCCCGCATGGACGGCGGGTCTGGCGGATGCGGTCGACAAAGGGATCAAGCCGGCCTTCGCGCGTCTGCGCGCGGTGCTGGCCACCGAGGTGCTGCCGCGGGCCCGTCCCGACGACAAGGTCGGCCTTCTGAATGTCGCCGACGGACTGGCCTGTTACGACCGGCTCATCAAGGTGCACACGTCGTTGGCGTTGCCCGCCGAGCAGATCCATCGCATCGGCCTGGAAGAGGTGGCGCGCGTGCGGGCCGAGATGGCCTCGCTCGGGCGCAAGCTGTTCGGCACCGACGATCTGGCGGCGATCCAGACCCGCCTGCGCACCGATCCCGCGCTGTACTTCGAGACGCGCGAGCAGGTGGAAGGCAAGGCGGTCGAGGCGCTACGGCGCGCGGAGGCGGCCGTGCCGCGCTGGTTCGGCCGGATTCCGAAGACCCCGTGCGTCGTCAAGCGCGTGGAGGCTTACGAGGAGAAGGACACCACCATCGCGTACTACCGGCAGCCGACCGTCGATGGCTCGCGCCCCGGCTCGTACTACATCAACACGTACGAGCCGAAGACCCGCCCGCGCTACGAGGCCGAGGTGCTGGCCTTCCACGAGTCGGTGCCTGGCCACCACACCCAGATCGCCATCACCATGGAGATGGCTGGCCTGCCCGAGTTCCGCAAGCACCTGGGCCCGACCGCTTTCGTCGAGGGCTGGGCGCTCTACACCGAGCGGCTGGCCGACGAGATCGGCCTCTACTCGGGCGACCTCGACCGCATGGGCATGCTCAGCTTCGACGCCTGGCGCGCCAGCCGTCTGGTCGTCGACACCGGCCTCCACGTCAAGGCCTGGACCCGCCAGCAAGCGATCCAGTACATGCTCGACAACACCGCCCTCGCCCCCAACAACATCGCCAACGAGGTCGACCGCTACATCGGCTGGCCCGGCCAGGCCCTGGCCTACAAGATCGGCCAGCGCGAGATCATCACCCTGCGCCGCGAGGCCGAGACCAAGCTGGGCCCGAAGTTCGACGTGCGCAGCTTCCACGACCTGCTCCTGGCCAACGGCGCCATCAGCCTGCCGGTCCTGCGCGAGCAGGTCGAGCGCTGGGCAGCCTCTCGGCAGTGACCCCGGACTGATTCGAACAGTCGACCTACGGTTTAGGAAACCGCCGCTCTATCCACCTGAGCTACGGGGCCGTGTGCTTGATTGTCTAGTGATTCTCGGTCGTTTCTACCCTGCTGCCTCGGCCTGGTCTCCCTCGCCGCCCTGCCCGGTGACTCCAGTGTGACGAACGGTACCGTTTTCGGTCCGGGAGGGCAGGGGGATCACCTTACCCGCGGGGACTGAAAGGTCAACGAACACCCGGCCTCGGGTCTTCAGCGTCGGCACGTCGCTCGGGTCGAGCGAGCGGCTTCAGCCTCCGGCACTACCAGCGCATAGAGGCGGGCCGGTCGGTCACCCTGCGTACCGTCCGGAAGCTGGCGCTGGGGGTGAGTCCGCGGGACGTTCTCCCTCGGGTGCTGAAACTCTGAGAAGGCCCCGAGGGCTGTGCATGCACCGCTCCAGGCGGTCCGGCTGGCTTCGGCCGCAGCGGCGAGCATGGTAACCTTGCGTGATGAGCAGGCGCTACATGGTGGTGGTCGAGCGCGAGGAAGACGGGGGGTTCTCCGTCTACGTGCCTGATCTACCCGGCTGCGCGTCTCAGGGGGAGACGCACGACGAGGCGCTCGCGAACATTCGCGACGCCATTGCGTGCCACCTCGAAGGGTTGAAGGCCGATGGCCTGCCGGCGCCCGAGCCGCACACCGAGGTCGCAACCGTCGACGTCGAAGCGGCGTGAGCGAGCTTCCCCAGGTCAGCGGGGCCCGCGTGGTCCGCGCCCTCGAACGTGCCGGCTTCGTCCAACTCCGTCAGAGCGGAAGCCATGTCAGCCTGAGACACCAAGCCGATCCGACCCGCAGGGCGACGGTTCCCGTCCATGGGGGCAAACCCGTCAAGTCGGGGACCCTACGCGCGATTCTCCGAGGGGCTGGCCTCACGGTCGACGAGTTCAAGGTCCTGCTCTGATCATCGCCATCCTGTCCGGTGCGCTCCCGGTGACTCCAGCGTGACTACTGGTACCGAAACTGGTGGTTCCGGTCTGGTTCACCCGTGACCACCTCGTCGACCGCGCCCGCCGTTCTCCGTCGGAGATGACCACCGATGCACTCAGCCCGCGGCACCCGTATTCAGGCCAGAAGCGATTAGGAAACCGCCGCTCTATCCACCTGAGCTACGGGGCCGAAGCCGCAGACCTTACCCGAGGTGACCGGGGTCGTCGACCCAGTCTGGCAATCGCTCTGCGAAGGTTCCGAGGCGGGTGAACCGATCGGTACGCGGCGCGGGAAGGTTCGGCGGTCGGTGAACCGATCTGGTAATCGCCCGGGGAAGGTTCGTCGGTGGCGTACCGATCGGGTAGTCGCCCGGGGAAGGTTCGTCGCCGCCGTACCGATCCGTTCGCCGCCCGGGGAAGGTTCGTCGCCGCCGTACCGATCGGTTCGCCACCCAACCGAAGGTTCGGCGCCGTCGTACCAATCGGTTCGCCGCCTACTGTAGGTTCGCAGGGCGATTTCCGCCGTTCTATCAAGGTGTTGTAAGGGAGCGGCATACGGTTGTCGGTCCGGAGCCGACAAAGGAGACGTGAGATCCAGGGGTTAAGCCGCGCGTAGAAAGGACCGATTCTTGCTGTAGTGGGGGTGTGATGTACCGACCATCGGTGATGTTTGGCCTGGTGGTTCTCGGCGCGGTGTCCTGCGTCGGGGGATTCGAAGGCGGCATGGGTGAAGGTGAAGGTGGTGCAGGCGGCACCGGCGCGACGGGCGGCTCCGGCGGCAGCGGCGGCCAGGCCAGCCCCGTCGAATGCAAGGGCGCCCTGGATGTCGGGCTGACGGCGCTGCCGCGGCTTACGCCGGCCGAGTACAACAACACCGTTCAGTACCTGCTGAAGGACACCACGCTGCGGCCGGGCGACTCGTTCTCGGGAAGCGCGTCGGCCGTCGATGGGGCCGCGGTGTCGAAGAACGAGGTGGCCCAGTACGTGGAGGCCGCCGAACGGATGGCTGCCAAGGCGGTCACCAACATGGCGGCGCTGCTCTCCTGCGATACGGCGACCGTGGGCGAGGACGAGTGCGCCAAGCGGTTCATCGACAGCTTCGGGCGCCGGGCCTATCGCCGCGCCCTGGTCGACGAGCAGCGCAACGGGCTCTTCAACGTCTACCGGGTGAACAAGGCGGCCGCCGGCTTCGCCAAGGGGATCGAGACCGTGGTCCAGGCCTTTCTCCTGTCGCCGGAGTTCATCTACCGGGTTGAAGTGGGGACGCCGTCCGGCACAGCCAACATCAATCGGCTCGACGGCTATGAACTCGCGACCCGGCTGAGCTACCTGCTGTGGGCGACCACGCCGGACGACACGCTGCTGAGCAGCGCGGCCATGGGGAAGATGGACACCGTCGACGGGATTCGCACCGAGGTGCGCCGGATGATGGGCGACACCAAGACGCGTCGGACGATCACCGCCTTCCACGACCAGTGGCTGCTGGATGACTTCTCGTCGCTCACCAAGGACACCAGGGTGTACGCGACCTTCACCCCGGCGTTGCGACAGGCGATGCGCGACGAGACGGTGAAGTTCGCCGAGAACGTGGTCGCCGACGGAGACGGCCGCCTGCAGACGCTGTTCACGGCCCCCTACACCATGGTCAACGCCACCATGGCCACCTTCTACGGGATGCCTGGCATCACCGGCACCGCGTTCGTCAAGGCGGACGTCGATCCGGCCCAGCGCGCGGGGTTGCTCACCCACCCGTCGCTGATGTCCCTGTACGCCAAGGCGAACATGAGCTCGCCGATCTTCCGCGGGAAGTTCGTGCGCGAGGGCCTGCTGTGCCAGCACATCCCGGAGTTCGGCGGCGAGATCAAGCCGCCCGATCCGAACCCGAACCTGACCACGCGGCAGCTGTTCGCCGAGCACACCAAGAACCCTTCCTGCGCGGGCTGCCACACTTTGATGGACCCCCTGGGCTTCGGCTTCGAGAACTACGACGGCATCGGCCGCTACCGCACGACGGACAACAAGAAGCCGGTCGACGCCAACGGCGAGGTCACGGGCACGGCGGCCGTCGACGGCAAGTACGTGGGCGCCGTCGAGCTGGCCAAGAAGCTGGCGGCCAGCTCCGAGGTGCACGAGTGCGTGGCCAACCAGTGGTTCATGTACGCCTTCGGCCGCGACATCACCAACAAGTACGACACCTGTTCGCGGGAGCAGGTGTTCGGCGCGTTCAGGTCGGCGAACCAGAACATCCGTGAGCTGATCGCAGCCCTGACGGTGAGCGACGCCTTCCGCCACAAGCGCCTCACCCTGGGAGGGAACTGAGCATGCTTCGACGTGACTTTCTCAAGGGTCTGGGTACGGCCGCCGGCGCCATGCCGCTTCTGGCGGCGACGAGCCGCAAGGCGGAGGCGGGTCTTTATCCCAAGCGTCTGATCTTCGTGTTCAGCGGCAACGGCACAATTGCCGAGCGCTGGGCACCGACGGGCACCGAGACGGACTGGACGCCGGGGCGCATCCTCGAGCCACTGCTGCCGCACAAGAGCCACGTCAACGTCCTGGACGGCATCAAGAACGAGACCTCGTACCACGGCCCGGGCGACGGCCACATGAAGGGGATCGGCTGCCTGCTGACGGGCACCGAGCTCCTGGCGGGGACGCAGTTCAAGTGCGGCGGCACCAACCCCTGCGCCGGGTGGGGCGGCGGCATCTCGCTGGACGAGTACCTGGCCAACACGCTCTCGGCGCGCGGTCAGCTGCCCACGAAGTTCCGGACATTGAATCTGGGGGTGGGAGTCGGCGGCGCGACGGTCTGGTCGCGCATGTCGTACGCCGGGGCGGATCGGCCGAACACGCCGATCACGGATCCGGCCGTGGTGTTCCAGACGGTGTTCAAGGATCTGACATTGAGCAGGACCGACCTCGACAGGTTGAGGGCCCAGAAGAAGAGCGTGCTCGACTACGTGACGGGGCGCATCGGGTCGGTCCAGCAGCGGGTGGGCGCCGATGATCGACTGAAGCTCCAGGCGCACCTCGACGGGATCCGGGACATCGAGCGGCAACTGGCGACGGCCCAGCCAAGCGCGTGCACGGCGCCGGCGGTACCGACGGCGACGACGCGGTCGCCGTTCCCCGAGCAGCTCAAGGCCCAGACGGATCTGATGGTCAAGGCGCTGTCGTGCGATCTGACCCGCATCGTCACCCTGCAGTGGGGGCAGTCGGTCAGCGGCGTGCGGATGACCTGGATCCCCGGCGTCGACCGCGGCCACCACGACTACTCGCACGACGGCGACACCAATGCCGACTCGATCGAGAAGCTCACGCTCATCAACCGCTGGTACACCGAGCAGTTCGCGTACCTGCTGGAGCAGCTCAAGCTGGTCAGGGAAGGCGACGGGACCATGCTCGACAACACCGTCGTCGTGTGGGGCAACGAACTCGGCCGCGGCAACTCGCACTCGCGTGAGCGCATCCCGTTCGTGATGGCGGGGAGCGCCGGCGGCTACTTCCGGACCGGCCGCTACCTGAAGTACGCCAAGGATCCGCATCAGAACCTGCTGGTCTCGCTGTGCCACGCGATGGGCGTCGAGGACCAGGCCAAGTTCGGCAACCCGGCCTACTGCACGGGTCCGCTGCGCGGCCTGCGCTGACGCTCGCGTAGCCGTCGAGCTTGGGCTTGACGCCTGCCCCCACGATTGGTACTACCAATCTGGCTAGTCCAATCTTGGGAGGCATCATGATGCTGTTACGTACGCTGCTGCTTGCGGCCATGGCGCAGGCTGCGCCCATCCGCGACCCCCATCCGGCCGTTCTGGCCGCGGGCTCCGTGACGATCAAGGACTGGAAGCCCGACTCGTCGCTGGTCGTGCCGCAGACGAGCATCGCGAAGGCGCGCTTCCCGGCCATCGAGGTTCATGCGCACGCCTTCGCCAGGACGGCCGCCGAGGTGGACGAGTGGGTGCGCACCATGGACGCGGTCGGCGTCGAGACCACCGTGATCCTGACCGGCGCCGTGGGCGTTGCCTTCGACCGCCTGGCTGACCTGTACCTCAGGCCCTATCCGAAGCGCTTCCAGCTCTACGCCGGCGTGCTGACCGAGAACGTCGACGCGCCCGACTACCCGCAGCGCGCGGCCGCCGAGCTCGCGCGCTGCTACCGCAAGGGCGCGCGCGGCCTGGGCGAGCTGTCCGACAAGGGCTCGGGCTACACGCGCGGGACGCAGGTCCCACGTGACAAACGCCTCCATCCGGACGACCCGCGACTCGACCTGTTCTGGCAGAAGGCGGCCGAGTTGCGCATGCCTGCCAACATCCACATGGCTGACCACCCCTCCGCCTGGCGCCCGGCGGACAACCACCAGGAACGCAGCCCGAACTTCCAGGTCTACAACCTGTATGGCAAGGACGTGCCGTCGTACGAGGAGGTCCTCCAGATCCGCGACCGCCTGCTCGCGCGCCATCCCAACAACACATTCATCGCGTGCCACCTGTCGAACCAGGGCAACGACCTGGCGTCGCTGGCGAAGGTGCTGGATCGCTTTCCCAACCTGTTCGTCGACATCGCGGCGCGCGACTACGAGATCGGGCGCGCGCCGCGTAGCACAGCACGGTTCCTGGCCAAGTACGGGGACCGTGTGCTCTTCGGGACCGACCACGCTGCCACGAGCGCGATGTACACGGCCTGGTGGCGGCTCTTGGAGTCGTCCGACGAGTACATGCCCGGACCCAACTGGTGGCGCCTGTACGGCCTCGAGTTGCCCGCGCCGGTGCTCAAGGCGCTCTACCGCGACAACGCCAAGCGCATCATGAACTGGACGCCGGTGCCATGACCGACCGCGACTCTCGCGCCGGCTGAACCGGCAGGTTGTCGGTATAGAGTGGCGCTTGCATGCGCCGCCTGCTGCACCTTCTCGTCGTCCTCGTCCTCGTCTTCGCCGGCTGCCAGAACGACCCCCACGAGCCGCTCGGACCACCGGACTCGTACCGGCTGTTCAGGCCGGTGGCGGGACGGCAGAATGACTCGCCCCCGACGGTGCGGGCGGTCGACATCGGTAACCCCACGATGGGTCCCCTGGTGCGAGTCCTCGAGGATGGCTTCGGCTCCGAGATGGTGCGTACGGCTTACCTGGCCAAGCAATGGGTCGGCGATCGCACGCCGGTGGTGTTCGTCGTCGGGACCGAAAAGAAGCCCTACGGGCATGGGCTGGCGATCGAACGCTGGCTGCGTGAGCCGGCGCAGCGGTCGGTCACGTGGGTCAGCCTGCCGGCCGACTTCAACGACAAGGCGTTGAGCCAGACCGTTGCCGCCCGGCTTGCCGAGTTCTCGCTGAACCTGGTGCTCACCCGCGGCAAGTTCGAAGAGGAGGTTCCCGCGGTGCTGAACGCAGGGTACCGGATGGCCATGGAGGTCGTCGCGCGCGAGTGGCGGATAGGGACGGGACCCGCGGGGGTGATTCCTTCCGGGGCAGGCACCGAGGCGCAGCGCATGCTGTTCGCTGGGGTGCGAGAGAACCGCTACGTCATGGACGACGCTGGCAAGGCGCTGCGCCCGCCGGCCGAGTTGCTGACCAGCCCGGGCGTGGCCGCGACGGTCCTTTACCGGCTGGCCCAGTCGAAGGCGATCGCCCAGCGCCCGGCTCCGGCGGCTTTCTATGCGCCGCTGACCAACGACCAGGTGCCGCCCGGGTTCAGCCCGGCCGCCGTCCTGGGGGCGTTCCGGAACTTCCAGGCAAAGCTGTTCGGCAGCTGGGCCCACGCCATCGAACGGGGCCGCGTCCCGCGCGACGTCGTCGACCTGATCGACGCCTACACCGCCGAGTTCCCGGAAGAAAAACCGCAGGTGTTGCACATCTTCCTGGCGACCACCTTCGGCGCGACGGTCGAGGCGGGGGGACTTTCGCCCCGGCCGGAGGAGGCCACCCGAACGATGGCCGCGCTGCAGGCGATGGTGGCGGAGGTGGTGGCCGGCAAGCGATCGCTTCGCGCCGTGAGATGAGGTATGACGGCCCCGTGAGCCAGTCACCTCTCGCCGGCAAGCGCGTCGTCGTCACGGGCGGAGCCGGATTCCTGGGCAGCTTCGTGGTCGAGG
Organism: Myxococcales bacterium; assembly: GCA_031423255.1. GTDB lineage: Bacteria > Myxococcota_A > Polyangia > Fen-1088 > Fen-1088 > JANPFD01. The sequence goes on along the minus strand of JANPFD010000071.1, from coordinate 30,320 downwards.
GGCTGCGCAAGCGCGGCGCGGCCGCCGTGATCGTGCCCCGCAGCAGCGAGTACGACCTGGTCGACCGCCAGGCCTGCCGTCGCCTGATCGCGGACGCGAAGCCGGACCTGATGATGCACCTGGCGGCGCGCGTGGGCGGGATCGGCGCGAACCGGAAGAACCCGGGCCGCTACCTGTTCGAGAACGCCATGATGGGGCTGCACATCTTCGAGGAGTGCCGCCTGGCCAAGGTGCCCAAGACCCTCGCCGTCGGCACCATCTGCGCCTATCCGAAGTTCGCGCCGATCCCGTTCCGCGAGGACGACCTGTGGAACGGGTATCCCGAGGAGACCAACGCCCCTTACGGCATCGCCAAGAAGATGATGCTGGTGCAATCGGAGGCGTACCGCCAGCAGTACGGGATGAACAGCATCGTGCTGTTCCCGGTGAACCTGTACGGCCCGCGCGACAACTTCGATCTCGAGAGCTCGCACGTGATCCCGGCGCTGATCCGCAAGTGCCTCGAGGCCAAAAGCAAGGGCGCGGCCGAGGTGGTGCTGTGGGGTGACGGCAGCCCGACGCGCGAGTTCCTGTACGTCGAAGACTGCGCCGAGGGGCTGCTGCTCGCGGCCGAGAAGTACGACTCCAGCGATCCGGTGAACCTGGGTAGCGGTGTGGAGATCGCCATCAAGGATCTGGCGAAGCTGGTGGCCGACGCCACGGGTTTCAAGGGCAAGCTCACCTGGGACACCAGCCAGCCGAACGGGCAGCCACGGCGTCAGCTGGAAGTCAGCCGTGCCCGCGAGCGCTTCGGCTTCGTCGCGAAGACGTCGCTGGCGGACGGGTTGAAACGCACGGTGGCCTGGTACCTCGAAGAGGGCAAATGAAGAAGGCACTCGTCACCGGCATCACCGGGCAGGACGGTTCGTACCTGGCCGAGTTGCTGCTGTCCAAGGGCTACGAGGTCTACGGCGTCATCCGCCGGGCCAGCACCTTCAACACCGAGCGCCTGGACAACATCTACCAGGATCCGCACACCCCGGACTACCGGATGCGCCTTCTTTACGGCGACCTCAACGACGCGAGCTCGCTGAACCGGATCCTCCAGCAGGTGGCGCCGGACGAGATCTACAACCTGGGGGCACAGAGCCACGTCCGCGTCAGCTTCGATGTACCCGAGTACACGGCCGAGAGCGTGGCGCTGGGGACGCTGCGCCTGCTCGAGGCAATCCGGGACACGGGTTCGCGCTGCCGGATGTATCAGGCTTCGTCGAGCGAGATGTTCGGATCGGCCAAGCCGCCGCAGGCCGAGAACACCGCCTTCCAGCCGCAGAGCCCCTATGCCTGCGCGAAGGTGTTCGCCCACCAGCTGTGCCAGAACTACCGCGCCGCCTACGGCCTGTTCATCTCGTGCGGCATCCTGTTCAACCACGAATCGCCGCGCCGGGGCGTCCCGTTCGTGACCCGCAAGATCACGCGCGCCGCCGCGCGCATCAAGCACGGCCTCGACAAGAAGCTGTACATGGGGAACCTGGACGCCAAGCGCGACTGGGGCTTCGCCGGCGACTACGTCGAGGCGATGTGGCTGATGCTGCAGCAGGAGAAGCCCGACGATTACGTGATCGCCACCGGCGAGTCACACACAGTGCGCGAATGCCTGGATGTCGCCTTCGGCGCCATGGGCCTCGACTGGAACCAGTACGTCGAGCTGGATCCGCGCTACCTCCGTCCGACCGAGGTGGATCACCTGCTGGGCGACGCCGGCAAGGCGCGTGAGAAGCTCGGCTGGAAGCCCAAGGTGCTGTTCAAGGAGCTCATCGAGATGATGGTCCGGGCCGACGAGGCGGACGTGCGAGCGGCTCTGGCCGGACGCGCGCCGAGCAACTGATGATCCGGGCCGCCATCTTCGGCGTCGAGGGCACACTCGGTCGAGCGCTCGCCACACGCCTGCCCGAGGTCGGCTACGAGCTCTGCGGGGCCTTCAACCGGGCGGCGTGCAACATCGTCGACGTGGGGCGGGTGCGCGAGGTGATGGCGTCGTGCAAGCCGCAGGTGGTGTTCAACGCCGCCGCGTACACCAACGTGGACAGGGCCGAGGACGAACCGGACGACGCCTTCCGGGCCAATGCCATCGGCCCCGAAGTGCTCGCTCGCGCTTGCCACGATGTGGGCGCGAAGCTCATCCACTATTCGACGGACTTCGTGTTCGACGGCGAGCAGCCGCGGTCCTACGACGAGTTCGATCCGACATCGCCGATGGGGCTGTACGGCCGCAGCAAGGTGGCGGGCGAGCAACTGGCCATGGCCGCATCGCCGCGGGTGTTCGTGATGCGCGTGGGTTGCCTCTACGGCGCGGGCGGACGCAATTTCCCGTCGACGATCCTGCGTCGTCTGCGCGCGGGCGAGACCATCCGCGCCGATCGCGACCGGGTGGGATCGCCGACCTGGGTCATCCCGGTGGCGACCGCTTCCGGGGCCCTGGGACGCACGGAGCACTTCGGCCTCTACCACTGCACCGCCCATGGAGAGACCAGCTGGGCCGACTATTCGCTGTTTCTTGCCGACGAGCTGGGCCTTCCACCGTCACGCGTCGAGGTGCTTCCGACGACGGCCCTGGGTCTGAAGGCGCCGCGGCCGCGCCGGGCGATCCTGGACAACCGCATGCTGCGCTTGCGCGGCCTCGACTCGCTGGGCGACTGGAAGACCCAGGCCCGCGCCTACTTGGCGTCCGAGCTCACTTGAAATAGGGTCTCACCCATGCCGGTCACCGTCGAAGCATCCGCGAAGATAGAGGGCGTTCACGTCGTCCGGTTCCAGAAGTTCGGCGACGATCGGGGCTACTTCTACGAGAGCTTCCGGAAGACCTGGGTGCCCGGCGTACCGGAGATGGTGCAGGGCAACTGCTCGTTCTCGAAAGCCGGCGTGCTGCGCGGAATGCATTACCACCTGAAGCAGGCGGACTTCTGGTCGGTGCCCATGGGCCGCGTCCGGGCGGCTCTGTTCGATTTCCGGCCCGGCTCCCGCACCTTTCGAGTGGCGCAGGTTCTGGACATGGGCGGCGCCGACGCCATCGGCCTCTACATTCCCAAGGGCGTGGCCCACGGCTTCCTGGCGGTCGAGGACTGCACCATGACCTACCTCGTCGACGAGTATTACGACGGCGCGGACGAGCTGGGGATCCGCTGGGACGATCCGGAGATGGGCCTCGACTGGCGCCTGGAAAATGAAAAGAAAAAGCCGGTGCTCTCGGACCGTGACGCCAAGAACCCGCTGATCGCCGAGATCCCCACGGACCGCCGGCCCCGCTGATGCCGCGCACTCTGATCGCGATCCCGACGTACAACGAGCGCGACTGCGTCCAGCCGATCGTGGAGGCAGTGCGCGCCGCCGTCCCCGAGGCGACGGTGATGGTGGTCGACGACAACTCACCCGATGGCACCGGCGGCATCGCCGACGGGCTGGCCGCGCGTGATCCGCAGGTGCGCGTGCTGCACCGCAAGGGCAAGGAGGGACTGGGCGCGGCTTACCTGCACGCGTTCCGTCTTGCCCTCGACGAGGGGTTCGAGCGCATCGTCCAGATGGACGCGGACTTCTCGCACGACCCGAACGACGTGCCGCGGCTGCTGACCGCACTCGACGAGGGCGCGGACATGGCCGTCGGCTCGCGCTACGTGAAGGGTGGGGGAACCCAGAACTGGGGCGTGGGCCGGCAGGTGATCAGCCGCGGGGGAGGCTTCTACGCCCGGATGGCGCTGGGCGTGCCGATCCGCGACCTGACGGCAGGGTTCAAGGCCTGGAAGGCGTCGACGTTGCGCGGGATCGATCTGCCGGCCGTGGACGCGCGCGGCTACGGCTTCCAGATCGAGATGACCTACCGGACCTTGCGCAACGGCTTCAAGGTCGTCGAGGTGCCGATCCTGTTCGTCGACCGGCGGGTCGGGGCGTCGAAGATGTCGGGTGGGATCGTGACCGAGGCGCTGACGCTCGTCTGGAAGCTGCGCTTCCGCATCGGCCGGGGCCGTGGGTGAGCTCCGCTCCACCGCCGCGATCGTCGCCGTCCTGCTGTTCTTCACCTACGCCTACTTCCTGTCGGCGCCGCACTGGAACGAGAACTCGCGCTTCGATCTGACCCGCTCGCTGGTCGAGCGCCAGCGACTGGACATCGACCCGTACCACCACAACACCGGCGACAAGTCGGAGCGGGGGGGGCACTTCTACAGCGACAAGGCCCCCGGCGCGTCGTTCCTCGCAACCCCGATCTACGCCGCGTACTACGGCTATCTGCGACTCACCGGGGCCGAGAACCCATCGTCCCGCCCCGCGCCCGATCCGGACGACGTGATGGTCAATGGCACATTCCGACGCTCGATTTACCTGTGCAACCTGTTCACCAACGCCCTCGCGGGAGCGCTCCTCGGAGCGGGCTTCTTCTGGATGCTGGTGACGCGTCTGTCGGTGCCGAGGGCCCAGGCGCTCGTCGCCACCGCTGCGCTCGGCGTCGGTTCGATCGTCCTGCCGTACGCGACGCTGTTCTTCGGACACGTCCTGGCCGCGGCTTTCCTCTTTGGTGCCTTCGCGGCGGTGCCGGCACGGCGGCCTGGGCTTGCCGGCGCGCTGGCAGGACTTGCCGTGCTGACCGAATTTCCGACCGCCGTCCCCGCCGTGGCCCTGGCGGTGTACGCAGCGGTCGTCGAGCGGCGGCGCGCCATCCGGTTCGCTGCCGGAGCCGCGCTACCGCTGCTGCTCCTCGTCGCCTACCAGGCTGCCGCCTTCGGATCGCCGTTCAGTCCGGGCTACGCCCATGTCAGCGATCCGCGGTTCTCCGAGGGGATGAGCCGCGGGATCATGGGGGTCGGCTGGCCGCGTCCGGACGTTTTGGCCGCGATCCTCGTCGGGCGGGGCAGGGGGCTTCTGTATCTGTGTCCCGTGCTGGTTCTCGGCTTCATCGGGCTGGTGAGGAGCCGGGCGTATTTCGCCGGGGGCATCGTCGCCTACTTCCTGCTGTTCAACGCCGGCTATTACATGTGGGACGGCGGCGCGGCAACCGGCCCACGACACCTGATTCCCGCCCTGCCGTTCCTGGCGCTGGGGATCCCGTTCGCGTTCCGCACCTGGTGGTTCGCGCTGCCGTTGCTGGCGCTGTCGACGGCGAACGTGCTGGCGGCAACGGCCCTGGCGCCGACGATGAGGCGCCTGGATGACGTCCTCTTGCAGTTCATCTATCCATCCATTGCCGACGGGCAGGTGGCCCTGGCGGTGGGATCGACGAACCTCGGCCTGCTCATCGGCTTGCCCGGCCTCTGGAGTTTGGTGCCGTTGCTGGGCGTCTGGGCGCTGGGTGTGCGCATCCTGATGGCGCGATGACCAGGCGCGATCTGGCCGGCGGTGTCGCGATCCTGGCGCTGCTGGTCGCCATCTTTCACGGTCCGTCCTCGAAGAACGGTTTCGTCCACGACGACGCCTGGACCATCGTCAGCAACCCGTTCCTCCGCCAGCCAGGCAATCTCCTGGCGCTGCTTGGTCCCGGACCTGCGCGCGCGCTGGTTCCGGACGCCGGGCGACCCACCCTGGTGGCGACCGAGATCCTGGACCATGCGCTGTGGGGTCTGTCGCCCCGTGGCTGGCACCTGCAGAACCTGGTCTGGCACACGGCGACGGCCTCCCTGTTCTTCATTCTCGCCGCGGCGCTTGCTGGCCAGTTCCTGCTGCCCTTCACCGCGGCCGCTCTTTTTGCGGTGCATCCGTTGCACGTCGAGGCCGTCGTCGCCGTCAACTGCCGCGAGGAACTGCTGGCCGCGTTCTTCACGCTCGCGGCACTGGGAGCGATCGGGATCCGACGACGCCTGCTGGCGTTCGTGCTCCTGCTGGTGGGCGTTCTGGCCAAGGAAAACGCGTCGATGGCCGTCGTTCTTCTCGTGGTGCTCGATGTCTGCTGGAAGACGCGCCGGCGCTGGTCGGACTACCTGGCGCTGCTCGCTGCCGCCGTCGTTGGGTTCGCGTGGCGCGCCTGGGTGATGGGCGCCCCGATGCTCGTCAGCCGCACCGTCGAGGTGCCTGCCGAGAACCGGTTGGCCGTGCCCGCCGCCGCCTGGGCGTTCCTGCGGGGAGCGAGCAACCTGGTGGTGCCGAAACATCTCTCCCCGGAGTACGAGGACGCGCCCCGTCTCCTCGGGTGGCTGGCCCTGGCGGTGATCGTCGGCGCCGTGGCTGTCTCGCGGCGCCTGCCGCCCTGGACGCGGTTGGCGGTGCTGGGCGGTGTCGCCGCTTACTTGCCCACGTCCGGGCTGGTGCCGCTGGCCAACGTGCGCGCGGACCGCTACATGTATCTGCCTTCGCTGGCGCTGTTCCTCGGCCTCGCGGATCTGCTCCTGCGCGGCGTGCAGCGGCTCGCCTGGGCGCGCCGGCCGCCGCTCTTCGAGCTGCCACGGCCGATGCTGATCGTCGGCGCGTTCGTGGTGGTCTTCGGTCTCCGCACGCTCCGCCAGGGACGCTACTGGCGCGACGATCTGTCCTTGTGGACGCGCGCGGCCGCGGTGGCTCCGACTCCGCGCGCGTTCACGGCGCTGGCCGAGGCGCAGCTGCGGCACGGGCAGACCGTGACGGCGCTGAAAACCGTCCGTCACAGCCTGACGCTGGCCGACGATCCGCACGGCCGTGAGTTACTGGGGATCATCCTCATGCAGCAAGGTGACCTCGCGGGCGCCCGGCGCGAGCTGGAGGCCGCGCTGGCCGGCACCGAACCGCACCACCGCGCCGAGGCGCTGAACAACCTCGGCTACTGCGAGCTGCAACTCGGGCTCACGGACGAGGCCCTGGCGCGGTTCCTCGAGGCCCAGCGGCTGGCGCCGGAGTACGACCGCCCATGGCTGAACGCCGCCCGCGCCTACGAGCAGAAGAACGACAGGGCGAGCGCCAGGCGCGCGCTACGAGCATTGCCGGACTCGCAGGAGGCTCGGCGAGAGCTGGAAAAACTGCGCTAGAGCGCGTCGGGCTCGAGGGGGCCGCCGTCGCCGACGCCGGCGTCCTTCTTCTTCTTCGGGCACTCGGTGCGGCCGCCGGCGTAAGTCCAGCCGACGAACTCGGGCCGCGCCGAGTTTGCCTTCTCCAGGTACGCCTCGACCGCCTTCATGTGTTCCGGGTTCTGCGGATCGAACAGCTTGGACTTGATGATCCGCTCCTCGACGTACGAGTAGAAGGCCTCGTGGGCGGGGGTCAGTTTCAGGCGCCAGGGATGGCCCTCGGGGATCTCGGGCAGCCAGCCGCGCGGCATCTCGATGGCGCCGTTCGGGTGCTTGATCGGCCTGGTCAGCGTCACGGCGCCGAAGATCTGTCCGTCACTCTTGAGCCGTACCTTCTGCTCCGGCGTCAATCCGACGCCCGAGGCCAGGAGGCCCTCGTTCAGCGTCCGGATCCGATTCGGCATCACCTCGTCCATCACCCGGAATGCCGCCGCCTTCTCCTCGGGCGCGCAGACGTCATCCAGGCAGGCGAAGTCCGCCGTGACCGCCGCGAGGCCGGCGAGGGCGAACAGGAACATGAGCCGCTGAATCTGGCCGGGCTTGGACATCGGCAGGCATCTTAGGAGAGTGCGGTGGATGGGGTCAACTGTGGGATAGAGGGGCTGCGCGGGACTCTCTTTGCGTGTAGAAACACACGATGACTCTGCTTGACTCTCTGTCCGCCGAGATCCCTGGGCGCCCCGCGCAGGCGCAGCCCGCCGAGGGGGGCGAGGACGCAGAAAAGGATAAGGACAAGGACGAGGAAAAGGACGAGGACAAGGACGAAGACGACGAAGAAGAAGAGGAAGACGACAAGGACGAAGACGAAGAAGACGACGACGACGACGAGAAGGAGGACGAGGACGAAGAGGAAGACGACGAAGAAGAAGAGGAAGAAGAAACCGAGGAAGCCTGAGAGAATCCGCCCCATGTACTTCGAGACCGTCACCCAGATGAAGAAGATGCTCGGCCAGCTCGACAAGTGGCTCGAGAAGGCCGCCGCCGTCGCGCAGACGAAGAAGTTCGATACGACCGTCTATCTCTCGCTCCGCCTGGCGCCGGATCAGTTCGCGTTCGCCCGCCAGGTGCAGACCGCCTGCGACACCGCGAAGCTCGTGGCCGCGCGGCTGACCGGGAAAGAAGCTCCGTCACACCCCGACACCGAGCAGACGCTGGACGAGCTGCGCGCACGCGTCGGCGCGGTGGTCACCTACCTCGAGGGCTTCTCGGCAAAGGACTTCGAAGGCGCCGCCACGCGGGTCATCACGCAGCCGCGGTGGGAGGGGAAAGTGATGTCCGGTGCGGATTATTTCATCGAGCACGGCGTCCCGAACTTCTTCTTCCACCTCACCCACGCCTACGCGATCCTCCGCCACAACGGCGTGGACCTGGGCAAACGGGATTACCTCGGCCCGCTCAGCCAGCGCATGCCTTAGCAGCCGCTGGCAGCAGTGCGCACTGCGTCAGACGTTCATGTGGACGCTACAGGCAATTGTCCGATAACAGATATTCTGTCAACTATCTGACGTTCATCCCTGGGGGCGCGTCTGCTATCTTGGAGAGGAATGGATTTCCGGCAGTTCGAACGGCTGGTCCTCCGGCTGCTGTTCGAGACCGACGTTCCGCTCACGGCGATCAACGTCGCCTACCTCGGCAATCTCAGCGTCCGCACGACCGAGCGGCACCTCGCACGCATGGTCGAGGAAGGCTCGCTGCTCGTGCGCAGCAATGCCGCCGGGCACATCGAATACTACGTGTCCGAGCGCCACCGGCTCGCCGACGGCACGATCCAGCCACCGACGCCCGATCTGTTCGGGCGCGCGCCGGGTAGTGCGCTGACGGCGGTGCTGCTGTCGATGATGATCCCGGGCGCGGGTCACATCTACACCGGACGCTCTGGCGCGGGCGTGGCCTGGATGGCCACGACGCTGGCCGGATACGCCTGCTGCTTCCTGCCCGGGCTGTTCCTGCACGGCCTTTGTCTTGTCAGCGCCGCCAATAGCCGGCAAAGCTGACAGGCGGTGAACCTCAGAGTTCTGCTCCCGTTCGCGGCGGTCTATTACGTCTCGTATCTGCTGCGCACGGTGAACGCGGTGATCGCGCCCGAGCTGGTGAGCGAGCTGGGGCTCGGTGCCGCGCAGCTGGGCTTTCTGACCAGCACGTATTTCCTGGCGTTCGCGGTGGCGCAATTGCCCGTCGGCGTGGCCCTGGATCGCTTCGGCGCGCGCCGCGTGGTCAGCGCCCTGGTTGCAGTGGCGATGGTCGGCAGCCTGCTGTTCTCGGTCGGCCACGATTTTGCGACGCTGGCTCTTGGCCGTGGTCTCACCGGTCTCGGCGTCTCCGCCTGTCTGATGGGTGCGTTTCAGGCGTTCGCAGCGGCCTTCCCGGCGGCCCGGCAGGCGTCGCTCACGGGCCTGGTCATGGCAGCGGGCGCGACGGGCGCGTTGACTGCCAGCGTCCCGCTCGACTGGGCCTTGCCCGTGCTCGGCTGGCGTGGCTCGCTGGCGCTTGCGGCTGGCGCTTGCGCGATCGGCGCCGCGTTCGTCCACTTCGTGGTGCCGCGGCGCCTGGACCGCACGCACTCCGATGAATCGGCGTCGGTCCAGGCGCGCGCGATGCTGGCCGTGATGCGCTCGCCGCATTTCTGGCGTTTCGCTCCCCAGGCCGCGCTGTTCACCGGCGGATTCATGGCGCTGCAGGGACTTTGGGCCGTGCCCTGGTTGATGACTGTCGAGGACCTCTCGCGCACACAGGCGGCGCTGGTGCTGCTGGCGCTGAACCTGGGGATGCTCGGTGGCCAGCTGAGCGTGCTCGTCGGGGCGACGCGCCTCCAGGAAGCCGGCCTGCCGCGCGGGAGCATCATGACCGTCGGCCTGGCGCTGGCGGTGGTGATAGAGGCATTGATCGTCGCGCGAATCGCCGCCGGTCCCCTGCCCTGGTTCGCGCTCGGGTTCTTCGCAGCGCTGGGTGCGCAGGTCTACGGCGTGACCGCCAGCCACTTCCCGCCCGCGCTCACCGGCCGGGTGAGCGCGGCGGTGAATCAACTGGCGTTCATCGGCGCGTTTGTCATCCAGTGGGGCGTGGGGCTCGCTCTCGAGGCGCTCGCCCGCCGGGGCCTGCGACCCATCGCTGCGTTCCAGATGACCTTCGGCGCCCTGGCCATTGCCAAGGCAGCCGTGGTGCTCTGGAGCGCCCGGGCATCACGTTGATTCTCAGGTCTTCTTCGCCTGCGGCAACCACGCCGGCTCGGGCAGGTCCGCGTTCCAGGCCTTCCAGGCCGCCTCGAGTGCCTTGACCTTGTCGGCCCGCTTCGCGGAGAGGTCCTTCTTCTCGCCCCGGTCTGCCTTCAGGTCGAAGAGTTGCGCCGGCTCGACCTTCACCTCACCCGTGGCAAGCCCCTTCTGATCCGCGTTGTCGTCGTAAGCCTGCACCAGCTTCCAGTTGCCCTCCATCACCGCCCACTGCGAACCGAAGCGCCAGTAGAGCCGCTCGTGGGGCGCCTTCTGGTCCTTGCCCATCAGGTGCGGCAGCAGGTTGACCCCGTCCAGCTTCCAGTCGGCCGCGACCTCTCCCCCTGCCGCCGCGATCGCCGTCGGCAGGATGTCGAGCTGGATGACCGGATGCGGAAAGGTCTTTCCCGCCGGCAGATGCCCCTTCCACTTCATGAAGAACGGCACGTGGATGCCCCCGTCCCAGGTGTCGCCCTTCTGTCCGCGCAGAAAACCGTTCTGGGAGCCGTTCGGTCCCATCCGTGTCATCGGGCCGCCGTTGTCGCTGAGGAAGACGATCAGCGTCTTTTCCTCCAGCTTCTCGGCGCGAAGCTTGCCGAGCACGCGGCCAACGGCGTCGTCCAGCGACGACATCATCCCGGCGTACAGCCGCCGCTTCTCGTCCTTGATCGACTTGAAGCGCGCGAGCTTCTCGTCCAGCGCCTGGTCGGGGACGTGACAGGCGTTGAACGGCAGGTAAAGGAAAAAGGGTCTGTCCTTGTTCTTGTCGATGATGTCGACGGCCCGGTCGGCGTAGGCGACCGTGGTGTAGTAGTTCGGATCCTCGACCTTCTTCGGATCCGGTCCGATGCGCGAGTCGACCAGCTGCGGCTGCCGGAACGGGGTGTTGCTCAGCGTGCCGTAGAACTCGTCGAAGCCGCGCTTCATCGGCCGCCAGTCCGGATCGGGGCCGAGGTGCCATTTGCCGACGACGGCCGTCGCATAACCCAACGCCTTCATCCGCTGCGCGAGCGTCGTCTCGGTCAGCGGCAAACCGAACGGGAGTCGCCCCTTGCCCTCGTTGAACTCGTGGCCGAAACGTTCCTGGTAACGCCCGGTCATCAAGCCGGCGCGGGTCGGACTGCAGTAAGGCGCGGAGACGTACCCACGCGAAAAGCGGATACCGCCCTTGGCGATCGAGTCGATGTGCGGCGTCGGGATGTCTTTTCCACCCTGGACACCGATGTCCGTGTAGCCGAGGTCGTCGGCGAGAATGACGACGATGTTCGGTTTGTCGGCCGCGCGGGCCGTCCCGGCGACAAGGGCGACAAGAAGGAGCGTGAGAGCGAAGGTTCTTGGCATGGCTGGTACCCAATCCCAGCCCGCGGTATCTGTTACGCCTCGCGGCTCAGTTCGATTCGAGGCTCTGTTCTTTGGACCGCTTCAGCTCACGCAACTCGGCCAGGACCTCGTCGGCCTGGGGCGACCGGGGGTTCTGCCCCTCCAGCGCCGAGATGGCGTTGCCCAGGACCTGGGCGTCGCTGCCGACCCGCTGCCGCAGCGCCTCGTACATCTCGCGGAAGTTGGAGAAGAACTCTTGCAGTTCGTCCCCCTTGCGCAGGTTGCGCAGGTTCGACGGGAACTGGTTGTCACGCACCTTGGCGCAGACGCGCCCGATGCTGTAGAGCGGCCCTGCCACCTTGTGGGTGATCCAGATGCCCACGGCGAACATCGACATCACCAGCAGCAAGCCGAAGCCGATGATGCCGAAGAGGACGATCCGGTCGTTGGCGCGGAACTGATCCTGCAGTTCACTCGACATCGAGGGATCGACGAGGCCGGTCATGAAGATCACCTTCGAGGTGTCGCGGACCGCTTCGTAGATCTTGTAGCCGAGCACCGCGGTCAGGAAGACCGCGATGCCGACGATGAACGCCGTGTAGCGAACCTGAAGCCCGGCGTCGAGCAGGTAGTTTCGCAGCTTGCGCTTGTAACGGCTGCGTGGCTGCTGCGGTGCACTCGATGTCGTTTCGGCCGAGCTCATGGTCATCCCCCTTGCGACTGTAAGAACTTCCCGAGGTCTTCGCCTACTTGACCGGCGGACGCCTCGAGGCAGTCCCGTCGCGCGTTTTCCTTGTCACGGTCTCTCGATCCGCCCTGCACAGCGGCCCCGGCGTTGGTCCACAGGATGATGCTCTTGGACGGCCACCGGGCCACCATCACCTTGACGTCACAGTTGATCTCCACGCTTCCCCCGACCAACCCGTCGTCGAGACGGGTCACGTTGCCATCAATTAGAAAGCCCACACGCCCCGACTTGCCAAAACTTTTCTCGTCGATCCCGTCGAGACTGAAGGTCACCGAGGGTAGCTTGCCCAGCTCCCTCTGCAGCGCCGTCTTCAAGATATCCAGCATCACGGGGTTCGCCGACCCCTTGCCGCCACTGAAGGTGCCCAGGGTCAGGAAGATCTTCGCCCTGCCGCCGCCGGGCGGTGGAAGCGCCGGACCCAGGGAGGCCAGCGCCGTCGTGGCCTGGTCGCGGACAAACTTGTCTTTCTCGCGCGATATCAGGGCCTTGAGCGCTCCGGTGGCCTCGTTCACCTTGAGGCGCCCGAGCGACTGCGCGGCGGTGGCGCGAACCATCTTGTGGTCGTCGCGCAACGCCTGCATCAAGGGGCCGGCGGCCGCCTTGTCGCCCAGCTTGCCCAGCAGCAGCGCCGCCTGGAGGCGGATCTTGTAGCTCTCGTCCTCGAGCAGGATCTTCGAGAGGTCGTCCACCTTCCCCGCCCTCGCCGGACCCCCAAGCATCAGCACGATGACCGCAGCCGTCGCGAGGCGCTTCATTCGACCGATCGCAACCTCGGCGCACTGGTCTCGGCCTTGAGTTCGAGCACCAGCGCCGAGCCCTCGTTGCCCACGTCGTCGACCCGCAGCGACCCGCCGTGCAACGCCACCACCACCTTCGCGAGCGCCAGCCCGAGGCCGTGGGCGATGGGCCCTTGTTTCGAAGCTCGCGCATAGGGCTCGAAGATCTTGTCGTGGTCCTCGGGCGGGATCCGCTCGACGTCGCCGGTCACGGACAGGCAGGTCACGCCGCCCGCGGACCAGATCCGCAGCAGCGCCCGGCGGTTCTTGGGCAGGCGCAGGATGAACCCGACCAGGTTGATCACCGCTTCCTTCAGGTGGTCGGGGTCACCGTTCACCGGCTGATCGCGGCCGACCCGTTCGATCTCGATGGTTTTTCCCAGGGTTTTCGCGTGCCACTCTAGGTCCGCCTTGGCCTGTTTGGCGAGATCGGATAGCACCAGCGGCACCTCGCTCATCGCGATCCGGCCGGTCTCGAAGCGCTCGAATTCCAGCACCGTGCGCAGGCCGCGGATCAACTGGACGAACACGGTCTCGCTGTCCCGGATGCATTCCTCCACCTCGGCGGCCCCGCTCTTCCTGGTGCGCGCCGCCTGCGCCAGGTAGTCGAAGTTCGCCTGCAGCGTGCCGATGCCGCCCTGCAGGTCGTGCACGAAGCCCCCGATCCAGCGCCGTCGCTCCTGCATCGCCGAGCCCTGGTTGCGCTGGTGCCGCTCTTGCCTGCGGTAGACCGACTGCGTTCGCAGCAACGCCCAGAGCCTGGTCCGCCGCTCCTCGCCCTCGGTGGCCGGGCTGAAGACGGCGTCGGCGCCCGCGGCCAGCGCCTTGATCCGATGGGCAATGCCGTCGTCCTGGGCGAACAAGATCGCGGGGACGAAATGTGTCCGCGTGTTGCTCTTCAGGCGCTGCAAAAGCTCGATGCCGCCACTGGGCGGCAGGCGATCGTCGATGAGGATGATGTTCGGACGGTGGATCAAAGCCTCCTCGAAGGCTCTGTCGGCGTCGCTGGCGAACTGGACGTTGATCCCCTCTTCTCTGAGAAAGTCGACCAGCGGGCGGCCGACGTTCCGGTCCGAGGCGGCCACCAGGGCCTCCACCTCGCGCGGCTGGGCCACGACTTCGCTGCGGGTCGTCCGTTCGTTGGGAAGCATGGACCGCGCGCTTCTGGCGGCCCGGCGAGGTTAGCAGAAAAGCCCAAGCATCTTCAACGCTCCCGGCGACGCCGCGTGAACCATACGACGAGGGCGGCGCCGGCAAATCCACCGATCAGATCGGCGACGACGTCGCGCCAGTCGGCCGAGCGGCGCGGAACGAAGAGCTGGTGGACCTCGTCGGTCACGCCATAGGCCGTGGCGATCAGGGTGGCCAGGGAGATCGCAGCCACCGGCCCCATGTTTCGCCGCAGGGCCCGGGCGACCAGCAGGCCGAAGGGACCGTACAGCGCCACATGCATGACCTTGTCCGCGAGCGGGAACGGCGGGCGGGGGTAGGCGCTTCCGGGAAACGAGGAGGCCGCAAAGATGCCGGCCGCCCAGGCCAGAACCGGGAGCCATGGTACGACATGTAGGTTTTTTGACTTCATCATGCTACACGCCTAGCGTGAGACCCATGAGCCAAAGCCCCGCCGCCGTTGCCGCCCGCGACCAGCGCCAGCACCTTCGCTTCGACAAGGTGTTCCCGGTTCGCGTCGAATCCATCCTCTTCGGTGAGTTCTCGTGCGTGGCGCGCAACGTCTCGGCGGGTGGCATCTTCCTCGAGACCCGCGACCCGCTGCCGCTGGGCGCGCGCATCCGGGTCTCCTTCCTGAACGCCGCGGAGTCGGCGGAGATCGTCGCCGTGGGCGAGGTGAAGAACCACTACTTCGTGAACTACGTCCGCCACGGAGTGAACCAGTCTGTCACCGGCATGGCGGTGCGCTTCATGGGGTTCGAGGAGGAAGGCCAGCACATCCTGCGCGACTGCCTCGACCGTCTCAAGATCCTGCACTGACCTACTCGGAAATCTGGGGCCGCACGACGAGGGGATTTTTCAGAACCACGGCGCTGTCCGGCTCGATCGGCACCTCGACCTCGCGCGGACCCTTGACCACCGCCAGCATCCGCCCGCCGTCGCGCACGCTCACGTCGTAGCGCCCGGGCAGGACGCCGGCGACGACGAACTGGCCATCGCGCTGGAGCTCCCCCACCGCCGGGCGCGGAAATGCCAGCGGCGAGCGGCTCAGCAACACCACGCGGGTCTCGGGGCCGAGGCGGTATCCGACGGACGGCTGCACCTGGCCCGAGATCCGCGCCCCCTTGTGCTTGAGCGCCAGGGCAACCTCCACCTCCTGGTTCTCGCCGAGCTCGATCTTCTCGGGCGGGAAAACCAGCATGTCGCCCCGCCGTGCCCACAAGTAATACGTGCCGGGCGCGAATCGGTCCTGTTGAAACTTGCCGTCGGAGTCGGTGGTCCAGGTGTACGGCAGCGCCGGTCCGCCGGGGACGCCCGAAAGTACCGCAGCGACGGTGGCGTTCGGCTCCGGCTCTCCCGCGCTGTTGCTGACCACGCCTCGGATCAC
The DNA here is from genome assembly GCA_031423255.1 of Myxococcales bacterium. Lineage (GTDB taxonomy): Bacteria > Myxococcota_A > Polyangia > Fen-1088 > Fen-1088 > JANPFD01. The sequence continues at coordinate 14,712 of JANPFD010000071.1, read as the reverse complement.
GTTCGCGCGCTTCAGCTTCACCGTGATGCGCGGCCCCGGCGACGGCTGTGGCATCCGCAGGCCACCGGGCCGCCAGCCGAACTTGGTGACGCGCAGGACGTAGCGGCGCACCTCGAGGCCACCCAGCGTGAAGGCGCCGTCCTCGACGGAGTCGATCTCGCTGGCCTCGATGGCGTCGGTTGTCGAGCGGAGCGCCACCACATGCGCACCGACGACCGGCGCGCCCGAAGTAGCGTCGACGACGCGACCCTTGACCATGTGCTCGGGGCCCAGCTTGAACGTGCGAGGGGCACCCGGCGTCTTGTCCAGGGCCAGCCGCTCCACGATGTCGCTGGCCCTCCCCGGGTGGCTGATGCGCAGGGCGTACGTCCACGGGCCCGTCGCCAACCGCAGGCGGAAGGTGCCGTCACGGGAGGCGGTCTCGTCGCCCAGGTGGGTGAGCTGATTGCGCCACGACAGCCAGACGCGGATGCGAGCCCCCTTCACCTGCTTGCCCGCCTCGTCGACGATGCGACCGCTGACGGTGCCCTCGGTCCGTCCCGCCGCCTCGCGCCTGAAGAGCGCACGCCGGAAGGCCACCTCGGAATCGAAGACGCATCCGGGTCCCTTGACCCACGGCAGGGCGCAGTCGGCTGTGAGCACCGAGCAGAACTCGACGCAGTTCTCCGAGTCCTTCGGGTCGCACACCCACGGACGTGACTGCTCGGCCTCGAGGAAGCTGGCTTCGCCCTCGCGCCCGACGCACCAGACGCAGCCGTCCGACTGCTGCCAGCAGAGCGCGTCCTTCGCGGCGAGTGTGCTCGACCCCGCGTCGCGGTCGGTACCCACCTGCTGTGAACGCTCGCAGGCCGGCAAAGCGACGGCCAGCGCCAGACTGATCACACGAACCTTCACCGTCGGCGAAAGAGTATCATCCCGAACCGTGAGCGGTGGACGCTTCATCGTGCTCGAGGGGATCGACGGCGCGGGGACCACGACCCAGACCGAACGCCTGGTCGCCCACCTGAACGGCCGCGGACAGCCCGCGGTGGCCACGCGCGAGCCGAGCGCGGGCCCGATCGGCCGCCTCCTGCGCGAGGTGCTGCTGGGCCAGCACCGCATGGCCCAGGGCACAGGTCCGGCACTCGATGGCAGCGCCATGGCCTTGCTGTTTGCCGCCGATCGCCTGGACCACCTGCAACGCGAGGTCGACCCAGCGTTGCGCGCGGGCACCCACGTCGTGTCCGACCGCTACTTGCTGTCGTCGCTGGCCTACCAGGCCGAGGAGGCGGATCGGACCTGGGTGGCGGGACTGGCCCGCGGCATCCGCAGCCCCGACCTGACGATCCTGGTCGATCTGCCGATCGAGGTCGCCGCGAGACGGCGCCAGCAGGCCGGCCGTCCCATCGAGCGCTACGATTCCGACAGCTACCTGGCGCGCGTCGCCGAGAACTACCGCCAGCTGGCCCGCGCCCACGGCGTCACCGTCGTCGATGGCGCAGAGCCGCTGGATGCCGTCACCCGATCCATCACCGAACTGGCGGACCGGCTGATCGGCGGCGACAATCAACCCTGATGCGACCCTTGCTCGTGCTTTGTCTCGTCGGCTGCGCGGCGTCCCGGCCAGCTCCCGATCCTTTGCCTCCTGAGCCCACGCCGATCGATCTGGCCCCGGTCGAACCCCAGCGGTCGTCGGCGCCCGCGCCGGTGCCCGTTGTCGCTCCTCCCCCCGTTCCCACCGAGTGCACCAGCTTCGCGCGCCCCAATGTCCTGCGGCGGGAGGTCGTCGTGCGCACGGTCGAGGCTGGCCTCGGTCGGTGGATCGCCGGCGGTGTCGACGTCGATCCGGGCATACGCGGCGGACGCTTTCGTGGCTGGATCGTCCGGAGCCTTCCTCCCGGGCCGTGCTACCAGCAGGTCGATCTCAAGCCCGGCGATCTCGTCTTGAGGGTCAACGGCCGCGGCGTCGAGAAGCCCGACGAGGCCAACGACGTCTTCTCGGCGCTGCGCACCGCCTCCTCCCTGATCGTCGACTACGTGCGCGACGACAAACCGCGGCAGGTGAAGCTGGCGATCACCGACTAGACTCTAGCGCTGGCGGCGGCTGGCGCGCCGCGAGCCGCTCTTTTTTTTCGCGGGCTCGGGCGCCGGTGCCGCGGCCTTCACGGGGGCCGGTGGCGGGGTTGGCGTTGCGGCCACGGTCGGCTTGGGCGGTGCCGCCGCGGCCGCCGGAACCGGTGCCGGGGGAGCCTCCGAGGTCGCCCCACCCTTGCCGCGCGTCATCATCACCACCACCACGATCACCGCGGCCAGCACCACGCCGGCGATCACCAGGATCATGGTCTTGCGCCCGCCGCCGATCTCCGACATGACGTCCGACTCGGACATCGACTCGCCCGGCAGGCGCTGGCCGCGCGCCACGGGCATCGCCGTCGCCGTGCCACCGGTGCGCAGGGAGAACTTCTTCCGGTCCTCGGTCGAGACCGAACCGTCGTCGATGTAGCGATCCTCGATCGGGCGGTTGTCCTCGGGCACATCCATCTGGGACGCGTTCTTGCCCTGGGCGACCATCTTGGCCTTCGCCTCGGCGACCATCTGATCGACCTCGCCCTTCTTGAACCAGAGCGTCTCGCGGAACGCAGAGCCCTGGCCACCCGGAGCCACCTGCTGGGCCGCCGGTGCCTGACTGCCCACCGGCACCTTGACCGGCGCCACCTTGGCGGGGGTCGGAGGGGCGACGACGATCGGCCGCGGCGCCGCATCCGGAGGCGGCGTCAGGCGCGCAGGCGCGGATCCGATCGTGCCCGCCACCATCGTGCTGGCCACCGCGACGGTGTTCGCCATTCCGGACGGCGGCTCGAACGCCACCACCACTGGCGGCGGCGTGGGAGCGGGAGCAGCAGCGGTAGGCGCCGGTGCGGGTGCCGGAATTGTCGCCTCGGGCGAGGGAGCACCCCCAGCGGCTCGGGCCGCGATCGCCTTCTGGACCAGGTTTGCCACCTCGGCCTGCCCGCCCGCGAACAGCATGGTGCGCGCGAATCCGGCCTCCTTGCCATTGCCGGCGCTGGACTCCGCCGCAGGCGCCGCGAGCTGCAGTGCCTCGACCTCGGTCAGAAACAGCCGCAGCGTCAGGTGCCGCCGGCTCGAGCTCTTGTCGAGCGCCTTGCACACCACCCGGTCCACCTCGGGTGACAGCCCGGCCTCCGCCCGTCGCTGGCTGGGCGGCAACGGCGGGCTCGACACATGCAGGTCCAGCACGGCCTGCGGCGTCGCGCCCGTGAACGGCGGCTCGCCCGTCAGCAGGTGGTAAAAGACGCACGCCAGACTGTACGTGTTCGACCGCTGATCGACGGGCTTCCCCTGGGCCTGTTCCGGCGAGACGTACGCCGCCACGCCCGACACCTTGTCGCTGATCGGCACCGCGAGTGGGAAGTTGATCACCTTCACGTCGCCCGCGGGCGACACGATCACGTTCTTCGGCGAGACGTCGCGATGGACGATCCCCGCCTTCTGGGCCTCCAGCAGTGCCTGGCCCACCTGGGTGACGATCGACTTCGCCGTGTCGAACGCGATCGGCCCCTGGCGCAGAATCATGTCCAGCGAGTCGCCCGAGCACAACTCCATCGCCACGTACAAACGGTCGTCCTGGGGAGCCTTGCCGCAGTCGAGGATCGCCGCGATCTTGGAGCTCTGCACCCGCGCCAGTTGCTTGAACTCGCGCTCGGCGCGCGACAGTGCCGCGGGGGTCGGTAGCGCCTGCGGACTCACCAGCTTGTACGCCACCTCGGCGCCGCTCTGGCTGTCCCTGGCCCTGAAGACGTCACCGGTATTGCCGCCGCCCAGCCGGTCGGACGGCTGGAAACGGCTCGCAGGGGCCTCCGGGATCACCTGCAGCCGCTGAGGCCCGTCGTCGGTCGCGCACGACTCCTGGGGACAGAAGTTTGCGTCGTCGGGGTACTTGGTCTGACAGTTCGGGCAGAGTTTCATCCGGCTCCCGTGGGCGGGATGATCTTAAGTCATGGGTCGCGCCGAAATCAACCGGCGCGTCGCACCCTTACGCCGATCTGTGAACCGATTTGGCGCGCTTCGGAGCGGCTTCGCCCGGCTTGCCCAACGCGCCGAACAGCTCCTTGTCCGACGGGGTCGAGTTGCGGCTCTCCTGGTTCTTGCGCTTGCGGCCAGCCCTCCCCTTGCGGCGCAGCCGGCGCTTCCAGGTCTCTCGCGTGTTCGAAGCCATGGGAGGCGCAGATTTAGCAGCCCTGCCGGCTCAGGTCAAATGCGCGAGACCTGGAGCACCCCGTCGAGGCTCTGGATGGCACGGATGACCGTCTTCAACTGGTCGAGGTGGCCCACCGTCACCTGGAAGGTGTTCACGCCGCGGCGATCCTCGGTGGTCTTGCACTTGGCCTGCGTGATGTTCACGCCGTGCTCGGTGAAACATTTCGAGATGGCAGCGAGGATGCCGGGCTTGTCGGCGCTCAGGACCTCGACGGCGACGGGACGCAGGGTGTGGGTCCCCTCGTCCCACGACACCTCCACGCGGCGGGCCGGGTCGAGGTCCAGCGCCTTCGGGCATTCGAGCGTGTGCACGATGACCCCGCGGCCACGGCTGATCAACGCCACGATGGAATCGCCCGCCACCGGCGTGCAGCACTTGGCGAAGCGCACCACGATGTCCGCCTCGCCCTGTACGCGCACACCGCCGACGGACTTGCGGGCGATGCGCTTGGGCTGGCTGATGACGTCGGGCTGCGGTTCCGACATGACGCCGTCCCCCGTCTGCTCCTCGCGCTGCGGGTAGATCGCCTGCCCCGCCTGCTCGGGCGAGATCTTGCCGTAGCCGATCAGCACCAGAAGATCGTCGACTGTGCCCGCGCGCAGCTGCTGCGCCGCCTTCTCGACGAGGCCTTCCTTCTCGGCCTGCGGCAGGGAATGGTCTCGGCCGCGCAGTTCCTTGGCAAGCAAGTCGCCGCCCAGCTTCTTGCTGCGCTCGCGCTGCTCGCCGCGCAAGACGCCGCGGATGCGCGCCTGCGCGCGGCTGGTCTTCACGAACTTCAACCAGTCCTTCGACGGACGCTGCCCGGTCGACGTCAGGATGTCGACGGTGTCGCCGTTCCGCAGCGCGTACCGCAAAGGCACGATGATCCCGTTGACCCGCGCGCCCGAGCAGTGCTCGCCCACCTGCGAGTGGACGGCGTAAGCGAAGTCGATCGGCGTGGAGCCCTTGGGCAACGCCTTGACGTCGCCCTTGGGCGTGAACACGAACACCTCCTCCTCGAACAGATCGATCTTCACGCTCTCGATGAACTCGGTCGGATCCTTCATCTCACGCTGCCACTCCATCAACTGATGAAGCCAGGCGAAGGCCTTGCGGTCCGCGGGTCCGAGAGGAGTCTTGTCCTTGTACTGCCAGTGCGCGGCGATGCCCTCCTCCGCTGTCATGTGCATCTCGTGGGTGCGGATCTGCACCTCCATCCGGTCCGATCGCGGCCCGATCACCGTCGTGTGCAGCGACTGGTACAGGTTCGGCTTGGGTAGCGCGACGAAGTCCTTGAATCGCCCCGGGACCGGCGTCCAGCTCGAGTGGACGACCCCCAGCGCGGCGTAGCAATCGCGCACGCTACCCACCAGCACCCGGAAGGCGATGATGTCGTGGATCTGCTCGAGGTTGCGCGCGCTCTTCTTCATCTTCTGGTACAGCGACCAGAGGTGCTTGGCGCGGCCGACCACCTGTCCCTCGACACCGGCCTCGGTCAGGACCTCGCGCAGCTTGGCACAGACCTCGGCGATGTACTCGGCGCGGCCGCCTTCGGTGCCGGCCATGTTCGCCTTGAGCTGCTCGAAGTCCGTCGGCTCGAGGTAGCGGAAACAGAGATCTTCCAGCTCGATCTTCATCCACTGGATGCCGAGGCGATTGGCCATCGGCGCGTAGATCTCGCGCGTCTCGCGGGCGATGCGCTCCTGCTTCTCGACGGACATGAATTCGAGCGTCCGCATGTTGTCCACGCGATCGGCCAGCTTGATGAGGATGACCCGGATGTCGCGGGCCATCGCGAGCAACATCTTGCGGAAGTTCTCGGCCTGTCTTTCCTCGCGCGTGTTCCAGGGGATCTGTCCCAGCTTGGTGACGCCGTCGACCAGCATCTGGATCTCGGGGCCGAACAGGCGCCGGATGTCGTCGGGCGTGGCGCTGGTGTCCTCGACACAGTCGTGGAGCAACCCGGCGCAGACCGAGGGTACGTCGAGGCGCAGGTCGGCGATGATCTTGGCGACCCCGACCGGGTGGACCAGGTAGGGGTCGCCCGACTTGCGGAACTGGCCGGAGTGGCGTTCGGCCGCGAACTCGTAGCAGCGCTGGAGCAAGCCGACGTCGGCCGCCGGGTCGTAGGTCTTGACCGCGCTGTATATCGAATCGATCGGCTGCACCAGTTACACCGAGCTGCTAGCCGAACCGCGTCTTGGCTTCGTCGAGAAGCTGCTTCGCGAGTCCAGCCGTGCGCTCACGCGCGCATCGCGCGGCGACGTAGATCGACCGGAGCTCGTCGTAGGCTTTGTCGAGTTCGTCGTTGACCACCAGATAATCGTACTCGCCGTACTGGTCGAGCTCCTTCCGCGCCGTGGCAAGACGGCGGGCGATGGTCTCCTCACTGTCGGTTGCCCGGTTGCGCAGCCGCCGCTCCAGCTCGACGATCGAGGGCGGCAGGATGAAGCACAGCACGCTTTCCTTCGGCCACTGCCTCCGGATCTCCCGCCCGCCCTGGTAGTCGATGTCGAAGAGGCAGTCCTGACCGTCGTCGAGCGCGCGGTTGACGGTCTCGATGGAGGTTCCGTAGCGATTGCCATGGACGACCGCGTGCTCGGCAAAAGCCTTCTGCCGAACCATGCGCTCGAACGCGTCCGGCGAGACGAAGTGGTAGTCCTTTCCGTCCACCTCACCCGGCCTGGCCATGCGCGTCGTGTACGAGATCGAGAAGCAGAGCTTCTCCTGCTGCGCCAGCCGACGCGTCAGGGTGGTCTTCCCCGCCCCCGACGGAGAGGAAATGACCACGAGAATTCCGCGACGGCCCGCCATCACTCGATATTTTGCGCTTGCTCGCGGATCTTCTCCAGTTCGGCCTTCCCGTCGATCACCAGCGCGGCGACCTCGGCGTCCTGGACCTTCGATCCGATGGTGTTCATCTCGCGCCCGATCTCCTGCACGACGAAGTCGATCTTGCGACCCGTGGGCTCGCCGGCGGCGCCGAGCAGCGTCGCCAGATGGGCGAGGTGCGTCTCCAGCCGCACCAGCTCCTCGCTGACGTCCAGCTTGTCGGCCAGCAGCGCCACCTCCTGGGCCAGCCGCGCCGGATCGATCGTCACGGCCCCGGCGAGCATCGCCACCCGCTGCTCCAGCCGCTGCGCCGCCTTCCTGGCCAGGGGCGCTGCCTGGGTGGCGATTCGCTCCACCAGCACCCGCAGCGTCTGCAGGCGCGCTCGCACGTCGGCGGCCAGCGCCAACCCCTCGCGCGCCCGCTCGGCGGCCAGCGCACGCAGCGCATCCTCGACCGCCGGACGCACCTCGTCCCAGACGATCTCCACGGCCGCCTCGGGCCCGGAGAGGCGCGCTCCGCGAAACGCCGCCACGGTCGCCAGATCGACCGGCGCCTCGATTCCGAGTTCGCGCCGCAGGACGTCCAGGGCCGCGTGGATGGCGCGGATGCGCTCGACGTCGATCGTCGGCTCCACGGCGGTGACCTCGGTGTCGGCGCGCAGCCCAACCAGCACCGAGCCGCGGGCCACGGCGGCCTTCACCGCCCGCACCACCTCCATCTCGCATGCAGCCGAGACGTCCCGCCCCCGCACCTTCACCTCGAACCCGCGGCTGTTGACGGTGCGAATCTCGACGACGAAACGACGGCCCGCAGCGGTCACCGCCGCCTGGCCGAAACCGGTCATGGAATTCATTGACCGTGGAACCCTAACAGGGTTCCACACCTCCCGCGATGGGCTCGGTCGGGCGAAGCCCTCCCTCCCCCGACGCGAATAATCCGTGCCCGCCTAACAGGGTTCCACACCTCCCGCGATGGGCTCGGTCGGGCGAAGCCCTCCCTCCCCCGACGCGAATAGTCCGTGCCCGCCTGACAGGGTTCAGCGGCTACGTTTGTACCACTCGATCGTCCGTTGCAGTCCCTCGGGAAACTGGATGGCAGCGGTGTAGCCCAGGAGCGTTTTCGCCTTGGTGATGTCGGCGAGCGAGTTCTTGATGTCCCCGGTCCGACCCGCCTCGTAAGACGGCTCGACGCGCTTGCCCAGCGACTCGGCGATGAGCTTCACGACGCCGTTGAGATCGATCATCTGCCCGCAAGCGACGTTGAACACCTGGCCGGCCACCCCCGCCACCTCGGAGGCCTTCAGGTTCGCCTCGATGACGTTGTCGATGTAGCAGAAGTCGCGCGACTGCGTACCGTCGCCATAGATGACCGGCGCGCGCCCTTCGAGCGCTGCGGTCACGAAGCGCGGGATCACCGCCGCGTACTGCGAGTTCGGGTCCTGGCGCGGCCCGAACACGTTGAAGTAGCGCAGCACCACGGCTTCGACGCCGAAGACGCGGGCCCAGACCTGGCAGTACTGCTCGCCGGTCAGCTTCGAGATGGCGTAAGGCGACAGCGGCGCCGACACCATGGTCTCGACCTTGGGCAGCGTCGGCGTCTCGCCGTAGGCCGATGACGAGCCGGCGTAGACCAGCCGCCGGACGCGATGCTTGCGGGCGGCCTCGAGCACCTGCAGCGTACCGGTCGCGTTGGCCTGATGGCTGGCGACGGGGGCCGCCATGGAACGCGGCACCGACGGAATCGCCGCCTGGTGGAAGACCACCTCCACCCCGGTCATCGCCCCCTCGAGAGCCGCCTCGTCGAGGATCGATCCTTCGAGGATCTCGATCTGCCCCTCGAGGTCGGCAATGTTCGCGCGCTTGCCCGACGAGAAATCGTCGAGGACACGAACCGATTCGCCCCGCTGCGCAAGCGCGCGGGACAGATGTGAACCGATGAAACCCGCTCCGCCCGTGACGAGCACGCGCCGGCGCATCTACCACCTCCTCGAGGCGGCGGAGGTTAGCGCAATTCGGAAGTGTTCGGCGTTCGGGCTTCGGCGGCGAGCTTCGCCACCATGTGATCCAGCGCCGGGAGCTGCACGTCGGCGAGCACCGACGGGGCCGGCGTCCCAACCAGCGCCCGGGCCGCCGAGACGCCGACGGCGCTGCCAATGACGATGGAAGCGATCAAACCCACGAGCCAGTGCCGCTTGATGGTCTTCATGCACCCACCGTAGCGCACTTACACCTACACGCAAATTTTCTCTCTCAGGTGTCCTATCTACGCTCATTGCCATCGAAAAACCGAGTGTGATAGAAGCGCTCGTCCTTGGTTGTCGCAGGGTTACCGCCCCGCCCTCTCTGAACGAACGGAGACGTGCATGCTGACTCGCTCCCGTCACTCCTTACCCGCCATCCTCGGCCCCCTCGTTCTATTGATAAGTTCGTTTGGTCTGGTCGGCTGCGGCAAGGATGACTTCTCGGATGACGCCTACGGCTTCCTCGACTTGTCGCCGTACTACTACGACGGGTCGACGGCTTCCGACCCGAACCGTGGTCTGACCAGGGACGTTCGCCCCCACCTCGGGTGGGTCAACGGCGAGCGCGCCGAGTACTACGACTTCGGCATCGTCAACGTACAGCGCAAGCGGAACGCGACGAACACCCCGGACTTCGCCGTCGTGTCGCCGATGTACTTCTTCTTCGATTCGCAGAACCGACCGATCTTCTCGCGTCCCGTCTACGAGCCGCGTACGGGAAGTTGGTTCATGAAGGGCGGCCGCAAGGCGTTCAACCTGCTGCCGCGCGACGATGCTCCCCGCGACCTCGTCTACTCGATCCGCCAGCGCGACTACTTCGTGGACAACCAGGAGAACCCGTACCTGCCCGGCGTTCCGGCCCGCAACGTCCCCGACTACCAGCGGCCGATCGTCGATCGCCTCAACAACAACGGCGACTACAGCGGCATGTGGGAGATCACCGAGATCCGGGTACCGGACGGCTACGAGCCGGACAAGATCAAGAGCTGGGAGACGCTCCGCCGCGGTGTGGACTCGGGCAAGTTCGAGCTCTTCTCGACCGGCAAGGTGATCAACTGCCCGATTCTGGACGAGCGGCAGACGGTGGTGCCGACGCCGATGTACTACAACATCCCGTACCCGCGCATCGAGCTGTGGTACCGGACCAAGCAGGGCAGCTGCTTCCTGTCCGACGGATGGCTCACGCTGGGTGACGAGAACGGCGTCCCCTACCCGATGGGTCCGGAGTTCTACGACCGACGCCTCGACACCTTCGACGTGCTCCGGTACTCGATCGGCGACAAGGCGAGTTCGGTGAGCACGATCATCGCGCCTGTCGGCAAGCTGTTCCAGCCGCGGGTCAGCATCATGACGCAGGATCCCGTCCGCAGCCAGTCGATCGAGCTGCGCCTCATCGGCGACTTCTTGACCGACGCGGCGCCGCGCACCAAACCGTCGGATCCACCCGGATACCGGCCGATCCGCTGGATGTGGGACGTCACCGTGCCGCAGGACCCGCCCTACGAGCCCGGCACCTTCAAGCAGATCATCGGCATCGATCCGGCGCAGTACCAGCCGCGCGGCGGGACCGCCACCACGGCGGTGCCGTGGACGCGCAACTTCCCGCTCATCGGCAAGGCGATGAAGTGCACGAAGGAGCAGGTGGCCGCCGGCAGCGATCCCTGTCGGAAACAGTTCGCGGGCCCTGGCCTGGCGCTGGAGTGCAATCTGACGCCGGATTTCAACATCGCCATAGCCGAGATCCCCGCCGGCACGAGGGACATCAACAACGACGGCAAGATCGATCGTGACGATCTCCAGATGTTGCGCGAAGGCGGACCACGCTGCGACGTGCCCCAGGTGCGCTTCGGCGAGTTCTGCGCACCGGCCGTCGCCAAGTGTGCGCTCGAGGGCAAGCCGAGCGGGACGGGCATGGCGATTCCATCGGAGGAGCGCGGGCGCCTGATCGACTTTCGCTATGAAGACCGGACCTCGACGACGCCGGAGAACCCCACCGGCGTGAGGCTCGCGGCCGCGGCCTCCGGCAAGATCTTCAACCCCGACACCAATACCGGGGGCATGGCCGGCGGCTACACCTGCCTGATTTCGCCCCGCGCCGCTTCTGGCTACTGCTACTTCCGCTGTGACTCCGACCAGGCGGCCGCAGCAGCTCTCCCCTCGCAGTCGATCACGGTCCGTTATGTCGGTCCGGACGGCAAGAACAAGAGCGAACCGGGCACGCTGCCCTTTGATTCACGCTGCGGCGACTTGCCGGGCTACCGATGCCTGACGCCGAACACCAGCCCGGCGACGCCGACGCGCTTGCGGGTCTGTGTGCGCCAGTGCGATCCCCAGAAGCCGGACAGGTTCAACGATGCGTTCTGCCAGAACCCCGTCAACGTCAGCATCCGGAACGAGAAGGTCCAGGATCAGGAGATCCAGCAGGGCACCTACTGCACCAACGACGGCATCTCGGGAGCCAACGCCTGCATCTGGAATCCGGCCTACGAGCCGCGGGATCCATTGACCCGGTTCGTCCCTTCCAACCAATAGAAAGCGGGATAGACCATGCGCAAAGCCCATCTCTTCGCGGCCCTCGCGGCGCTCGTCACCGTGGCAGCGCTGTCGTCCACCGCTCACGCGGTGCCGGACGGCTTCCAGTGCCCTGATCCTCTGAGGGATCCCAACCAGGCGCCCAAGGTGATCGCCGCTGCCACCGCCGCGAAGGTGATGCCAGAGACGCCGCCCCCGCAGCCCACCAACTGCTTCCGGGACGAGGTCCTGGTGATCAGCGGCGAGGAACTGGACGACGACGGCAAGCCGCTTGCTGCCTGCGCCATCGAGGTCAACACCGCCACCGGCCTGGAGACCATCCAGACGAACAATTGCACCCTGAACTACAACGCCGTTCCGGCGAAGGTGCTCGAGGTGCTGAAGAAGATGGGCGTGCCGTACCGGGCAGACCAGTGGGACCAGCTCGTGATCTTCGGCCAGCAGATCACGCCGCGCACCAACCCACCGGGTCCGCTGTTCTTTCGCGAGTCGGTGAAGGACTCGCTGAACAATGACCTGTACGTCAACGAGGTGGACCACATCGGCCTGCCCCTGCAACCCCGCAACCCCGAGCGGCCCTGGCTCGGATACATCGCCGCCGCCAGCACCGGCCAGGTGCCCGGTAATCCGTCGCGCGGAGCGTACGGGCCGTGCGGTCGCGCGCCAGCCCGGGTGCAGGACTTCCTTCCGATGGCGCCCAAGGCTCTGTGCTACCCGTCGTTTTACGGCTACTTCGATTCGCTGGCCCAGGCGACCGCCGCGCTGTACGGCCCCTACGTCACGCTGAACCCCAAGGCCGGCACCGCTGACGTCACCGTCCCGCCGGCCACCAAGGACGGGCTGGTGGCCAACTTCGACGTGGGCAAGGGGACGTACATGCCTCGGGACGCCGTCGCTGCGCTGATCCAGCCCAGGATCTGGAACTCGTTCCTGAACACGCGCGGCTCGCTCTTCGCCGGCAACACCTACCGCGACAACGGCAACGGCACCCTGGACCTCACCTCTCCCTCGCCGCACTACGGTGTGAACGCTCTGCCCGCGCCGTCATGGCCGGTGGGGACCAAGCTGTCGGGCGCGCAGTTGCTCCGGTTCCAGCCCCTCGATCTCTACCTGCTCGGATTCCTGCCGCCGAACCCGCACGATCTCTACACCATCCAGACGACGGGCTCGCTGGACCCGATGAGCTTCCAGTCGTTCATGGACACGACGCCGGCGCAGATCTACCGGCCCACGGTCACCGCCTTCCAGCGCGAGGTCAGCCCGTACATGGGGCTCCGCCGCGGCATCTCCCTCAAACCGCTGGATCCGAACAAGAGCGTCAGCCTGGCCAAGGACATCATCCCGGCCAACGGCGGCGAGCGCATCCCGTCGTTCACCCAGGCCCGGCACCACATCCGCCAGCTGTGGGTGGTGGTGACCAAGCCAACCGCGGCGGTCGACGCGGCCGCCGTGCCCACGAGGGTGGACGGCGCCATCACCAACGACAACATCCGCGCCCAGCGGGTGACCCAGTACACCCACGTCAACAACGTCAACGTCTGGCGCAAGCAGTTTGCCTCCTACTTCTACCTGGTCACGGGCTACCGCGGCCGGCTGATCAACACCTTCGAGGGCACCTGGGACGACAACGCCTACTGGGAGTTCGGCTCGACCAAGCCGCTCGGCTCGACGGTCAAGAGCGACGACGAGCAGGCCTGGAACGCCGAGGGCGGCCTCGCGGTCACCATGCCCGGTTACGAACCGATTCCCAACACGGCCGATCTGAAGAACGTCATGCGCATCACCGCCAGCCCCGGCAGCGCGGGTGTCGCCCGCTTCACCGGAAGGCCGCTGCCGATCAAGATCGTCCCCGATCCGACCAAGGCCAAGCAGTTCACCGCCGAGAAGGGCGCCGAGTACGGACTGGCTCCGTTCAACCCGGCCAACCTGTTCTACAACGCGGTGACCATCAGGATGCGGGTGCCCGCCCAGCGGCAGTGGGAGGAAAATGGGCTCAAGCCGTACGCCACCCTGAAGCTGGGAGACAGCGGCCCGTCGTATCGGATCCCGAGCGACTGCGGAAACCCCAAGCGCGACCCCACCTGCGTCGACGGCGCGGGCCTGATCGCCGACGGCAAGTGGCGCAACTACTCGGCCACCTTGACCGGCGATGACAACTTCATCAGCGGCACCTTCACGCAGCTGAGCCTCATCCCCACCTCCGAGCCGTTCTCGGTCACCGACATCCCGTCGGACCAGAGCATCGGCCCGACGGACGGCCTGGAGATCGAGTTCATCCGCATCGGTAACGTCCAGAACCCGAACGACACCGATACGGATTGCATCCCCTGCAACGAGTGCTCGACGCGGCAGTTGCCGGTGGACCTCGTCGCCAATTGCCAGCAGGCGTGCAAGGACCAGGGGAAGTCCGGCGCCGACAAGGTGACCGTCACGCGGCCCGACGGATGGATCGACTCCGAGGACAACTGCCCGGACGTGTACAACCCGTTCCAGGAGGACGGTAACGAGGATGGCCTCGGTGACTTCTGCGACGACTTCGACGGGGACGGCGTCCTCAACCACTGCGACAACTGCCCCACCAAGACCAACTCGCGGCAGCGCGATCGCAACGGCAACAACAAGGGCGACGTCTGCGACGGCGAGCAGTCGAGCGGTTGCTTCCTGCAGCCGGAGACCATCGCCGGGCCGATGGCGGCCACTCCGGGTGCTCTGCTGGCCGTCGGGCTAGGGGTGCTTCTGGGGCTGGTCGTGTTCCGGCGACGGCGGCGCTAGCGTCCGCTCCGATCTCTCCGGCGGGGGCGGGTGTGGGGGCTCGGTGTCCCGGTCGTGCTCAAACACCTCGGCGCGATGGACCCGATCCGTCTCCGTGTTTTTCAGACCCCAAAAGCGGAGTAAGCGCCGGCGCCCAGGGCGGGTCTGGGGGCTCGGTGTCCCGGGCGCGCGCAGTTCTCGGTCGCGTCTCGACGGACGCGGAGCAGGATCTGGTGCCACCGCGACCGAGGTGTTTGAGCACGACCGGGACACCGAGCCCCCACACCCGCCCCCGCCGGAGAGATCGGAGCGGACGCTAGCGCCGCCGTCGCCGGAACA
>JANPFD010000070.1:0-50607 GCA_031423255.1 Myxococcales bacterium | reverse complement strand
GAACGCGCCGGCGGGGCCTGCGGCCGCGGCTCCGAAGCCGAGCGTCAGCAGCCGGGCCGAGCCTGCGCGGGCTCCCGCCGCGGCCGAACCGGCGCGTTCGCGGGATGACGCTCCCGCCACGGAGGCTGCCTTGCCCGCCGACACCGCACTGCCGCTCGATCAGCTGCTACGCCGCGCGGATCGTGCGTTCGACGATCACCGCTGGACCGAGGCGGCCGCGGGTTACCGGGAGCTCTTGCGACGCTACCCGACCCACGCGAAGGCGCCGGCCTGGAAGACACGCATTCGCACCTCGGAGGAGGCTCGCTAGGCGACCTTGTTCGCCAGCGTCCCGATCGGCGCGATGGTGATGCGCACCTCGTCGCCCGGGGTGAGCGTGAAGTCGTCGGGCGGCACGATGCCGGTGCCCGTCATCAGGAAGCAGCCGGTGGGGAAGCTGGTCTCGCGGAAGAGGAACTCGACCAGCGACGCGGGGCTGCGCTTGAGCTGGGACAGCGCGGTCTTGTCCGCC
Source organism: Myxococcales bacterium (assembly GCA_031423255.1). Lineage (GTDB taxonomy): Bacteria > Myxococcota_A > Polyangia > Fen-1088 > Fen-1088 > JANPFD01. The sequence continues at coordinate 50,096 of JANPFD010000070.1, read as the reverse complement.
GAGACCTCGCGTCCCTGGCGAAGGATGCTCAGGCGGATCTCCGTCTCGGGCGGCAAGGGCTCCCGGGTGATGAGCAGGCCCGGGCCGATGGCGGCGCAGCCGTCGAAGACCTTCGCCTGCGGCAGGTACAGAGGGTTCTCACCTTCGATGTCGCGGCAGGAGAGGTCGTTGCCAATGGCATAGCCGATGATCTGTGCGCGGCGGTTGATGACCAAGGTCAACTCGGGCTCGGGGACGATCCAGCGCGAGTCCTTGCGCAGCTTCATGGTGCCGCCCGGCGCGATGACCCGGAGGGGCGTGGCCTTGAAGAACAGCTCGGGCCGATCCGCCTCGTAGACGCGATCGTAGAAGCTACCGCCGCCTGCGGCCTTGGATTCCTCCATGCGGGCGGTGCGGCTGCGGAAGTAGGTGACGCCGGCCGCCCAGACTTCCTGCGTGCCGATCGGCGCCAGCAGGGAGGCGGGGGTGGCCACCGTGTTGCTGGCGGCGACGGCCGCTTCGAGGACGCTCAGCAGGTCGTCGGCATTGAAGAGGTCGTCCCAGTCCCCGGCGACCGGAAAATACTTCCCGCCGTGTTCGACCAGCGGGCCCTGCGACGTCTTGTAGAGAATCATGCGGCCAGGCGCTATGTCTACCCGACCTGACAGTCTGGCGCTACTGGGCGACGACGCCGGCCTGGACCGAGCTGTTCTCGTCGCAGGCGTTCCTGCCGGAGTTGCATAGCACCGGCGCGTTGCCAGCCCCGGGGGGCGTGGGGCCGGTTGGCGTCGAGCCCGGCCCCATCGTTGCTTCGAGGACGACGGTGGTCCTTCCGTCGGCGGCGACGCCCTTGGCATGCAGCACGAGCGTGTTGTTGCTGTCCTGGGTGGCATACGGAGTACACCCCAGCTTCAACTCGGCGGTGTCGTTGCGGACCCAGACACTGTACGTGCCCATCGTGGGATTGCTGCCATCGGTGCGATCGACCGGAGGGTACTTCTTGTTCACGAGATGGTTGGCGGCGTTGGTGCAGTCGCTGAAGAGGCAGTAGATCACCCCGGGGCGGGTCACCAGTTCCGTGACTGTGTCCTGGATCAGGACATTTGCGACGCAGGGCGGGTTGTCGTACTGGGGGAGGCTGGGTCCGGTCAGAAGGAGGACCTTGTTCGGGGGCGTCGCCTGGTTGAGGTCGTGGCGCGCGACCTCTATGGCCATTTCCGCCAGGTAGAGCGCCTGGTTGCGCAGGTTGGTGTTGCCGCTCATCTGCAGGTTGCCACTGGTGAGCCAGAGGCTGGTGATGCCCAGGCCGAGAAGGGCAATCATGACCAGGAGCACGGTGAGAAGGACCGCGCCGGTCTCGCGGTCCCTCCTGCGACGCTGGTCAACGCGGCATGCTGTCTTGCGCATGGTCCTCCTCCTTCAATTCCGGGGAAAGATGGTGGTGGTCATGTACCGGCGACGGTAGGCGTCGGCCGCCTTGGCTTGCCTGTTCTCGACGGCCTCGAGGAAGTTGGTGCCCCGGTCCTTGTGTTCCCGCAGCAGGGTATCCTCGGCTTCCGAGCGAGCCACGAGGGTTATCCGGATCATCGTGGGATGGTTGCAGTTGCCAGCGACGCCGGGGGCAGGCACGGCGTTCTCGTTGTCGAAGATCCATTCGGCGGTTTCGATTGTTCCGTTCAGCGGGGCGTTGTCGCAGGCGAACGTCACCTGCAGGTCCTCGATCCCCTCTGCCACCGGCTCCGACTGCCCGATGACTCCGACGTTCGCCGGATCCGCGGCGCGATCTTCCATCATCAACCTGGGCACGGAGTTGGACCTGTCGATCCAGAATCGAAACCACTTCAGCTTGCCCAGGTACCGGATGGCCCCCGTGGTGGCCGGGGGACTGACCGCACCGTTGTATGCGAAGGGGACCATTCCCGGGCCGTTCGCGCCCTGAGGGTTCCAGAGACTGGCGACGCCGTGCTCGATCTGGTTGCCGGCGATGTCGACGTTGGTGATCTGGAGGAGGGTGCAGCCCCGCGCCATGTTCGCGGGGGCCGCCGACTGATCGAAGATGATCATGAAGTCGGTCGGCGTGGCGGCCGGGGGGTCCGGGAAGATCTTGGCCTGGGTACTCTGGGTCATCACCGCGGCGGAAGGGGTGTTGATGGGCATGGTGGCTGCGAGGTCGTTGTCCGACCAGTTGCCGTAGCTCCCGTCGCCGTAGGCGATGGTCAGGCTGTCCGGGTTCGTGGCGCCACCGTCGACGACCCAGATCGGTGGGATGCGGAACTCCCCGGTGCTGTACCAGGCGCGCAGGCCGGTGGCCGGCGCGCGCGCCAGCGGTGAGCCAGCGACATCGGTGGTGTCGGCGGCATTGGACACGGGCGGCGGGTCGCCGTTGTCGGTGGTTCCGGTCGGATCCGTGTCGGGGCGGACGCAGCCGAGCATGCCGTTGCCGGCGGCTCGGGCGTAGCGCGAGACCAGCTCCATCGAGGCCCAGAGGTTCTGCTGCAGGTTGAGGACCTTCGCCTGCGTCTCGTAGACCCGTTGCTGACCGACGAAGAACATGAACGTCGAGGTCGTCACCAGGCCGGCGATGATGATGGTGATCATCAACTCGACCAGGGTGAGGCCGGCTTGCCGGGAGCGAGGGCGACGAGTCACCACTGTTTGTTCCTCTGGAGGTCGACGCGGTAGAGCCGTTGGGGCGCGGCGGTCTGGCCGGAGCCGGCCGAGGTATTCACGTCATAGTAGGTGCGGACGGCGAGGTTGAAGGGCAAATTGGCGCCCGTCGACCAGACCAGCCACTGCCTTCGATAGCGAAAGATAGGGCCGACTCCGACTTTCCCCCGCGCGTCGAGCATCTCCTCCCCCGGCGAGGTCCAATCCTCGGTGGCCGGGATGGCGGTGGCCGTGTTGGCGTGGTCCCTGTCCCACATGCACTTGATGCCGTTGTTCACGGTGCAGAGCGGGCTACCGGGAGGAATCAGCGGAGCGGCGGCCAACTCCTCCATCTTCTGCGAGGACAGGCGCATGGCGTTCGAGGCCTCGGTGGCGTGGTGGGTGGCCAGGACCATCGTGTGCTGCAGCGCCACCGTGCCGACGAGGCCGATCATGCCGATCAGCAGCGCGATCATGACCTCGAGGAGGGTGAAGCCCTGCTCCGGCGAGCTGCGGGAAAGGCGGCGACCGATCACGGCCACCCCTCTTTGAGGCTGACGAAGCCGGTGGCGGTGTTGATGGTGATCCGCCAATCGCCCCCCGGCTTTCCTCGAAGCTTGTCGTGACTGACGTAGATGTAGGTCGCGGGTTGGGGGCTGTTGTTGACGCTGGCGCCGGCGCCGGTGATGCGCTTGATGATGTTTCCGATGGTCCCGTACACCACGTCTTCATGGTCGCCAGCGGTCACGGCCAACGTACGGTTGGGGGGTGTGCCGACTGTGGGTCGGTTGTCCCAGACGGCGACGTCGTCGTGCCGTAACCCGTCGGCCTTGGCCCGGATGACGCTCGTGTAGCCCGTACCGACGGTGTTCGGGGGAGCGAAGCCCGAGCCTTCCGCCAATGCCGTGGCCTGCCAGACTTCCACGCGGTCGTCGAAGAAGTTCACGTAAACCGGCAGGTGGCTGCTCATGGCCAGGAACCGAGCCCGCTGGAGTTCGCGCGTGATGGTGTTGGCGAAGTCCTTCACGTCGGCGGCGCCGCGGTTGCGGGCGCCGAGGCGGGGCAGAGCGATCGCGGACAGAACTCCGAGGATGACCACGACGATCATCAACTCGGTGAGCGTGAATCCAGAGTCCGTGCGTCGAGGGCGCATGTGTGCGGTCATGGAACGTCTTGCAAGGGGACGGCCATGGAAGATCGTCGGCAGTTCCGCGGGTAAAACTGAGGAGAGGCCCAAGGTTGGTCACGGACGGTTGGAAATTTTTTCAGGGGGTGCAAGGCGGTTCGGGTTCCGAGGTAGGTGAAGGTACGTTCAGCGCGGAGGACGGCGGGTCTCGTGGAACCAGGGGCGATACGCCGTCATGCGGGCACGCTGGTCGTCGGGGGCGTGGCGGCGGCAGGTGGCGTGGTCGGGCGTCCCGGGGGTGGCTCCCCAGCGCACCTCGATGCAGTCATTCGGGTTGTAGGCCTGCTCGAAGGCGGCGCGGCGGGCGAGCAGGTCGGCCACGGTGAGGCGGTACGGGGTGCCATCGGTGCGCCGGTACTCGATGGCGCGCTCGCGGATGCGGCGGTCGTGCAGGGCGACGAGCTCGGTCCGTACTTCGGCCGCGGCGCGGCCGCCGAGGCGGAACAGCTCGGGGTGGCGAGCGACGCGGTCGGGGAGCGCCAGGAGGACGTTCATGGCGATGAGCAGGCGCATGTCGCGCGAGGGGGTGGCGTAGTCCTCCCACGGCCCGACGGTCTCGAAGATCTTGGCGCCCTCGGGCATCGCGATGACGGCGTCCCTGTGCTCGCGCATGTACGTCTCGCCGTTGTCGACCGACCCGATGCGGGTCTCGAGCTGCTCGACCAGGGCGGCCAGGGTCTCGTCGTAGGCGGCGACGGCGTCGAGGCCCTGTGGGTTGATGAGGCGGGCCATGCGTGCGTAGAAGTCATCCGGCGACAGCTTCGCCTGCTCGGGGGAGAAGGGGGCGAACCGCCGGTCGCGGGCGAGCGCCTCGCCGGCGAGCGGGGTGCCCTGGACCACGGGGCGAAAGGACTTGAAGCCGGGGCCGGCGCCGGCGACCTGGGCGAACAGGAAGGTGCCCTCCCAGAAGCGCTTGCGGGCGACCGAATTGTCGGGCTGCCCGTCGACGGCGAAAAGACGGCCGCCGGCGGTGGGCGTCTGGTCTTGCCACTTCACGATCATCAGGATGTGGCCGTAGGGGTCGGCGTAGACGACGCCGGGGCGGAGGTGCTCGCGGGCGAGCGGCACCGGATAGTAGTCGGTGGCCTCGTCGTCGAGCGCGGTCCGGGCGCTGCCGGAGTGGACCTTGTTCGCGAGCACGCGCAGGAGCTTGCGGAAGGCGGACAGCGGATCCGCGGCCTCGACGGGCTGCTGGTTGTCGAGCGGTGTTCCGCAACGGGGCGGGCGCGTGGTGGCGCCGCGATCGCAGTCGCGGAAGGCGAAGGGCAGGCCCATCTTCCAGGAGAAGTAGCCACGCAGGTAGTAGGGCAGATCGGCGCAGTCGGGCTCGGCGGAGGCGATGGCGCGGTTCTTGGGATCGTCCTCGCGCAGGCCGAGGTGGCCCCAGAGGAAGTTGCGCTTCGGGTCGCGGATCACCGGGGCCAGCGACGGGAACGAGAGCGATTCATCCGGCGGGGCGTCGAACAGCGCCTCGATCCACGCGGCATAGAAATCCTCGGTGGCGCGATCCCAGGCGGCGGTCGTCGGCCAGGCCGGGCCGTTGCGGGAACGGACGGGCGGGGTCGCGCGGCGCTGGACGACGACGGTCTTGCAGCTGACGCCGCTGAACTCGATCCGGTGGCTGCCGGCTGTGGGAGCGGTCAGGTCGGCGCCGTGGCTGTAGCCCCGATGAATGGTGGGCAGCGGTGTCCCGTCGGCGGTGATGTCACCGGAAGAGGGAGAGACGACGATCAGCCGGAGCGGCTGGCCCGCGACAGGTACGGCGGGCGAGAACCAGATGCGTGCATCGGGCGCCTCGCGGCAGGGCGGGGCGGCCGCGGCCAGCAGGAGCAGGAGCATGGTCACGCGATCACGGTCCCGATAAAGCCGGCGCGTATTCTTTTCGCACGACGAAGACGTACGAGAGGATTCCGAGAAGGAGAAAGCCGCTGGCGGCGATCATCGGCGCGGTGTAGCCGCCGGTGGTCTGCTTGAGCCAGCCGGTCAGCAGGGGGGCGACGATGCCGGGGATGTTGGCAGCGCAGTTCTGGATTCCGACGATGCGGCCGACGGCGGCTCCGGGGATCAGCGTCTGGGTGAGCGCCCAGTAATTGGCGGTCGTCAGTCCCAGGCCGCACAGGGAGAAGATGGCGAAGAACAGCGCCACCGACGACGACGAGGTGAAAGCGCCGACGAGCTGGGTGGAGGCGACCACCAGGCCGGCGATGGCGAAACGGCGGCGCACCTTCACTGCGTCGAAGCCACGGGCAATCAACCGATCGGCGGCGAACCCCGCGGCGATGGCGACGGCTGCGAATCCGGCGTAGCTGGAACCGGAGAAGATGCTCATCTGACGCTGACTGAGGTGCAGGTGCTCCACGAGGTACGCCTGCATCCAGGTCATGCAGAAGTAGTTGAAATACTGGTAGGCGAAGGTGCCGACCAGCGTGCCCCACAGCGCGGGGCTACGCAGGATCGCCGAGAAGGGGAGGGCGGGCGCAGCGTTGGCGAGCGTGGTGCGCTTCTCGATGGCGCGGTCGTCGTCCTTGACGAGGATCATCCAGGGAATCAGGCAGACGAGGCCCCCGAGACCGAGCATCACGAACATCGGGCGCCAGCCGTAGGCCAGCATCAGCCAGGGCGCGATGAAGTTACCGATGGCGGGGCCGACCTTGGCGGCGGCCATGAACAGGCCGATGGCGAAACCGCGCTTCTCCTCGGGACAGTTGAATCGGATCCAGCGCATCCCCGCGGGCGTGACCACGGACTCGCCGATGCCCAGGAAGAGCCGCATGACGAAGAGCTGGGCGAAGGTCTGCGACAGGCCTGTTCCTGCGCCGACGATGCTCCACAAGATGAAGCCGACGGCCAGTGAGCGCTTGGCGCCGAAACGGTCGACGACCCAGCCGGCGGGGATCTGGAGAGCGGCGTAGGTCCAGAAGAAGGCGGAGTTCAGGGCTCCGCGGTCGATGTCGTTGAGTTGGAAGAACGAGGCGAAGTCCTTGACGCTGAGGGCGACGGACAGGTTGATGCGATCGATGTACGCAAAGATGTAGATGGCGCAGAGGGCGCCGATGATCGCCCAGCGGCGCCCGGGCGTGAGGGTGGCCGGCGAGGGGGCGGGCGGCGTCACGGCCGGCATCATGGCAGATTTTCAGACCGGGCCGCCATCCGCCGATGATTCACACGACGTGTATCGACGATCGGCGCTTGCCCTGGTCCTGCTGCTCTGTGCTTGCCGCCGGCCGAACCCTGCCTACCAGAATGGCGAAGACGTCGACGTCGACGGCGGCAAGACGCTCGACGCTGCGAGGTCGCAACCCGACGTGCGGGACACGGCCCGTCCGATGCCTGATGGTCCGCGGCCGGAGGGGCCGCGACCGGAGGTCGGGAACGAGATGGGGCCTGCCGCGTCGTGTCTGCCCTGGTGGAGGTCGGAACTCAGGTTTCGTCAGCGGCTGACCATCAATGCCGCCGGCAGCGCGCTGCCGCAGGGGAGCTGGGTCTCGTACACCCTCGATCACGCCGCGCTCGTCCGAGCCAGCCAGTCGCGGGCAGACGGCCACGACGTGAGGATTGCCTGCTTCGACGGCATCGTCTGGAACGAGGTCAGCAGGCTTCTCGACGAAGGTGAGCGCTGGAACACGGCGGATACGACGATCTGGTTCCGCAACCCGTCGGCGCTGGGGGCGGCGGGGACGAACCGGCGCTGCTACCTGTTCTACGGGCAACCCGGCGCGGGCGCGGTAGCGTCGGGGCCGCCTCCGGCGATCCTGCGCGATGTGCAGGCCGGTACCGCGCGGAGTGTGATGACCGGCGTGACGGCTGTGACGATCCCCAGGGCCGTGAGGCCGGATCATTCGTTCCTGATCTTCCAGACGAGGCACGCCAGCGACCGGCCGTCGGGCTCGGTGCTGCGCGGACAGATCATCGATGCCAGCACCATCGAGTTCACCCGGAACACCAGCGAGACGATGCCGGTCCCGATGGACATCAGCTGGTACGTGGTGGAGTTCGCCAGCGGTATCCGGGTGCAGCGGGGAAACGCGGCGCTGACGGCGGTCGCCACCAGCATCCCCCTTCCCTTGGCGGTGGTGCCGGCGCGGACGCTGGCGCTGTTCTCCCGGACCTCGGCGGCGGATCACGTCAGCTGGGCCCAGAACGACCCGATGATCGTCGACCTGGTCGGCCCGACGACCCTTCAGATCCGGGTGCAGGTGGGTATGGGCAGCACGGGACAGACCGCCGCGTGGGAGGTGGTCGAGTTCCTCAACCCGAACGACGCCTCGGTCCTGCGCGGCGCCGGAGTCAGCATGCCGAACGGGACGACGACGGCCATGGCCACGCTGACGCGGGCGGTGTCGCTTGCGCGCTCCTTCGTGCTCGCGGGCTTCCTGACTACCGGTGCGGGGATCGATGTCGGAGCCAGGATGATGCGCGCGGAGCTCGGCGCTGGAACGGTCACGTTCGAGCGGGGCGCAGGTGGCGACAATGACGCCACCAGCGACATCGGATGGCAGGTGCTGGAACTGGCGAGTCCGACGCTGGTCCAGTCGGCGCGCGCGGATCTCGCTGCGGGGACGGCCATGGTGCGCGCGACGCTCCCCATGGGGATCGACCCCTCGCGTACCGTGGCGCTGGCGACGGTGCTGAGCGGCGGCGGGGCGAACATGGGTAGCAGCACCTACGTCGATGACGACGTCATCGGGACCTGCAGCACGACGATGGCCCTGAGCGCGTCGGACGTGCTGATCGAGCGCAGTCACACCGGCGGCAGTTGCAGCGTCAACTGGTCGGTGATCCAGTTCCCGCGCGCTGTGGCCGCGACCATGCCCGGCCCGGTCGAATCGGGGCCGGCGCTGTGCCCCGACGGCCCGTAGCGCGGTCTCACCAGGGCATGTGGGGCATCGGCCGGCGCTGGGCATGCGTCCGCTGGTCGACGCGGCTGGGGTTCTCGAAGATCTTGACCAGCCCGACGCCGGCGAAGAACCCGCCGATGTGGGCCCAGACGGCGACGCCCGCCGAGACGTCGCGCACCGTCGTGAGCTGGGGCAGTCCGGCGATGACCTGGGTCCCGATCCAGAACAGGAGCACCAGATAGGCGGGCACGGTGATGACCTGGATGAAGATCACCAGGATGATCAACAGGCGCACCCGCACCTTCGGGTAGAGCAACAGGTACGCGCCGAGCACGCCGGAGATCGCGCCGGATGCGCCCACCATCGGCACGGGCGACGCGGGGCTGACGGCGACCTGCGCGGCGCCGGCCGCCAGGCCGCACAGCAGGTAGAACACCACGAACCGGAAACGGCCCATGCTGTCCTCGACGTTGTTGCCGAACACCCAGAGGTAAAGAGCGTTGCCGAGCAGATGGCCCCACCCGCCGTGCAGGAACATGGAGGTGATGGGCGTCAGGTAGTTGATCGAGTCGCTGTCGACGACGCAAGCGAGTCCAGGGCCGATGGGTATGCCCGTGCCGACCGGGGCCTTGCCGGTGAGCTCGCCGGGGACCAGGCCGTAGTTGCAGACGGTCTGGGCGAGGGCGTAGGCGTCGAATCCTGCCTTCTCGAACCACAGCCAGACGAATCCCATCACCGCCAGCAGCACCACGGTGACGAGGGGGAAGCGCAGGGTCGGGTTGTCGTCGCTGATCGGGATCATCGGCCGGCTGCCTACTCATACGTTGAGATCCCCCGGTGCATCAAGGGATCGCAGGCGCCGGCCGATTGCAAAGGGGTGACGCGTCTGTCCAGGTCCGTACTGGTGGCGGGCCTGCTGCTCGGCGGGTGCCGCGGGCCCAACCCCGCTTATCAGGTGCGGCCGGAGAGCGACGGTGGCCGCCCCCAGTCCGACCGTGCCGGCGAGTCCGTCCCGACGGACCTGCGCGCGGACTCGTCATCTGACATGCCGCGGCCGGTGGACGCCCCGTTCGACAGGCCGCCGGATCGGCCCGACGTGCGGTCCGTCGACATGGCCCCGGACGCACCCCCCATCGGCGTCGCCTGTCCACCCTGGCTGGGGAGCGCCTTCGTGCGCCGGTATCGCCTGGGGGTCCAGGCCGGCGCCCAGGTGCTTCCGCCCGGGACCTGGGTGGCGCTGACCATGAACCACGCCGCTGTGGTCACGGCCGGCGAAGCGAGGGCGGACGGGTCCGATTTCAAGGTCGCCTTCTACGACGGCGCCAATTGGAAGGACGTGCTGTTCTTCCTCGACGAGAACTCGCGCTGGAACGCGCCCGACACCCGCGTGTGGGGGCTGACCCTGGCGACCATCCCCGCGGGGCGCATCGACGGGCGCTACTACGCGTACATCGCCGGGACGTCTGTGACCCTGCCGTCGTCGGGCCCGCCGATACCGCCGACCATCGTCAACGTCGTCCTCGATGGCTCGTTCCGCCACATGACGAATGGCCCGGTGACCATCACCATCCCGCCTATGCGCGCCGAACGCGCGATGCTGGTGTTCCAGACCCGGTACTCGTGGGATCGCGTCGTGAACATGCACGGCCAGATCACGAGCCCCACGACCATCGATTTTCTCCGTCGCACGGAGGAGGCGACGCCCACCCCGGTCGATGTCCGCTGGTACCTGGTCGAATTCGCCAATGGCGCGAAAGCCCAGCGGGGCACCGTGGTGCAGCTGAACACCGCGGGCAACGTGACCTTGCTCTCGCCGGTGCAGCGGAGCAGGACGCTGGCCACGTACTCGAAGGTTCACACGCCTCCGACCGGTTATTGGACCAACACCGATCCTGTGCTGATCGACCTCCTGTCGAACTCGACGCTCCAGATGCGGGCGCGCGGGACCTCGAGCAATCACGACATCGGGTGGCAGGTGATCGAGCTTGGCGACGCCAGTGTGCTCCGTGGGTCGGGATTCCTCACGGGAGGGCTCACCTCCATCGCGGTGACGTTGCCGCGGACCGTGAACCTGGCGCGTTCCTTCGTGCTGGCGTCCTTCCAGACCGTCGGAGTGGGCAATGACATCGGCGCGCGAATGATCCGGGCCGAACTGTCGGGCAACAACATGCTGACCATCGAACGCGCGCTCGGCGGCGACATGGACGACATCGAGTTCGGATGGCAGGTGGTCGAGCTGGCCGAGGGCGCCCAGGTGCAGTCCGGCCGCGCCGACCTGGGGCCAGGCTCGTTCACGGCCACGGCGACGTTGTTGCCTGGCACCGACCCTGACCGCAGCATCGCCTTCTCCACGGTCCAGGCCGGATCGGGCCAGAACGTCGGCAGCACTTCGGCCACCAACACCAACGTGGTCGGGGTCTGCAACGCCACCATCGCCGTGCAGGAGGGTATGGCGGTCATCGAACGGAACGCGGCGGACCACGCCTGCGCGCTGACGTGGAACGTGGTGCAGTTTCCCCTGACGGGCACGGCGTTCGCCGTCCCGGGCGTCGAGACGCCAAGCGGCTGCCGCTGAACCGCGGCGCTCTGCGGGCGTGCATTTTTTCGACGATTCCGTGAGAATCGCGCGCGCCATGGACAGCGAGCGCAGCGTCGGCCTTCTCTCCGATGGAAAGGCCGCGCCATCCGACCGCGCGCGGCTGGTCCGATCGATCGTTTTCAAGCTGGCGGCGATGGGCCTGCCGATCCCCGAGGGTGCGGAACAGGTCGAGGTGTTGCAGCTCGGCCGCGATCTATTCGCGCGTTACCGCGAGCAGAGCCGCCTTCTGGCCGACCACCTGAGCCCCGTGGACCGCCGCATCCAGCAGTTTCTCGATCGTCAGTTCGCCGGGCTCGACACCAGGACGCGGCTGCCGGCGAGCACGTTCATCCTCGATCGCCATGGCCTTGCGCGAGAGCTATCGTTCCCCGTCGGCACGGACGCGTATCACAACGAGTACGTCTCGAGCTTCCGTGTCGGCGCGGGCGTCCTGCACAACCCCACCAGCGACCGTCGCACCACCGCGGGCGTCTTCCACGTGGCGCAGACGGGGCTGCCGGTCCCGGCGGACAAGATCCCCGTCCCGCTCTCCGCCTTCGCCATCATGTTGCGCGAGGCCCTGAATCCGCCGGCCCACCTCCTGCGGCTCCCCTTCGGTGATGCCTGGAGCGCGCCCGTCGAGACGATGGTGTCTCTGTTGCTGCGCCCGCTGGTCTGCCCGGAGGTGCCGGGTGTCTCGCCAGCCAAGCGCATGGAGATCCGCTTCTTCGCCCCCGGCGGGCTGGTGGCGAACCTGGACTTCGTCGAGAGCATCTTCGGCAATGCCGGTGACCCGTACTTGCCCGAGAACGACGCCGGGCTGGACGTCGACCACTGGACTGGTCACACCGGCTGCGTGATCCTGGCGCCCCACCTGACCAGGCTGCGCAAGAAGGACCTGGGGCTCCCCTCGGTCAACGACGAGGACCTCTACAACGACGGGCGCCCCTTCAAGGTCACCCTGCGCGACATCGACGGGGTGATGGTCACCATCCTGGCCGACAACTATTTCGGCTACTGCAAGAAGGAGGTGAAGACGCAGATCAGCTTCTCCGCCAACCTGTTCGGACTTGCCGAGGAGGAGCACGCCGGGGGCGCGCTGGCGTTCCCCGCCTGGAGCATCGGCGACGGCTTCGTTCCCGATGCGCGCGTCATGCCGGGGGGGCATCGCTTCGTCGAGGCGATGGAACTGCTGGGGCCCGCGGTCGAGGTGCACGACGAGGGCTACGCCACCGATCGCCTTCATCCGTCCGTGCACTACTTGCCCGAAGACGCGGTCATCGAGCTTTCGCAGCAGGACATCCGCTGGACGTGGAAGGGCGAGGAGCGCCACCTGCGTCTGTTGCCGGGACACGTGTACCTGCACCCCAGCGGGTACAAGCTGCGGCTCGAGAAGCACCCGGCCGCGCCGAGCTGGCGCCTGGTGCGCACGGCGCCCGAGGGGACCTTCTGTCACAAGCCGTGCACTGTCTCGGGCGGCGGCAAATCGGAGATATCGAAGAGCCTGGTCGACGCCGTCTTGTACGGCCCGATCTACGTCAACGACTTCGACGAGGACATGAAGCTCGTCGACGAGATCTTCAGCCGCGACTACAACGACCGGTTCCTGCCGGGGCGGGGCAAGGGGCGGCCCAACTCGCGGCCGCTCTTGTCGTCCGATCGCACGCTGGGTTCGGTCATCAAGCTGCTCACGGCCAGCGACAGCGAGTTCACGCCGGCCTACAACGCCTGGTTGAGGCGGCTGCCGAACCACATCCGCGCCATCGCCTTCATCATCAAGCGCTTTTGGCAGCCCGAGTGGAAGGACTGGCGCGCGCACTTCTCGGTCGACATCATCAACGGCTCGTCGGGGCACGAGTTGAAGTTCAGCGGGCGCAAGCTGGTGGGCAGCTACCTGCGCGTCGGGTTCGCCAACCAGAGCTCGTGGCGAACCTTCAAGCTGCGGCAGGACTTCGTGCCCGCGGACAAGGTGCAGATGGAGGACGACATCACCGCCTCGGTGGTGGTGCCGGCGGCCCAGCTGTTCGGGCTACCCGACAGCTATGCGGGCCACCAGAGCCTGAAGCTGTCCCAGAACTGCGAATTCCGCCTGTTCCAGCGACCGGACGAAGCGATCCAGCCGGGCATGGATCGGCAGACCGAGGCGGATTTTTCGGAGCCGGGCGTCTTCCTGTCGAACTTTCAGCCGCTGCGCAAGAAGGACGTGCAGGAGATGGTCGAGGACGTCGCCACGTTCGACGCCTTCACCCCGCCAATGCAGCACCACCTGCAGCGCACGCTGGAGACCATCGGCGATGGGTATGCGGTCTGTTCGGCCAAGCCGCGCCTCGTCGGGGGCAAGCCGACCAAGAACCCGCGCTATCTGCAGATCAGACCCGATCTCTCCCGGCCCCGCGATCGCCATCTGGCCGAGGTGGGGGCGCGGCTCGGGCGTCGTATACCGTTCGGCAAGCCGGTGATCTTTCCGGTCTCGAGCGTCCTGTCGGGGCGGCGCAACAACCCGCCGGATGCCGAGCTGGGCATCCGCCCGCTGTGCGTCTACAACCCCATCCACTTCCAGGAGTTGCCCGAGCTGTTCATGGACTACGTCTGTTCGTTGACCGGCAAGTCGCCGAGCACCACCGGCGCCGGATCCGAGGGGGCGCTGACCAAGGGGCCGTTCAACGCCATCTCGGCCACGGCGGATCTGAACAACGCGCTGGTGTCGATGCTGCTGACCGGCTACGGCGGATTCTCGACGGCGGCGGGCTACATCGGGCCGAAGGTGCGCGTCGATCACGACGTCAGCCTGCTCATCCCCGAGCTGTGGTGCCGCCTGACGCCGGACGAGCGCGATCCGCGGCGCATGATCGCCGAAGGATTCCTGGAGAAGGTCGAGGACTACGAGCACGGCGGGCGGCCCGTGCTGGCCAGCCGGCTCGGCTTTCGCATCACGGCCAAGTTCGTCCGCACTTACCTGGGCAAGGTGTTCGACAACCCGACTTCCGTTTTCACCGACGAGATCCTGCGGCCCGAGCTCCAGGATCCGGAGGTGTTCGCCGACGGTGTGAACAACGTCGTCGAGGCGCAGGAGCGGGTCGCGCGGGCCTACTTCGACGACGGCAGCGTCGAGGACGCTTGTCCGCCACTGCGCGCGCTGCTGGCGATCATGGCGCACGGTCACTGGGAGGGGAAGGATGCGAGCCACCCGGCGGTGCGAACGATGTTCACGCGGGAAGCGCTCCTGGCGAGCGACTGGTACCGCGAGCGGCTGGCGGTCAAGCAACAGCGTGACGTGGCGCTGTGGCAGCGGCACACGCGCAGCCTGACCGAGTTCCTGGCCATGCCGAGCCACCGTGACGAGGCGGCGCGGCTGCGCATCGGCGAACGGCTGGAGCAGGCGCGCCTCGAGCTCGAGCGCGTGCGCTCGCGCGCCTATGTCCTGGAACTGCAAGGGACGATCGGCGCCGATCCGATCCACCGGGGCTTGCGGGCCGAGGGTGTGCTGCCCCAGGACGAGCTTGACGATTCGATCCTACGCACGGGCGAGATGTTCCTGGTGAAGTGACGGTGTCGGTCGGTTCGCGCTGGCCTTGCGGTATCGGCTCATCGAGGTCGGACGATGGCTGCGCCGCGGGGGCGCTTGCCAAACGGTGGATTCGCCATACGAGCGGAGGCCGGGTCAAAGGCGTTCCGTGGAGGCGCGTCAGGCGACATCGCCGTCGACTCAAATCCGATGGCGTGTCTGACGAGGCTTTGAGGCAACGCTCGACGCGGTCCAAGCGATGGCGTTCCTGATGAGTAGCACCATAGATGGCTGGCGCCACAGGTCTGGATAGCGGCCGCCGGCCAGGCCGAATGAACGGCCCCCATCGTCGCGTTGAAACGCCCAGGCGAGCGTTTGCTCCCGGCCGGGCTGACTTGTTTCGACGTACGAGGGAGGAGTGGCTTTCAGAATAGGGGCGACGCGCTTGTCCAGGCGCAAATCGACGGTCCAGTTTTCCTCGACGCTGAATGGGGCCAGGCCTCGGTTGATGGGGTGTTGCGGGAACGACGAAAACCCGGCAAGCCACGTCGGCGTCTGGCGATCCGATACCTGAGCTTCGTGTACACCGCCCGTCCAAGCGAGCGTTCGATCGGGCTTTGTCCCGTATGCATCGAGGCCACGGTGAATCGCGATCAGGCCCCCGGCTCCCCGAAGAAACGTCTCTATCGAATCGAGCATCGGCTCAGAGGGCGAGCTGTAAAGCACCAGTGTGCTGATGTTTCGGGGCTGACGACCGTCAATCGGCCAGTGCTCAGTCACTTCAGTCTTTACGATCCCTCCCAATCCTCGTGCAAGGCTGACGGCGGCGGCTCGCTCATGTCCATGGGCGATGACGAGGCATGTGGTGGGCGATTCTGCTAACGACAAGTCAGAAAACGAAAACCCCGTGCAGGTCAGCGCGGGGACGGAAGCAAGCACTGATCGTCGTCCCAGCTTGCTCACAAATCCAACGCTTTTACATCGCAGCAGCGGATGGCATGTAGGGCGCCTGTCGCCGGGTCCCGGCTCACCCCGGCCAAGCCGGCACCGAGACGGCATTCAAATCGGTAGTTGTAGAACCAGGAATTCGGAGCATCCTCGGCCACCACTGAAGAGTTTCTCACCGGGGGATCCCAGTCGAAGTTGACAGAACCGACCTCCACCAACCCGCCCGCGGTCACGACGAGTGTGCGGCAGGTGGCTTGATCGAAAGTATCGGGATCGTGCGGACAACAGAGCAGATGTGAGAGAGCGTGAGGCGTAGCCGACGCCGTCGTTTTCTGGGCCACCCCCGCCACGAACATGTTCTGGGCGCATTCGCCTTTGTAACTGCCGAAGTCCCAGTCCGTGCCGTCCGGCCACGGCTGGTCTGGATCGAAGTTGTTTTGCCAGCCGACGGACGCGTTCGAGAAATCGACGGAGACGCAGCCGCTGCTGCCGCCATGAGACGTACGAAGCGATTCTGTCGTCCCACAGAACATGGCCCGGGTTTGGAAAGTCGTTTGCGCATCCGTGGACAGCCCCATGCCGAACTGCGAGCTGGGGCACTCAGCCTTGTAGCTGCCAGGTGCCCAGTCCCCCGTACTCGTTACCCCTCGCGCGTCACGATTCGCGAACACAAGGCCCATGCAATTCGCGTCCAGCGAGAGGCCGGGGCAGCCGGTGTCGGCACTGGGATTGATCCCTGGTGCAAGGACATAGATGGCGAATTCACCGGACGCTTCATTGGCCACCGGCATGAAAATGCGACCAGCGGCAACCGTAGGGGGAACCGGCTGAATCCAGCGTTCCCCTACTGGAAATCGGTAGCTTGCTAGGCACATGAGATTGCCAGAAGAATCGGGAGTTGGATTGAAGGCAGTCAGCTGATCGGCCTCGTTGGCCAAGGGATTGGAATCACATGCGCTGAAATCATCGTTCTTCGCCTGTACCTGACTCCAGAGGACGCTGTTGGTTTTTCCGTCTGCCGACAGCGACGACCGGTTCCACATGAACACACCATCGTGCATGGTATTCAGGGGCTGAACGAGGCGACCTGCATCCAATCCGGCCAACGTCAGCTTGCCGTCCGATGCAACCGAAAACGCCTTGAGATAGTCCACCTCCGCCTGCTGGTAGATGTGCCCGTTGAAGTACACCGGTTGGGAGTGCAGGTGCGGGCCGCCTTCCCATTCGACGCGGTCCCTCCAGCTCAGATCATAGATGCTCGTGAAAGCCTGGTAGGGGCCCGCCGCTTTTGCGAACGTGTTTTTGTTGAGGACAAAGTATTTCCCTTCCTTGCCACCTCCGACTACCAAGTTCTTGTCGAGCAGAATGACTGGCCCTCCTGACCCGAGATCCCAGTCTTTGCGGAACAAGTCTTGCGCTGCGTTGTCTGTGGCGTACGCCTTGGCGAGTTGCAGCGTGTACCCTCGGGGAGCGAGCTTAAGGAAGTAGTCACCGAAGGTCTTCTTGGCTGGGTCGCTGGGTCCGTTACCGGTCATTAAATACACGTTTCCGTCGTCATCGGCGGCAAGGCCACCGCCACCCTGCCAGATCCCCGCTCCGGCGCCCGGAGCCCACCGGCCCGACGCCGGAGACTCGTTGGGGCTGGTGTTGAAGACGCCGAGAAGGTCAAGTGTGGCCGCGTCGTACCGGAAAACCCAACCGTGGTACTCACTGCCTCGCTCGAGAGCCGGCTGGGCTCCGAAGGCGACGTATAAAGAACCCTTCGAGAGCAAGAGACCGGGCCGCTGAAACTGGAAGTCAGCGAATTCCTCGAACCGTAGGGCCCGGCCATCCGACCGTGGCACAGTGGCGTCGATCCGCCGAAACGGCATCGTCGAGAAGGAGCTATCAAGGGTCTGCAAGTCGAGCCGGGCTACCCAATATGCAGAGTTGCCACCGACTGCGTTGTTCGTGCTGAAAACAAAGTACATCTTCTTCGTCCCGTAATCCACGACCGGCGTGGCTTGCAAACGCCGGTCGGTCGTTCTGAGTGTCGGGTTCTCAGGATCCTTGAGGTGGATAGGGGTAGTCGTCAGTAACGTGGGAGCGAGGGCCCCATTGTCTTTCCAGACGTACAGGTGGTTCAGCCAGTCCGTGGCGATTATGAGATTACTCGTGGTTCCCTTCACGTTGACTCCGGGGACGTACAGGACCTGGGAGTCGGTGCGGGAGCGAATCGGAAGCTTGTGCACGAGTCGCAGGCCGTTGGTGGCCAACAGGGCGGGCGTGATAGTCCTCTCTTCGGGGTTTACACCAGTGCGCTGGTTGTTGTAGGCAAAGGTCAGCACCGCCCCCGCCGGGATGGAAACCACCTTCGGCAGCTTGAAGAGCAATCCTGGACGCCCGGAGCGATCGTAACGGCCTGTGCCAACAATCGCGGACGAATCCGAGAAAGGCAGGGCGGAGTACGCATTCGAGGCAATCGCCTTGAGACTGGCAGCGTCTCGCGACAAGAATCCTAATTTGTCTTTGTTGGTGATGACAAAGTCGTTCTGCGCGCTGGCATTGTAATCGCTGGCAAAGGGTAGGAGTTGGTCTCGTGCGTCGAGAGGCCACGCGCCCGTGGTCGTTGCGTTCCCATAGACGAGCTTTGAAGTCTCGCTAAACGTCCAAGGGGTCGTCGAGTTTCGCGTGACAATTGAGATGCCGACTTCGGTCTGAAAGAGGAGGTCGGCGCTGCCCGCCTTGTCGAGATCGACAAGACTTGTGATCGCGTTGAGCGAACCCAATACCTGCGAGCCGGCGACAATCGGTTTGCCGTCGGGTATGAAAGCCCGGAGATCGAAGGGCTGACCGGCGGTACCACTCGTCCCATTTGCGTGCAGGATGGCCAGTCCGGACTTGCCGACCAGTACCAACTCGTGACGGCCGTCGACGGCGCCGTCCAGGTCAGCGATGCCAACGACCCTGAGGCGCGAATCATTGGCATCGAGTTTCCATGCCGTTGTGCCTGAGGCGGGCCACTGGACGCCGGTCGGGAGCTTCGCAAGCAACGTAGGTGCCGCCGACGCCGCCGGGGCCCAGATACCGAGAGCGGTAGAGACGTGAACGCTGCTCTCGTTCCGGACGACGAGGCAGTCTGCGGTGCCGTTCAGACGTCCGATCCCGAGTAAACGATCTCTTGAACCCACGGTCCAACTCGTCCCCGCCCCCGAAATGACTGTCCCGTTCGCGATGACCCGGAGGGCGCGAAAAGCGCCACCCGAGATACCCACGAGGGCATACCCGCTGCTGCCCTTGAGCACGATGACAGCCGCACTTGCGCCGGGAAAGCGGCCAACCCCGACGACTTGGTCGGAAGACTGCAGACTCCACGTCTGACCGTTCTGGCTTATGTCGGACGGGAATGTAGCGATTGCTTTGGTGACGAGTTGGTTGGCGCTGTTCGTCCCGAGCACACCGATCTTCGTGCCGTTCTTAATGATGAAGTCGTCGAAACCATCATTGTCAAAGTCGCCGGTGCCGGCGGGAGGGACGACGTCGTTGGCGCGGCTCACAGTCCACGAGCCCAGAATCGACGCGTCCGGTATACCGACAATCTGACTCAAACCCCCGGCCGCTGGCGTTCCGACCACACCGAGGACCGCTGGCCCAGTCGCAGCAAAGTGCCTGGTTTGGACCTGGTCCGGTGTGGCGTCGCAGCCCATCACCAGGAAAATCCATGCCGTCAAGACACTCCAGCGCACGTTGCCCCACATGTGCGCTATCTCTAACACGAGGCTTGCGAAGTGATGGAACGTTCGACCTGGCTCCGGCCACGCGTCCGACGAAACGTTGATCGCAATCGCGTGTAGAGCGAGCGGCGCGCTGGGAACGTGCTCGTATGGCGCGGTGCATGAGCCAAGCGCCCGACATCCAGGTGTCCCTGGCCAAGTTATGGTGTCGCTCTCGCCTTACAGATGTAGCTCGGATCCTGACAGCTATTCGGATGACGGATGGGGCGGAGACCAGCGGTAACATCGGTATAGCTCTTGCTCGCGCTGGCGCGGCACGGAGGTCAGTGAATGATTCGCCCCGTTACCCCGCTCATCGTAGCCGTTCTGTCCATCGACGTCGGCTGTGCGCCGGTCTCTTGCCCGGTGGCCCAATGAAAATGAAGACGAAGAAACTGGCGATGGCGCTGGTGATCGCCGGTTGCGCCGGCGGCGGCGAGGCCGTGCGTCCTGGCACCGAGTTCGGTGAACCGCTCGGAGGGTCAGGCGGCAGCGACGATGTCCCTGGCCCGGGTGGCGCCGCGGGCGCGCCTGCAAGGAACGACGCCGGCCCGGGCAGTGGCGGTCGCGGAGGCACGGCTGGCGGCGGGGGCGGCGGCACCGGCGGCTCGGCCGGCCGCGACGGCGGCACTTCACCGGACAGCGCGCCGCTTGGCGGCGTCGACTGCAAGGATGCGAAGTTCTGCGACGACTTCGAGTCGTACGCCACCGGCAAGCCGCCCGCGGGCTACGGCTTGCGGCAGAACGGCGGCACGCTGACCGTCGAGTCCACCAAGGCGTTCAGCGGCACGAAGGCCGTGTACATGAAGAGCAACGCCGGGGCGACCAAGCTGCTGGCCATGATCTCGCGCGGCAAGCCGGTGCTGCCGCTACCTGGCAACGTGGTTCACGGCCGGATGACGGTGTTCCTGACGGCGGTGCCCCAGGGCGGCGTGCATTGGGACAACACCATCTTCAGCGGCCTGATCCCCGGCACGACCACCCGCGCGCAATACGCCTACGGCGGCATGTTCGGCAAGTTCATCGTCGTCTACAACCCCCACGACTGCAACGCGGTCTCGCAGACCGCCGTCCCCGCCGGGCGCTGGGTGTGCCTGCAGTGGCAGTTCGACGGCCCGAACATGACGACGCGTCTGTGGGTCGACGGCAAGCCGATCCCGGACCAGACGGTCGTCGGCAAGACGAACAGATGCGTCGACAGATCCGCGAGCCCCTGGGTGGCGCCCTCCTTCGACAATGCCCAGTTCGGCTTCTGGAACTACCAGGATTCGCCGGTTCCGATCGAGATGTGGATGGACGACGTCGCCATCGACTCAAATCCGATTGCGTGTCCCACGAGACCTTGACCGCGGCCGCGATCTCGCGGGGAGCAAGCGGAGTGGCGTGCCGGGCACGTGCTCGTCATCGCGGTGCATGAGCCAGCCCGCCGACAGCGCCCACGCCAGATGCGGTAGCAGCGTCACGGCGGCCAGCAAGGGGTGGGGCATCAGGCCGAACATCACCATCTGGGTGACGAGCCAGCGCAGCAGACCGACGCCGAGCGCGCTCGGCATCGTGACCGGCGACGACAGCTTGGCCAGCAAGCCGCCCGAGAGCGCGCCGTAGAGGAGCTGGCCGAACGCCGCCAGCGCGAACACCCAGATCCCGTCGGTGAAATTGCGGGCAAGCATGACGGAAAGCGGCCGTTCCGTGCCGTAGACGCCGATCGCGAACAGCACCAAGCTGACCGTCCCCATGACCAGCGTCGCGGCTGCGCCCCAGCCAAGCCCGTGTGCGAAACGTCTCATGCGGAGGGAAGTGTGGACACCGGCGGGCTCCCGGCAAGCTCGTCCAGCAATCGAGCGACCAGTGCCTCGATCTGCGCCAGCGCCTCTTCCTCCGTGACGAGCGGGATGTCGTGCACGTGCCAGTAGCGCACCTGCGGCATCCAGGTTGCGAAGCGATCTTCGAGCATCGGGCGGTGCTCCTCTTCCTTCAAGGCGATGACCAACGTGGCGCGGGAGAAATGCGCGCCCGTCGCGTCACAGGGGAGGCGTGTCGTCGCGAGGATTCCGAGACGCGCCAACGCGGCCTGCGTGTGTGAGGAGATGGGCCCAGGGTTGCGTGTGTGGCACGCCGGGGCCAGCCCGGCGGATTCGGCGCGGACCGCCATGCCTCGCGCCTCGGCCAGGTGGTTGAACAGATGTTCGGCGAAGCGGCTGCGAAAGTAGTTCCCCGTGCAGAGAAAAAGGACAGTCTTCATGCCAGAGGCAGCTTGCCGGTCTTGTCGCCGGTCAGGCCGGCGAAGAAGTCGTTGCCCTTGTCATCGACGACGATGAACGCCGGAAAATCGACCACCTCGATCTTCCACACCGCCTCCATGCCCAGCTCGGCGTATTCGAGCACCTCGACCTTGGTGATGCAGTCCTTGGCCAGCCGCGCGGCCGGGCCGCCGATCGAGCCGAGGTAAAAGCCGCCGTGCGCCTTGCACGCGGCGGTGACCGCCGGCGAGCGGTTCCCCTTGGCCAGCATCACCTGGCTGCCGCCCCGTGACTGGAACAGGTCCACATAGGCGTCCATGCGTCCTGCCGTCGTCGGCCCGAACGAGCCCGAGGCGTACCCCACGGGCGTCTTGGCGGGGCCCGCGTAGTAGACCATGAAGTCTTTCATGTACGACGGCATCGGCTGGCCTTGGTCGAGCAGTTCCTTGATCTTGGCGTGGGCGATGTCGCGCGCCACCACCATCGGTCCTGTCAGCGACAGCCGCGTGCGGATCGGATACTGCGACAGTGTTGCGCGCAGCTCGCTCATCGGGCGGCGCAGATCCAGCTTCACGACCTCGCCAGAGAGCTCCTCGATCTCGGGCAGGTACTTCGCGGGATCCGTCTCCAGCTGTTCCAGGAAAATACCGTCACGCGTGATCTTGCCCAGCGCCTGGCGGTCGGCCGAGCAGGACAGCGCGATGCCGACGGGACAGGAGGCGCCATGCCGGGGCAGGCGGATCACCCGCACGTCGTGGCAGAAATACTTGCCCCCGAACTGCGCGCCGATGCCGGTCCGCTGCGCCAGAGCCATCACCTGCGTCTCCAGCTCCCGATCGCGGAAGCCGCGCCCCAGCGTGTTGCCGTCGGGCGGTAGGCTGTCGAGGTAGTGAGCGGAGGCCAGCTTGGCCACCTTCAGCGTGTGCTCGGCGGAGGTGCCGCCGATGACCACCGCCAGGTGGTAAGGCGGGCAGGCGGCCGTGCCCAGCGACCGCAGCTTCGCCTCGAGGAACGTCATCAGGCTTTCTGGGTTCAAGAGCGCTTTGGTCTCCTGGAAGAGGTAGCTCTTGTTCGCCGAGCCGCCGCCCTTGGCCATGAACAGGAACTTGTAGGCGTCGCCATCGCTCGCGAAGATCTCGATCTGTGCGGGAAGGTTGCTGCCGGTGTTCGCCTCCTTGAACATGGTCAGCGGCGCCAGCTGCGAGTAGCGCAGGTTCGAGGTGGCGTAGACCTGATGCACGCCACGGGCGATGGCCTCCTCGTCGCCGCCGCCGGTGAACACCAGCTGGCCCTTCTTGCCCATGACGATGGCGGTGCCGGTGTCCTGGCACGAGGGCAGCACGCCGCCGGCGGCGATGTTGGCGTTCTTCAGCAGCTCCAGCGCCACGAACTTGTCGTTGGGCGAGGCCTCCGCGTCGTCGAGGATCCGGCGCAGCTGGCCCAGGTGCTCGGGCCGCAGCAGGTGGGCGATGTCGCGCATCGCCTCGGCGGTCAGAAGCGTCAGTGCCTGGGGCTCCACGCGCAGGAAGGTCTGGCCGGCCGCCTCGAAGGTGGATACGTGATCGGCGGTCAGCTTCCGATACGGCGTCTGGTCCGCCCCGACGGGCAGCAGCTCCTGGAACTGAAAGTCGGCCATGCGCGGCTAGTATAGTGAGCCCGTGCCCGCTTTGCCCTGGGTGGAAATCGTCGCCATCTTCGCCGCCGGCACGGCAGCCGGGATGGTGAACGCCGTCGCGGGCGGGGGCACGTTGATCTCGTTCCCGGTGCTGGTCTGGGCGGGGCGCGATCCGATCATGGCGAACGCCACCAACTCGCTGGCGCTGTGGCCGGGCGCGCTGGCGGGCGCCTTCGGGTTCCGGCGCGAGATCCAGCAGACGCGAGGGCTTCTGAAGGTCTTGCTGGTGCCGGCCGCCGTCGGGGGCGTGATCGGGGCCTGGTTGCTGATGGTGACGCCGCAGAGGTTGTTCGCGTCCCTGGTGCCGTACCTGGTGTTGCTGGCGACGGTGGTGATGGCGCTCAGGCAGCCGCTCACGCGCGCGCTGTCGGGCGTGTCGCTCTCGCCGCGCGCGCGGATGACGGCGCTGGTGGCGGCGCAACTGGTGGTGTCCATCTACGGGGGTTACTTCGGCGCGGCCATCGGGATCCTGATGCTGGCCGCGCTGGGTCTCTACGGCATCGAGGACATCCACGAGCGCAACGGGGTCAAGGGTCTCCTCGGGGCGGTGACCAACGGTGTGGCGGGCCTCTGGTTCGTGTTCGCGCACGCGATCAGCTGGTCCGATGCGCTGTTGCTCGGCACGGGCGCCACCATCGGCGGCTATCTGGGCGCGGTCGTCGGCCGGCGGATGCCGAAGCGGCTGGCCGAGCGGGTGGTGGTTGTCATCGGCGTGCTGGCGGCGGTGTCGTTGTTCGTGCGTCAGCGCATGTCTTAGCTAGGGTGGCATGCCCATCGCCGCGCGCACGGCGCGAAACTCGTCGGTGCGCCGGCCGGCCTCGTCGCGCACCACCAGCGGCGTCTCGACGATGGTGGTCTGCGGAGCGCGCCGCAGGCTGAACACCGAGACGAGCGGGTTTTTTCCCGCACGTGGAACGACGTCGCGCCATCGCTCGACGCCCAGTCCCGCGTTCTCGGCAGCCAGATGCACCCGGTCCGTCTGGAACGTGGGCGCGCAGCCGATGAAAGGCGCGTCGGGCGCCAGCAGGCGGGCCGCGATCTGACAGTAGTCCTCGATTCCGCCCCGGTGCTCGAAGCGGCAGGGGCCGCGCTGGACGTGATCCGACTCGAGGCCGGTGCCGCGCGGGAAGTAGGGTGGGGTGCCGGTGATGAGATCGAACGGGCCCTCGACCGCGACCTCGCGGAAGTCACCGAGGCGCACCTGACAGCGGTCCTGGACGCCGTTCCAGGCGATCGAGCGGCGGGCCATGCCCGCGCTCACCTCCTGCGCCTCGATGCCGAGTGCCTGCGTGCGCGGAAAGCGCCAGGCAATGAAAAGCAGCACGCTGCCGATGCCGCAGCCGAGATCCAGGTACCGCCGCGGTTCGTCTTTGACGAAGGAGGCGGTCATCAGATCGTCCAGCGAGAACCGGTGCCCGTCCGTGCGCTGCAGGATGCGCCAGTTACCCGCCAGCCAGCACAGGTCTTCTGCCGGCCCGGGCCACAGCTCGGGGCGATCCGCCGGCGTCACGGGCGGCGGACCGGGCGCGACCCAGCCCTCCGGCCGCCGCGCCGGTCTGATGATGCCTGGACTCAAACCTTCGGCAGCTCCCAGCCCTTGCGGTACTCGCGGGTCAGGTACTGGTTCGCCTCGGGCTTGTTGGTGAACTGACCCTTGCCGCCGTCCCACAGCAGCTTGTCGTCGAAGCGCTGTGCGATCGACCCCAGCAGCACCCACTCCGTGAAGGGCCCGGCGTAATCGAAGTTCGAGCAGGCCGCCCGTCCGCCTTTGCAGGCGTCGATCCAGTCCTTGTAGTGATTGCCCTGCGCCACGCGCGGGATGGTCTGCGCCACCGGCTTCCAGTCCAGCATCTTCTCGTCGGGGAGCAACCGGGTGCCGCCGCTGTATGTGCCGGTGGTGATGATTCCCTTGCTGCCGATGAACAGCGAGCCGTTGTTTCCCTCGCCCAGTTTCTGGCCTTCGGGGATCCCCGCGGGGCGCTCCGGCAAGAGGCCGCCCTCGTACCAGAACAGCGTCACCGGCGGCATGCCCTCGCGAGCCGCGAACTCGAACTTGACGATCGCTTTTTTGGGAAAGCAGATGTCCGAGCGTCCCTCCTGCTTCACGCACTCGACGCTTACCGGGTTCGACAGCTTCAGCGCCCAGTTGCTGCTGTCCAGGAGGTGGCAGGCCATGTCGCCGAGGGCCCCGCAGCCGAAGTCCCAGAAGCCGCGCCACTTGAACGGAGTCACCGCCTCGCTGTAGGGACGATCCGCGGCCGGCCCCAGGAAGCCATTCCAGTCGAGCGTGTCCGGCGGCGGCATCGTCGCGGGCGGCAACGGGCCGGGGATCCCTTGCGGCCAGATCGGCCGGTTGGTCCAGGCGTGTACTTCTCGGACTTCGCCGATGACACCGCTGCCGACCATCTCCACCAGCTGCCGCACGCCTTCGCCGGAATGCCCCTGGTTCCCCATCTGCGTCGCCACCCCGTACTTGCGCGCCGCCCTGGTCAGGAGGCGAGCCTCCTGGACGTTGTGGGTCAGTGGCTTTTGCACGTACACGTGCAGCCCGCGCTCCATGGCCCACAGCGCCGCCACGGCGTGCGTGTGATCCGGCGTGGAGATGGTGACGGCGTCGAGGCTCTTCTCCTTGTCCAGCATTTCACGGAAGTCTTTGTACTTGGTCGCGGCCGGAAACTTGTCGAAGGTCTTGCCGGCGTTCTTCCAGTCGACGTCGCACAACGCCACCACGTTCTCGCTGGCGCACCCGCCGATGTCGCTCGCGCCCTTGCCGCCGGCGCCGATGGCCGCGACGTTCAGCTTCTCGCTGGGCGACTTGAAGCGGGCCCGCGGCAGCTTCGCCGTCGCGCAGCCAGCGAGGGTCGCCCCGCTGGCCATGAGAAAGTAACGACGGGAAACTGTCTTCTTCTTCATCGAGCCCTCCTTAACACGATCAGCAATACCAGGCATCCCCCCCATATCGTCCAGAGCACCGGGGTCAGGTACGTCAGGCCCGGTGGCAGCTGCTGCTTGCGGGCCAGCGCCAGCAAATCCATCATCACGGCGACGGTGACATGGACCAGGAAACCCGCCCAGATGCTGCGGGTCTTCATCGCCAGCGTCCCCAGCACCGTCGCTGCGATCAGCACGCTCGAGGTCTCGAGGAATGGCTTCTCGAAGTGGATCATGGCGTACGGCACGGCCATGGCCATGATCGCCGAGCTGCCGAGGGCGCGCGTTCCGTGCAGCCAGTAGCCGCGGAAGAACAGCTCCAGCGCGAAGAATTGCACGACGTAGACCAGCTCCCAGGCCAGGAAATCCGTCCAGCTGCGCCCTGCCAGCTCGTAGAACGGGTAGTAGTCGATGAACGAGGCCTGTCGGCTGACGATGGTGAGGACCGGGATCATCACCACCACGCAGGCGACGTAGATCCACACGTGCTGCGAGAAGCCACGCACTCGCAGCCCGAGGTCGAGCGGGCTCTCGCGGAACAGCAGCGGCCACAGGGCCACCGGCAGCAAGTACGGAACGGTGCGCGAGAAGCTCCACCAGAAACGCCAGATGAGTTCGTCGTACCGGCCGAGGGTGGTGGGGTCGATCAGGTTGAACAAGAGTGGGCGGACGAGCTTCTCGTACGCGTCCTGGTTGCCCCAGTAGTAGGTCACCGTCAGCGAGAATCCGGCCATCGCGCAGGTCACGAGAGCCCGCACGTCGTAGCGTCCCGCCTCGACCGAAACCCGCCGCAGCTCCAGCCCCTCGCGATCCAGCTCGCGCCAGGTGTCCCTGAAGAAGCGCGCCAGAAGCGGCGCCACCGCGATCAGCAGCACCAGGGCGACGACGGTCTCGACGGGGAGGCGGTCCACCGCCCCGGAACTTATGCTAGGTCTTCGGGTGATGGCGAGTGCGTCGGAGGGGGCCCAGACGGCCATGTGGCTCGAGAACCTGCGCGACGAGTGGGACGGCGTGACGCTGTACCGCGGTCTCGCGCAGGTCGAGCGTGACCCCGGGCGCGCGCGCACCTTCAGCAAGCTGGCCGAGGCCGAGGAGCGCCACGCCTCGATCTGGCGGCGCAAGCTGGAGAAGGCGGGGGTGGCATTGCCGCCGGACGTGCCGTCGACGCGCACCCGGGCGCTGGTCTGGCTGGCCAAGCGCCTCGGCACGCAGGCGGTGCTGCCACTGGTGGTCATGACCGAGTCCAACGACGTTGCCAAGTACGTCAAGCAGGGGATCGAGACCGCGGCGCTCGTCGTCGAGGAGCAAGAGCACGGCGACACGCTGCGGGCGCTGGGCGGAATCGCCCCCGCCGGACCGCGCGGTCACATCGTCGAGCGTGAGCACTGGCATCGGCTCGGCCGCGGCGGCGCCCTGCGCGCGGCCGTGTTCGGCATGAACGACGGGCTGGTCTCG
The DNA here is from genome assembly GCA_031423255.1 of Myxococcales bacterium. Taxonomy (GTDB): domain Bacteria; phylum Myxococcota_A; class Polyangia; order Fen-1088; family Fen-1088; genus JANPFD01. The sequence continues at coordinate 22,363 of JANPFD010000070.1, read as the reverse complement.
AACCTGTCGCTGGTGCTCGGCGTGGCGGCGGCTGGCGTCAACCGCGGCACCCTGCTGGTGACCGGATCCGCGGGGCTGTTCGCGGGCGCTCTGTCGATGGCCGTGGGCGAGTACGTGTCCGTTGCCAGCCAGCGGGATCTGCTGCGCCGTCAGATTCTGCTCGAGAGCCGCGAGCTCGCCGAGGCGCCCGAGGAAGAAGAGGCCGAGCTGGCGCAGATCCTCGAGGGTAAGGGGCTGTCGCGCGAGCAGGCCGGCGCCACCGCGCGCCAGATGATGCAGAACCCCGAGTCGGCTCTGGACACGCTGGTACGCGAGGAGTTGGGGCTGGACCCCAGCGATCTGGGGTCGCCGGTGCGCGCGGCGTTGTCGAGCTTCCTGATGTTTGCCGCGGGCGCCGCGCTGCCGCTCGTCCCGTTCGCACTCCTGGAACGCGGCCAGGCCGCGGTGGTCGCCTCCAGCCTCGGTGCCGTGGTGCTTGCCAGTGTCGGCGGATTGCTGGGGTTTCTCGCGGGCACGAGCCCCTTTCGCTCGGCGGCGCGGATGGTGCTGCTGGCGGCCGTCGCCGCCGCGGTCACGGTCGGTGTGGGCCGGCTCGTGGGCGCCACGCTCGGTTGAGCGGGCGCTACGCCGTCGGCGGTCACGCGGCGGGCGCCGCGAACTCGGCCCGCACCAGCGACCGGTGAATCGCAAACGCCGCTTGCGCCCCCTCGGCGGCGGCGATGATCGCCAGCTGCACGCCTTCCGAGGCATCGCCGGCGACGAACACACCCGGCGCGTTCGTCGACTCGCACTCGCCGGTCTCGACGATGCCCTTGCTGTTCAGCCGGCAGCCGAGCTGTTCCACCAGTCGGGAACGCTGGTGCTGCGGCCCGCTGACGAACAGGGCGTCACGCTCGACGGCCGGTGCGCCCGAAAGGACCAGCCGCCGCAGGTTCCCTTCGTCGCCCTCCAGCGCCTCGATGGGCTCGCAGACAATCCTCACGTCGTTCGCCCCCAGAGCGCTCTGCTGCTCCCCGGACAGGCCGCAGTCGCCGTCGGAGAAGATGATGACGTCGCGGCTCCACCCGGTCAGCGACCGCGCCAGCGCCATCGCCGCGTCACCGCGACCGAGCACTCCCAGCCTGCGGCCGCGGAACTCCCAGGCGTCGCAGTAAGGGCAGGGGAAAACGCTTCGTCCCCACAACGCGGCCAGCCCCGTCAGCGGCGGCAGCTCGTCGACGACTCCAGTCGCCAGCAGCAGAGTGCGCGCCACCTCGTGCGTTCCGTCGGCGAGCACCAGGGCGAAGCCGTCGTCGCGGCGGTTCGCAGCCACCACGTCGACGTCGCGCACCTCGACGGTGTCGTAGCGGCGCAGTTCCTCGCGCGCGATCCGTCGCAGCTCCGCGGGTGGGATCCCGTCGCGGGTGAGGAATCCGTGTAGGGCGTGCGAGCGGGCGTTGCGCGGCTTGCGGGCGTCGCAGAGCAACACGCGGCGGCAGCAGCGGCCGAGCACCAGCGCTGCGCTCAGCCCCGCTGGCCCACCTCCGACGATCGCGACGTCAAAATCCGGCACCCCCGGCGATCTAAGTCTTCACGCAGCGAAAGCCCAGCGTGGACAGGCCCGTGTCGGGCGCTTCCTTGTCACGTGCCCCCGGGAGGTAACGAACGCAGTAGAGGTCGCTGCACAGGTAGGACCCGCCACGCATCACCCGCTTGGCCATGCCCGGCTCATTCGGGTCCAGGCTGTCGGGCGGTCCTTGCGGGTCGTCGGACGGGCTCTGCGCGTAATAGTCGGGGCGGTACCAGTCCGAGCACCACTCCCAGGCGTTGCCGGCCAGGTCGGACAGGCCGTAGCCATTCGGCGGGAACGTCCCGACCGGCGCCGTCCGGTGGAACCCGTCGGCCTGCGTGTTCTCCTGCGGAAACTTTCCTTGCCAGACGTTCGCCATCCAGCGCCCGCCCGGCCGCTCCTCGTCGCCCCATGCGTAGCGTTTTCGATCGAGGCCGCCACGCGCCGCGAACTCCCACTCCGCCTCCGTCGGCAGGCGCTTGCCCGCCTGCTTGCAGAACGCGACCGCGTCGTCCCAGCCCATCTGCACCACGGGGTGATTCTCGCGTCCGACGAGGTCGCTACCCGGTCCCTCGGGGTGCCGCCAGCTGGCGCCCGGCTGGTACCGCCACCAGGCCGCGTGGTCGTGCATCTGCACCTCCTCCTTGGGAGGCGTGAACACCAGCGAGCCGGGCACCAGCGCCTCGGGCGGCGCCCCCGGGTAATCGGCCGCGTTCGGCTTGCGCTCGGCGATGGTGACGTACCCGGTGGCCTTGGTGAACGCCTCGAACTGGCGGTTGGTCACCTCGGTCCGGTCCATCCAGAAGCTCTTGACGCGCACCCGGTGCACCGGTCGGGCGTCGGGGTAGGCGGGCTCTTCTATCCCCATGAAGAAGTCGGCCCCCGGTATCCACACCATCCCCTCGGGAGCAGGCCCGGGCGCGGCGGCCGGCTTGGGCCCTGTTCTTCCCGCAACCAGGGCATACACGGCGATCCCCGCGGCAAGCAGCCCCGTGCTGGCCAGCCAGAGCCTTCGTCGAGGCTGCAGCGTGTCTTTTTCCGTCATTTGGCTCACACCCTAGCAGGGCAGTCTGCTACAGCTAAGGGCCTAATCTGTCGTAGTTACTTGGGACCGGCCGAGGAACTTAAGCCATGGATCAGGGTTCGGCCAGAGCAGGACAGGCACCCTTGTTGGAACGGGCGCGACCGCGCTCCCGGCTGGTGGATGCGGCCCGCCTCGAGGGATTGCTGGCGACCGCGGCCCAGGCCAGCCCGCGCGAGCTCCTCGCGGCCGCGCTCGAATCGGTGGTCGAGCTCCTCGGTGAACGTGGCTCGTGCATCCTCGTCGACGGTGGCCCGCGGGTGATGCTGTCGACCCACGCCCCCGCCACCAAGAACCTGCCGGTCGATCTGGCCCGCTTCCCCGAGATTCGCACCGCGCTCGACGCCAACACGGTGATCGCCGTCGAGGACGTGCAGCACGATCCTCTGCTCGCGCCCGTCCGCGATTTGCTGTCCCCTCGCCTCGGCTCCGTCGCCGTCGTGCCGCTGGCCGTCGCCGAGCAGCGCCTGGGCGTGTTGATGGTGCAGTCGCAGAGCCCCCGCGCGATGCCGCCCGAGGCGCTCGCCACCGCCTCGCTGCTCGGTAGCCTGACCGCGCTCATCCTCGAGACCCGCCTGGGCAAGCGCGTCGACCTCGTGTTCAGCGGCACCTTCGACGTGTTCACGGCCGTGGATCCCAGCATGCCCGATCCCGACCACCAGCGCTCCGAGGCCGGTTCTCGCAAGCGTGTGCTCGTCGTGGACGACGATCACGAGCATGCCGGCGCTCTGGCCCAGGGCCTGCGCCACGGCGGCTACCATGTCGACATCGCCACCGACGGGGCCGAGGGCGTGCGCACCGCCCAGGATCGCGTGCCCCACGTGATCCTGATGGGGGTCTGCCTGCCGGTGCTGGACGGCATCCGCGCCGCCGAGCGCCTGCGTGAGGACCCGCGCACCCGCAACGTCCCGATCCTGTTCCTGGAGGCGATAGACGACCTTTGGTCCCGCACCCGCCGCGGCACCTTCGACCGGGTCGGTTTCCTGTCGCCCGCCGGTCGCCTCCCCGAACTCCTGTCCCAGGTGGAAGGGACGATCCGGGGCGCCTGAACGTTCCTTTGCCTTGACGGGGCCATCGGGTTTCTAATGGCGCACCGTGGCCCGTACCTGTGCCCTCCTGGCGGTCTTGCTGCTCGCGGCGCCTGCCGGAGCGCAGAAGGTCGCCGACGGCTTCTCGGCGTCTCACCTCGAACCCGCCTCGGCCGGCAGTGACTGGTTCTCTCTGGATTCCCTCGACCTGCGCGGTCCGGCGCGCCCGGCCATCGGTCTGACCCTGGACTGGGCCCACAGGCCTCTGGTGCTGTACGGCACCGACGGCAAGAAGACGCCCATCGTCGAGGACCAGGCCTTCGTGCACGTCGGGGGCGCGCTGGTGCTGGGCAACCGTTTGCGGCTGGGGGCGATGTTCCCGGTGGCGGTCGTCGGTACCGGCAAGAGCGGCACGCTCGATGGCGTCGCCTACAAGGCGCCCTCGGGGGGCGGAGTCGGCGACGTGCGCTTGGCCGGCGACATCCGCCTCGCCGGAGTCTACGGCAGTCCCTTCACCCTGGCTTTCGGCACGCTGCTCTACATCCCGACCGGCAGCCGTTCGGACTACACCGGCGACGAGCAGGCGCGCATCGTCCCCCGGCTGTCGGCCGCCGGAGAGACAGGATCGTTCGCCTACGCCTTTCGCGCCGGCGTCGACGTGCGCCGTAAGGCCACGGACGCCGCCAAGGTCGGTTCGGGCCTCGCCCTTGGCATCGCAGCGGGCCTCCGCACGTTCGACGGGCGACTGCTGCTCGGCCCCGAGTTCCTCGTCGCTTCCAGCTTCCGCGATTTTCTCGGCGCGCACGCCACCCCCGTCGAGCTCTTGCTGGGCGGGCACTTGAAAGTGACCGAGGCCTGGCGCCTGGGCGCCGGCTTCGGCCCCGGCCTCACGCAGGGTCCGGGCGCGCCCGCCTTCCGCGTGCTTGCGTCGGTCGACTGGTTCCCGCCGCTGCCGCCGCCCGACGCCGACAAGGATACGGTCCTCGACTCGGAGGACGCGTGCCCCACGGTGCCGGGCCCGCGGACCGGTGATGTGGCGACGAACGGCTGCCCGCCGCCGCCGCCGCCGCCCGACACCGACAAGGACGGCGTCCTCGATGCCCAGGACGCCTGCCCGACGGTGGCCGGCCAGCCCAGCGCCGATTCCAAGACCAACGGCTGTCCGCCGCCTCCTCCCGTCGACACCGATCAGGACGGCGTGCTCGACAGAGACGACGCCTGTCCCGACAAGGTCGGCATCAAGACCGACGACCCGAAGACCAGTGGCTGCCCGCCCGACAGAGACAAGGACGGGATCGCCGATCCCGACGACGCCTGCCCCGACGTGATCGGCGTGCAATCACCCGAGCCGGTGAAGAACGGCTGCCCCGCCGATCGCGACAACGACGGTATCCCCGACCTGCAGGACTCCTGCCCGGACCAGGCCGGCCTGCCCTCCGAGGAGGCCACCAAGAACGGCTGCCCGATCGCGCGCGTCGAGTCGACACAGATCAAGATCCGCGAGCAGATCCAGTTCCAGACGAAGTCCGCGAAGATCCTGCCCGAGAGCGACGTCATCGTCGCCGCGGTGTCCGAAGTGATGATCGCGCATCCGGAGATCAAGGTGCTGCGAATCGAAGGCCATACCGACGACGTCGGCTCGGCGGCCACGAACAAGCGCCTCTCGCAGGCGCGCGCCAAGGCGGTTGCCGACGCGCTGATGAAGAAGGGCATCGACAAGAAGCGGCTCAAGGCGGTCGGCCTCGGCAAGACCAAGCCGCTCGTCGACAACAAGAGCGAGGCGGGTCGCGCCTTCAACCGCCGCGTCGAGTTCCACATCGAGTAGGAGGTCGCGATGGTCTGGCAGGCAAAGCTGTTCGTACTGCTCGCGGTGATGGCCACCGCCGTCCCCGCGCGCGCCGCCACCTTGCGCAAGCAGCAGGAGCAAAAGGGGGACTTCCTCCTCATCGGCAACACCCTGGGGTGGGACTGCGCCGCCACCGTGGCGCCAGTCGTGGGCGTGGTGCCGACCGCCGGCAACTGCGGCGCCAATACGGCCGACAGCGGGGCCGACGTGATGTGGCGTGCGGACCAGCCAGTGGGGAGCGCCACCGCCAGCATGGACATCACGTCCGACCAGGCGCGCAGCACCGCCGTGCTGAGCATCCCCAGCGGCGCGACGGTCACCTACGCGCGCCTCTACTGGGCCGCTCAGAAGGCGGCAGCGCCTGCGGGGTCCAGCGCGCTGGTCGAGCGTCCGGGCGGCTTCTCCACCCGAGTCACGGCCGACATCAGCCACACCGCCATGTCCCCCGGCGGCAACCCGTCTTTCTACTATCACTCGTCGGTCGAAGTGACAGACCTGGTGACGGCCAACGGTTCTGGCGCCTACCGGGTGGGATCCATCGATGCTCTCCCGCTGGCGAATCTGAACGAACCGACGGCTTTTGCTGCCTGGGCGCTGGTGGTCTTCTACCGCCGCGACAGCGAACCCCAGCGCAACCTGGCGCTCTTCGACGGCATGGACGCGCTCGGCAGCCGCTTCAACAAGCTGGTCACCTCCGTGACGCTGCAGGGGTTCCACGTCCCCCAGAGCGGCTTCGACGGCAAGCTGGGCGTGGTCGCCTACGAGGGGGACAACACGGGGAATGGAGACTCCCTGATCTTCGGCGGCACCCAGATGTCGAACGCGGTGAACCCCGCGAACAACTTCTTCAACGGCACCCGCAGCCTGTTGGGCGTGGCCGTGTCGAACGCGGGCGATCTGCCGCAGTTGACCGGCGGTCCGGGCAGCTACTCGGGCGTGGATATCGACGTCATCGATGTCACGAGGCAGCTGGTGAAGGATCAGACGATGGTCACCATCGACGCCACGACCGGCGGCGAGAACTTCTTCCTGGGCGCCTTCGTCACCTCCATCACCAGCTACAAGCCCGAGTTCTCGAGCGGGAGCACCAAGACCGTACAGAACCTCACCCGCACCGACGGGATCACCCGCCCCGGCGACACCGTCCGCTACACCATCACCGTCAAGAACCAGGGCAACGACATCGCCATCAACACGATGCTCACCGACGTGCTGCCTGCCGGGATCAGCTACGTGCTGGGCACGCTGCAGATCACCGCCGGCGCCAACGCCGGCCCGAAGACCGACGCCACCGGCGACGACCAGGGCGAGTACGTCGCGGCCACCCGCACCCTGAAGGTGCGACTCGGCGCAGGCGCCAACGCCACCATGGGCGGCGAGATGGCCATCAACGAGACCGCAACAGTGGTCTTCCAGGCGACCGTCGACAGCGGGACCGCCGGCATGACCGTCGTCAACAACGCCACCATCAGCGCCGCAGGCAAGACCGGCGACCCGCAGAGCGACTACGGCGCGGGAGGTGGCAAGGGCACGCCGCTGCCCGTCGACATGTGCGTCACCGACGCCGAGTGCGCCTCGGTCGCGGGCAAGCCGTTCTGCCTGACCAGCGCCGACCCGAACATCTGCGTCGAGTGCAAGGACAACTCGATGTGCCCGATGGCCAAGCCGATCTGCAGCGCGAGCAGCCACACCTGCGTGCCCATGTGCGGTGGTGATCAGGACTGCGCCGCGCCGACGCCCGCCTGCCAGGCGAGCGGCTTTTGCGGCCAGTGCTCCGCCACCAACAAGAGCGCGTGCATGGGCATGACCCCCCAGTGCGACGTCGCCGCCGGCAAGTGCGTCGAATGTCTCTCCAAGACCGATTGCCCCTCGACGCTGCCGCTGTGCGATCTGCCGACACACACCTGCGTCGGCTGCACCGGCAACGCCGACTGTCCGACCGGCAAACCGTTCTGCGACACCACCACGAAGATGTGCCGCAGCTGCGTCTCCGACGCCGATTGCGGCGGGGCGACCCCCGCCTGTTTGCCCACCGGTCTGTGCGCCGAGTGCTCGATGAGCAACCCCGGCCGGTGCATGGGCGCCACGCCCGTCTGCGACGCCACCGCCGGCAAGTGCGTCGCGTGCGTGACGAGTGCGATGTGCATGGGGGCCACCCCGTTCTGCGATCCGGCCAGCAAGATGTGCCGCGCCTGCAAGGTGGACGGCGAGTGTCCCGACAGCGCCGTCCCGGCGTGCCAGCCGAGCGGCGCCTGTGGCGAGTGCTCGATGAGCAACGCCACCCGGTGCATGGGCGCGACCCCCGCCTGCGACGTCGCCGCCGGCAAGTGCGTGGCGTGTGTGACGAACGGGATGTGCATGGGAGCCGCTCCGGTGTGCGACGCGGGCACCAAGATGTGTCGTGCCTGCATGAACGACACCGAGTGCGGCGGCCTCGTCTGCCTGGCGACGGGCGCCTGCGCCGAGTGCACCGCCGGCAATACCAGCCGTTGCGTCGCCCCGAGGCCGTTCTGCGACGTTGGTGCGAACCGCTGCGTCGGCTGCCTCTCGAACAACGACTGCAGCGGCCCGAGCCCGTTCTGCTCGCCCGCCACCCGCGCCTGCAGTCCGTGCGACACCGATGGTCCGCCCAGCTGCAGCGATCCCGCGCGCCCGGCCTGTCAGAAGAGCGGCATGCTCAGCGGCGCCTGCACCGAGTGCTCGGCCGGCAACGCCAGCCGCTGCATGGCCGCCAAGCCGATCTGCTTGGCCCAGCTGGGCCTCTGTGGTTGCACCGACACCGACGGCGACTCCGAGTGCGGCGGCCCGATGTCCGGCGTGGTCTGCAACGGCGCCGTCGGTCAGTGCATCCCCGGCTGTGTCGCCGCCATCGGCCGCAACACCTGCCCCGTGGGCCAGGTCTGCTCGAACCCGGTCGGTGGCATCGGCACCTGCGTCGTGCCGCCGCCCGGATGCGGCGGAGCGGTCGGCTGCCCGTCGCCCCAGCCGATCTGCGACACCACCGTCCGCCCGCCGGCTTGCGTGCAGTGTCTGTCCGATGTCCAGTGCGGCGCACCCCAGGTCTGCGACGACGGTCGCTCGAAGAAGTGCGTCGAGTGCACGTCCGCCAAGCTCAAGAACTGCCAGCCGACCCTCAGCGGCGCCATCTGCCTGACCAACAACACCTGCGGCTGCGCATCCGACCGCGACTGTGGCGCGGTCAACTCGGGCCGCGTGTGCGACACCCTCGTCAGCAAGTGCACCATCGGTTGCCGCGGCTTCGGCGGGAACACTTGCCCGGCGGGCCTGATCTGCAGTTCGCGGGACATGTCCATCGGCCGGTGCATGCCGGGCGACGGGGGCGTCGCGCCTCCCGATGCGGGCGTCGACCGCCCCAGCGACGCGGTGATCCCGACCGGTGACGGCGGCAGCCGTCCCGACGCGGACGGCGGCAGGCCGAACGACGCAGGCACGGTGCAAAAGGGCTTCCTCGGTGGCGGCGGCTGCGCCTGCGCCGTGCCCGGACAGGCGGACACGAGCCCTGGCCCAAGCGGCCTGGGCGCGATCGCCTTCGCCGCGCTGCTCCTGCTCAGGCGTCGTCGCCGGCGGTAGCTACAGGTCCCGCGGGGGACGTCCGATGTCCACTGGGTGTGGGCGATGCTCGTCCCTGTCCTCACGCTGGCCATCGCTGACGACCCGTCGGCGACGGACGGCGCCCCGGTCAAACCCGCGCCCTCCCTCCGGCACCGCCAGGTCCCCGGTGGACTCCGGCGCGGCGTGCACGAACTGAAGGACCCCGGCCAGTGGCCCGCCGAACCGGCCTCGCCCGCCGGTCTCGTGGATCCTGCGCGCTTCGACGCTGCCGTCGTCGCGCTCTGTCGCCCGGTCGCCGGTCGGGTCGATCTGCCGGTGGTGGCCCAGATGATCCGGCACGCGTCGCTGAGCGCAGGCGCCGATCCATTCCTGGTCGCCGCCGTCGCCTACCGCGAGAGCCGTTGCCGGCCCGAGCAGCAAGGAAGCGCGGGCGTCGGGCTCCTCGGGATCCAGCCGGCGATGTTCCAGCCGGGCGCCGAGCTGCCGTTCCCGCGTGCCCACTTGAGCGCCGAGCGCCTGGCCGATCCGATGCGCAGTCTCGCTGCTGGGATCGCGCTCTTGCAGATGTGGCAGGCGCAGCATCCGGCGCTGGACCACGCGTTCGGCGGCACTCCGCACCGCACCGGACTCGCACACTTCTTCTGGGGCGATCGAGTGTGGGGCGCGAGCGGAGAGGACCGGGTGCTCACCGCTCGCCGCCGCCTGATCGAGGCCTACGCCGCGGCCGCGCCCGCGCCACGGGCCTCCCGCGTCGGTTTGGATCTGGTGTCACCGCTCGACGGTGTGCCCCGGCTGGGCACCAGCGGCCCCGGCGCCGATCGCGCGGGTGGCGCGCGCACCCACCGGGGCCTGGACATCGACGCCACCGTTGGCGAGCCGGTACGCGCCGTCGCCGACGGCGTCGTGCAGTTCGCCGGCATGGACTGCCCTGGCCGCCAGCCCGCGCGCTGGCTCTCCCCCAAGCAGTCGCGTCGCGCCACCCGGCGCAGCTACGGCCCGGGCGGACTCTTCGTCCGCGTCGTGCACGCCGACGGTCTCCGCACCGGCTACTTCCACCTGACGTCATTCAGCGTCGTGGCCGGGCAGCCCGTGCGCACCGGCAAGGTGATCGGGACCGTCGGCCGGACGGGCGTGAAGGTGAGTGGCAGCCACCTCCACTTCGAGATCGACCGCCAGGGCGAACTTCTCGATCCGACGAGCGCGCTGGCCGCGGTGGTCATTCCCCCCGAGGCGACCATCACCCACGACCTGGCGATGGCGGGGAAGAAAATGCGCCTCGCCAAGGAACGCCGCACGCGACACCGCGCGTGGGTCGCTTCCAGACGCAAGCTGACGTCGTAGTTGCCCAGAACCCTGGGAGGGTTCCGGACCTCCCGCGATGGGCACACCCGGGCGGAGCCCGTGTGTGCCCGACGCGAATGAGGTGTACGTCTGGAACCCGAATCGAATGCTCATGACGTCAGCTCCTCTGCAACCATTCCGTGGTGCACGCGTTCCACTCCTCGAGCGCCTCCCAGTGATGCACGTGCCCGGTCCCCGGGAACACCTTCAGCTCCGCACGCGGAAGGCCGCGGTGCAGCTCTTCACTGAAGGCCAGCGGCGTGAAGATGTCCCGGTCGCCGGCGGTGAGCAGCACCGGCACCTCGATGCGGAAAAGGGCGGCGCTGGTGTCGTGGCCGATGCAGGCCTGGCACTGCGCCTCGAACGCCGCCTGCGGCATCGCCACCTTGGTCAGCGCCTCTTCCTGCGCCCTCCGGACATCGCCCGCGTGGGCGTTGGTATAGGCCGGGCTCCAGATCCAGAGCTGCAGCAGCTGGACGAAATCGATCGCTGGCGCCGCGGCCCGGACACGGGCGAAATGCTGGAACACCCGCTTCGTGTACTCGTCGCAGCGCGCCCATGTGCAGGCCAGCACCAGGCTGCGCACCAGCGCCGGATGCCGGAACGCCAGCTCCTGGGCAATCGCCCCGCCCATGGAGATCCCCACCACCCGCACCGGGCCGAGGCCGAGCCGTCGGATGAGCGCGGCGTAGTCGTCGGCCATCATCGCGCTGTCCGGAAATGCGGCGGGTGTCGGCGTTGCGGTGCGCAAACAGCGCCTCGGCGTCGTACACGAGCGGCGCGCCTGCGCAGGTGCCGTCGGTGATCGACGAGGTCAGGAGGCGCATGTTGTCGGGGCGGCTGACGATCACATGGTGGTAGTGACCAGTGCGTTCCGCCAGGAACGGGCCGAGCCGCTCGCGTCCGAGGCCGAGCATGACCTCCACCTCGGCAGGAAGGTCCTGGTAGACCGTGCCCCAGTCATCCTTGGTCGCGCAGGTCGGATAGAGGGTGACTGCGTCGCCACCCGCGTGCAGCGCGCGCACGATCGCCTGGGCTCGCGGAAAGCCGGCGCCAAGTACGGGATGTGGAGGGCGATCGTCGATGATCAGCACGCGCCGGCGCCTCGGGGGTCGGGCGCGCGCCCTGAGCATGCCCGCCGCGCGCGGTAGATGCTCGCGATCGAGCCAGGCGGCGTGCTTGCGCCTGAAGGTGAGGCGATGATCCTTTTGCAGGTCCAGCGCCCGCGACGCGTTCTTCGTGCTCGCGAATTCCATGTGGAGTGCGACGGCACGGGGCTCGTAGACCACGCGGTGGCCGGCCTGCCACACCCGGATGCAATAGTCAGGTTCCTCGTAGTAGGCCGGCTGGAACGCCTCGTCGAAACCGCCCAGCGACGCGAATAGCTCGCGTCGCGTGAGCAGGAACGCTCCCGAGCAGTAATCGACGTCGCGGCGGAACATCGTTTCGGGCGCGAGCGGCGACTCCCCGCGGGCGTACCCCCGGCCTGCGCCGTCCCGCCAGACGATGCTCCCCGCCTCCTGGAGGTGGCCGTCCGGCAGGACCAGCTTGCCGCCCACGACCCCGACGTCGGGCATGTCGTGCAGGACCGTTACCGCCGCGTCCAGGCTGCCGGGCATGACCTCGGCGTCGTTGTTGAGGAGGAGCAGGAACTGGCCCTGGGCCACGCGCGCGGCCATGTTCACCGCCAGGAGGAAGCCCTGGTTGACCGGGTTTTTCACGACGCGAGCTCCGTCGATCCGCTCGAGCAGCGCCGGCGTTCGGTCGGTGGAGGCGTTGTCGACGATCAGCACCTCACGGTCGACGGCCGCGAGCGAGCGCAGGCAGCGGAGCGTGAGTTCCGCGCGGTTGTGGAGCACGAGCACGACCGACACCTGCGGCGTACCGCGCGGCGCGAGATCCAGCCTCCCGCCTGACTTCAGGAAGGCGTCGAGCTCGTCGACGGCCACACGACCGAGCGCCTTCTTGGCCTCGAGCAAGTTGCGCGCGAACGGCGAGGGGATGATCACGCCGGTCCCCGCGGGGATGTCCTCGCCGCGTAGCTCATCGTAGTGCAGGCGGAGATCGCGTAGCCAGAGCGTCGGTGAGGCGGGGAGCCGCCGCTCGCGCAGCGCCAGGATCGCCTTCTTCGCCGCGGTCCGGAGGAATTGCCCCAGTGGAACCCCGCGCATCACTCTGTCACTTCACTTCACTTCGGCGCCAGGCGGCGCAGGTCCGCCTCGACCATGGTCCGGATGATCTCGTTCAGCCTCACCTTCGGCGCCCAGCCGAGCTTGTCTTGCGCTCGCTTCGCATCGCCACGCAGCTCGTGGAACTCGGCCGGCCGGTGCAGCGCTGGGTCCACCACGACGTGCTGCCGCCAGTCCAGCCCGACGACATCGAAGGCCATCGCCACCAGTTCCCTGACCGAATGGGTATCGCCGGTCGCGACGACGTAATCGTCGGGCTCGTCGCGCTGGAGCATCAGCCACATGGCGTGAACGTACTCAGGGGCGTAGCCCCAGTCGCGCCGGGCGTCGAGGTTTCCGAGCGTGAGCTACTCGGCCATCCCCAGTTTGATGCGAGCCACGTCGTTGGAGATCTTGCGGGTGACGAACTCGAGCCCTCGTCTCTCCGACTCGTGGTTGAAGAGCAGTCCGTTGCACGCGTGGAGGCCGTGGGCCTCACGGTAGTTGCGCACCAGGTGGTAGCCGGCGAGCTTCGCGATGCCGTAGGGTGATCGGGGATGGAACGGCGTCGTCTCGTCCTGAGGGGACGATCGGGCATTGCCGAACATCTCGCTCGAGCCCGCATGATAAAAACGACACCTGGGGGCAAGTCCCATGACGGCGGAGATCACGTCGTGCGTCCCGTCGAAGGTGCTGCTCATCGTGGAGGGCGCGTCGTCGAATGAGTAGCTGACGAAGCTCTGCCCCGCGAGGTGGTAGCACTCGTCGGGGCGTACTCGTTCGACGACCTGGAAGATGGACGCGGAGTGCAGCTGGACCTTGTCCAGGATGTGACGGAGACGCCACAGACGCACCGCCGGATCCTCGATGGCCACGCGCCGCACCAGACCGTGGACCTCGTAACCCTTGGCAAGGAGGAGTTCCGCCAGCCATGAGCCGTCCTGCCCTGTGATCCCGGTGATGAGCGCGCGTTTCATTGGATCGCGTCCAGGCTGGTAGACTTGGAACATCGATCATCGCACAGGTCTCCTTGCGCGGGCTCGGACGCTGGTGCTGCGTGCCGGCAAGGTGGGCCAGAGGCTCCTTCCGGAACGGCTGAGGGCGCTGGTCGCCGGCGACCGGCCGCTGTGGCGAAGCGTGGCCGAGTACAGCGGCTTTTACGCCATGGGCCCCGCCGAGCAGGCGATGGGCGTGGCCTGGATGGCCCGGGAGGCGTCGGTGCGACTCGTGGGCGCCAGGCCGGGAGACGAGGTGCGCGTCGTCGGACACTACGATCCCGGACCCTACGCACGAGCGTTTCGTACCAACGACAACCCGCTCTGGCTCGAACTCGACGGCCATCCTTTTCAGGAGCTGATCCTGTCAAAAGGGGGCGCGTTCGAGTTGGTTGCCCGTCTGCCCCGCGCGGGCGCGGTGCTCACGCTGCGCACGGCACACGCCTTCGTTCCGGTGGTCGACCTCGGTGGCGGCGACGACATCCGGGAGCTGTCGCTCCAGATCGCCCGGATCGAGCTTGGCGGCCGAGCCGTGCTGGACTTCGCGCGGGCGGGTCGGCCGTACGCTGCCGGACCGGAGGATCCGGTCGGTATCAACGTCGTGGGATTCCTTCGCGAGCCGACGGGCCTAGGCCAGCTGGCGCGGCAGTGCGTCGCCGCGTGTCACGAGGGAGGGGTGCCGTTCGTCGCGGTGGACGTCAGGGACAGCCGACAACCAAGGCCCTCGCTGCATCCGGTGAACCTGATTCACGTCAACGCCGATCAGATCCCGAGCGTGTGTCGCTTCCTTCCCGACGTTCTCCGTGACCGCTACAACGTAGGCGTGTGGATGTGGGAGCTGGCGGAGTTTCCGGAAGAATGGCTCTCCAGCTTCGATTTTCTGGACGAGATCTGGGCCTCCAGCCGGTTCATCCGGGATGCCCTCGCCGACAAGTCGCCGCTCCCGGTCGTCCACATGCCACCCGCAGTCGGATTCGACCTCCGCGCGGATCTGCGCCGACCAGATCTGGGCCTGCCCGAGGGGGAGTTCCTGTTCCTGGTGATGTACGACATGCGCTCGCTCCAGGTGCGCAAGAATCCCGAGGGCGCCATCGACGCGTTCCGCCGGGCGTTCCCCGTCCCGGGCCGTGCCCGCCTGGTGATCAAGGTAAACCACGGCCGTGACGATCCGGCCGCCCTGGCCTGTCTCCAGCAGCAGCTTGCCGACGTGCCGGGCGCGATCCTCATCGATCGAACGCTCACGCCCGATGAGACTCACGCGCTCGAGGCACTGTGCGACGCCTACGTCTCGCTTCACCGCGCCGAGGGGTGGGGCTTCAACTTGATCGAGTCGATGTATCTCGGCAAGGTGGTGATCGGCACCAACTGGTCGGGCAACGTTGACTTCATGGACGCGAACAACTCCTGCCCCGTGAACTACCGCTTGGTGCCTCTGACCGAGGCCCACGGCCCCTACCGCGCCGGCCAGTTGTGGGCCGATCCCGACCTCGATCAGGCGGCGTGGTACATGCGACGCTGCGTCGAGGACGAGGGGTGGCGGCGGACGCTGGAAGGCGCGGCGCGGAGCACGATCCGCGCGGACTACTCCCACCGGGCAGTAGCCGAGCGCTACCGGCGTCGGCTCAGCCTCATCGCGAGGAGGCTATGACGGCGATCCTCGGGCTGTCCGCCTACTACCACGACTCTGCGGCGGCGCTGATCGTCGACGGCAAGGTCGTGGCCGCAGCTCAGGAGGAGCGCTTTTCGCGCAAGAAGCACGACCACCGATTTCCCGAGCACGCGCTCGCCTATTGCCTGCGCGAGGCGGGAATCGGCGTCGACCAGATCGACTACGTGGCCTTCTACGACAAGCCACTCTTGAAGTTCGACCGCCTGCTGGAGACGTACCTCGCCTATGCGCCGGCGGGATTCCGTTCTTTCGCGCGGGCGATGCCGCTGTGGCTGCGCACCAAGTTGCACCTGCCGCGCCTGATGTCGCGCGCGCTCGGGGGACAGTACCGCAAGGGTTTCATCTTCCCCGAGCACCACGAATCGCACGCGGCCAGCGCGTTCTTCCCGTCACCGTTCGAGCGGGCTGCGATCCTGACGCTGGACGGGGTGGGGGAGTGGGCGACCGCCAGCTTCGGCGTGGGTGAAGGCAACCGGATCCGCTTGCAGGCCGAGATGCGCTTTCCGCACTCGCTGGGCCTGCTCTACTCGGCGTTCACCACCTTCACCGGCTTCAAGGTGAACTCGGGCGAATACAAGCTGATGGGCCTGGCGCCCTACGGCGAGCCGGTCTACGCGGACCTCATCCGCAAGCACCTGCTGGACCTCAAGGACGACGGCTCGTTCAGGATGGACATGCGGTACTTCCGCTACTGCCAGGGCCTGACGATGACCTCGCCGCAGTTCGACGCGCTCTTCGGGGGCCCGCCGCGCAAGCCGGAGGCTCCGCTCACCCAGCGCGAGATGGACATCGCGGCCTCGATCCAGGCGGTCACCGAGGAGATCATGCTGCGCATGGCGCGCCACGTACATCGTGTGACGGGGATGAAGGACCTGTGCCTGGCCGGTGGCGTGGCGCTCAACTGCGTGGGCAACGGACGCATCCTGCGCGAGGGCCCGTTCGAGAACCTGTGGATCCAGCCGGCGGCCGGCGACGCGGGTGGTGCGCTGGGCGCCGGGCTCTTCATCTGGCACCAGTTGCTGGGCAAGCCGCGTACGGTCGAGCAACTCGACAGCCAGGAAGGGTCGCTGCTCGGGCCGCGTTTCTCGTCGAGCGAGGTGCGAGCGGCTCTCGACGGCGCGGGTGCGGTGTACGACCACCACACCGACCAGGACGCGCTTTGCACGCTGGTGGCGGAACTGATCGCGTCCGGCAAGGTGGTCGGCTGGTTCCAGGGGCGTGCCGAGTTCGGGCCGCGCGCGCTCGGCTGCCGCAGCATCCTCGGCGATCCGCGCAGCACCGAGATGCAGTCGGTGATGAACCTCAAGATCAAGTTCCGCGAATCGTTCCGCCCGTTCGCGCCGTCGATCCTGCGCGAATCGGTGCACGAGTACTTCGTCACCCGCCCCGCCGAGGAAAGCCCCTACATGCTGCTGGTGGCGCCCGTGCAGCAGGCCCACCGCATCGCCGTCGACGAACAGGGCGCCGCGGGGATCGCGAAGCTGAAGGTGCAGCGCTCGAACGTTCCGGCCATCACCCACGTCGACTACTCGGCGCGCATCCAGACCGTCGACGCCGTTCGCCACGGCCGCTACTACAACCTGCTGCGGGCGTTCCAGCAGCGCACCGGTTGCCCGATGCTGATCAACACCTCGTTCAACGTGCGCGGCGAGCCGATCGTCAACACGCCCCAGGACGCCTACCGCTGCTTCATGGCCACCGACATCGACGCTCTGGTGATCGAGGACTTCGTCATGCTCAAGGAACGGCAACCCGCAGGCACGCCCGCCCGCGACGCTTACCTGGCCCAGTTCACTCTCGACTGATGCAACTCGAGGACATCAAGAGGAGCCCCGGCCGCAAGGACCTGCTGGTCTTCGGCCTGACGTTGCCGGTGATCTTCGCCATCCTCGGCAGCGCGTGGCACCACGCGCTCTGGTGGGTGGGCGCGGTGGTAACGCTTCTCTATGCGCTGGTGCCGCCGCTGCGGCGGCCACTCTACGTCGCCTGGATGCATGCCGTGTTCCCGATCGGATGGACGATCTCGCATGCCATCATGGCTGTGCTGTACTATGGCCTGATCACGCCGATGGCCCTCGTCATGCGCCTGCTCGGGCGGGACACGATGAACCGCCGCTTCGACCCCGCGATCGGGAGTTACTGGAGCCATCGACCACCGCCGCCCCCGCTGGAGCGTTATTTCCGGCAATACTGAGATGACGTCGTCGCGGACAGCCACTCGGTTCCAGAAGGCGGCCCTGGTGGCGCTCGGGCTTTTCGTGACTTTGCTCTTTGCGGAGCTGTCGATGAGGACCATCGGCTGGACGCTGCTGACGCTACAGAACCGCAGGAACAAGGTCGCCGTGCGGGAGAAGGGCGTCGTCACCATCCTGTGTCTGGGCGAATCCACGACCGCACGGGGTGGCGCAGATTCCTGGCCGGCTCAGCTCGACGAGATCCTGAACGCAAGGAAGCTCGGCCTTCGTTTCAACGTGGTCAACAAGGCGATCGAGGGCGTGCGCACCGATGGCCTGCTGGCCCAGCTCGACTCGAACCTCGACAAGTACCAACCGGAGATCGTCGTCGCGATGATGGGTGTGAATGACGGACCACAGACGCTCAAGTACGATCGGAGCCTCCGATCCGACATCACCCTGTTCATGCATGAAATCAGACTCTACAAGTTACTCAAGTACTTCGTCGCCGGGTTCGTGAAACCGGCCGCCGCGGGGGAAATCGACCCGAAGGCCAGATACTACCAAATGCTCTCAGACGGAAGAAAGGTCGTCTCGGAGGGCCGCCTCGATGATGCGGTCGTCATCTTCGAAGAGGCAACCAAGCTGTTGCCTGGGGAAGCAGCGGCTTATGTCGAGCTCGGCCAGATTTACCGCGACCGGCGCGACTATTCGAGGGCTGAAGCTCTGTTCGAAGAAGCTCTGCAAGTCGCCCCGAAGAATTACGGCGCCTTCGAAGGTCTGGGGATGTCGTATCGAGAGCGAGGCGATTTGGACAAGGTTTTCGAGTTGAGCCAGCGCCTCTTGAAATCCGGAATGGAGAACGACCGCTTCCTTGATTTCATCGCCATGGCCTATCGAGAACGGGGCATGCGGGACGACGCAGAAAAGTTTTTCAAGAAGGCCGAACAGTATAGGTCCGCTCACTACAGTCCAGCCACGCGACACAACTACGGAAAGATCGCCGAAATCCTTCAGGCCAGAAACATCAAGCTCGTCGCCATGCAATACCCGCTTTGGGACGTGGGCAGCCTCGTGCATCTCCTTGCGCCCCGGAAGGGAGTCGACTTCGTCAGCAACGTGAAGAACTTCCAGGAGGCGCTGGCCCGGGAATCTTTCGCCGAACTGTTCACCGACAACTTCGCTGGCGCCTTCGGGCACGCCACCCGGAAGGGAAATCGACTGATCGCCGAGAACGTCGCCGACACGGTCGTCAGAATCCTCGACTGATGTTTGGCGCGAGGGTTGTTGCAGCGGCGCCTCTGGCGACGGTAATCGGGGCGGGCGTTTCGGCGGCGTGGGCATACAAGCGCAATCAGATCCTGATCGTACATCCGGGTGTTTGGCCCCTGTATCCGTTGTCCGACCTCGCCCCTTATCTGTTCCTTTGGCCTCTGTTGTTCGTATCCGTCTGGGTATTTGGCTTTCGCTTTCTGAACCACCTCACGAACACACCTGCAATTCCGGCGAAGGTTGCTACGGCCGCGCCCTTCTTGCCGTTCTTCTTCCTGCCGTGGGTCAGTGCGGATAGTCCTGCGCCGGCGCTGTTTCAGGCGGCCGTCGGCGTCGCTTTCCTTCTTCTGGCGTTTGCTTTTCTCGCCGCTGGCTGGCGGCGCGTCCCTCTCGTCGGGTGGTTGCGCAGCGAGGGATTCCGCGACTCTGCGCTCCTTGCCGTTTGCCAGGTGCTTCTCTGGCAGAATCCGTTCGCCAGAGTCAGCATGGTCCGCGCGGCCGGCTACTATGTGAGGGACATTCTACAACTCGCTAACCAGTTCCAGTATCCCGCCTGGAATCCTCTTCTGTACTGCGGATCCGTTCCTTACATCTATACCCCCGTCGACCAGGGGTTCCTTTGGCCATGGATCCTCGGATTCATGGGACTGGGCGCCTTTTCTGCCGATCTTCAGGGGACGTACTACTGGTCGCTCTGGCTGGCGGACTACCTGTTCGTGGTCATCGGACCGGTCGGATTGTATTGGATGCTGCGGATCTCATTTCAATTGGGACGCTTTCCCGCATTTACGGCGGCAACTCTTTATACCTTGAACTATTACATGCAGGCGATAACCGGAAGCGAGGTGTTTCATTTCTTCCCGTATCTGATTTTTCCCTGGGTATTTCTTCTGGCCGAAAGGTGCCTGCGCAGTGGGAGGCTGGCGTTGGCTGCCGCCGCAGGGGCGCTGTATCAGGCGCCCCTGGCTTTCTTCCATGCGTACCCCGAGAACATGCTCGTCTACTATTACCTCCTTGCTCTCTTTTTCCTCTACTGCTGCGTGTTTCCGATCCGGGCCGGTAGGGAGAGCGC
Source organism: Myxococcales bacterium (assembly GCA_031423255.1). GTDB lineage: Bacteria > Myxococcota_A > Polyangia > Fen-1088 > Fen-1088 > JANPFD01. The sequence goes on along the minus strand of JANPFD010000070.1, from coordinate 2,595 downwards.
CCGCTGGGATTTCTTCCCACTCGTCGCTGGCGTCGTGTTCATGGGAAGTCACTTGCTTCTGGCGTTCTTCTATTTCCAGATGTTTGATTTCGCGTTGCACTTCCCCGAGTCGCTGAATTCCTCCAGCTTCAGAGAGATTTCTCTCACGCAGGGTTACGGTGCTTTCGCGCCGTTCTTTTATCCCTACTTCGTCGGTCCTGCGGTTGCGTTCCTGTGCATCACGGCGTTGTTGACGAGAGGTCATTTTGAGCCGAGAGAACCACAGGTGCGCATGGTCCGCTTTGTCGTGATCGTCTTGGTTTTCATGGTCATATGCACCCTGGGTGACAAGACGCCCCTGCCTGATCTCTTGAAGACGCGCACAGGCCGCTTTCCGTTCACGCGATACTGGTTCCGCTTTGGCCATGGCCTCTACTTCTGCCATTACGTGCTGGCGGCGATCGGCCTTCATTCCCTGCTTGGTGGACTTCAGGGGCCGCAGCGAAATCGCTACCGGTTGGTCGGCCTGATTGCGTTGTTACTCACCTGCGTGACCTTCGTTTTGGGACTTATGGCCCTTCCGGGCTTGGAAACCTGGCGCGTGCACGAGCACCGTTTGGTGATCGGGGGGTATGACGGAGGGGATCGAGAGCTCACCTTTTTTGTGCCCTACCTCTGGCTCGCGGTGGCCGCGGGAGCGACGTTGCTCTTGCTGCCGGCATCCGTTTCCACTCGCTGGCGATACGTGACCCTCGCAAGTTTTTTTTTCCTGACTGCGATTCCTCTCATCCACTACATGGAGCCGAGGCTGCGCCTCACCGAGGCGCAATCCCTATTCAAGGTCCACCTGCCCTTCTGGACGGGGCTGCGTCGGGACGTGCCTCCTATTCGGTTCGACCGAGCCGTTGCAGCCTACATGACGCGAGACCCTCACGATCGGCAGATCACTAGGGCCTTGGCGGAGGATCGCGCCTCGCCCGACGACGCCCCGGCGACTGAGCCGTGGGTTTGGCTGCTTCCCGAAACGCCGTTCAGTCGTTACGTGCATGTGGATGCCGCCAGCAATGGCCTTAGATTGAACACCTTTTCGCCGCTTGCGGGCCTGCTCTTCAACGCTACCGGCAACGAAGCCCGTCCAGCGACCTGGAGGTGGCTCCCCAGGTTCGATGCATTTTTTTCGGCACAAAACGAGAACGAGTCATGGTTCATGACGTCGACGAGCATCGTCGAGAGCCCCTGGATCGTCGATTTTCTTGGCATCGAGACGCTCTTGATGAAAGCCGACGATCATCGCAGGCTCGCTGGTGTCCAGCCGTTCTCGAAGTACCGCGTGCGTCACACCTTGACCGAAGGGGAGAGGGAAGTCGTCGTCCTTCACAATCCGGGAGCCCTTCCCTTCATGCGCATGTACACTGCGGCCCAGGTGCAGGTCGCGCCGAGCGGTCACCGATACGACGGACTGAACGCCGAAAATTTTCGCGACAGGTTGTTCGTCGCGGGGCCGATGCGGCCGCTGACGAACCAGGTTGTGGGGGGAGGAGAGTCGCGGGTCGAGATTCTCGAGGTGAAGGGCAACTGGGCCATCGCCCGAACCCACGCTGGAGCAGGGGGGTCATGGCTCGGGGTCACGGATTACCATCACCCCGCCTGGCGGGCTCGGGTCGACGGGGAGCCTGCGCCGGTCGAGAGGGCAAACCTGGCGTTCAAGGCGGTTCCGGTTCCGGCGGGAGATCACCTGGTGTGGCTGGAGTTTCGCCCTCTCTCACTGTGGGTCGGTGCGTTCGTTTCGGCGCTGGCTTTGCTTGCCCTGGCGGCCAGCTTGGGTCGCTACCCGAGCAGGCGCCTTGCCGAGTTCCCCAACTCGCGCCCCAGTCTCCGATAGCCGAACCCGGTCACCCTCAGCAGATCGCGCGCGGCACTTCCAGAGTTGTGTAGCCGATGGGGGTCGTCCGTGCCGATTTCGACAAGCTCGGGTGGCGGCCGCTCGAGGGTCCCAAATAGCCAATCCCAGAACACCAGAATTCCGAAATTCTTGTTCGCGAAGCGCTGCACCTTGCCGTGATGCACCCGGTGGCCGCTCGATCCGATGACGAAGAACCGCTCTACCCATGCCGGACGCCACGTGAGACTCCGAATGTTGCATGCAGTTGATCGCGCCGGCCATTGCGGAGTACCCCATGATGACCATCGGATTCACGCCGAATACAGCCATGGGCTGGTTGTAGAGCACAGTTCGAACCGACACATCCATCGGGTGGTTACGGAAGTTCGTAATCAAATTCAAGCGCTCTGCCGAGTGGGGGATTTCGTGAAACTGCCACAACACCCGGGTATGGAGCAGGCGGTGGTGCCAATAGAAAATCAACGGGTTGAAAAACATCACCACGGGAATACCAAATCCCCAATGTACGGGCGACAGAAAAGCATAATTGACCCACGTCTGAAACTGTCGATTGATGTGGTAGCCGACTCCACTGCGCATTCCGGCCATCGTGAACGCCCCGATCGCTTCATCGTGAACGCTCCGATCGGAGCATCGTGAACGGAGCGAAGCGACGCTGGTTGTGGTCAGTTGCCGGTGGCGTCCTCCTTGCCCTTGCGGCGTGAAGGACCGTT
>JANPFD010000069.1:0-6592 GCA_031423255.1 Myxococcales bacterium | reverse complement strand
GGTCGAACACCGCGCTACCGTCCAGGGCTTGCCTCCTCGGCAAGCCTCCAGCCGGTGGAACCCTTCTCGGCCCTCGGGTAGCAGACGTTTCCCTTCCGCACCCAGCTGCGTGCGGAACAGGTCGCGAGCGCGCGAATGTCCCCTGCCTTCGCGAGGCCATAGGCGACTTGCCCTTCGGGCGTGTTCGCCCATGCCGCGGCTGCTTCCTTGTGACGAACGGTTTCGTACGCCTGAGTGAGCCCTGCGGCTTCGCCGCTTGCCCAACCGCCCCGGTAGCTCCACGCGGCGATCAGCAGAAACATCACCGCCGACGCTGCCACGGACCAGAAGATCCACTGCAACCGGTTCGTGCTCGCGGCACGGCCGGCGATGTCGAGGGCGCTCTGCGCTACCGTTTGCGCCAGGCTTGCTTCGGCGCGAGCAGCCGCCGCCCTGAGCTCCGCGTCCGCGGCTGCTCTTGCCGTCTCGAGCGTGTCTGAGGCTGACTTCCGGATCAGCTCCGGGAACTTCCCGTACAGCGTCTCGTAGTGCCCCAGCACCATCAGGAGAAGCCACACGGCATCGTTGTTCTTGAGTTTCAGCGCGTCGCTGACCCGGTAGAGATCGTGCTTCTCTTTGTCGGTCGGCTGCCGCTCCAAGAGCAGCGCGAATGACTCCTCGATGGCGCTCACCGGATCACCTCGGCCAGCATCAACTTGTACTCGCCCTGCCACCGCAGGAGTTCGATCCGAGATCCGAAGGACAGCTCCGTGACTGCCTTGTGGATGGGCATCCGGTCCCTGTTGATCGCTTCCGCGACCCGGTCGGCGACGTCAGGGAAGTTCAGCGTCCTGCCGCCGCGCTGTTCGATCCCCTTGCGGAGGTCCGAGCCGTTGTACATGTCGAACTTCCCCTCCTCGCCCCAGTAGAGGTTTCGGACGACGTGGACCTGCACGCGCGGGTCCTGCCCGAGCGTCTCGACGAAGCTCGCCAGAAGTTCCAGGCCGTCGCGCTTGCGATCGATCACCCACAGCACGACCAGCTTCCGGTCCTGCTCCTTGAGTGCCTCTATCAGCATGCCCCCGAAGCGTCGCAGGCCTGCCTGGTTCGCGGCTTTCGAGTTGATCACCATCCGCGTGTCGGCGTTGCGCCCGATGAGATCCAGCAGTTCTAGCCAACCGTCCTTCTGTTCGAGGTCCACGCACTGGCTTTCCATCTCGCCCCGGTATGCCTTCCAGACGTCCGGCGCCGACGTGTCGGTCTCGACCAGGAAGACGTCTTCCCCGGTGTCCCTGAGGTAGTCGAGAAGTGCCATCGACATCATGCTTTTGCCGACGCCGCCTTTGCCTCCGCCAATCAGAAAGATCGCTTCGCTCATCGTCATCCCTCCAGTTTCATCAGAGTTTTTTTCGGTCCGTGTTCAGGAAGTCAGTGCTGGTGCTCTTCGGTTCCGCCTTGTCGTCCTGGGCGCTCGTGTTGCGTGTCACCGCGCTGACCTCCGGCGCGCGGCTCGCGGGGGCAGGGGCCTGCTTACGCGTGACGGTTGGCGGTGTCGCCGGCACCGGCGCGGGTTTCATCGGCGCGCGTGGCTTCTTCGGCTTCTTGCCCCTGATCCGCTGCAGGTAGCTCTTGAGCGTCGGAGTCGTGATGGCGAAGGCCCCTTCGCGCATGATCTCCGCCACCTGCTCGATCGTGAATCCCCGATCCTGCATCTCCTGAATCGCGGGCAGGACATCAGCGACCAATCCCTGCTTTGTCAGATCCACCGTCGCTGGGTCGGGGGAAGGCGTCGCGCGCATTCTTTCGGCGAGAGCCCTCGAGAACGCCTTGCTGTATTTCTCCATGGTGCCTCCGGGAGCGTCTGGGCCCGTCTGTGCTCCTGTTGTTCGTGGGCCTGACGCTTGAGGTGTCGGAGGTCGCCACAAAAGGTTGCGCGGCTGTCTCGCCGAACCGCCAGGCAACTTCCTGCGGTCCCTGATCGACAAGGACGGCATGAAGTCGCTGCTTTCATCGCCACTGCCGTCGACCTTCGTCGCCATCCTCGTCGGGCGTTCGAGGTGTGCACACGGCCCCGGCCGAGTCGTTCCGACTCGTCCGCAGCCGCTAGCGTTCGGGCCTGTCCGCGCCGGTGCCTCCAGCGGACGGAGGCGCCCGTGGATCCCTGCGTCCAGCGGTGCCATCCCCGGACGTCGGATGCGGATAACAGGATGGGCCCTTGTCCGGACACATGCGGCTGGCGCCGCACGTGTCCTCCCAAGGGCCGAGCCGCCCAGCCCGCTCGGCGCTTCGCTTCTCGCAGGCGGGGCTCCACCGGATCGGAGGCCACTCGGCGCTATCGCTTCTCGCAGCACGGACAGGGGGCGCGCCGATGCCGTTCCGTAGGAAAGGCGCCGCGGGGCTCACCGAGCGCCTGGACATCCGCGCCGCCCCCGGCGAGAAGGCGCAACTGCGTACCTTCGCCGCTGCCGCCGGCCTGACGGTCGCCGAGCTGGTTCGGCTGCGGTCGCTGGGAAAGCCAGTCGTGCCCCGCACAGACGCCACGACCATCCGCGAGCTGCGCCGGCTCGGCGGCCTGCTCAAGAAGGTGCACGTCGACAGCCGTGGCGCCTACAGCGCGGCCACCGCCGACGCGCTGACCGCACTTGCCGATGCCATCAGGGTCCTGGCGGCCGGGCGGTAGGGGGACGCACGTGATCATCAAGAAGGTTCCCCTGAACAAGAGCGCCGCGACCAAGGCCAAGGCGCTGCACGTACGCGACCTGTGCGACTACATCGCGGGGCCCGATGCGGGCGACCGGGACAAGGGCGAGAAGGTCGAGCACCGGGCCGGGATCAACCTGCTCAACATCGACCACGCCGCCCAGGTTGCCGAGATGGCCGACCTCGCGGACGTGGCCACGCGGTCACCGCAGCCGGTGCAGCACTGGATCATGAGCTGGCGCCAGGGGGAGCAGCCGACACCGGCGCAGGCCGACCACGCCGTCCGCATCTTCCTCAACGAGGTGGGCCTTGCCGAGCACCAGGCCATCTATGCCCTCCACCGGAACACGGACAACTGCCACCTGCACGTCGCCGTCAACCGGGTCCATCCCGAGACCGAGAAGGTGATCACCGTGAACAACGGCTTCGATCTCGAGGTGGCTCACCGGGCCATCGCGCGCATCGAGCACGAGCAGGGCTGGCAGCGCGAGGGGCACGGCCGCTACAAGGTGATGGAGGACGGAGTCGTGCAGCGCATGGAAAAGGCGCCGGCCGTGGAGCGGGAACCCTCCACGCAGGCCCGGGACTTCGAGAACCTGACCGGCCAGAAGTCGGCCCAGCGCATCGCCATCGAGGAGGGCGCAGACCTCATGCGTCGGGCGCGGAGCTGGCGGGAGCTGCACGAGCTGCTCGCCGAGCGAGGCATGCGCTTCGAGAAGAAGGGTGGCGGGGCGATCCTCTGGGTGGGTAGGGACGCCGTGAAGGCATCGGTGGCTGGCCGCGATTGCAGCATGTCTGCGTTGCAGAAACGCCTCGGTGACTTCCCGGCGAAGCTCGACGTGCCCATGCTGCGACCTCGGTCGCCCGAGCCGGTCGCGCCAGGCGCGCAGGGTTGGGGCGAGTACATCGCCGCAAGGCAAGCCCACTACGAATCGAAGAAGCAAGACCGTGAGCAACTCGGGACGCGCCACCGGGACGAGTGGGGACGCATGGTCGAACGGCAACGCCAGGAACGTGGGCAAATCCTCGGGGGCAACTGGCGTAGCAAGGGGGATCTACTCAACGCGCTCAGAAGCACTCTGGCAGCAAGGCAAGCCCAGGAGAAGGCCGCGCTCAAGGAACGCCACCAGCTCGAACGTGCCGCTGGTCGCGAGCGCCTTCGGCCCTGGCCCAGGTTCGAGGACTGGCTCCGTGAGCGCGGGAGCCCCGAGCTCGCCGACCAGTGGCGCTTCCGCGACAGAACGCCGGCCGGCATCGTCGGCGATCGAGACGATCCGGCCCGGCCGCGCGACATCCGCGCGTTCGCTGGCGAGGCCCGAGGCTGGGAGGTCCTGTACCGGCGGGCTGGCGGGCCCGCCAAGGACACCTGCTTCGCCGACCGAGGTCGGAAGATTCTGATCTACGACATGAAGGAGGACAGCGTGTTGGCCGCGCTGCAGCTCTCGGCGCAGAAGTGGGGAACCATCGCGGTGTTCGGCTCCGACGACTACAAACGCCGGTGCGCGAAGCTCGCGGCCCAACACGGTTTCAAGATCACGAACCCCGAGCTCCAGTCCGTGATCGCCGCCGAACGTGATCGCCGACGGGCGCCCGATCTGAACCTACGCAACCGCGCCAACCTGGCCCGGCAGCACCGGCCCAAGGAACTCGCGCCAGTCCGCGGCGTCACCGAGGCCTACGGACGGCACTTCGAGGAGGTGCGCCGGCAGCACCCCCGCGACGACGTCTCGCGGGTTGACGCCCTGGTCGCCGTCCGGCTTCGCTTGACGGACCACTCGCCATCGGAGGTCGAGCGGGCGATCCGAGAGGGGGCGCCGAAGCAGCGCCCGCACGAGCGCCGCAACTGGGACGAGTACGCCAGGCGCGCGGCCGGCCACGCGTTCGGGGTCTCGGGAAAGCGAGACGTCAGCAGAATGGCAGGACGCATCGCCGATCTACGTGGCCTCGAGGGTGGACGATCCGACCCGGAGCTGTCGCTCGACATGCCTCGCGGCCGTGGCGGACCGGACTTCGGGCGGTGAAGCGGCTCCGACGTCGACACGACGGGCGGCGATGTGGCGTTGGCTCTTGAAGCAGGGCTCCGCCGGCCTGCGCACCTTGGGGGTGCGCTGATCGGCCGGCTCCGCGCTCGCCGCCCTCGCGGCGCGCAACAACTTTGACCGCCGAGGGTCGATAGCCGGAGGGAGAAGGCACTAGCGGGAGGGGATCCTCGACGACCGCGGGGACGCCGACGAGCTGTGGAACGGCCGGAGCCTTTCGGCAGATCTGGATTGGAAACTGGAAATGGAGAACGCGCACATGAATCAGCCGCATCGTTTCAGCGACGACGACGACACTACGCCATTCGTTCGGACGGTCCCGGGCCTGCAGCCCGTAGCCGGCACGACGACCCGCCCCAGGCCCGCCCCGGTGCTGGCCGGTTCCGACGCTGGAACCTTGTGGGACGCGAACGACGTTGCCCGCTACCTGAAGGTCAGCCGGTCGTGGGTGTACCACCGGGCCGAGGCGGGCCTGCTGCCTCATCTCCGCGTCGGTGGTCTCCTGCGCTTCGATGCCGATGCCGTTCGGGCTTACGCGCGCAAGCCGTGACGCCTTCGCCGTAGTCAACCGTCGGAAGGAAACGCTATCCTCAGCCAGGAGAACTGACATGGCATCGGTCTACGAGAAGAACGGGCACTGGTACTTCCGCATCAAGGACGAGCGGGGTAGGTGGCGCGACAAGAAGTGCGCCGCCCGGACGAAGACTGAGGCGCGCCGGCTCGCGGACGATCTGGAACGCCAGGGTGAGCGGGTGCGGTTGGGCGTCGAGAAGCCGGCCCTCGCCGGTGGCGGGCGGACCATCGGACAGATCCTGCAGTGGTGGCTCGATGATGTCTGGCGGGGGAAGCCTTCCTACTACAAGGCCAAGAGCGCGATCGGGTGCCACCTTCTCGAGACCCCCATCGCCAGCGCGCGACCGGCAGAGGTGACCTCCGGTCAGATCGAACGATTTCTCGGCGAGAAGACCAGGATCCCCGGCAAGAAAGGCAAGGCGCTCGGGCCGCAAGCGGTGAACCACCTGCGCGGCTTCCTTCGGCGTGCTTTCGCCGCCGCCATCAAGGAAAATTTCATGGCGGCCCCCAACCCGATCGACGAGGTGAAGATCTTGCGGGTGCCGAAGCGCAAGCCGGACTTCCTGCGCCTGCACGAGGTGCCTCTCGTGCTCCAGGCGCTGCTCCCTCACTGGAAGCCGCTGTTCGCGACTGCCATCTACTCCGGCATGCGAAAGGGCGAACTCCTCGGCCTTCGCAAGATCGACGTCGATTTCGATCTGCGGCTGATCTTCGTCCGCCGGTCGTACGGTAGGACTGTGCCGAAGGGCGACCACGAGGAAGGCATCCCGATGGCTGCCGAGCTCGTGCCGTACCTCCGCGAGGCGGTGAGCCGCTCGCCGTCGGAGCTGGTCTTTCCGAAGGCCGACGGCTCGATGTACCCGCAGACGACGCAGCTCGAAGCGGTCCTTCGGCGAGCCCTGCGGGCAGCTGGCATCGTGCTCGGCTACCGGCACAAGTGCCGGACGCCGTCCTGCGGCTACATCGAGGCGTCAACCGACGATGCGATCCGCCGCTGCCCGAAGGACAACCGGAAGATGTGGGTGACGTCCCTGGTGCGCCCGATCCGGTTCCACGATCTGCGGCACACGACCGGCAGCCTGCTCACGATGGCCGGCGCGAACGTCCAGTCTGTCCAGCGCATCCTGAGGCACAGCGACCCGCGGATAACGTCTGCTACGTACTGCCACCTGGAGCCAGACTACCTCCGCAAGGAGATCGATCTGCTCACGTTCGGGACGCCGGATCCGGCTCCGCTTGCTGCTGTGGTGCTGCTGGAGTCCGGCGGCGGCGCTGCGACCCTTCCGACCGAATCCGAAATC
>JANPFD010000068.1:0-30553 GCA_031423255.1 Myxococcales bacterium | reverse complement strand
GAATTGGACGGGGTGGTGACCCGGTACACCTTGGCCAGCGTCGAGTTCACCATCGACCAGTCCGCCGTGTACAACTTGCTGAAGTTGGCGCCCTCCTTCCACAGGACCTGCTCGATGAAGGCCATCGGCTCCCGCGCCATGTCCGAACGCAGGCTGGGGGTGAAAATCGGGAATGTCTTGGGGTCCTTGGACACGCCGAGAACGGCCTCGGTCCGCAGGGTCTCCTCGAAGAACTGCAGCAAGCCCGCGCTCTTGGTGGAAAGCAGGCGCCGCGCCTGAGCCTCGACCTGGGCTTTCGTGGAGAGCTCGCCGCGGTTGGCCGCCAGCATCAGCGTGCCGTCGGGCGGACCGTCGGTCAGAAAGTAGGACAGCGCGGAGGCCCGCTCGTGCGGCGTCAGGGCCACCGAGGCAGTCGCCGCCTGGCCGCCGCCCAGCTCGCTGCGGAACAGGGCGTGGGGGCTGAGCAAGATCGCCTGCAAGACCAGTCTGACCCCCTTCGACCGACCGGTCTTGGATTGCTGGCCGAAGTACCCCCAGTAAACGTCGGTCTCGGTCTTGTCCAGCGGGCGGCGGAAGGCGCGAGCGCCGAATTCGTCGATGAACGTCTTGATGCATGCGTCGTCGTCGATGCCCGCGGGCAGGCAGGACGCCAGCCCCGACATCTTCAGCATCGCCCGGGCGGCCACCTTCTCGGCCGCGGCCATCAGCGACTCGACGTGTGACTCCGGCAGCTCCAGGCGGCGGCCACTGTTGCTGTACCCGTCCAGGCTGTTCGCGATCGTGCTCTGCAGGCCACCGACGTCGTCCTTCGCGCCCGGGATCAGCGCCTCCATCGAAGCGGTGATCTGCGCCGGCGTCAGCTTCACCATCCGCCGCGGGGTGAGCGTGCAGCTAGCGGGGACCGGGAGCATGCCGCCGGGTGTTCCCGGGGTCGTCGAGCCAGGGTTGCCCGTCGTGTCCCCCTCGGGGTCGTCACTCCCCTCGGGCCCGTCGCCGATGACTCCTGTACAGGCAGCGCCGCACAGAGAGAGCGCAAGCAGAAGCGAAGAAGCGGCGCAACGTCCCGCGGTCATCTGGTCCTCCTTGTCGGGGAGAGAGGGGTCAGCGCCTCTTGACGCCTGCCGTGGGACCAAGTGCAAGCCCCATACCCTGGGCCGAACCATGGGCACTCCTGCATGACTCCGCGATCTTGGTAGGAAGGCAGATGTTGCCCTGCGCCGTAGCGTCGGCGGCGATCGGCCCTATCCGTTCGTCGGGCCGAACGATCGGGGCGCTTTCTCAAAGGTCTGGGATCCCTTGATCCGGGTTCCGCGTCGGTCGGTGAGGAATGGCATGCGGCGTGGCCTCCGCTCCCTCACTCTCCACGTTTTTTCAGACCCCGAGAGCGGAGAGACGCAGGCACCCAGCGCGGGCGTGGGGGCTCGGTGTCCCGGGCTAGCGTCGGCGGCGAAGCGCCAGCGCCAGCAGCAGCAGGCACCAGACCGGCGCCGCCCCGGTTCCGCCGACCGCACAGCCAGAGGTGCCGGTACCCTGCGGCTTCATGATCACCACCGCGCCGTCCGTCGCCTCGGTGTCGCCGTCGGCGCCGGCGTCGCGCGGGACGTCGGGGCAGCTGGCGTCCATGTCGCATTCGCGGATGCGCACGGTGACGATGTTCGAGTACTCGGAGTCGCCGGCGGCGTTCACGGCCTTGACGCGGTACCAGTAGGTCACCCGCGGCCACAGCCTCCGGTCCACGTGCGCGGTGGCGTTCACCCCGAGCGTGGCCAGCTCTTCGAAGTCACTGCCGGCAACCGACCGCTCGAGCTTGAACGAGACCTCGTTGGTGCTGTTGTCCTTCCAGCTCAGCCGCGCCGTCCCCGGAGTCAGACTGGCGCCCGTCATCTCGGTGGGCGCGCCCGGACGGCTGGTCACCGCCGTCGCCGATCCCTTCTTGATCCGGAACCGATCTTCGACGGCGCCGGTCTCGCGCAGGAAGGTGCCGTCCAGTTGCAGCCCGTCGACGTCCAGCATCACCGAGCCGAGCTCGTTGATGCCGACGTACATCGCCGGGTGGTTCAGCGCCGAACCGGGCGCCGTGTACGCCCCGCTGCCGGTCACCAGGTAGACCGCCCCCTCGTTCGGCCCGGGCCCCGTCGAGCTCTTGGCGTACGGGCCCCCCTCCTCGTTCGGCCGGCCGCTGCCTGCCTGCTTGACCATCGACGCCGTCAGGGTGTCCGAGCTCCCGTAGTGACCATCGATGAGATAGGAGCGCTCGTACACGTGGCTGTGGCCGCCCAGCACGAGGTCCACGCCGTGGCGTTCCAGGATCGGCAGCGCGTTCTCGCGCATGTCGATGTGTTCCTGCTCGAAGTCCGAGTCGTGGTTGCCCTTGCTGTACGGAGGATGGTGCCAGAAAGCGATCAGCCAGGTGCGGGTGTTGGCCGCCAGATCGCTCGCCAGCCAGGTCAGCATCGCGCCGCCCACCTGGCGGTTGGATGACATCGAGTCGAGACAGACGAAGTGGATGTTGCCGAAGTCGAACGAGTAGTACTTCTCGGTCCCTGACGGCACCCCGCCCGATTCACCGCGCGCCGGCAGCGTGAAGACCTCCAGGTGGGTCTCGGCCTCGCCCGTCGCGGAATGATACGTCTCGTGGTTGCCGATCGTCGGCCAGACGAAGGTCTGGCGCAGCAGCGTCGGGTACATCTCGAAGACCGCCTTCTGGAACTGGTCGTCGGTGCCGCTGTCGTAGGCGTTGTCCCCCAGCATCAACCACAGATCCGTCTGACGGCTGTCCGCGTGGGTGGCATAGGCGTCGCGAACCGCCATCACATTGGTGTTCGCCAGGCCGGCATCGCCCAGCACCCAGATGCGCGTCGGCTTCGACGGCCCGGAGATGGGCGGCGTCACGAAGAAGTGCTCGGTGTCGCCGCCGGCCAGCACGTCCCTGGTCGACCCGACCGAGTAGTAGTACTTCGTGTTCGGGATGAGGTTGCGGGTCACCACCAGCTCGTGCTCGGTCGTGACCTTGGGGTCGTCCAGGGTGTTAAACAGATTGGCGGCGGAGGTGCCGTACCTCACCCGGCTGTCCGAGGGGACGTCGGTCCGCCAGCGGACCACCACCCGTCGCGGAGCACCCGACTGCAGATACGGCCCGCGTGTCAGCACCAACCCGTCGGTCCCGCGCAGCTCGAGGTCGAAACTGAGGTCGCTGCTGTCCTGCGTCGCCTGGTGGACCTCTATGGCGAGGACGTTCATGCCTGGCACCAGCATGCTGGGGCTGATGTTGCGCTGGACGAACAGCCCCTCGATGCCCGTCGTCACCGCGTAGGTGAGATAGCCCAGCGCCCCGCCGGGCAGGTTCTCGCGGTACACCTCGTTGCCGTTCAGGTAGACCGCCCCCGCGTCGTCCGCGAGCAAGCGCAGGATCAGGTTCCGGTACCGCGTCGGATCGGTGACGGTGAACGTCTGGCGGAAGTAGGTGGTGACGTACTTGTTCTTCGGATCGGCGCCATAGCTGACGACCGTCGCCTCGTCCCTGTCGCCGTAACCCAGCTCCGCCCTGCCCGACTTCCAGCTGCGATCATCGAACGCCTGCGCACGCCAGGCCACGCCCTGGTTGGAGCCGTCGTCCTTGTAGCGCCAGGTGGAGCCCTTGGCGACCAAGATCTGGGTGATCGCGGCCTGCTGTCTGGTGAAGAGCGACTCGGGCCCCTGGCCCGGCTCGCAGCCCACTCCCAGGACAACCAGCACACCCGCGGAAACGACGCGCAAAACGTCTCATTTTATCATGCAAGTCGCGTCAGAGCTGTGTCTTCAACGCCCGTCTTTCGCGCCTGCGTTCGACCGCCAGTTCGACGAGGCGCGACACCAGTTCCCGGGCTGGAAGTCCGGAAGCCTCCCACATCTTGGGATACATGGAGATCGCCGTGAACCCCGGGATGGTGTTCACCTCGTTGATGTAAAGAGCCGCGGTCTTGCGGTCGAGGAAGAAGTCCACGCGCGCCATCCCGGCCAGTTCCAGGGCGCGGAAGGTGGCGACGCTCAGCGTCTGGACCCGCTGGGCGGTCTCCGGAGCGATCTCGGCGGGAATTTTCCAGGCCGCGCCGTCGGGATCGACGTACTTGGCGTCGTAGGAATAGAAGCCGTCCTTGTGCGTGACGACGATCTCCCCCGGCACCGAAGCCTTCGGGTCGTCGTTGCCCAGAACGGCGCACTCGATCTCCCGGGCGTCGACGGCGGCCTCGACCAGCACCTTGCGGTCGTACAGCAGGGCGTTCCGCAGCGCCGACGATAGCTCGCCCGGCACCTTGACCTTCGTGACGCCGACCGACGATCCGGCGTTTGCCGGCTTCACGAAACAGGGAAAGCCGAGCTCGGAGGCACGCGCCTCGGCCGCCGTCGGATCGCGCGCGAACTCGGCGGCGCCGATGGTCCGCCAGGGCACGACGGGCAACCCCGCCCCCGCAAGCAGCCGCTTGGCCACCTCCTTGTCCATCCCGATCGCCGATCCGAGGGGTCCCGCTCCCACGTAGGCCACGTCGGCCAGTTCCAGCAGGCCTTGCACCGTCCCGTCCTCGCCGTACGTGCCGTGCAGCACCGGGAAGACGACGTCGGCGGCGTTGAACAGCTCCGTGGAGGCAGGGCGCACCGGAACAGTGAGCTCGTCGCCGAGCCCGGTCATCCCCAGCTTGCGTGGATCGCCGGTGGCCGACAGCAGGGTCTGCTCGGACGCCAGCCGCCAGCGCCCCTGCTTGTCGATGCCGACCAGCACCGGATCGAACTTCTCGCGGTCCAGCGCCATGAACACATTGCGCGCCGACAGCAGCGACACCTCGTGCTCGGCCGAGCGCCCGCCGAAGAGCACGATCACTCTGGTTTTTTTCATGGTGCTTTCATTGCCAGTTGCGCGAACAAGAAAGCCAGCTCGTCGGTGTGCTGGGCGACGAGCTTGCCCAGCGGCTTGCCGGCCCCGTGGCCCGCCTGACTCTCGAGGCGCAAAAGGATCGGTCCCTTCTTTCCGGTGGCGGCCGCCTGCAGCCGCGCCGCCATCTTGCGTGCGTGCATCGGATCCACCCGGGTGTCCGATTCCGCGGTGAAGATCAGCGTCGCCGGATAGTCCACCGCGTCCTTGACCCGGTGGTACGGCGAGTAGGCGTGCAGCCACTCGAACTGCTTGGCGTCCTCGGACGAGCCGTACTCCGGGATCCAGAGCTTGGCGATGCGAAAGCGGTGGTAGCGGATCATGTCGGTCAGCGGCACACCGCAGACGGCGGCCCGGAACAGGTCAGGCCGCTGGGTGATGGCGGCCGCCACCAGCAGGCCACCATTCGACCGCCCCGAGATCGCCAGGCGCTCGGGCGAGGTGACCTTCTCGCGAATCAGATACTCGGCCGCCCCGATGAAGTCGTCGAAGACGTTCTGCTTTTTCCCCAGCATGCCGGCCTGGTGCCAGCTCTCGCCGTACTCTGCTCCGCCGCGCAGATTGGCGACGGCATAGACACCGCCCGCCTCGATGAAGGGAGCGACCGAAGCCGCGAACGCCGGCGTGATGCTGATGTTGAAACCGCCGTAGCCGTACAGCAGCGCAGGGTTCGTCCCGTCCCGAGCGATGCCCTTCTTTCGCACCAGGAACATCGGGATGGGGGTGCCGTCCTTCGACGGGTAGCGCACCTGCTCGACCTCGAACGCCGCCGGGTCGACAGGCGACGCCAGCTTCTGCCAGACCGCCGTGTCCCCCTTGCCCACGTCCTGGTGGTACACCGCCGTCGGCGTCACGAACGAGGTGAATGCGAAGAACAGCCTCCGCTGATCGTGCCGGCCCGACAGCCCGGTCACGGTACCCAGACCCGGCAGCGCGATCTCGCGCTCGGACTTGCCCGCGCCCGAGAAGATCCGCACCCGCGACGAGGCGTCCTTCAGATACAGCGCCGCGATCTTGCCGCCCACCACGGTCGCCCCGTCGAGCGTGTCCGCTTGCTCCGGGATCAGCTCGCGCCAGGCCTGCCGCGCTGGCTTCCTGGGGTCGACCTGGAAGACGCGGTAGCGTGGCGCAGCTTCGTTGCTGACCACGAGGATCCGGTCGTTCAGCACCTCCGCCAGGCTGTAGAGCGCCTCCCGCCCCGCCACCATCGTCACCGTCTCACGGGTCCTGGTGTCGACGAGATAGAGCTCGCTTTTGGCCCACCCCTGGGACACCTCGACGCCGAGCCAGCGGCCGTCGGGCGACAGCGACACGCTCGGCCAGTCCTTGAGATCGCGGCCGCTGCCGAATATCTCCGGGTCCTTGTCGGGATCGCCGCCGATCGCGTGGAAGAAGACGTGACGGTGGTACGTCTCCTCGCCGGGCGGCACCGCGCCCTTGGCCGGGTAGCGCGTGTAGTAGAAGCCACGGCCATCGGGGCGCCAGGCCAGCGAGGCCGCCCGCGTGCGGGTGATGACGTCGGGCAGATCCTTCCCGGTCGCCACGTCGCGCACCCTCAGCGTCGACTCCTCGGACCCGCCCTCGCTGGTGCCATAGGCCACCAGCGCCCCATCGTCGGACGGCGCCCACCAGTCCAGCGCCAGAGTGCCGTCGGCGCGCAGAGCATTCAGATCCACGAGCGCCGCATCCTTACCGTCGAGGCCCGAGCGCACGTACAGCACCGGCTGGTTCTGCTTGCCGTCACGTCGCGTGTAGAAAAGACGCCTCTTCCTCATCACCGGCACGCCCAGCGAGCCGATCTCATGCAGCTTCCAGAGGCGTTCGGAGATCCCCGCCCGCGCCGGCACTGCGTCCAGCGTCTTGCGCATGAACGCGTTCTGCGCCTCGGTCCAGGCCTTCACCTCGGGCGTCTCGGCACTCTCCAGCCAGCGATAGGGATCGCGCACCGCCACGCCGTGCAGGGTGTCCACCACCGTTTCGGTGCGGGTCGGTACGGGAGCGGTCATCAGCAGGGCACCAAGGAAGGGGGAGAAAGCCAGCATCAGCCGCGGCCGTGCATCAGCTTGCTGATCCGCTTTGCCACCGCCAGAAGAAGGATCCCTGCGACCCACGAGGTGACGACGAAGATCAGGAAGAAGTCGGCCTGACCACCCAGCAGGTGAAAGAGCGACCCTTTTTCGATGCGCTCGACCGCCGCAGCCAGCGCGCCCGCGATCTGGTGCGAGATGAAGTGCCCGCAGAAGTAGGCACCCATCAGCAGCGAGGCGAACTGCAGCGGCGCCAGCTTGGTCACCATCGAGAGGCCCACGGGCGAGATGGCGAGTTCGCCCCAGGTGTGGAGCACGTAGGCCGCCATGAGCCAGAACATCCCGGCCTTCACGCCCGAATCCGCGATGCGCGCGCCGATCACCAGGACGACGAAGCCCGCGCCCAGCAGGAACAATCCCAGCGCGAACTTCACCGGGGTCGACGGCTCGCGGCCCCGTCGGGCCAGCCCCACCCACATCCGGGCGAACAGGCCGCCGAAGATCAGGATGCAGATCGGGTTGATCGACTGCAGCCACGACGCCGGTATCTCGAAGCCGAACACGTGGCGATCGGTGCGCTCGAAGGCGAACAGGTTCATCGATGACCCCGCCTGCTCGAACGCCAGCCAGAAGGCGATGTCGAAAGTCACCATCAAGAAGATGGCGATGATCCGGTCCCTCTCCTGCCGCGTGAGCTTGCTGGGCAAGCCCGACTTGTTGGCGGCCGCCACTTGCTTCGCCAGCGGCACCTCGCCGAGGTCGCCGAGGTATCTCTTCTTGAGCGCCAGGTACATGATCAGGCCCAGCGCCATCCCCACACCGGCCGCGCCGAAGCCGAAGTGCCAGCCGAACTGCGGCTTCTCGCCCAGGCCGCAGATGAACTGGCCCAGCGTCGCGCCCAGATTGATGCCTATGTAGAAGATGGTGAACCCGGCGTCACGCCGGGCATCGCCAGGCTGGTACAGCTGCCCCACCATCGTCGAGACGTTCGACTTGAAGAAGCCAGTCCCGACGATCACCAGGGCCAGGCCCAGGAAAAACGTCGACCGGCCGGGCAACGCCAGGCAGAAGTGCCCCAGCGAGATGATGATCGCCCCCGCGACCAGAGAGCGGTGCGTGCCTATCCAGCGGTCCGCCAGGTAGCCGCCGATGACCGGCGTCAGGTAGACGAGGGACGTGTACCACTTGTAGATGTTCGACGCGTCCTCCTTCGACAGGCCCCAGCCACCCATGGTGCTGTCGACCAGGAAGAGGATCAGGATCGCGCGCATCCCGTAGTACGAGAAGCGCTCCCACATCTCCACGCCGAAGAGGAGATACAACCCCGGGGGCTGCTTCTCCGTCTTCGGGGCGTCGCTCACGACGCCAGAGATTACTCCTACTGGAGCGCGACGGGATCGATGTTCGTATTCGGCCGCTGCGTGCGCCAGTCGAGGTCGAAGGCGCGCTTCGTGGTCGACAGGCAAGCCACCTGGCCCGCACCCACCACGAAGATGGCGCTGCGGTCAGCGATCAAGGGGCGCGCATCCGCGGCAGCCGTCGCGCAGTCACCATCGCCGCCGGTCACGGCCGGGGCGAGGTAGATCGACCCGCCCTTCACGCTGGTGTACGCGTGAAGCGTGGCCGGTCCGACAGTGAGCGCCTTCGTCGACGGCGCCTTCACCAGGAGCGACCCGTGGTCCATCTCCGGCTTCTTCATGTGATGCCCCCCGACCGTCCCACACGCCGCGAGCGTCAAGCTAAGTACGAGGCCCAACCCAACCATTCCAATGTTCGTTCCGCTACCGGTCTTCATGTGCCTTCCTTTCCCGAGCGCTATATAACAGCACCGGGGACCGTCTGGAAGTAACATACATGTAAATTATTCGCTTACAGGATGTGTCGCGTCATTTCGCCGGGGCGGGAAGGGCCAGGGACGGGGGCAAGGTCGACACGATTCTATCGACGAAGCGCTGGATATCACGCGGGTTATCCGGCTCGACGTCGAAGTTGTCACGAAGGTGCCAGAGCAGGCGGCCGTCTTTTGCTGACACCAATGTCATCGAGGCATACACCTCGTCGCCCCCCAACGGCTCGTCTTCTTCGATGACACCGCCCTCGTGTGTGTAGGTGGGGCTACTCAACGGAACTACGACGCCCACCCCGACCGACACGTTGCTGCCTCCGTACGTGCGGCCCCCGCCCGAGGGCGGCACGCGGCCGTGGCCCACCGGCGCGGCGAAGCCTCCGGTCGTCGGCTGGCCGACCGACGGCGAGGCAGTGGCGGAGGTCGCCGGCGCGGCGCGGACGGTCCGCGGCGAGTTGCCCGTCGAGGTGCTTCGGCCCTGCCCCGATCCGCTGCTCGTCTCGGCGAGGATGATCAGCAAGACCACGACGACGATCACCGCGAACAGCATCACTTGCGCCGTCCGCTTGCCCGACGACTGCGCCACGCCCTTGATGTTCACGTACAGGATCGCGTCCGAACGGGTGGCCCAGCCGACGCGCGCGGCGACCTCGGGCGCCAGGTAAATGGGCGCGGTCAGCGTGCCCTGCCCGCCCCCTTCCCTGCTGTTGGTGAAGCGGAGGATCGAGTTCGCCATCCAGCCCAGTTCCTCGCCGCCCAAAATGATGGCCCCGTCGGGCCCGTGGACGCCATCGCGCGCCGCCGACAGATCGACGTCGTAGCCGCGGTTGCGCAGGGCCTGGCTTATCATCTGCACCGACTGCTCGGTCACCTGGACGCCGAGCGCCGCCGACTTCCTCGGGTCGTTGTCGCCCATCTGATCGTAGACCATGAAGATGTCCGGGGGCATCAGCGCGATCCGGGCCGGCGTGTACTGGCGCGCGGCAAAGTGGGGATCGATCAGCGGGCGCTGCGAGGCGCAACCGGCCGACCATGCGGCCACTGCGAGGACGAGCGCCCCGGACGAGACGCGCAGCCGCAACAACATGGGAATCACGCTAGCATGGTGACATGCGCGCGGTGCGAATCGCCTTCGTGTCGCTTTTCGTGACCGCCTCCTCGGCCCACGCCGAGGCCCTGAAGCTGCAGATGCAGACACGCGTGCCGGAAGGGCAGCGGCCGCGCATCCGCATGCTGATCGGCGAGCCCGTCGAACGCATCGCCGTCGAGCTGGTGCGCGACGACGCCGAGAAGGTGCAGGCGTCCTTCCAGCGCCTGAGGCCCGGCAGCGCGCACGAGGTGCTGCTGCCGGGTGACCCCGGCCGCCACCGGTACACCGGCACGATGGCCATCACCCAGAACGGCGAGACCCGCGAGGACGCGCTGGACTTCGAGGCCATCGTCATCAGCCCCCTCAAAGTGACAGTCGACCGCGCCAAGGTGGACCTCGCCGCGCGTCGGCTCGAGATGTCTGCCTCGCGGCCGCTGGCCAAGGTGGAGATGAAGGTCCTCGACGACGCAGGTGGGACCGCGGACGTGACGCAGGATCTGGGCGGGCGGACCGAGGTGTCGATCAGCTGGCCCAAGACCACGACAGCGGGGGAGGTGGCCCGCATCGACATCAAGGTGTTCGACAAGGATGGCTTTTACACCGGCGTGTCGCTGCTGCCCTGGGCGGTGCGCATCCCGCACGAGGAGGTGGGATTCGCCACCGATTCGGCGGCCATCGCCCCCGCGGAGGCGCCCAAGCTGCAGGCGAGCCTGCGCCTCGTGGCGGACGCCCTGGCCAAGCACCGCGCGCTCGGGCCGATCAAGCTGTTCGTTGCTGGCCATACCGACACCGTGGGGAACGCGGACTACAACCTGAAGCTGTCGCAGCGGCGCGCGCAGGCGATCGCCACCTGGTTCCGCAAGCACGGGCTGCGCCTGCCGATCGCCTTCGAAGGTTTCGGTGAGCACGCGCCGCTCGTGGCCACCCCCGACGAGACCGACGAGGCGCGCAACCGACGGGTCGACTACATCCTGGCCATCGAGGAGCCAGCGCTGAAAGCCACGCGTTTTCGCGCCGGCTGGAAACGAGTGCCTTGATTGCCCGAGCTGCCTGACCTCGTCCACGTCGAGTCCAAGCTCCGACCCGCGCTGGTAGGCCGGACCATCCTCCGTGCACGCACAGGCGATCCGCTGGTGCTGCGGGTGATGGTGCGCGAGCCGTTCCCCGAGGTGCTGGTCGGCAAGTCGATCCGGAGCATCGAGCGCCGCGGCCACTTCATGATCTTCGCGCTCGACGGTGACCTCACCATCGCCGTCAATGCCATGCTGGCAGGCCGGTACTTCCTGGTGCCCGCCAGCAACGACAAGGTGCCGAAGGCGCTGGGACTGGCGCTGGAGGTCGAGGGCGGGACCGAATTGCGCTACGTCGACGACAGGCGGATGGGCAAGGTGTACGTCGCACCCGCGGCCAGGCTGGACGAGATCCCGCAACTGGGGACGCTAGGCGCGGACGCCCTGGCGATCGGGCTGGATCCGTTCCGCAACCTGGTCAAGAAGCGGCGCGATCAGGTCCGCCAGTTCCTCATGGACAAGGAAGCGCTGGCCTCCATCGGCAACGCCTACGCCGACGAGATCCTGTTCGCCGCCGGCATCCACCCCAAGACCTTCTGCCCCAGGTTGACTCCCGCCGAGGTGGATCGCCTCCACGCTGCCATTGGCCAGGTGCTCCGCGCGGCCATCGACGAGATCGCCCGGCGCGACCCGCCTATCGAGACAAAGGTGCGGGACTTCCTGCAGGTGCGCGGCCGCGCGGGCAAGCCCTGTTCCCGCTGCGGCACCACCATCCGCGAGGTGCGCGTCGGCGGCGGTGACGCCTGCTTCTGTCCGACCTGTCAGCCGGCCGCGCGCAAGCTGTTCGTCGACTGGGGGAAGTTACCGCCGCATTAGCGACGGCGACGGCGCGCAAACAGCAGCGCCAGCAGGCCCAGGAGGACCGACGCCGCCGGAGGCGCTTGCCCACCCAGGCGGCAACTGCAACCGCCGCCGCTCTTCGTGGTCGAGCCGCCGTCGTTGTTGGCGGTGTTGCCGTCCGGGTTGGAGCCGCTGCCACCGCTGCCAGCGCGGCCGCCCGTTCCCGAGCCCCCGGCGCCACCGCCAGCCCCACCGCCCGCGCCGCCGGCGCCCCCGGTACCGCTGCCATCCGACCGTCCGTCGGCGCCACGCGAGTCCGCGCTGCCATCGGGGGTCGAAGCGCCGCCGTCCGGATTCCCCGTGGTCTGGCAGTTCACCGGAAGGTTCTTCGGCTGCATCATCAGGACCGCGCCGTTCTTCTCGTTGGTGAAGTACAGCGCCGAGTTGTGGCCCATGCGCATCGACGACAGTTCGCCCACGACGCCCAGGTCGGTGCGCCCACCCGCCATCACGCCCGAGCGATCGCCGTTCACCGCCAGCGTGTACAGGCGGCCGCTGCCGTGGTCACCGTAGAAGTACCGGGTCTGGTACTCCGTCGGCCAGCCGCACGCGGCGACCGGTATCAGACCGCCGATCACGCAATTGTCGCCGCCTGCGTGCGCGTAGTCATGCACGGGGGCGGTGCACGACTTGGAAGGCGTCATGTCCGCGCAGGTGCGCGGGGTCCAGCCGTTCCAGCCGGTATACGTCCGGGTCCCCTCCGCGAACGGCCACCCGAAGTGTTGCCCCTTCGCAGAGGCCACCATCGCCACCGGATCGCTGACGGATATCTCCTCGCGCGAGCCCTCGCCGACGTCGCCGATCCACAGCCGCCCCGTACCCTGATCGATCCAGAAGCGGAATGGGTTGCGAAACCCCCAAACGAAGACGCGCGTGTCCGGCGCGATCATCGAGAAATCCGACTGGGGATCGGCCGGCGGGCTCGTTCCGGTTCGCTCACCCCGTGAGGTGCAACCGGTCACCTGGGCCATCCCCACCAAGGGGTTGTCCGTCGGAACGGTGCCGTCCAGGTTGACGCGCAGGATCTTCCCGTTCGGCTTGTTCAGACAGGCGCCGTACTTGTTGTAGGGCGGCGTGAAGTTCGCGCCCGTGTCACCCACGGACACGAACAACTGGTTGCCGTAGATCTGCAGCGTGCCCCCGTCGTGGTTCGCCGGGCCCTCGAGCCCCTGGTCGATGATCGGCGTGGCGTCGAAGGTGAACGTGTTGTCGTCGGCGATGGTTGCCTTGAAGACACGGTGCTTGCTGTTGGTGTTCGGGCCGTTCGACACGTAGAAGAAGAGCGTCTTGTTCTGGGCGAACATCGGGTGAGGAACCACGCCCAGGAGGCCCTTCTCCGAGCTGCTGTCGACCGTCCCGGGCGCGCGGCCGGCGTCGGGCTTCACCATCCCCGCGGCGCTGCGCACGGCGATGTTGCCGACCTTCTGGGTGATCACCACCCGTCCATCAGGCAAGAACGCGATGTCCGTTGGCTGGTTCAGGACGCCCGCGGGGATGAAGTTCGTCAGGTTGAACTTCATGTTTGCGTCACCGGTCAGCTGGGCCTGGGCCGTGCCCATGGCCACCACCGACAACACCACCGTTACGAGGAGAACTACCCGCGCTCGCGTCATGCGCCACCTCTCTCGGAAAGCTGCGAAAGGTTGGTATCATGGCACGTCTTGCGGCTTCACGGAATCGCCCTCTTTTCGCTGCTCACGGCCTCCTGTGGAGGTGGCGGAAAAACCGTCATCGGCCCCGCTGGCCCCGACGCTGCCCCCGACGCTTCGCCGATCATGATTCCGCAGGGGGTCGACGCCGCCGTCGATCGCTCCGCCGTGGCAGACGCCGCCCGTGACATGGCCCCCGCGGATCGCGGTCCGGACCGGCCACCGTCCGGGATCGCGACGCGACCGGCGAATCCGACCTGCAAGCCGTTCGCGAACCCCGACCAGCCGCCGGCCAAGCTGAGCGACACCGGCTGTTTCGACAGGGCCGATCCGAAGAAGCCGGGGCCGATGTTGATCCCGTACGACGTCGCCAGCCCGCTCTGGTCCGACGGCGCCGACAAGGAACGCTACGTCGCCCTGCCCGACAGCGCCAAGCTGCACGTCGCCGACGACGGCCACTTCGACGCCCCGATCGGCGCCGTGTTCGTCAAGAGCTTCAAGCTGGGCACGCGCTTCGTCGAGACACGGCTGCTGGTCCGCGCCGACGAGTACCGCTGGGTCGGCTACAGCTACGAGTGGAACGACGCCCAGACCGAGGCCACGGTCTTTCCGGACGCGCTCGCCGGCGTGACCAAGCCGGTGCGCGCGGGCGCGGGCACGCAGAACTGGTACTTCCCGAGCCGCGCCGACTGCTTCGAGTGCCACACCAAGGCTTCGGGCGTCTCGCTCGGCCCCACGACCCAGCAACTGAACCGCGACTGGATGTTTCCGTCGGGCACCCGCGCCAACCAGATCGACACCTGGGAGGCGATCGGCCTCTTCGATGCGCCCGTGCGGCGGATGCCCGGACTCCCACGTCCGCAGTCGACCGAGGGCACCGCCACCGATCGCGCGCGCGCTTACCTGCAGGCGAACTGCGCCATGTGCCACAGACCCGACGGCGCCTTCTCCAGCATGGATCTGCGCTTCGCCACCCTGCTCAAGGACATGAACATCTGCAACGCCGCACCCGAGCGCGGTGACCTGGGGGTGGCCGGAGCCCTGCGCCTGGTGCCGGCCGATCCGGCGAAGTCCCTGATGTCGCTGCGCATGCGGCGCACCGACAAGAACCGGATGCCCCAGCTCGCCACCAGCATCGTCGACATGACGGGCGTCAACGCCGTCGAGGCCTGGATTCGCTCGATCGCGAGGTGTCCATGAGGCTGGTTCAATTTCGCGCCAACGACGGCCGGCGCGGGGTCGCTGCCGTCGACGAGGGTCAGGCCCTCCGGCTGGACGCGGACAGCGTCTACGACCTGGCTCTCGATGCGATGAAGAGCCTGAAGCCTCTGCAGGAGCTGGCGCGGGCCCGCCGCACGCGCGAGGTGGTCGATCTGGATCGGGCCGAGGCCGAAGGGCGGCTGCTCGCCCCGCTCGACCATCCGCTGCCGGCGCGGTGCTGGATCACGGGGACCGGTCTCACCCACCTCGGCAGCGCCGAGGCGCGCGACAAGATGCACGCCAAGATTGCCGGCCCCGAGGCCGAGCTGTCGGACTCGATGAAGATGTTCAAGTGGGGCGTCGATGGCGGCAAGCCCGCGGGCGGCGGCCCCGGCGTCCAGGCCGAGTGGTTCTTCAAGGGCAACGGCTCGACGCTGGTCGCCTCGGGCCAACCCATCCCGCTGCCCGAGTTCGCGCTCGACGGCGGCGAGGAGCCCGAGGTGGTCGGCCTCTACGTCATCGCCGAGGACGGCGCCCCGTGCCGCCTCGGGTACGCGCTGGGCAACGAGTTCACCGATCACGCCATGGAGCGGAAGAACTACCTCTACCTGGCGCATTCCAAGCTGCGCGCCTGCTCCGTCGGCCCCGAACTGTTGATGGGCGAGCTGCCCGCCGACGTGCGTGGCATTTCGCGTATCCTGCGCAACGGCAAGGTGATCTGGGAGAAGCCATTCAGCTCGGGCGAGTCGAACATGAGCCACCATCTCGCCAGCCTTGAACACCACCACTTCAAGTACCCGATCTTCCGCCGCCCGGGGGACGTGCACCTGCACTTCTTCGGCACCAGCACTCTGTCGTGCCAGGACGGCATCGTCCCCGAACCGGGTGACCAGTTCGAGATCACCGCTGCCGCCTTCGGCCGACCGCTGCGCAACCGTCTGGCCCGGGCCAACTGGGCCTCGCCGACGATGCGCGTCCTGTAGTTCAGATGGTGATGGTCACGCCGACGGTGTCGCGCGTGAGCTGCTCGACCAGGCGGAAAAGGTCGATCCCCTGACCGCGATCGTCCATCCAGCGCCCGCTGGCGTCGCGGTCGAAGTGCCACGCGCGGTCGCGGAACGCCGCCCAGATCTGCCGCACCGGCGGCTGCGGCGTGATGATGAACCGCAGCCTTCCCTGGTAAATGACGGTCAGCGTTCCCTGGGACGCGACCGACTCGGCCAGATCGGGATCCACCTTCTCGAAGGCGGCGTCGATGGTATCGAACGCGGCGTCGACGAGCTGCCGGTAAACCTTCTCCTCGATCATGATTTGTGCGCCATCGTGTCACGCGTCGTCCGCGGCGTGATCTCGGGCGGCGCATTTCGATCCTTGCCCATCCAGCCTCGCTTCTTGAAGAAGATGAGCATGCCCGTGCCGATGCTCGCCATCAGTCCCAGTGCCATCGGATAACCCCAGCGCTTCGTCAGCTCGGGCATGTACTGGAAGTTCATCCCGTAGATGCCGGTGATCACCGTCATTGGCATCATCACCGAGGTGAACACCGTCAGGAACTTCATCACCTCGTTGAGGCGGTTGTTCACCATCGACAGATACGCTTCTTGCACCGAGGTGGTGAGCTCGCGGTAGTTCTCGAGCAGATCGGTGGAACGCACCAGCTGATCGCCCACATCCCGGAACAGCAGGGCGTCGTGCGCTTGCACCAGATCGAACTCGCCGCGGCCGAGGCGAAGCATCACCTCGCGCTGCTTCGTCATCCAGCGGCGCAGGTGCAGGATGTTCCGCCGCAGCGCCAGCAGCGCTATGAGGTCGGCCTCGCGCGGCTTGACCACCACCCGATCCTCGACGACGACCAGACGGTCCTCGATCGCCTCCAGCACCGGCTCGATGCCGTCCGCCTGCCGCTCGAAGATCGCATGGAGCAACGTCGCCGGGCCACGCCGAAGCAGCTCGCCCGACTTGCGCACCAGTTCGGTCACGGCCGCCACGCTCCGGGAAACATGGTCGTGGTGCGTGACCAGGTATCGCTTGCCCAGAAAAATATCCAGCTCGATGGTCTCCGTCCCCTCGGCCGTCGAGGTCGCGGTCAACCCGTGCGCCACGATGTAGAGATACTGGTCGTACTCCTCGATCTTCGGCTGCTCGCGCGGCTCGAAGCAGTCCTCGATGGTGAGCGGGTGGAACTGGAACATGTCCCGCATCACCCGGGCTGCCACCTCGTCCATCGGCCCCGACAGATCGACCCACAGGTGCACCGCCGGGTCGGCGATCAGCTCGGGAAGGCGTTCGGGGCCGATATCCCTCAGGACTTCGGCGCCGCGGGTGGCCAGGATGTTCAGCATGGCAGGGTCGGGAAAACGATTTTATCCCCCGTTCGAGTCAGCGCTCTGGAAGATCTATCCTGTATATACGAAGAGGGTGTCCCCAATGAAGACCAACCGCCGCACGTTCATCCGTAGCACCGCCGCCACCGCCGTCGCTTCCGGCTTCTTCCCGGGCCGCGTCCTCGGGGCCAATGACCGGATCAACGTCGCCTACATCGGCACGGGCAAGCAGGGGATGAACCACGTCCGCAGCCAGAAGAAGTTCGCCTCCGAGAACAACATCGTGCAGGCGGCTGCTTGCGACCTCTACCAGAGCCACTTGGACGACGCACGCAAGCACATCGGCCTGGCCGAGAAGGACGGTGTCCGCGACCACCGGCGCATCATGGATCGCAAGGACATCGATGCCGTGGTCATCTCCACCGTCGACACCTGGCACGCCGACGTGGCCATCGACGCCCTGGAATCGGGCAAGCACGTTTACGGCGAGAAGCCGCTGGCCCGCTACCTCGACGAGGGCTTTCGTGTGCACGACACCGTCAAGCGCACCAAGAAGGTGTTTCAGGTTGGATCGCAGTACTGCGCCGATCCGAAGTACCACCAGGCGGCGGCCTGGATCAAAGCCGGCAAGCTCGGTCCTCTGGTGTGGGCCCAGGGCTCGTACTGCCGCAACCACCCCAAGAACAGCGAGTGGACGTACCCGGTGGATCCCGACGCCAGCGAGAAGAACCTCGACTGGAAGCGCTGGCTGGGGCGCGTCCCGCAGATGCCGTTCAAGCCCGAGCACTACTTCAGCTGGCACAAGTACTACGCCTACAACTCGGGGATTCTCGGCAACCTGCTGTCGCACACGTTCTTGCCGCTCTTGCTGGCGACGGGGAACGCAGAATTCCCCCGCCGTGTCACCTGCACCGGCACGAAGAAAGTCTCCACCGATCGCGAAATCACCGACACCACGCACCTGTTGGCCGAGATGCCGAGCGGCCTGACGTTCGTCGTCGCCGGGACCACCGTCAACGAGCAGGGGCTGTCCGAGATGATCCGCGGCCGCCAGGCCACCATCTATCTGTCGACGGGACAGAACCGCGCCGAGCTGCGTCCCGAACGCCCCTTCGCCGAGCAGATCGAGCCGGAGGAGTTCGCAAGTCCTCTGCCGCCGGGAAGCATCGCTCGTCTCGAGAAGGATTTCTTCGAATGCATCCGCACCGGCCGCACGCCCGTGGGAAGCATCGACCTGGCCGTCCGCGCCCACACCATCCTGGCGCTGGCCGAGATGGCCGAGCGCACCAGCACCACGCTCCTCTTCGACGACAAGACCCGGCAGGTACGATCCGCGGATGGGCGGATCATGAAGCCGCTCAGCTACGACACGGCGCCCAAGTCGGCCTAGTTTTTCGTCGCCACGCGATCGAGGAGCTTCTTCATCTCCTTGCGATCGCCGTTGGTCAGCTTCTCTTGAGGCGGCGCGATCGGGGCGACCGGCTTGTCGTCGCCTTTGATCCGGTGGCTCACCTCGGTGACCTTCTCCTTGGTCCCGCGGACGAGATCCTGCGACTCCTTCGTGCTGCCGATGGCGCGCAGGTGCCCGAACAGCGTGCGCTCGCCCAGCGGCACGGTGGCGCCGGCCCAGACGAAAACACCGATACAGACGAGACCCACCAGGACCTTGATGAGCTTGAGTACCACACCCCCGTTTACACCCGGGGATGGACCACCGCCAGTTTTACGCCAGACGCCCGCCGACGCGGTAGCCCGAGGCGCGCGCCAGCAGGTTGGTCAGCCGGTCCCGGTTGTCCTGGTTGACCGGGTCGATGGTGCACCCGAAGCCGGGCGGCCGCTTGCCGGCAAAGCCGGGATCGATCCGGATCACCCGGGCCTTGCACACGATGTTGAAGTCCGGGTCGTCCCCCTGCCCCGCCTCGGACCCGAAGATCACGATCTCGATCTCGATCCCAGGCTTGATGCCAGGGTACTCGTCAGGCGTCCCCTCGAGGTAGACGCCGCCCGCCGAGACGTTCCGGACAGCCATGATGTGCACGTCCTGGCCGCCCCGCAGCTCCGCCTGGGCGTACACGTCGATGCGCGGACTCTGACGGCTGTCGGCGCGCTCTTCGGACATCAGCCACGATTATAGTCATGGAAAACACCCTGACGGTGCTCAGTGTCCGGTCCCGACCCGCCGATTCTACGCTGGTAGCATGCGCGGTGGTTTCTTGTGCGCCGTGGTCCTACTGACAGGTTGCGGGGACAGCGGCACGAAAGTGGGCGCCTCCGGGCCGGACGACCCCGATGGCGGAACAGGCGGAGCGATGGACAGGGGCTCCGGCGGCAACGCCGGCGACGCGCCTGCGCCACGGGCCGACGGGGCCACCACCAGCGACTCGGCCCCCCTCACCGATGGGAGCGCGCGCCCCGACGCCGGCGACGCTCGCGACCTGGGCGCAGCCGACTACCCCCCTTTGCCCGCGGGCCCGCCGCCCGCCGGGTGGGTGCGGACGATCATGGCCGTAGGCTACGGCGGCATCCGGGTCATCTCGCGCGACGGCGGCCTGACCTGGGCCAAGGTCGCCGAGCTGGGGGCCAACGGCGTGGACGACAGCAACCTGCTGCGCGCGGTGGCCTACGGCAACGGCACCTGGGCCGTCGCCGGCTGGAAGCACTTCAACTCGCGCGATGGCCTGAGCTGGACCCCGCAGCCCGCGCCCCGGGGCTGCAACCTGATGCAGGGGCTGGCGTTCGGCAACGGAGTCTTCGTCGGCACCTGCGGCATCTCCGCCTGGACCTCCTACGACGGCATCACCTGGACGGGCCCGTACCCCGTCGGCGACACCATGGGACACACCTACGTCTTCTTCTTCGAGGGCAAGTTCTACTCGTCGGGTGACTCGTCCAACAGCTACGTCTCCAGCGACGGCAAGAGCTGGCAGCCGGTGGCGTTCCGCAAGGTGGCCACCTGCGGCGCCCTGAAGGACGGCAGCGCCTGCCCGGGCAACTTCTGGGACGGCGGGTACCATTACGACGTCGCGTGGGTCGGACGCCGCATCCAGCGCTCGACCGACGGCGCCAGCTGGAAGACCGTCTACTCGGACAACAACTTGAACGCGCCGTACTGGTTCACCGTGGGTTACTCGCCGCCCTAGAAATAGAAAAGGCCCGACAGGGCGAAAGCCTGCCGGGCCTTTTTTGCGCTCAGTTTCGGCTAGAAGTCGTCGTGACCGCCGCCGCCGCCGCCGCCACCGTGACCGCCGCCGCCGTCACCACCGCCGCCGCCGCCCTTTTCCTTCTTCGGCTTGTCGGCGATGAGCGCCTCCGTGGTCAGCATGAGGCTGGCCACTGAAGCGGCGTTCTGCAGCGCCGCACGCACCACCTTGGTGGGATCGATGACGCCGGCCTTGACCAGGTCCTCGTACTCCTCGGTGGCGGCGTTGAAGCCGAATGCGCCCTTGCCGTTCTTCACCTTGTCGACGACGATCGAACCGTCGACGCCGGCGTTTTGCGCGATCTGCCGCAACGGCTCCTCGACCGCCCGGCGGATGATGTTGATGCCGTACTGCCGGTCATCGTCGAACTTCATCTTCTCGATCGCCTCGAGGGCGCGCACCAGGGCCACGCCCCCGCCGGGGACGATGCCCTCCTCGACAGCCGCGCGAGTCGCGTGCAAGGCATCTTCCACACGCGCCTTCTTCTCCTTCATCTCGGACTCGGTGGCCGCGCCGACCTTGATGACGGCGACTCCGCCGACCAGCTTGGCCAGCCGCTCCTGCAGCTTCTCGCGGTCGTAGTCCGAGGTGGTGTCCTCGACCTGCGTCCGGATCTGCTTCACGCGGCCCTCGATCTCGGCCTTCTTGCCAGCGCCCTCGATGATGGTCGTGTTGTCCTTGTCGACGACGACGCGCTTGGCGCGACCGAGATCCTTCAGCGTCAGGCTCTCGAGCTTGAGGCCGAGGTCCTCGGTGATGGCCTGGCCGCCCGTGAGGACGGCGATGTCCTTCAGCATCTCTTTGCGGCGATCGCCGAAGCCCGGCGCCTTCACCGAGCAGACGTTGAGCGTGCCCCGGAGCTTGTTCACCACCAACGTCGCCAGCGCCTCACCGTCGACCTCTTCGGCGACGATCAGCAGCGGCCGGCCACTCTTGGCGGTCTGCTCGAGGACCGGCAGCAGGTCCTTCATGGCCGAGATCTTCTTCTCGTGGACCAGGATGTAGCAGTCCTCGAGAACGCACTCCATGCGCTCGGCGTCGGTCACGAAGTACGGCGAGAGGTAGCCACGGTCGAACTGCATGCCCTCGACCACCTCCAGCGTGGTCTCCATGGCCTTGGCCTCCTCGACGGTGATCACGCCCTCCTTGCCGACCTTCTCCATCGCCTCGGCCAGGATGTCGCCGATCACCGACTCGCCGTTGGCGCTGATGGTGCCGACCTGCGCGATCTCGGTCTTGCCCTTGGTGGGCTTCGACTGATCCTTGAGCGCCTCGACGATCTTGATGACCGCCGCGTCGATGCCGCGCTTGATGTCCATCGGGTTGTGACCCGCGGCCACGAGGCGTGCGCCCTCGTTGTAGATCGACTGCGCCAGCACGGTCGCCGTGGTGGTGCCATCACCGGCCACGTCGGAGGTCTTGGAAGCGACCTCCTTCACCATCTGGGCGCCCATGTTCGCCAGCTTGTCCTGGAGCTCGATCTCCTTGGCCACGGTGACGCCGTCCTTGGTCACCGTCGGAGAGCCCCACGACTTCTCGATGATGACGTTCCGGCCGCGCGGCCCCAGGGTCACCTTGACCGTGTTGGCCAGAAGGTTCATGCCGGTGGCGATCGCCTGCCGGGCGACCTGCGAGAATACAATTTCCTTGGCTGCCATTGTCGTTGGTCCTTTCCGTTCCGTTACTCGAGAACCGCGAGGATGTCTTCCTCACGGAGAATCAGGTGCTCGGTGCCGTCGATCTTGATGTCGTTGCCGGAGTACTTGGAGAAGAGGATCTTGTCCCCCGCCTTCACGTCCAGCTTCCGGAGCTTGCCGTCCTCCTGGATCTTGCCGTTGCCCACGGCGACCACGAGGCCCTGCTGGGGCTTCTCCTTGGCGGAATCGGGGATGTAGAGGCCCCCGGCGGTCTTGGTCTCTTCGTCAACACGCTTGATCAGGATCCGGTCGTACAGTGGTCGAACTTTCATGTCTCTCCTCCTTCGATCGTTCTTCAATCCGGGAATCAGACGGCAGCGGTCTTGCTGCCGCCGGTGTCCTTCTTGGTGGCCGGCTTGGCGGCCTCCTTGGTGTCTTTCTTCTCTGTCTTCTCGGGCTTCTTCTCGCCGCCGCCGCCCTCGCCGCCGCCGCCCTTGTCACCGCCGCCCTTGTCGCCGGTGGCCGCCTTCTTGGACGAATACAGATCGCTGTACCAGCCGCCACCCTTGAGCTGGAAGGAGGTCTGGCTGATGAGCCGCTCGACCTTCTTCTTCTTGCACTTGGGGCAGGTGCGGACAGGTTGGTCCGACATCTTCTGCCATTCCTCGAACCGGTGGCTGCAGGCGTTGCACTCGTATTCGTAGACCGGCATTGAGCGGACAAGGTTTAAGCACGGCAGTCGGGCTGTCAAGGGAACATCACGAGTGCCGAGGTTTGATAATTTTTACCTATGGTTATGGTTACTTATGACGTTTTCCACAGGTAGCGCTCTCGGGCGTCGAGTGCTAATATCGACCCTATGACGCGGGTAGCCATCGTCACGGGCGCCGGTCGGGGCATCGGCGCCGCAACTGCGGTGGCCCTGGCGCGCCGGGGGGTGAGGGTGGCGCTCGCGGCACGCACCGGGCGCGAGCTGGAACGAACCGCCAGCGCGGTGAGGGGCGAAGGCGGGACGGCGCTGGCGGTGACGTGCGATCTCGGCCAGCTGGCCGACGTGGAGCGACTGGTGGTCGAGACCACCCGGCAGCTCGGCTCGCCCGACATCCTGATCAACAACGCTGGGCTCGGCGAGGGGGCCCCGCTCGAGCGCACCGACGACGACCAGTGGGATCGCCATCTGCGCGTGAACCTGACGGCGCCGTTCTGGTTGTGCCGTGCGCTGGGGCCGAAGATGGCGGCGCGCGGCTGGGGTCGAATCGTCAACGTCGCCAGTGTGGCCATCGAGCGCGGCCTCCCGGGGACCTCCGCCTATGCGTCGTCGAAGGCGGGCCTCGTCGGGCTGACGCGTGCTCTGGCGGCCGAGCTCGGCCCCAAGGGGGTGACGGTCAACGCGGTCTGCCCCGGGTGGGTGGTCACGCAGATGGCGGAGGCGACCGTCGATCGCATCGCGTCCCGGACCGGCCGCGTGCCGGACGACGTCCGCACGGATTTGCTCGCGCGGACGGGCCAGGGGCGCTTCCTGGCCGCCGACGAGGTGGCGGGCGCCGTCGCCTATCTGACCTCCGACGAGGCCGCGGGCGTCAACGGACACACGCTGACGATCGACGGGAGCCACGCATGCCCGACGTGATCCAGCCGCCGGGCTGGCCGCGGCCGAGCGGCTTTGCGCACGGGATGGTCGCCTCGGGCCGGCTGCTCGCCGTGGCGGGTCAGATCGGCATGCCACCGGGCGGTGCGATGGCGGTGGGCTTCGCGGCCCAGGTCCAGCACGCACTGGACAACCTGCTGGCGGTGGTGGCAGCCGCGGGTGGAAAACCCACGGACGTCATCGCCCTGACGGTGTTCGTCACCAACCGATACAAGACCGACGATCTGCGAGAGATCTGGCGGCTCCGCTTCGGCGACCACTACCCGACGATGACGGTGGTCCAGGTCCAGGGACTCGTCGATCCCGAGGCGCTGGTCGAGGTGCAGGGCCTGGCGGTGCTGCCGTGATCGAGCCGCGCAGCTTCCGCTTCTCGCGCGACGGCGACGGCGTCGGGCTGGTGACGCTCGACCGCGCCGACGCCATGAATGCGCTCGGCTTCGACACCTACGAGGAGCTGCGCGATCTGGCGCGTGCGGCGGCGCAGGAGGACTCGATCCGCGCGCTGGTGATCACCGGCGCCCATGGGGCGTTCTCGTCGGGCGGGCACGTGCGCGAGGTGATCGGACGGCTGGTCGAGGCGGACGGACCGCAACTGCTGGCGTTCACGCGCCTCACCTGCGAGGTGGTGCTGGCGCTGCGGACGTTGCACAAGCCGGTGGTCGCGGCCATCGACGGCGTGGCGGTGGGCGGGGGAGCGGCGCTCGCGCTGGCGGCCGACATGCGCCTCGCCTCGCCAGCGGCTCGCATCGGGTTCGTGTTCACCCGCATCGGGCTCGCCGGCGCGGACATGGGGGTCTGCTGGCTGCTGCCCCGGATCGTGGGGCTGGGACGGGCCACGGAGCTCCTGATGACGGGCGACATCGTCGACGCCGCGACCGCAGAGCGCTGGGGGCTGGTGAACCGGGTGGTCGACGGCGCGCGTCTGGTCGACGAGTCGCGCGCGTTGGCCGCTCAGCTGGCCTCCGGTCCCCGGTTCGCGCTGGGAATCACCAAGGAACTTCTGGATCGCGAGGCGACGATGACCCTGCCCGAGGCGCTCGAGGCCGAGGCACAGGCCCAGGCGACCTGCATGGCCACCGAGGACTTTCGCGAGGGCTACCGCGCGTTCATCGACAAGCGCAAGCCACGGTTCGGCTAGCGCCAGGCGCGCAGGCGACCACCGACGACGGTCAAGCTCTCGGAGCTCGGCACGACGGACAGCGGCGCCAGCGTCTGCTCGAGGAAGCCGACGCGCTCCGGGTCGTCGAGATCGGCGAACAGAAGGGCCGGAACGGTGATGCCGCCCTTGCGAAGAGCGCGCAGCAGGAAGATCCCCTGGACTTCGGCCAGGCGACGGATCTCGTCGGGCGGCGAATTCGCGACGCCAGCAGCGCCGGCCTCGTCGACCAGCTTCCCTGGTACCGTGCGACTGAAGTCCAGATCGAGGATCAGACCGGCCGAGCCGGCACAGCAAGCGAGCGCCTCGCCCAGATTGCCAGCGCGCACGAACTGGAACTCGGCGCCGAAAAACCGATGGAACCGATCGTGGTACTCGGTGCCGTCCTCGCAGACCACGATCCGTGGCGTCACGACGAGGCCTCGCGGACGGGCGCCGCCGGAAAGGCAACACCGATCGCCTTCGTGAAGGGCGCCTCCTGGTCGCGGAGCACGACCTGACCGCCCCAGCGGCGGACCAGGTCGCGCACCAGGCCGAGGCCGCGGTCAGGGGGGCGCGCCTCGAAGTCGGCCGCGGTCAGCCGTCGCGGCGCAGAGTCCGCGACCAGGAGGCAGATCATCGTGCGGCCAGCGGCGTCGCGCTCGCGCTCGGTGCGCACCAGGAGATGCGGCTCGGGTTGCGCGGCGACCGAGGCAAGCGCGTTGCGCAGCAGATTCCCGAAAATCGTGGCCAGAGCGGGCTCCTCCACGGTGACCGCCAGATCCAGTTCCTCGAGCCAGAGGCCCGGCGCGGGAGTGCCGGGCGCCGCTTCCGCGAGA
Source organism: Myxococcales bacterium (assembly GCA_031423255.1). Lineage (GTDB taxonomy): Bacteria > Myxococcota_A > Polyangia > Fen-1088 > Fen-1088 > JANPFD01. The sequence goes on along the minus strand of JANPFD010000068.1, from coordinate 5,142 downwards.
ACCGCCGCCGTCCAGCGCGTCAACCGTTCGGCGTCCAGAGTGGTTCGCGGTCCGCGTCCCAGCAGACCGGTCAGCGCCGGGGCGTGTACCTCGCGCAACCTGCGCTCCAGCGGAACCAGCGCCTCCGCGGGACCGTCGGAGGCGAGCAGCGCCTCGGTCTGCAACAGCGTGCGCGCCAGCGGTCCGAACACGGGCTCGTGGTCCAGACGGCGCAGGGCGGTCCCGAGCCCGGCGGCGGCCTGGCCCACGCGCTCGTAGATCGCCGCCAGCGTCTGCGAGATCCGCTCCGGTGCCAGGATTGCCTGGGCGACGTCCTCGCGGCGGGCGGCACCCGCCGGCAAGAGGCCGAGAGCGCTCAATCGGTGCTTGAAGAGATCGTGGCGGATCTCGGCGATGGCGCGGGACAGCTCGGGGTAGAGCGCAGGGCGCAGCGCGATTGCCGTCGCCAGGGAACTGCCGCGAAAGCGCCGGAGGAGCACGACCGCGGCAAGTGACAGGATCCCGACGCCGACGAGACCGCTGGCCAGCCGCTTGAAGCGGAGGCCCGCCGCGCGCTGATCGCGATCCCAGACATCCAGCCGCGCTCGCGCCGCCGTGGCGGACGGAATCAGCGAATCACCTGAGACGGCGGTCGCCAGAAACTCCTGCACGTCGGCGAGCGCCATGGTGCGATCGCCACGCTCCTCGTTCAGGCGGGCAAACGCCCAGGAAGCCGCGGGCACCCGGGCACGGCGCGCGAGCCGCAACTCGGTCTCCACCGAGGACAGGAGCGGCAGGGGCGCGCGGGCCGCGACCAGCGCCAACCGTTCGAGGGCGCGCGCCGAGGGCGATGCGATCCGGTAACAAGCCAGCGCCTCCGGCCAGCTGCCACCGAACTCATACACGCGCCCGATGGCAACGAGCGCGGCAGCATCCAGCCCCGCGCGGCAAGGCCCACCCAGCGCCCTCATGGCATCCTCAACCTTCCCATCGAGGATCAGCAACTCGGCACGCCGGTGATCCGGGTCGGACCGCCCGAGCAAGCGCGCTCGCAACGCTCGCGCCTCGTCGAGCCGGGGCGGATTGGCTTCGTTCGCCACATAGAAGATCAGATCCGCCAGGGCTCCGGTCCGGTCCCCGTCGTCGGCACGCAGGCGCGCCCGGAAGAAGCTGGCCTCGGGCACGCCCAGTTCGATCGCCCGATCGATCCAGGGGCGCATTCCTGCGCCACGCCCCAGCGCCAGTATCTCCGAGGCCAGCCGCAGCAACCCGGGGCCGTCGCTCCAGAGCGCCTTCACCGTCGACTCCGGTACACGGCCCCCCAGCGCCACCACGGTCACGGCGGCGTCGATGTAACCCGGCGACTTCGCCAGCGCCTGCTCGATCAGCGGGCGAGCGAGATCCGGCGTCTCCTGCTCGACGAGCCGGCGCGCCTCCGCCAGCAACTGCTGCGCCTCGGCACTGGGAGGCGAGGGTGTCACCGCTGGCCGCCGGCGGTCGCCACCGGGATCGCGCTTCTTGGCCACCTGGTCCCGCAACGCCCGAAGGTCGTCCCACGCCGGCTCGAGCGACAGCGCGCGCCGGAGCGCAAAGTCGGCGTGCTCGGCCTCGAGGCTGCCGCCATGCACCGCCAGGATGGTGCCGAGGCGCCGCCAGCCGTCGGCCAGCGACGGCTTGAGCTGCAGCAGGATCGTCAGCTCGCGGATCGCCTGGTCGTGCCGCCCCAGTCCTTCGAGAGCACGGGCCCGCAACGATCGGGCCGCCGACACGGTCGGGCGCCGACCCACCAGCGGATCCAGGATCGCCAGCGCCCGCGCGAAATCGCCCTCATCGATGAGGGCCGCCGCCTTTTTCAGGACGCCACGATCGGCATCCGTCAGCGGAGGGTCGGGCCAGTCGTCGAAGGCGAGCGCCCGCTCGTCGGCCGTCAGCGCCGCGCCGAGATCCAGGACCCGCTGCCGCAGCGCCGCCGGCAGCGTGTCCGCCAGCAACCCACGCACGCGCGCCCGCGCGTCGCCGAGACGCCCGACGCTGCGCTCGAAGGCAGCGAGGTGGAAGGTGACCGCCTGCCGGTCGCGCGCGTCGTCACCGACGGCCGCCAGCCCCCGCATGAGCAAGGCGAGCACCTCTTCCTGCCGGCGCCAGCGGTCCGGATGCTCGCTCATCAGCTCGGCGAGATTGATGTAGGCGTAGACGCGTCGAGGTTCGAGCTCCATCGCCCGCCGGTACAGCGCCTCGGCCTCGCGTCGATCGCCAGAGCGCGCCACGGCGAATCCGAGATCGTTGGTGATGGCGGCGCTGGTCGGAGTCTTCGCGAGCGCCTGCCGTAACAACGTCACGGCCTGCGCCACTTGGCCTTGCCTGAGCTTGGTCCGTGCCTCCGCGACGAGGTCCACATCGGCGATCAGCAGGAGCAGGAGCAGTGTCGGACTCACGGCTCGTTTCCGCGCAGCTTCCTCAGCCCCAGGCCCAGCTGATTCAGCCGCAGGTGCACCTGGCGCGCGGTGCCCTTGGGGCCGAGTAGCTCGCGCGCCATACGATCCAGATCGCCGCCGAGAGAATGGAAAAGCGCCTCGAGGTACTGCTTCTCGATCTCCGTCGACACCCGCGCGAACGTGGCCTGGGGACGAAGCTCGACTTCGAAGCGCCGGCCGCGGCCGGCGGACGCCCTCAGCGGTGCGGCCGTCGCTTTGGCCTGCCGCCCGAGCATCCGATCGATCACCTCGTCGGCGATGGCCAGGATCGCCGGCGCCCTCACCTCCGTCGCCTGCGTGGGAGCATCCAGCAGCCGCGCCAGCGTGTGCACCACGGCATTGGTCGCCAGGAGGCGCAACTCGCGGTGGTTGCCGGGCCAGGTGTGACCCACCAGCCGATCGACAGACGCGCGCCCGATGAAGATCGAGAAGGCGTCGCGGCGGGCGGCGCGTGCGTTCGGGCGGCCGAACAGGATGGCGTTCGCCTCCTCGCGAAAGTCATCCGGCGTGGGGAAGCGGGCCAGGTACTGCCGCACGAGAGGCCGCAGGCCGTCGGACCCCAGCGCCTCGAGGAAGGCGAAGCGGATCAGCTCGGGCAGATCTTCGCGCCGCTGGCGCAGCGGTGGCACGCCGAGCCTGGTCGCCGGATTGAGGCGCATGTAGAGATCGGAGCGGAAAAGCCCCTCGCGCACCAGTGCCGACAGATCCTGGTTCGTGGCCGCCACCAGCTTGGGCGCCGCGGGCCGCGGTCGTGTGTCCCCCAGCCGCGTCACCGTGCCTCGCTCCAGCACCAGCAGGAGCTGCCGCTGCAGATCGAGATCCAGGTTGGCGATCTCGTCGAGGAACAGCGTCCCACCGTGGGCCTGCTCGAACACCCCGGGGTGATCCTCCACCGCGCCGGTGTACGCGCCCCGTCGGGCGCCGAACAGGTGCGCCGGCAGCAGCGACGCCGGCACGGTGCTGAGATCGGTGACCACCAGCGGCCCCTTGGCGCCCGAGCGCGGATGGATCGCGTGCTCCGCCAGGAAGCTCTTGCCCGTGCCGGTCTCGCCCTCGACCAGGACCGGCAGCGGCGACCGGGCCAGCACGGCGATCGACCGCCGCAGCTCGGTCATGGCGGCGCCGCGTCCCCAGAACACCGGTCCTTGCGCCACCTCGTCATGCTGCGCGAGCGCGCCGGTGATCTCAGCCGCCAGGCTCCGGCTGTCGATCACCTCGTTCTCGCAAAAATAGACCAGCGGATCGGTGGGGCGCTCGGACCCCAGTTCGGAGCCGGTCGTGGTCAACATGACCACGGGGAGCGTCGGATACTCCTTGCGCAACCGCGCGAGGATCAGCAGTCCTTGCCTGCGCCGCAACCGATCGATGGCGGCCTTGCGCGCCTTGCCATCGACGGGTAGCTCCGACTTGTCCTCGGGCAAGAGCCGCTCCTCGGGGACGGCGAAATGCAAATCGAGGACCACCAGATCGGGAAGTGCCGGCGCCCGCGACAGCACCTCGGCGGCCTCGCCGTAGTCGTGCGCACACTTGAGCGTACAGCCGCGCTCCCGTTCCTCGCACACCTGGCAGGGGATCTGCCGGCCGCACCTGGTCAGGTAGTCGAACTGCGGGAGCTGCCGATGGCACATCTCCACTGTCTGGTCGCGATCGTCGATCACCAGTAGCCGCGGCATCTCAGCTTCCTCCCGAGTTCATCGTCAGATTGTCGAATGCAATTTCCAGGGCAAGCACCCCGGCCAGATCGTCACGGGCCGCCGCAACGGTCACCTTCGCCAACGCTTCGCCAAAGGTCGTCAGCGCCGCTGGCGGGATGCCCCTGGGTGCCACGACCACCAGCTCGGCCCACAGGACCAGAGGCGCGACCGGCCGTCCCTCCGCATCGACCAGCCGCGGGACCAGTTCGCCCGGCAACACCGGCCCGCCGAGATCGCGTCGATCACGCGCCGGCCAGACCATGCGCTTCACCAGATCGTGCCGGACCTGGGCCAGCCAGGCGCGCGCGTCGCTCATCTACAATATATATAACGTCTATACAAAAAATAGAATAGCGCAAGTGACGGCCGGATTCCGGGCCTTCGCCAGCGGCACGCGAGCTGCAATCACCCCTCCTCGAAAGGCAGGGTACCCCGATGTTGAGCATGAACGGTCTGGCGTTTCTGATGGCGGCGACCTCGTTCCCCGGCGAGCCGGCAGTCCCGGCATCGCCCGAAGTGGAGATGGCGGTCGGGTACAAGGTGACCAACCGACGGCTCGAGGCGATCGACGGCGACAACGTGTTCGAGGCTGGCGAGAGCATCGTCGCCTGGTCGGCGGTCAGTGGCGTGAAGACCGGATTCGTCGAGCACGTCTGGTTTCGCAACGGCGTCGAGGTGGCACGGCACTACTTGCCGGTCGGCGCGGGGCGCCGGTGGCGGACCTGGTCGCGCCACAAGGCAGGCGCTGGCGAGTACCGGATCGAGGTACTGGGCCCGGACGGCAAGCAGATTGGCGAGTCGAAGTTCGTGGTCGTCCAGGGCGGGGGCTGCTGATCAGGGTTCGAGCGCCCGAAGGGAAGGCGGAGTCGGTGGCGCGGCGATGTCCAGCGCCCCCGCGGCGACGATTAGCGCCACCTACCCGGCGCGCGTGGTGCAGCCGACACCAACCCGCCAGGCGCCGCAGCAGCCGCCGGCGACGGCGCCACCGCGGCGAC
>JANPFD010000067.1:0-9026 GCA_031423255.1 Myxococcales bacterium | reverse complement strand
CCGATTCTTCGAGACGCATGACCCTCCTCCTCGGAAGATCACGTCATCCTGATCTCATCGCGCCAGGCCGCAAGTCTACTTTCCTCCACAGGAAAACCCGATCGATTCCGATCAGTTAGCGGCTTAAACGATCGGCATTGCTGCTAAAAGGCCGTTCTCAAAATCTACATATTTGATCTACGAAACATAGACGCACACGTGAACCCGAGACCTAATGTGGCCGGATAGTTGGCGCGGACGTTGCTGATGCTCCGATGGAACACGATGCGATTTGTGACGAGCTCGGTGCTAGCAATCCTGCTCCTCACGGGCAGCACCCCACCACCGCCGGCGCCTCGCCTGATTCTCTGGGCCTGGGAGTGGCCACAGGACCTCCGGTTCCTTGAGGGCGAGGATGTCGGGGTCGCGTACTTGGCCGCCACCGTGCGCGTCCATCGGAACGGTGTCCAGACGATTCCCCGTCGCCAGCCGCTTCGCATCCCCAAGAGCCTGTACACGATCGCCGTGGTGAGGGTCGAGGTCGACAAGGATCGAGGCGAGCCGCTCGACGCAGGCGCGCGCGCCGAGATCGCCAATACGTTCCGCCTCGCCGCTCGCTCGGTCCGGGCCGTCCAGATCGACTTCGACGCGCGAGCATCGCAGCGACCTGGTTACCGCCAACTCCTGCTGGACATTCGAAACGCCCTACCGCCGCGCACATTCCTGTCGATGACGGCGCTTGCGTCGTGGTGCAGCTTCGACGACTGGCTCGGCGAAGTCACCGGCTCCGTCGACGAGATCGTCCCGATGCTGTTCTCGATGGGACCCGAGGGGCAGGCGATCTGGCGTCAAGTGGTAGCCGATGGCGAACTCCGATCGGTCCACTGCCGCTCGAGCGTAGGCGTGGCGACCTACGAGGCGCACCCACCGGTGCCGCGTGAGCATCGCCTCTTCGTGTTCCACAAGGGACCCTGGGATAGGGAAACCTTCGATCGGGTCGTTCAGCGGGAGACGCGTCCATGAAGTGGTGTCTAGTGCTGCTCCTTGGAGTTGCGATCCTGTCCACGCACAACCGGGCGCAGGCCTGTAGCGAAAGTGCGTCATGGTCGACGATTGCTACCCTTCGCCAGCCGGACATTCCGCTCGAGAAGTTTGCCGCCGGCCAGATGGGCCTCTTGCGCGCCACCTTCGCAAGAACCTACCTGGTCGTCGCCTATCGCCACCTCGTCGGGCTGCCCCTCGACGGTGTCGAGCAGCAAGGCGCGATGGAGGTCTGGAAGGGAACCCTCCGAAACGGACAGCCGTTTTCCTCCGCCATCCAGCGGTGGGTCTCTCATCGCGCCGACGCGCTAGGGATTTCCATTACCCATCCGTGGTTCACCGAGGGAAACGTCACCCCGCACGGCGAGCAATATTGGATCGCCCCGAACTGTCTCGACGGAGCCTTCGAGTCCGCGATCGCTACCCTCACTGCGCGGCAAACCATCTACGGTGCCGGAAGTCCCTCGTTGCTTGCCTGGATCAAACGCCAGGATGCGGTCTTCGACCACTGCGAGCACAAGGCAACGCCTGTTCCCGAGGCGTCGCCGGGAAGTAATCTACTCGCCCTGGCGGACTACGCCTATCAGAACACCGCTGCTTCTTTCTATTCTCAGTCCTGGTCGGAGGCCGAGGCCGGGTTCAGAAAGATCGCGACCGATACAAGATCGCCATGGAGAACAATCTCTCGCTATCTCGTCGCCCGTACGCTGGTCCGCCGCGCATTCACGGAGGGCAAGGAGCTCAACCTCGTTCTCTTGGAGGCAGCCAAGCGCGAGCTCACGAGCATCCTTGCCGATGCCTCGGTCGCCGACATCCACAGGGCGGCCAGGGACTATCTCCCCTACGTGCGTAGGCATCTCGAGCGAGCCACAGTCGCGCGCGAGTTCAGCATCGAACTCGGTCGTGGCGGGCTCGGCAAACGCTTCGGCAGCGTCCTCGACGACTATGCCTTCATCCATGATGACGAGTCGGTAGCACAAGACCCGCCGGCCGAGTCGGATCGCCTTGCCACCTGGATCTACTGCATGCGCGAGGGCAACTTCGATTGCGCTCTGGCGCTCTACCAGCGGACCAAGGCGAACGTGTGGCTGGTCGCCGCGCTGATGACGGCGACAGCGAAGAATGAAGGCGAACTCCCAGCCCTACTGAAAGCGGCTTCGGCGGTAGGACGCGCCTCGCCAGCCTTTGCCACCGTGCAATACCACCGCCTTCGGCTCCTGGATTCAGCCCAGCGAGCCCGCGAGATCCCTTCGGTGCGTAGCCTCTTGCGACCCGAGGACGGCGTATCCACTCACAACGAGTTTCAGGTCCTGGCACTGAGAAGTGCATCGTCGCTGGCCGAACTCCTTGCTGCGTCGGTCGCAGAGTCTGCGGGAGACTCGGAGGACGGCGACGACGTCGATGTGACTCTCGCCCCCGGAGGGGGCAGTCGAGGCTTCTTCCCGGAAGCCGCCGCTCTGCTCACTTTCGGCCTTCCAACCTCGGATCTGGTGGCGGCGACCAAGAATCGAGACCTCACCGCTGTGGAGCGGGCCACCCTGATGACAGCCCTGTACATTCGCGCGCAACTGGTCGGCGACGAAAATGCCGTCGCGGCGGTCGCGCCCATGCTTCGGAGTGCCGTCCCCACCCTCGCACAAGCCATCGACCGGATCGAATCGGCCGCCCCTGAAGCGAAGCGGCGCTTCGAGTTTCTGTACGCGATGGCGCGGGTACCGACCCTCTCCTACCGGATCCCGGTCTGGGGAGCCGCAACTGCTCGAGAGGACCGAATTGGCGGTCGTGGGTTCTATTGGTGGTGTGTTCCTCCCTCCGATCATCGTCCCGATCCACCACCGTTTCTGGATTCACAACGGCGGAAACTCGCCAGCCACCAGGCGAACCTGTTGATCAAACTCGGCTCGGGGCCGACCTACCTGGCCTCCTCGCTGGCCGATCTCGCTCCGAAGCTTCCTCGTGACGAGCGCGTCGCGGAGGCCCTTCACCTTGCGGTGTTGGCCAGCCGCTACGGCTGCAAGAACGAGAGGACGACAAAGGAGGCCGCGCGCGCGTTCACCGTACTGCACCGCATGTATCCCAAGAGCCCCTGGGCCAAGCGCACCAAGCACTACTACTAGGAACCGCTTCGATCAGGCCCCAACGGCCCTGCTGTCTAGAAGTCCGAAAAGCGGGTCGCGTCTGACGACCAGCACAGGTGCGGTCGCAGCCGCGCCATTCCCCACAGGAACGCCACCGCGCCCAGGCATGCCGGCAAGAGGTGAATGAAGCTCACGTAGCCCACAATCGGATGCACCCCGATCGCGCTTCCGAAGCCGACGATTCCCGCCACGAACAGCACCCACCAGAGCGCCCGCGCCCCGGGCCGCGCGCCACACCACAGCGCCGCCATGATGGCGATGCCACCGGAGAACAGCCCGCCCCCGAAGCCGGCGCGATCGTGCGCGATGAGCGGAATGAGCCGCGGGTTGAGCGCCTCGATCTCGGCTGCGGTCGTGCCGATGAACTCGAGATCCGTCGATACGAACACGCTGGTTACCCCAACGACCATGATGACCAGGCCCCCGAGGATCATGCTAAGCGCCGCGAAGCCGACGCCGAGGCGCCCCATGTTCGCGGAGCTCCAGAACCAGGCCGGAGCACCCGGGCGGAGCAGCGAGCGCACGCTCCGCGAGCCGCGCAACCCACCCCAGCTCAAGGCCATGCCGACCACGAAGACAGGCAGCAAGGCGAGCGTCGCCAGGCCGTGCCACAGATCGAGGTAGCCATAGCCGAGATAGGTCAGGAAGCTCGCGAATCCAGCCGTGCCCGACAGGCACAGACCCCAGAAGGCCCAGGCCTCACCGCGCCGGAGCGGGACGGTCGCCAGCCAGTGGTAGATGAGGCCGATCGAAAGGATCGAGCCTCCGAAGGACACCCGGTCGTGCGCCATGAAATGGACGATCCGGCAGCCGTGCCGAGCGCATAGCTGACGGACGTTCATGCCGAGGAACCCGACGTCAGGCGGGAGAAGCTGCACCGTCGACGCGAGCACGATGACCGCCACGCCCGAGGCCGCCAGGATCCAGCCGGTGAGCGCCACGAGCCGCGGCCCCCACGGATTCCTGGGCACGGAGGCGTCCATGTCCTGAACTGGCGCCTGCGCCGGCTCATGCTCAGCGTCACGCCCGGCCTTGACGATGCGCGCAGCCAGCCCCGGTCCGGCGTAGACGAAGCCGGAGGCCACCTGGACCAGCCGCGCGCCGGCCGCGAGGAAGTCACGCGCATCCTGGGGCGTCTCGATCCCGCCGGCGGCGATGATGGGACACCTGTCTCCGAAGGCGTCGTGGATGGCGCGGACCTGCGCCATCGCTCGCTCCTTCAGAAACGGTCCTTCGACCTCCCCGTCCGGTACCAGCTCTGTCGGTTCCCCTGTGCCGGCGATGCATCCGGCGATCCCCGCCTCGAGAATCGGCTGCAACGCAGGCGCCTCGATGCCGACCGCGAGCCGCACCAGCAGAGGTCGGTTCGAGATTGACCGGATCTGCTCCACCAGGCGCACGTCCGGTGCAGCGCCGAGCGAGATGCTGAAGAAGTCGACAGCATCTCCAGCAGCCGCGATCGCGCCCGGGAGATCCTCGCCGTGGAGCGCGAACCCGATCGGCAGCCGCCGAGCGCGGCAGGCACGGACCCGGGCTGCGAGGCTCCCCGCTCCCGGCCCTTCACGCTCGCCGCTCCAAACGATGGCCCGCCTATCGTCGATCCGACGGGGCTCCGTCTCCCGCCGCGCTGGCCGTGCAACAGCGCCGACCGGGCCCAGGTGAAGGAAGCCGAACCCGAAGTGATCCTGGAAGAAATCGAGCGCCTGCCCGTGCACCTCGATGCCAGGCCCCAGCCCGACGGGAGAGGGGAAGTGCAACCCCAGGCACTTCACCGCCGCATCTGCAGGCGGAGGCGCCGAGCCCATCAATCGAAACAGTGCCCGCCCGATCGGGCTACCTGACTGGACCTCCAGCGCCCACAACGTTAACCGCCGCGCCGACTCCGCACGGAGCCGGAAAAACAGCGGCTTGAAGATCGGGTGATAGCTCCAGTCGGGAATGGCGACATGCTATCGCCCCGAAGCGGGAGCGCGCTAGCCGGAGCTGCCGCTACCGGCTGCGGTGGACCTACGACTCGGCGAACTCCTGCAGGGGCGTGTGTGAGATGGAATCTGTCGCAGGATGGAGCAGTGATAGACGCGCAACTCCCCGTCTCGCCGCCCTCTTCCGTTCGAATCTTGGGCCCGCTCCGCCCATCTCAGGTCCCGAATCGATTCATCGAGAATCGCCGGGTCTTCTCGTCAAACCGAATGTCCCAGCCACGGAAAGACAGGACGCCTCCCACCACGAACAGGAGCCCCATCGCCGAAACGAAGAATGACAGCAGATAGCCGACGCCCGGCGACTCTCTCTTCTCAATCTCCCCGACAAGTAACCGGCTGATGTCAGGCTCGTCGGGCACGTAAATCACCGGGATCTCTTTTGCGTCAGCCAGGTGATCCCAGAGCGGGCGCGCTATCTCCAGGTTGCGGGTAGCAGTGCGGCCGTCCGGCGTGGTGATCCGGTAGATCAGCCGAGGCGTGACTCCATTGGGGGCAAGCTTACGGTCCTCGATCTGCGCAACACCCGCCACTCCAGCTTCCCGGAGGCGTCCGATCTTCCGGCCTTCATTCGCGGTACTGGTCGCGTTGAGTATGCCGAGTGCGATGAACAGTGGCCCCGCGACTACCAGAAACACACCCTGCCTTCTGGCCTTGGAGCGCCGGATGCGGTCGGCACTGCCGTCCGTCTTGGCCGCGATGTGCGCCGCAACCAGCCTGACCAGTTCTTCGAAGCCGAGGACGGCGTCACCCACCTCGGCGAGCGGACGGCCGGCGTCGTCGTAGAGACGCAGTCGCCATCTCTTGGTCATGGCGACGTTCGTCTTGCCAGCCCAGCCGATCTGGCTCCAGGCGTAGGTCTGTTCACCTTTTTCCATCACCAGGCGCAGGCCACCTGGGCCGACGGTCACCTGTCGGGGTCCCCGGGTCATGTTCCGGGCGGTGATGAACGCTTGCATGGCGAACAACATCGGCACGACAGTGACTGCCGTACGCGCGAACTGGTCCATGGGGATCGTCAATGACAGGCCGAACCCGAGGGCCGTGCAAGCCAGGCCGAGCCCGCCACCGACTCGCCACCAGCGTGCTTTGCGGTACGTGCCCGCGTCCATCCGGAAAACAGTCTCCGCGGGAGCTGCGGGGAGCTGGGGGGGAGCGACAGGCGGAGGGGCCCCGCGGTCAGAGAGGCCGTAGTGGGGAAGCCCATAGTGTGCGGCAATACCGCGCGCGGCATCCTTTGAGTCCACCGGTGGATCGGTACGGCCAGGAACGATCTCCCGGGCACGCCAGAAACGCTTCAGTTCCTGCCGCGCGGTCTCGCTGGGTTGAAACTCGATTGCGCTCCGGAGTTCCTCCTCGTCGAAAAGAACCTCCGCCTCCCATGACTGCGGCGCACCATCGGCGCGATCCCAGGTTCGCTCCTCACCGTCGCAACCAAAGATCAGCGAACGAACTGGCTGGCCCGCACGCCACAGACGGAACTGGAACGCATCCACCGCGCTCTGAAACGACAGCCAGATGACGTCGGTGTTCAGATGGGTGGAGAGCGTTCGAAGTTCGGCTTCGGGAACCTCGAATGCCTCGTCGGGTCGACGAACACCAACGAACGCTGGCGAGGACTCCATGGCCGCATCGGGGAATGATTGCCGGATGGCCGCTGTGACCTCGTCCCCCTGCCCTTTCACATAAAAAGCGTTCCACGTCCCCATTTCAACACCGCCCAGCCGTTACATCTGCCGGAATGACGGCGCGCTTGAATCCGGACCGCTCAGAGCCTGATGCAGGCAGAGCGGAGCACCGCGCGACGGTCCGGAGCGATTCACAGGTAAGGAGGAGGATGGAGGTCACCGCGGGATTTCATGACACGAAGAACTCGCTCATCAAGGTGAGTCCAATTGCGAGTGACAGGTACGTGGTGCCAGCGCCGCCGTCTGGCGTTGCAGGCGCGTCTCGGTCGAACGAACGGACCGTCGCCGCGATGGCGATGATCGCCACGAGGCCGCCGTGGGTACCCAGGAACAGCGCCCAGAGCACGACCGCTACCAGCGCCCGTTGTCGGCGGCTGAGTGCGCGAAAGCCACGGCTGCCGTCCAGCTGCCAGACCGGCACGAGATTGAACAGGTTGATCCAGGCACCGATGCGGGCGATGGCGATCCAGGTCGGCCATCCCATGGCCTCGCCCACCAGGAAGACGATCACGGCGGTGACCGCACCCCACACGGGACCAGCGAGCCCGATCCGCGCATCCTCGGCGGGCGAGGACGGATACTGGTGGAGCCGCACGAACGCCCCGATACCGGGGATGAACATTGGCGCCGAAGCAGCGATGCCGTACCGGCGCAGCCAGGCGACGTGCCCCATCTCGTGTACGTAGATCGAGAGCACGAGACCGACCGCATACTTCCAGCCGTTCCCGGAGCCGTAGACACCCATGGTGACGAGCATCGAGAGAAGCGTCTTGGCTTTCAGCAGGCCCAGGAGCAAGAGCTTCCCCTTGCCGACGAAGAGGAGCGCCACTCCACCGAGCACGGCGAGCAATTTCCCGCGCCCGGAGAACATGCCCTTCCTGGGCGGCTCCACGACGCTCAGGATGCGGACCTTTTCCTGGATCCGCTGGTACTGGACCGAACCCGGGGGAAGGAGATCGAGCGCGGCCCGCCACAGGGTCAACGCGGTGGTCGGGTCACCCTGGGCCTCGGCTTGTTCGGCGGCGCGAGCACGCTCCTTCAATGTCTCGACATAGACCAGGTGACCGCAACCGGGACAGGAGAGAAAAGCGGTCGGGATCTCGGCTTTGCATCCTTCGCAGGGACGGCGGTCTACGGCAGCTCCGCTCTGGGTCACGCCACTGCCGGGGCTACGCTGAAGGGACCGCTGATTGTCATTCGCCGGTTCAGCTTCCAGGCCTCGTACAGCGCGATGAGCATGATCAGCGCGCCCATGACGCCGATGCCTCCCAGGAACGGCACTGCCAGAGCCAGTCCCCACAACATCGCCAGCGCAAGAGCGAACCCGAGCGGGAGCGGCAGATCCGATGTCGGAGCTGGCGTCGCGGCCACTGCGCCCGGCAACGCTTCCGGAGCCAGCGGAGGACTGGCCGCGCCGGGGGCCGGCGCGGTCGCAGTAGCGGGAGCGGTCGCTTCGGTGGTTTCCGGTGTCTTGGCGCTGTCGACCATGCCCTTGACCAGGAAGGGGATGTAGCTGGATGTGATCGAGCTGTAAGTCAGGAACATGGCCAGCGCCTGGTACTTCCATCCTCCGCCGCCACCCGACCCCTTGCGGACCGCGGCTCCGACGACATAGCCCACGACCACCGCTATGAGACCGATCTCCATATCGGTGATCTTGATGATGGCGTACCAGACCGCCGAGCCGCCGAGCGCTGCCCCGCCTCCGTAGAGCAGTGCGCGCAAGAAGCCACTGCGCGGCGGATGGCGGACCTGTTCGCTGCAGGATTCACACACGATGCGACCACCCGCCTCGAAGTACGCGTTGGCGATCGCCTTCGAGCAGACCGCGCATGAGCGAGCAGCTTCCGGCGCCTCGAACTCTACCTTCTCGAACTGCAGACCCTCGCCCATTTCCAACACATCGACGCAAGTCCCCCAGGAATGTAGCCGTGCCTCTTCCGTCGTACGCTGACCTACGGGTCGGACCTGCCATTGGATGGTGCGAACGTAAGCCTCGCGATCGCCAACCCCGCCAGATCACAAGCGCGCTGGTTCTTGTCGGGGCGGCGGGAAGTTTGTCGAATCCCGGTGCCTGATCTAAAAAGGGTTCCACGCGAGTCTTCAGCGTCGGCGGCGGATTGCCGATGGGAGAGCAGCATGGGGCCTCGTACTTTGTTAGGTGGAGTGGCAGGTGGCGTCTGCGGCGTCCTGATCTGGTG
>JANPFD010000066.1:0-34055 GCA_031423255.1 Myxococcales bacterium | reverse complement strand
CCAGCGGCGCAGTGGTCTGGCCGTTGTTGACGTTGCTGATGGTGAAGAGCACGCCGACGCTCGCGCCCACGATGGTCGTGGTGGCGAAGTTGTTGCTGACCGGATTCGGCACCAGCTTGGACGCGACCACACCCGTACCGGTGATGCCGGCGACCGTCGCGGGCGAGCCCGTGCCGGTGTAGGTGGCCGTCAGGCTCGTGGCCTGTGCGCCCAGCGCGCTGGGAGCGAAGGCCAGACCCACGGTGCAGGTTGCATCCTTGGCCAGGCCGGTTCCCGTGGTCGGGCAGGTGTTCGCCGACACCGTGAAGTTCGCCGCATCCGTGGCAACCACCGTCATCGGACCGGTGGCGACCTCGCCGGTGTTCGTCAGGGTGAAGGTGCGGACCGCGGACGGACCCGGCAACACCACCTGGCCGAAGCTCAGACCCTCTGTCGGGTTGGTGAAGGTGATCTGGCCCGGGTTACGCACGCGGGCGATGAGGCCCACCTGCGACGTACCACCGTTGATGGTGATCTCCTGGTTGTAGTAGCCAGCAGCCGCGGGGGGGTTGAAGGCCACCAGGAACACGCAGCTCGTGGTGATCGTGCCCGCCAGGGCGCCAGCGGTGACCGTGCAGGCGTTGCTCGCCGCGGACTGGCTGATGGTGTAGTTCGTCGGCACGGTGCTGGCGAGCGCCGTGAGGGTACCCGTCGGGTTCGTGAGGGTGACCATCTGCGTGGCCGTCGCGGCCGCACTCGGGTTCTGCTCCCCGAAGTTCAGCAGGGTCGGCGTCGAGTAGATGTCCGTGGAGACATTGAGAACCTGGCCCTCGAAGGTCACCGTCGGAGGCGTGCCGCCCGGCGTGGCCGTGAAGCTCAACACGAGCGAGCGAGCGCCCGCCGTGCCCGAGGCCGTGAAGCCAACCGTCAGGTCGCAGGTCGCACCCGCCCCCAGGGCCGCGATGGTGCCCTGGGTCATGCTGGTGGCCGAGAAGCCGCAGCCGCTGATCGGCAACTCGGTCGTCGCAGCGCCGCCGCCGTAGGTCGTGGTGACCGTGATGGCCGACGTGGCCACGCCACCGGTGTTCTTCAGCGTGATGGTGTGGCTCGCCGTGGCGCTATTGCCGCTGCGGACACCGCCGAAGTCACGCGTCTCGTTGACAGTGATGTCCCGCAGCGTGAGCGTCGCCTGCTGGACCACGGTACCCGAGACCTTCGCCCGGAGGTCGAAGGCCGTCGCGTTGATCGTGCCGGTCGCCAGGAGGCCTGCGTCGACGAGACCCTTCGGGGTCGCGCCGGGTGGCACGAGGCGGACGACGATCACGCAGCTGCTCTTCGCCATGATGGTGCCGGAGGTGCAGTCGACGCCCGTCGCCGGCGGCTCGGTCTGGAAGACACCCGCGACATAGTTGTCCAGGGTCTGACCCGTCGGGGGTACGTTCGTGAAGCTGGTGGCGAAGGTGACCGTCGCGTCGGACTTGTTCTCCACCGTGTAGGTCGCCGTGCTGGCGCCGGCCTGGCCCGCGACCGCGTTGCCCGCCGAAGCGGTCACCGGGGTGATGGTCAGCGGGTCGATGACGTTGGCGCTGACGGCGATCGGGATCGCCGTGGCGGTCGACGCCGGGGTGACGTTCAGGGTCGCCGACTGGGGACCGAGCGCCGAGGCGACGGTCGGCCGGTAGTACAGCTTGACCGTGCAGGTGGCGCTCGCCGCCATCGAGGCCGCGGTGGCGTTGTTGTCCCCGCCGCCGAAGGCATTGTCGACGGCCGTCAGGCCGCAGGTCCCCGCCTCGGGGCCGACACCGAAGACGAAGAACGGATCCACGACCCGCAGGTCGACCGCGCCGCTGGCGATGCCGCCGGCGGTCAGGGTGAGGGTCTGGACCGCGCTCGAGCCAGCCGGAGGCGCGTCGCCGAAGGCGATCGAGCCCGGGGTGGCCGTGAACGGCGTGCCCGTGCCGCCCGTGGCGGTGACGGTGATGGTCGCCGTCTCGCTGGTGCTGGTGGTGGCCACGACACCGGTCACCGCGATGGTGAGGGTCTTGTTGCCCGCCGAGGTCGGCTGGAACGCCGCCACGATGGTGCAGGTGCCGAACCCGATGGTTGTGCCCGTGCAGTTATCCTGGGCGATGACGAACTCGGTGGTGTCACCGGTGACCGTCTTCGACAGCGGCCCGATCGGGCTGCCACCCGCGGCGTTGCTGACCGTGAAGGTGACGTCCGGTGAGCGGCCGCCGATGTCGGCGGCTGCGAACGGACCGTCCGCCACGATGGTCATCGGGCCGACAGCCGTACCCGTCACGGTGGCGGTCGCGCTCGCCACGCCCGTCGCCGAGGCGGTTATGGTTGCCGTCTTGGCACCGCGCGGATCCTTCGGCGCGAAGTAGACGTTGATCCTGCAAGCAACGGACGTCTTGGTCGGGCTGGTCAGGCCAGGGCAAGTCCCGGCGGTCGTGCTGCCCGCCGCCAGGGTGAAGTCGAAGGCGTCGTCAACTGTGAAGCTTCCCGGGGTCTGGGGGTCGACCAAAGAGATCGAGATGACCCCGCTGATGACCGCGCGCTGGACGACGTCATACTGCTTGTTGTTGCTGGTGACGCCGACGGAGACCTGACCGAAGTCGGGGCTCTGCGTGAGCGGCCTCGGCCTGAACTCGAGGACACCGAGGCCGGTGCCGGTGAGCTGGGCGCTGCCCGTCGAACCGGAGCCCGCTGCCGTCAGGTTGGCGACGCGTGTGCCAATGGCGGTCGGCTTGAAGATGACCGACACCTGGCAGGACTCGCTGGGGCCGAGGGCCGGGCAGGGGGCCGAGGTGATCATGTAATCGCCGGCGTTGGCGTTCGTCAGCGTCACCGAAAGGGCGCCCGTCGAGGTCATGCCCGTGTTGGTGATGGTGAAGCCCTGGGCGCCGGTCATGGTGCCGACCACCGTGCCGCTAGCTTCCTGGGCCGGGGGGCTGCAGATGCCGCTGGCGCACGAGTAGTCGTAAATCACCGCCGAGGTGCCGGTGGCGACCACCGACAGGACCGCGCCGATGATGCCGTTGCCGCTCAGGGCCACGGTGCCCGAGACGGTGCCGTCACCCACGTTCAGCGTGGCGCTCTTGTCGCCCGTGCTGGTCGGGGTGAAGCGGACGGAGACCATGCAGCTCATGGTCGGCGCCAGGGCCGCGTTGCAGGTGTTCGTGCCGATCGAGTACTGGGTCGGGCTGATGCCGCCCAGGCTGACCATCAGCGCGCCCGAGGTGTTGCCGCCCGAGTTGGTGAAGGTGACGACCTGCTCACCGCTGGTGGTGTTGATCGGCTGGCTTCCGAAGGTGAGGGTCGCCGTGTTGGGGCTCAGCACCGGAGCCGCCACGCCGACACCCTTGAGCATGACGCCCAGGGAGCCGCCGCTGCCGGCCGAGGTGATCTGGATGAGGCCCGACTTGGCGCCCGCGGAGGTCGGAGCGAAGCGCACCGACACCGTGCAGGTGCCCATCGCCGCCAGGTCCGCGCCATCGCAGTTGTTGGCGCTGAGGGTGAAGTTCGGGTCGTTCGACACCGCGCGCAGCGCGCCAGTGGTGCCCGTGCCCTTGTTGGTGATGGTGACGGTGGTCAGAGCGCTCTGCTGGCCCACGGTGACGGTCATGAAGTCGACCATCGCCGGGCTCGCCTCGAGGACGCCCTGGGTCGCGGTGCCGGTCAGCATCGCGGTGGCCATGGCCGGCATCGCGCCGGTCTCCGAGACGACGAGGTTCGCGACCTTCGCGCCGGCGGAGCCGGGCTTGAACGCAACCTGGACCTCGCAGGTGGCGAGGCCGGCGAGGGCCGCGACGCAGCCCTGACGCACGATGGTGAAGTCGCCCATGTTGGCGCCGGTGAGGGCGGCCTGCAGCGTACGGGAGGCCACGCCACCGGTGTTGGCGACGATGAAGGTCTGGGCCGCGCTCTGCGCGCCGACGGCGGCCGCGAAGGCGAAGCGATCCGGCTGGATCACCAGGGCCGCGGGACCGACGGCGGTGCCGTTGAGGCCCGCGGTGGCAGTCACGCCACCCGCGCCCGTCACAGTCAGCGTGCCACGCGACTGGCCGGCCGCGGTGGGCGCGAACAGGACGTCGACCTGGCAGCTGGCGCCGCCGGCGAGCGTCGTGCACTTGTTGCCGCCCATCGGGATGGAGTAGCCGGGGCCAGCGACCGCCGCGGTCAGGCCGGTGATCGGCACCGTGCCGCCGTTGCGGACGTTGAAGGTGACGGTCGCGTTGCGGCCCGTCACCACGTCGCCGAAGTTGCCGGCCGCCGGGTCGATCGACATCGAGCCCGTGCCGCCGGTGCCGGTCAAGCTGGCCGCGACACCCTTGTTGGTGCCGGTCAGGACCTGCAGCGAGGCGGCCTTGCCGCCGCCGCTTGCCGGTTTGAAGGCCACGCTCACGTCGCAGCTACCGCCCTTGGCGATGGCCGCGGTGCAACCGTCGCTCTTGACGACGAAGTCGCTGGCGTTCGGGCCGACAATCTTCACGGTGGGCTTGCCAGTCGTCGAACCGGCGTTCGAGACCTTGAACACCTGGGCCGTGCCCTCGATGTTCACCTGCACGCCGCCGAAGTCGAAGGCAGATGGGGCGATGGTCAGGCCGCCGGGGAC
The DNA here is from genome assembly GCA_031423255.1 of Myxococcales bacterium. Classification (GTDB taxonomy): domain Bacteria; phylum Myxococcota_A; class Polyangia; order Fen-1088; family Fen-1088; genus JANPFD01. The sequence goes on along the minus strand of JANPFD010000066.1, from coordinate 29,458 downwards.
GTCGATGCAGTTCGGCATCGAGTCAGGGCACTTCTTCGTGCTGCTTCCGCCGCAGCCTACGAGAGCGATCGCGCCCGCCAAGCTAAGGCTAGCGAGCCGAAGCCAACGAGTAGTGAGGGAACAGTTCATGAAATTAGCCTCCAAGTGGATAACGACCAGAGAACGAATTCAGCAGCGTGCGCATTGCAGCAGCGGGAGACATTTTCTGGAACACGCCGATAGAAGCAAGAAAAAAGGAAAGAAACTACAGAGACGTGCACTTTTGGCCCGTTTCTTGGACGGAAGTGTAGGTGTAAAGGTTACGACCGCGTATCGATTCAGGATCCGTCAGTCCTGAATGTATTCCCCCCGACATTCAGATATGGGTCACGCCAAGGGGTGACTTGGGCACGCGGGCTTGATAGAAAACTCGCGCCGCATGGACCCAACAGGAGGCGCCCCACCCCCCGCAAGCCCGATGGGCATCCGCATCCCGGTGGCCATCGAGGAGGAGATGAAGTCCTCCTTCATGGACTACGCGATGAGCGTCATCGTCTCGCGCGCGCTGCCCGACGTGCGCGACGGACTCAAGCCGGTCCACCGACGGATTCTCTATACGCAACACCTGATGAGCAACCACTGGAACCGCCCGTACATCAAGTGCGCGCGCGTGGTCGGGGACGTCCTCGGCAAGTTCCATCCGCACGGCGACACCGCCTGCTACGACGCGCTGGTGCGGCTGGCGCAGGACTTCTCGATGCGCTACCCGCTCATCGACGGGCAGGGGAACTTCGGCAGCGTCGACGGTGATCCGCCCGCCGCCTATCGGTACACCGAATGCCGGATGGAGAAGGTCGGCAGCGAGTTGCTGGCCGACATCGACAAGGAGACGGTCGACTTCAAGCCGAACTACGACGAGAAGGAGTTCGAGCCGACGGTGCTGCCGACGCGGGTGCCGAACTTGCTGGTGAACGGCGCCACGGGCATCGCCGTCGGGATGGCGACCAACATCCCGCCCCACAGCCTGAAGGAGATCGTCGACGCCACCATCGCCATCATCAGGACGCCGGCGATCACCGTCGACGAGCTGATGGAGCTGGTGCCCGGACCGGACTTTCCGACGGGCGCGTTCATGTGCGGCCGCAACGGCATCCGCGCCGCGTACGAGAGCGGGCGCGGGGCCGTGCTGCTTCGCGCACGGACCACCATCGAGGAGCACCCGAAGACGGGGCGCAAGGCGATCGTGGCGACGGAGATCCCGTACCAGGTCAACAAGGCGCGCCTCATCGAGAAGATCGCCGAGCTCGTGCGCGAAAAACGCATCGAGGGCATCAGCGACATGCGCGACGAATCCGACCGCGAGGGCATGCGGATCGTCATCGAGCTCAAGAAGGACGCGGTGCCCGAGATCGTCCAGAACAACCTGTGGAAGCTCACGCCGCTGCAGGAGTCGTTCAGCATCAACATGCTGGCGATCGTCGACGGCCGGCCCGAGACGCTGCCGCTGAAGAAGGCGCTGCAGCACTTCATCAGCCACAGGCGCGACGTCATCACGCGGCGCACGCAGTTCGAGCTGCAGCAGGCGCGCGACCGGATGCACATCCTGGAAGGTCTGAAGATCGCCGTCGACCACATCGACGCGGTCATCGACCTCATCCGGGCATCGAAAGACACCGACACGGCGCGCACCGGCCTCATGGCCAGCTTCGACCTGTCGCAACGGCAGGCGCAGGCCATCCTGGACATGCGGCTGGCGAAGCTGACCGGCCTCGAGCGCGAGGCGCTCCTCGCCGAGATCGCCGAGGTCACCGCGCTCATCGCCAGGCTCGAGGAGATCCTGGGCAGCGACACGGTGCTGACCAAGGTGATCATCGACGAGCTCGAGGCGGTGAAGAAGGAATACGGCGACGACCGGCGCACCGAGATCCTGGACATCGACGTGGACATCGACGTCGAGGACATGATCGCGCCCGAGGAGATGGTGGTGACGGTGACCCACGGCGGGTACGTCAAGCGCAACCCCAAGACGCTGTACAAGGCGCAGAAGCGCGGCGGGCGCGGGGTGACGGGCGCGGCGACGCACGAGGAGGACTTCGTCGCGCAGCTGTTCATCGCCTCGACGCACGACACGCTGCTGATGTTCACCAGCGCCGGGCGCGTCTACGCCAAGAAGATCTGGGAGATCCCGCAGGCGGGGCGCACGGCGAAGGGCAAGGCGTTCGTCAACCTCATCGCGCTGCAAGAGGGCGAGCGGGTGGTGGCGCTGCAGCCGGTGCGCGAGTTCTCCGAGGGGGCGTTCGTGGTGATGGCCACGCAGAAGGGCATCATCAAGAAGACCTCGCTGACGGCGTTCTCGAACATCCGCGCCTCGGGGATCATCGCCCTGTCGATCGACGACGGGGACGGTCTCCTGGGCGTGCGGATCACCGAGGGGAGCTCGGACATCCTGCTGGGGACGCGCAACGGCTGGGCCATCCGCTTCAAGGAGGAGAACGTGCGTCCCATGGGGCGTACCGCTCGAGGCGTCCGGGGCATCCGGCTGCGCGACGCCAAGGACGAGGTCGTCGGCCTGGCGGCGGTGCCGCGCGAGGGGGCGGCTACGCTCCTGACCGTCTGCGCGCGCGGCTACGGCAAGCGGACGCCGACGTCGGACTACCCGACGAAGAACCGCGGCGGCAAGGGCGTCATCACCATCAAGGCCAGCGAGCGCAACGGCAAGGTGGTCGGGCTGCGCATCGTCACCGACGACGACGACCTGATGCTGATCACCAGCGGCAGCAAGCTGATCCGCATGCCGGTCGACGGCATCCCGACGATCGGCCGCAACACGCAGGGTGTGCGCCTGATCCGCCTCGACGACGACGAGACGGTGGTGGCGATGGAGCGGGTCGCCGAGCCACGCGAGGAAGGCGACGAGCGCGAGGTGTCACCCGAGGTGGCCGCCGCACGCGCCGAGGAACAGACCCTGGCCGAGGAGGACCTGGGCGAGGAGGCCGCCGCCGAGGAAGAAGACGAGGAAGAGGCGGACGACGAAGCCGAGCCGGAGACCGAGCCGGAGACCGAGCCCGAGGATGACGGGAAGCCCAACTAGGTCGGCTTCATGAAGCACGATCGATCCAAGGCGCTCTACGAAAAGGCGAGCAAGCTGTTTCCCGGCGGGGTGAACTCGCCGGTGCGGGCGTTCAAGGCCGTGGGGGGGACGCCGGTGTTCCTGCAGCGGGGGCAAGGGGCGAGCGTCTGGGACGTGGACGGCAACCGCTACCTGGACTTCCTGGGATCCTGGGGGCCGCTCATCCTGGGCCACGCGGATCCGGACGTGAACGTGGCCATTGTGGAAGCGGCCCGGGACGGCACGACGTTCGGGGCCTCGACCGAGCGCGAGGTGCTGCTGGGCGAGGAGATCCAGGCGGCGGTGCCGTCGATGGAGCGGATGCGGTTCGTGTCGTCGGGGACCGAGGCCACGATGTCGGCGCTGCGTCTGGCGCGCGGGTTCACCGGGCGCAGCAAGATCGTCAAGATCGACGGTGGCTACCACGGGCACGCCGACATGCTGCTGGCGTCGGCAGGATCGGGCGCGGCGACGCTGGGGATCCCGGGATCGGCTGGAGTGACGGCGGCGGCGGTCGCGGACACGCTGCTGGTGCCGTTCAACGACGAATCGGCGATGCGCGCGGCCGTGACCAAGGACGTGGCGGCGGTGATCATCGAGCCGATTCCGGGAAACATCGGCCTCGTGCCGCCCAGGGCGGGCTACCTGCAGGCCGTGCGCAAGCTATGCGACGCGGCGGGCGCGCTGCTGATCCTCGACGAGGTGATCACGGGGTTCCGGGTCGGCCGCGGAGGCGCCCAGGCGCTCTACGGCATCCGCCCGGATCTCACCTGCCTGGGGAAGATCGTGGGCGGTGGGCTGCCGCTGGGGGTGTACGGCGGCCGCGCGGATGTCATGGCGAAGATCGCGCCCGAGGGGCCGGTCTACCAGGCGGGCACGCTATCCGGGAACCCACTGGCGATGGCGGCGGGGCTGGCGACGCTGCGCGAACTGGACGACGAGGCCTACCAGCGCCTGGAGGCCCTGGGGCGGCGCCTGGAAGACGGCCTGCGGCGCGCCATCGCCGAGACGAAGGCGACCGCCTGCGTGCAGCGGGTCGGGTCGGCGTTCACCCTGTTCTTCACGGAGGGACCGGTGGTCGACTTCGCAACGGCAAAGAAGTCGGACAGCGCCCGGTACGGCCGGTTCTTCCACGCCATGCTGGGGCAGGGCATGTACCTGCCCCCGGCGCAGCTGGAGGCGGCTTTCGTCTCGCTGGCGCACAAGGATGAGGACATCGACGCCTTCGTCGTTGCGGCGGCGCGGGCCCTGAGGTAAAAAACGCGGTCCCATGTCCAAAAAGAGCCCGCTCCTCGAGGTGAATGAGTCGTTCGGCGGCAAGGACAAGCTCGTCGAGAAGCTTGTCGGGCTGCTGGAGAGCGACGAGTCCAAGGAAGACCTGCGCCAGAAGCTGCTGGGCGTGGCGAACGGGAAGTTGCTACGGCTTCACCGGGTGGCCACCGCCGTGAAGGAGAAGTTCGGCTCGCGCGACAAGCTGGTCGCGGAGCTGGCCTCCGGGCGGAAGGACAAGGACTACACGACCCGGCTCGAGGGATTCTCGACGGCGCGCCTGGCCGACATGGCCCGCGTCGCGGCGCCGCCCAAGACGGCCGCCAAGCCGAAGGCCGACAAGGCCCCGGCCAAGCCGAAGGCCGACAAGGTGACCGCCAAGGCGAAGCCGGCCGGCAAGTCCGCCTCGGCGAAGTAGCCGCTACTTCCAGCCGCCGACTTCGAGCTGCACGCCGAAGATCCGGTGCTTCACGCCGTCGCTGCTCTTGCCGTCGACCTTGGCCTTGGACACGAGGTCGATGGAGAGCATCGGGCCGAAGCCGACGAAGAAGTGAGGCGCCAGGTGCGCCATGATCGGCGCGAACAGGAAGACGCGCACGCTGTCGGTGTCGATCTTGTCGCTGCCGCCGAGGGTGCTGTCCTGCTTGTCGGTGGAGCGACGGTAGCCGACGCCGAGGCGCGGATACAAGGAGGCGCGCGGTGAGGCCTGGATGTTCACGCCGATCTGGGGGCCGACCAGGAAAGCGAGGGTGGACGGGTGCACGCCGCTGTCGACCTTGCTGTACTGCACGCCGAAGAAGCCGCCGAGCGACACGTCCTGGGCGACGAAGTAGTCGAGTGACGGCAGGGCATTGATGTCGGTGGTCGACACGCTGTTGCCGCCGCCAGGGACCTTGATCGAGTCGTAGGTGAAGTTGACGTCCATGGCGCCCGTCAGCACCAGCTGGCCCTTGTTGCCGAAGCGCTCGTTCGCGGTCAGCGACACCACGGGCGGGCCCTGAAATTCGGGGGCGGTGGTCGGGAAAGACTGCGCGCGGGCCAACCCCGCAACCAGCGAAAGTCCGAGCACCGTCAGGGCGAGGAACGACGTCTTCATCTAGGCCTCCACCCCGCAGGCTAACGCGGACCGTCGGGTTTTCGCCAGTTTTTAGGCTTTCCTCTTTCGTTCCCGCAGGTCGCGGAACTGCTCGAAGGTGTGGCAGCGGAGGTAGGGGTTCTCGAGCAGCTCGCGACCGATGGTGGAGGTGGGCGTGGAACCGTAGTTGTGTCCGGGGTAGACCAGCGTCTCTTCGGGCAGGGCGGCCAGGCGCTGCAGGCTCTGCCACAGGGCGGCGGTGCTGCCGCCGGGGAAGTCGGTGCGGCCGCAGCCGCCGACGAAGAGGACGTCGCCCGTGACGACGTAGCCGTCCGCCAGGAAGCAGGTGCCGCCCACTGTGTGGCCGAACGTCTCGAGGACCCGCAGGCCGCGGTTGCCGATGGCCAGCTCCTGGCCCTCGGCCAGCGGATGGGTCTGCGTGGCGATGCGCGCCGCCTCGTGGGGATGGACCATCACGGCGGCACCGGTGCTGGCCACCATCTCGCCGACCCCCTCGATGTGATCGTTGTGGGTGTGGGTGATGAGGATGGTGGTGATGCGCAGGTCGAGGCGCCTGGCCTCGCGCAGGAGGGTGTCGACTTCCCAGGCCGGATCGACGACGGCCGCCTCGCGCGTGTCCGGGCAGTAGAGCAGCTCGCAGAAATTCTGCAGGAGGCCGACCTCGATCTGCAGCACCTCGGGGGCAGGCGTCACTTCGCGGTCGCGGTCGCGGTGACGACGAGGCGAGCAGAGCCGACGTTGTCGGCGGCGTCGTAGGCGCGCACCGTGACCACATGCGGGCCCGCGGCGAGCGTCGGCAGCTTCAGCGTGAAGCTCTCGGCACGCTGATCCAGCAGACCGTCCGCGGGGGAAGCCGGCCGCCACTCGTTGCCGTCGACGGAGAACTCGACCTGGCTCACCGGTGAGGCATCGTCATTGACCCGGCCGGCGACGCCGCCGTTGCCAGCCTTGAGATCGACGACATCGGGCTTGGTGTTGTCGACCAGGAAGGGCGCCGACTCGAAGGCGTAATCCAGCGCGCGGTCGCGCGGCGTGACCCGCTCATCGGAAGCCGACACCCGGACGATGTAACGCCCGTCGGGGACGGACTCGGTGTTCCAATCGAACTCGGCGCGGGTGAGCGGCTCGGGCGGGCCGAGCGGGCGCCAGACGGTTTCGCCTTCCTGACGAAAGGCCAGGCGGTGGAGCAGATCGTCGTTGTCGGGGTTCTCGACCTTCCAGCGCAGCTTCAGCACGGCCGAGTGGGTGCGGTTCGCGGCCGCGCCGGCGACGAGGCCACCATCCAGGGTGACGTCGGTGATCCGGGCGCGCTGGTTCTGCGGCAGGTAGTAGAGCGTCACCTCGCGCAGGATGCCGCCCTTGCCCGGAAGCTGCGTCCGGTACTGCAGGTAACGGGAGATGCCGCCGCCGATGCGGCCCTCGCTCTGCGCGGGCGCCTCGAGCTTGCGCCACTCGCTCCAGCTCTTGTCAGGCTTGGCGGTGTTGCCGGCTCGGGTCTCGAACGTCAGGTTCGCGCTGCCGGTCCAGCGCAGCTGGCCCCAGCGCGCCGGCACGTCGGCGTCGAACACCTTGGACAGGTAGCTGGCCTCGCCGCTGGCCGCGGGGCGGACCCGGTACACGCCGCCAATGTCGCCGGTGCCGACGAGGAAGCCATCGCCGACGCGCAGGAGCGACAGCGCCTGGCGCTCGGGAAGATCCGCGGCCAGCGCCACGGAACGATCGGGCGCCAGGCGGTAGATCTTCCCCTGGGTGCCCGCCGCCACGTACACCTCGCCCGCCTCGCCCGCGACCAGCGAGGTGAAGTAACCGTCGGGCAGCGCGAACATCTGCTCGATCTGGCCGTCGTCCTCGAGGCGGTAGACCGCGGCCTTCGACTTGACCTGGCCGGGACGCGGCGGCCCCACCGCGGCGGGCGCGGCGCCGACGCTCGGCGTGATGCGCGTCCCTTTCGCCGCCACGGGACCGGTGGTGATGGCCGAGGCCATCTCGCTCATCTTGTCGAAGTCGTTCACGGCCAGGTAGGTCACGTTGCCGATGCGCAGGATCGCCCTGACCTCGTCGGCCTCGAAGTCGTGCAGTGCGTGCGCGCGCCCGTCGACGTCCACGCGGTAGACCATGGCCCCCTCCGAGGTGCCCGCGAGGAGCACGCCCCCCACGTCGAACAGCGACACCACGTGCTTGTCGCCCGAGTCCCAGTGGACGCGCGAGGCACCCTTGGCATCGACGGCGAACACCTTTCCGGGCACGCCCGCGGCGGCGTACGTGGTGCCGGATTTCGCGTCGTGGACCAGCGCCCAGACGTGCTCGGCCGGAAGCTTCACCAGCAGCTTGGACGCCCCGGTCTGGGGGTTCACCGCGAACACCTGCCCGCCGGGCGTGGTGCCGGCCAGGATGGTCCCGTCGGCACGCACGGCCAGCGAGGTGATCCAGGCAGCGTCGAGGTCGGCCAGCTTCTTCGGTGTGTCGCTGGAGCCGGTGGGGACCGCGTACAGCCGTCCCTGGTCGCCGGTCCCGAAATACGCGGTACGACCGTCGCGTGACAGAGCGCCACACCAGGCGAAGGCGGCGTCCAGCGGCAGGCGCGCGGTCTTCATGCCGGGGACCACGTCGCCTGTCGGCAGGATCATGCTGGCGGTCGCCTCGCCCTCCTCGAACTCGCGCGAGGTGGTCTGGCGGAACGAGCGCGTCCCGCCGGCGAACGCCGTACCGAGGAGGAGGCTGGAAGCGACGGCTCCGACGAGAATGGAACGGATCATCAGGCAGGGGATATTAGCAGGCTGTCCCAGAAGGCGCGCACGATCGGGGACTTGAGGCGGCGGCGCGGGGTACAGACGCCGACGCGGAACTCGCCGAGGCGGGGCTCGACGTCCAGCGGGCGCACGTCGGCGCGCAGCGGGCTCTTGTCCATGACGAGCTTCGGGACGATGCCGACCCCACAGCCCAGGCTGACCAGGGAAAGAATCGCCTCGTTGCCGGGCACCTCGCCGTAGATGCGCGGCGAGATCCGCTTGCGCGAGAACCAGCGCTCGACAGCGGCGCGGGCGAGGCCGGTGGCGGGCAGCACGATCGGGACCTCGGCCCAGGGGATCGGATCGGCGTCGACGAGGCGGGTCACCACACAGGGCGCCGCCGGGGCCACGAACACCAGCGGGATGTGCAGAAGCACGCGCACGGCCAGCGACGGTGGCGTGCGATCGGGGAGCGCGGCCACGGCGACGTCGACGGTCCCGCCGCGCAGCATCTCCAGGGCATCGGCGGCGTAGCCCGTTTCGAGCCGGAGGTGAACCTCGGGGTACGCCTGACGGAAGGCGCTGAGCACGCGCGGCAGGAAGGTCTGGCAGGCGGTGACCGACGCGAAGATGGAGAGATCGCCCGTCAGCGCCTCGTCGGCGCCACGGATCTGCTGCTTCAGTTCGCGCCAGCGCTCGAGCGTGTCGCGCGCGTGTGTGGCGAAGCGTCCGCCCTCGGGCGTCAGCTTGACGGTGCGGCGGTCGCGCTCCAGCAGCGGCCAGCCGACGTCGCGTTCCAGCCGCTGCACGAGCCGCGACAACGCCGACGCGCTGATGTGACAGGCGCGGCTCGTGCGCCCGAAGTGCAACGTCTCAGAAAGATGTACGAACAGTTTCAGGGCGTCATAGTCCAAGGACCGACTACGTCTTCTTGGTCACCGGGAAGTTGTCGGCGTCGCGGTAGGCCTGGATCACCGCCATCTCGCCCGCCTTCCCCTGCCCTGCCATGCCGTGTTCCATGCCGACGACGCCGGTGTAGCCCTTCTCGAAAACGCGCTGCATGCAGTTGCGGTAGTTGGTCTCGCCGGTGCCTGGCTCCTTGCGGCCCGGGACGTCGCCGGTCTGGACGTAGCCGATCTCGTCGAAGCAGCGGTCGAAGTTGTAGAGGAGGTGCCCTTCGCTTATTTGCGAGTGATAGAAGTCGTACAGCAGCTTGCAACTGGGGCTGCGCACGGCCTTCATCAGCGCGTACATCTCGGGGTTGGTGTGAACGAAGAACCCCGGGTGGTTCTCGTAGATGTTGAGCGGCTCGAACACCATCACCAGGCCGTGCGGCTCGAGGATGTCGGAGGCACGGCGCAGGCAATCGGTCACGTTGGCGAACTGGTAACCGAGCGGCAGCTTGGGATCGATGTTGCCGACCAGCGACGTCATCACCTTGGTGTTCACGCGCTTGGCGATGTCGACGATGTCGCGCACCTCTTTCAAGAAGGCGTCGCGGTCCTCGGCCTTGCCGCTGGTCAGCGCGCCGGGCGTGCGGAAGCCGGTCTCGCGGTTCATGAGGATGATGCCCATCTCCATGCCGTGCTTCGCCACCTCCTTGCCGATCTTCTCCTGCTCCTCGGGGGGGCGGCCCTTCATGCCGTTGTCCTCCCAGCCGCGGAAGCCCTGGTCGGCGCAGAACTTGATCTCGTCGAGGACGCCGCCGGGCGCGTGGGCCTTGAACATGCCCGGGTGGGGCCCGTACTTCAGCTTCATCGTCGTCCTTTTGGCCGGCGCGGCGAGCGCGGTGCGTGAAGCGGCGAGCGCCGCGGCGGTACCCAGCAGGAACTCTCGTCTTTCCATGGCGTTTCCTCTGTTTCCTTTATCGCAACACTGAATCACGAACAATGCATTTTACGCAACAGGGCCGGTCGGGCATCATCATCTACCAGGAGGACATCCCATGCCGTTGTCGCTGAACTTTTCTTCCAAGCTCTTCAAGGTGGACAGCTTCGAGCTCGAGGGCCACAAGGAGCAGGTCGTCAAGGGCGGCCGGCACCTCCTCCCGCTCCTACCGAAGGCGCTGGAAGGAATCAAGCAGATCGGCGTGATCGGCTGGGGCTCGCAGGGGCCGGCGCAGGCGCAGAACCTGCGCGATTCGCTGGAGGGGACCAGCATCAAGGTGAAGGTCGGGCTGCGGCCGGGGTCGAACTCCATGGCAGAAGCCAAGAAAGCCGGCCTCGAGGTGGGCGAGATGTTCGCGGTCATCAAGGAGTCGGATCTGGTGCTGCTGCTGATCTCGGATGCGGCGCAGGCTGAGCTCTTCAGCAAGGTGTTCGAGACCATCCGCCCGGGCGCGACGCTGGGGCTGTCGCACGGGTTCCTGCTGGGCCACATGAAGAACGTGGGCGCGAAGTTCCCGACGAACATCAACGTGATCGCCGTGTGTCCCAAGGGCATGGGCCCGTCGGTGCGGCGGCTTTACGTCCAGGGCAAGAGCGTCAACGGCGCCGGCATCAACGCCAGCTTCGCGGTCGAGCAAGATATCGACGGGCGGGCGACGGACATCGCGCTCGGCTGGTCGGTGGCGCTGGGATCGCCCTACACCTTCCAGACCACGCTGGAGTCCGAGTACAAGTCGGACATCTTCGGCGAGCGCGGCATCCTCCTGGGCGCCGTCCACGGCATCATCGAGGGCCTGTACCGCCGCTACGTCTCGCAGGGGATGAGCCGCGAGGACGCCTTCTTGAACTCGGCCGAGTCGATCACCGGCCCCATCAACAACACCATCTCGAAGAAGGGGATCCTGGCGGTGTACGAGGGGCTGGACGCCGGCGGCAAGAAGGAGTTCGAAGCAGCGTACACGGCGACGTACCCGGCGGCGCGCGAGGTGCTGGACGAAATCTACGACGAGGTGTCGAGCGGCAACGAGATCCGCAGCGTCAACCTGGCCGGCGAGCGGCTGAAGAAGCGCCCGATGGGCAAGATCGACGGCACCGAGACCTGGAAGGTGGGCGAGAAGGTGCGCGCCAAGCGGGTCGAGGAGAAGATCCCCGTGCACCCGTTCACGGCGGGCGTCTACGTGGCCACGATGATGGCGCAGATCGATCTGCTGGCCGAGAAGGGCCACCCGTTCTCCGAGGTGGCGAACGAGTCGGTCATCGAGTCGGTCGACTCGCTGAACCCCTACATGCACAAGCGCGGCGTGGCCTACATGGTCGACAACTGCTCGACGACGGCGCGCCTCGGGTCGCGCAAGTGGGCCCCCCGGTTCGACTACGTCATCGCCGAGCAGGCGTACGTGGCCATCGACGACAAGAAGCCGGCCGACAGCAAGCTGGTCGACGCGTTCAAGAAGAACGTGATCCACCGCGTGCTGGCCGAGTGCGCGAAGATGCGCCCCTCGGTCGACATCTTCGTCGAGTAGGAACTCACCGCTGTCCAGCGGGCGCCGGCCACAGCTTCGATTCGGTGCGGGCTGATCGAATCGCTTTGCTCATGCGGGCAACGACGTTCGGGGTGGCTGCGGCAAGATCCTTGCTCTCGCCGGGATCGGACGCCAGATCGTAGAGCTCCAGCGACGCGCCCGATCGAATCACCGCCTTCCAGCGGCCATGACGGGCCGCCTGATGGAAGCCACCTTCGTGGAACTCCCAGTACAGCAAGCGATCGGGTAGCGCTGTTCTGCGCCCCAGCAGCACCGCGCTGGCGTCCACGCCGTCGATCCCGCGCGGCGCCCTGGCACCGGTCAGCGCCGCGAGCGTGGGCATCACGTCTGCAAAGGAGCCGACGACGTCGCTGACCTTGCCAGCGGCAATCTTGCCGGGCCAGCGCGCGATCAGCGGAACCCGGATGCCGCCCTCGTACAGCGCGCGCTTGTGCCCGCGCAGGGGGCCATTCGAGTCGTTCATCTCGGGGTCGTAACCGCCTTCCTTGTGCGGGCCATTGTCCGACGAGAAGAAGACCGCGGTGCGTTCGTCGATGTCGAGCTCCGCGAGGAGATCCAGGAGCCGTCCGATGTCACGGTCCATGCGGCTGATCATGGCGGCGTGTTGCTTGCGGGTGAGCGGCCAGTCGCGATCGGCGTAGGCGCCGAGATCGGGCACCTCCATTCCGTCGTCTTTGCCTTCGTTGTTCGCGTGCGGGATCGTGAACGGGAGGTACAGGAAGAACGGCGTCGCCTCGGCGGCGTTGCGGCGGACGAAGGCGAGGGCCTCCTCGGCCATGACGTCGTGGCTGTAGCGAACACGCCCGGATGCGACGCCGCGGCCGTCGGGCTTTTCATCGGGGACCACGTTAGGGAGCGGGACCTTCTCTCGGTTCCGCCACAGGTACGTGGGGAAGTAGTTGTGCGCGTGGAAATGGTCGACGTAACCCAGGAACTCGTCGAACCCATGAGCGGTCGGTCCCGCGGTCATGTCCGTCACGGTCAAGCCCCACTTGCCGACCAGCGCGGTTCGATAGCCGCGCGCCTTCAACACCTCGGCCAGCGTGACGTCTTCGGGCAGCAGCTTGACGTCGGCCTCGGTGGCAGGCGGTCGTGGCTTGTTGCCCCGGATGCGCGAGTGGCCCGTGTGTTTGCCGGTCATGAAGACCCCGCGCGACGGGGCGCACACCGTCGAGCCGGCGTAGAATTGCGTGAAGCGCATGCCCTCCGCGGCCATCCGATCGAGGCGCGGTGTCTGGATGCTCTTCTGACCGTAGCTGCCGAGGTCGCCCCAGCCCAGATCGTCGGCGAGGATGAAGATGACGTTGGGTCGCGAGGCGTTGCCGGCGGCGCGCGCCGTCGAGAGGCCCAGCGAGAGGCACAGGATGACGAATGGCTTGGTCATGCGCACGCCATCATGCGCGAAAAACAAGCATTCGTGATCTACAGCCCGGGTAGCCCGCCGGCGCCGTACTTGTCGGTGCCGATCTTGTCGACGACGAGCCCCATGGCGCGCGCCACCGAGACCAGCATCCGGTTGTGCGAGACCGCAGGCGAGTACTTCAGGTAGCGGCCGGTCTTGAAGGCGCCGCCCGCGCTGCCGACCAGCAGGAACGGCATGTTCTTGTTGTCGTGGAGGTAGCCCGTGCCGTGCTCGGAGCAGGCCAGGATGATGGTGCTGTCCATGAGCGGCTTCTTGTTGGCGTCGAGCGTCGTCTTCAGCTTGGTGATCAGCGAGGCCAGCACCGACATGTGATAGACGCGCGTCTGGATGAACTGCTCGACGTCGGCGGGGGCATCGGGGCCCGCATGCGACAGCCCGTGCTCGTCCTTGCTGTGGCCGAGCCAGCTCATGGTGGCGCCGCGGCCCGCCGCACCCCACTGAAGACTGGCCACCCGCGTGGCGTCGCAGGCCAGCGCCGACACCATCAGGTCCATGTGCGCCTTCCCCACGTTCTGGTAGATGGTGCCGCTGCCCTGGACGCGCGTGAAGGTGCCGGGCGAGGTGGCGCTGCAGGTGAGCGGTTGCACCGGCGCCTTCAGGCGGGACTCGACCTCGCGCAGCCCCGTCAGATGGCCGTCCAGCCGCGCCTTGTCCTCGGCGCCGATGCGCGTCTGCAACCGCGCCAGATCGCCCTTGAGGTAATCGATGATGCTGCGCCGCTCGCCCTGCAGCTGCGCAAGCTGAGCGCCGCCCACGGCGAAGACACGCGTGAACGCCTGGGTGGGGTTCTGCATGCCGGTGATCGGCTGGTTCGAGTCGCGGTAGCACATCCGGTACTGCGTCTTCAGCTCCTCGGAATTGCCGAGCACGTGGAACTCCAGCGACGGGAATGCCGTGTCGCGCCCGATCTGGCGCGCCACGATCTGATCGATCGACGGGCCCGCCGCCCAGCCGTACTGCTTGCCCAGCTCGACGAACGCGCCCTGGGTCAGGATCGGCATGCCGGTCAGCATCGAGCCCATGTACGAGATGTGTCCGTGCTTGAACCCGTCCTCGGAGGCCATGTTGGTGATGCCCTCGAGGACGGTCAGATCCTGCTTGTGATCGGCGAGCGGCGTCAGGATGCGCGACAACGTCAGGCTGCCGTCACCCGCCTGGGCGATGTAGTTGGCGGGGACGTTGGTGCCATTCGGATAGAAGTAGACGATGAGGCGCTTCTTCGGCGCCGTCTGTGCCTCGGCGTCCCCCTCGAGGAGCGGAACCAGCGGCCACAGCGCCGCGCCACCGCCGAGACGGGCCAGGACCGCACGTCGCGTCCACCGCAGGCTCATGGGGCCCTCCGTCCGTAGAGAAACGCGTCCGACTTGATGACCGCCAGGATCAGCTTGCGGATGTCGTGACCGGAGCTGGCAAAGCCGAGCTTGATCTTCTCGAGAGAGCACGAGTCCGCTGTCGGGATGGTGGGGCGGCCGACCGCGAACTCGAGCCACTTGTCGGCCACGCACGAGCGGACGGCCTCGCTGTTCGCCAGACGGTTGGCCATGTCGGCCGTGCCCTTGAAAGCGCCGTCGAGGTCGGCGCCTCCGCCGAGGAACTCGCCATTGGTGTTGATCGGCCTGCCGCCGTCGGTGGTGCGGAGCTTGCCGATGGCATCGTAGCTCTCGAAGCCGAAGCCGATCGGGTTCATCAGCCGGTGGCAGCCACTGCACGAGGAGGCCATGGTCTGCGCCTCGAGCACCTCGCGCGTGGTGGCGCCGGGCCGCGGTGCCGGCGGCGAGCTGTCGATGTCGTCGGGCGGAGGCGGCATCGCCTGGCACAGCAGCCGCTCGCGCACGGTCTTGCCGCGGAACACGGGCGACGAGGTGGCAGCGTGCGCCTGCGCCGACAGAAACGCGCCGCGCGTGAGGATGCCCGCCCGCTGGTTGTCGATGGTGGTCAGATCGACCTTCTTCGACGCGGATTCAGTAGCGGCGTTCCCCGGATACGTCACCCTGTACACCCTGGCCAGCCCCGGGGTGACGAAGGCGGTGCGCGAGGTGAGCAGCGTCTGCAGCTTGGCGTCACCCTGCCTGATGACATCGTCCACGAAGAGCCGCGTCTCCTGGAACATGGCCGCGCGCACCGGCTCGTTGAATTCCGTCGAGTCCTTGCTGGCGCCGACCAGCGGCTCGAGGTCCAGCCACTGCAGATGGAAGCTCTCGAGCGAATCGGTGAACTTGGCGCTGCCCATGAGGCGCGTGGCCTGCGCTTCGAGGCCAGCGGCGGAGGTCAGGGTCCGCGCCGCCGCGGCGTCGAGCAGCGCCGTGTCTGGCGCGGTCGCGCCCAACAGGTAAGACAGCCGCGTCGCCAGCTCGTAGTCGGTCAGCCGCACCAGATCCTTGGTGCCGGCCACCAGTTGCCCGACCTCGGGGCGGTACAGGAACGTCGGCGACTGCAGCACGGCCTGGACCACGATGCGGATGCGGTCGGCGAACGGCGGCGTCCGACCGACGTCCTTCCAGGCAGACTTCGACAGCACCGCCAAGGCGTCGACCTCGGCCTCTACCAGCGGCCTGCGGAAGGCGCGCCGCCCGAAGGTGCGGATGAAGTCGGTGACGCAGGCATCCTCGCCGGTGATCATCGGACTGCACGCAGTCAGCTTGGTCAGCGCCGTTGCGGCCTTGGTGGCGACGATCTCGGCGGCGTCCTGGAACTGTTCGAGCGCGTAGGAGCCGACGGTTGCCACGATGTTGTTGGCGAACGCGCCCACCGCCTCGTCGGCCACGAAACCGTTCGCGGGATTCGTGGCATCGCCCAGGAGATCGCGGACGGTGTTGTTGTACTCGGTACGATTGAGGCGCCGCAGCCGCAGCGGAGCCGCGGTCGTGGCCGCGCCCGCGCATGACGGCGGAGGAGGCGGCGCAGGCCGCATCATGTCGTCGCCCGGCGGGAGCAGCGGGTCCTGGTAGTCGTCATCGCCGAGGCCCGGCTCTTCCTGCCCGTCCCCGATCGCTCCCGCGCAGCCCGCGAGGGCGATGGCCAGTCCCAGTGTCGTCAGGCGCCGCATGGTTACCTCCGGCGGAAAATACGGATGTTGTCGACGAAGAAGACGTCCTGGCGCAGCCCCTCGACGCGGACCTTGACCATCACCGTCGGCGCGCCGACCTGCGGGTGGATCGCGAGGCTCCTGGGACCCGGGGTGGGAAAGTCGCGTAGACGACCGTTGCTGTCCCGCAAGAACGGGTTGTGCATGTCGGCGACACGCACGGTCACTGTCTGCCAGCTGACCGGCACCGGGGGTGGTGCGGCGGTCTCGTACTCCGCGATTTTTCTGCCAGCCCCTATCGCGACGACCATCTGCGGCGGCTCGGGATCGGTCCATTCGCCGATCCAGTAGTCGAAGCTGACGTACAGGTCGGGCGAGTAGGGGATCTCTTGCGGCAAGAACACCCGCACGCCGAACGAGTTCTGACTGGGGTTGTAGATGATGCCGGCGAGGCATCGGCGACGCTCGGGACCGCGCACCGGACGCCCTTCGATCCTGAGACCGTCGGGGTGGTCGAGATCCAGGGCGACCAGCGTCTCGGATTCGCCCGGCGATGGCACCGCGAAGGCGGCATCGGGCGGAAGCACCGTGGGCAGCGGCAGGTGTAACTGCGGCGCCACCTGGTTGGCCAGCGACGGTTTGCTCGGCGCATCGGAGACGCGAGCGCGAAGGACGAGCACCAGCACGCAGGCGATGGCTGCCGTCCCCGCGAACCACGGGACCAGGCGGCGCACGAGAGAAACCGTCTCCTGCTCGAGGCGGCGCGCGAGCGCGGGCACGAAGCCGCGGTCGTCCTCCAGCGCCAGCCGCCGGTCGAACCGGTGCGCGAAAGCGCCAGCGTCCTTCGAGCGGCCGAACGCGCGCAGCAGACCGCTGAGCGCCTCGTCGTCGAGCAGCCTGTCGACGAGGTCAGGCTGCGCCGCGACGGCCGCCGCCATGCGTTCGTCGTCTTCAGGCGCCAGCGTGTCCGGCGCCAGCAGGAAGCGCGACCAGATCTCGTCGACGGCCGGATCGGCGAACAACGCCTTCATGCCGTTCCCTCCACGGTGTTCCGCTCGAGGCATTCCTTGAGCGCCTGCCGCACGCGCAGCAGCATCATCCGCACCGCGCTCTCCTTCTTGCCGGTGGCCCGCGCGATCTCGACCAGCGACGTGCCGCGGAAGTAGTGCTCGCTCACCACCTCGGCGCTGCCGGGCGGCAGGCGTTCGAGGCAGGTGCGCAGCTGCTCCATCTGCCGCTCGCGTTCGGCCAGCAACGCCTCGTCCGCCTCGACGCGCACCATGCGCCGCCGGTACAGCAGGTCCTCGAACGAGCGGCGCTTGCGGCCGTCGCTTCGGAGATGGCGGAGCACGCGGTGGCGGGCGATGCCCATCAGCCACAGGCGGAACGGCGAGACGTCGTCGTAGCTCGCGAGCGCGCGGAACGCATCCAGGAACACATCCTGGGCGACGTCGTCCACCAGGTCGGACCACTGCAGATAGGTGCCGATGTAGGCGCGGATCCGGCCCTGGTGCTCGTTCACCAGCTGCGTGAACGCTTGCCGGTCACCCGCGCGCGACCGGGAGATGAGCCCGGATTCAGTACTGCCCATCAGGAAGAAAGCACCGATCTCCGGAATCGTCACATCCGGGGCGATGCCTTAGGTGGGCGCTACGTCATTATTTCGTTGATCGGCCGTGTCCCGGTGTCGCCAAAGGTGGGCTGGGTGACGCCAAACCCACGCAGCACCGAGAGGAACAGGTCGCCGATGGTGCGGCGAGTCGCCCCGGTCGGGTTGCCGTCCATGTGACTGGCCACCGGCACCGGGTTCACAAACGAGATGTGCTGCCCGGTGACCAGCTTGCCGCCCAGCGATCCCGCCATCACCACCGGCAGATCCCAGTGGCTGTGCCGGCTGCCGCAGGCGATCTCGCTGGACGAGTAGACCACCGTGTTGTCGAGGATGGTCTTGCCGTCGCTGTCCGTCACGCTGTCCAGCTTCCCTATCATTGCGGCCAGCTGGGACATCTTCCACTGGGAGATCTTCTTGAACGAGTCGAGCTTCGCGGCCGCGACGGGATCGGGCGACCGGGCCCGGAAGCTGTGGTGGGAGACGTCGTGGCTGAGGGTGTACTGCGCGCCGGGCAGGAGCCAACGGTAGTCGAGGTTGCTCCCGGTGCGCGTCAGCCTGAAGGTCATCACCCGCGTGGCGTCGCACTGGAAGGCCACCTTGATGAGCTCCATCATCAGCTCGGTGGACATGCGCTGATCGGTGACCGACGCCGGACGCGCCGGGATGGTGCAACTGAGCTTCGCCTTGGACAGGTTCTGCAGCTTCTGTTCGTATTCGCGCACCGAAGTCAGCGCGCTGTCCACCTTGTCGCGGTCCGACTTGCTCATCTTCGGCTTGAGCGTGCCGAGTTCGCCTGCGACGTGGTCGAGCACGCTGGTGCGCAGTTTCAACCGCCGCTCGGCGTCGACCTTGCTCGCGCCCGGCTCGAACCCCTTGTACAGCTGGTCCCACGCCGCCTGGGCCGTGGTGTACGTCGGCTGGGCAGCCCCCTGCCACCAGGACATGCTGTCCGACAGCGCGCAGTCGGCGCCGTCGCATGAGCCGCTGGTCCGGATCCGCTCGACCGAGAGGCTGAGCGACAGCACAGGCGGACCGCAGGTGGCGATCGAGCGCGCAATGATCTGATCCACGCTGCTGCGCCGGGTGTCATTGATCGCGTAGGTGACCGGCACCTGGGTGAGGAACGGAGCCGCGCCGTGGGCATGTCCACCGGCGGGGCTGGGGACGGTGCCCAGCTTGCGATCGTCGATGCCGGTCAGAATCAGCACCTTGCTCCGCTGCGGCGATTTTGCGATCGGATCCAGGATCATGGTGCTGGGCCAGTTCGGGCCGGTCGTCGGGGGCGTGAAGTCCGGGATGTACGTGCCGACGCCGTACGAGAACGCCAGGAAGCGCCGGGGCGTCGGCGGGCAGGCCGCCCACGCGCTCCTCGGCATCAGCGACGGAAGGAACGGCAGACTGATGGTCGCCGCCGCGTTCCGGAAGAAGCGCCGTCGCGAAGGATCGAACGTCATGGGGCCTCTCCTCGTCGCGTCCGGAATGCTTCGCTCTCGATGATCACGTCCAGGATGGAACGCATGCTGTTGCCGCGGTCGCGGGCCAGGCTGGCGAGCCACGTGGCGTAAGCCGGCCCCTCGTCCGCCGAGAACTTCCAGCCCAGGCCGTAGGTCAGCAGGTTGCGCGTCACACAGGGTGCGAAACGGCCGTCCTGCGCCAGGTAGGTCGTCAGATCCCGGGGGCCGTTCAGCATGGTCTTGCCGTCGGCGAGCGTGACCGCCGTGTCGATGGGCGAGCCGTTCTCCATCGTCCGGTACGCCCCGACGCCGTCGAAGTTCTCGAACGACAGCCCGTAGGCGTCCATGTCCGTGATGAGGTGGCAAGCGCGGCAGTCCGGCGCGGTGTTCTCGTGGACGGCCAACCTCTGTCTGGCGGTGGCGTTCTTCGGAACCTTGGCAGCCTCCAGAGGCGGCACATCCGCAGGCGGGGGCGGCGGCGGCGTGCACATCATCCGGCTGAGCACGAAGGCGCCCCGGCGGACGGTGTTGCCGCGCGACGGATCCGAGGTGCCGAACAGGAACGAGCCCTGGGTCAGAAACCCGACCCGCGGCGTCCCCGTCGTCGGTGTCCTGGTCATGGCGTTCGGATTGGCAGGAGCGCTCATCCCGTACAGGGTGGCGAGCCGGCCGTTCAGAAACGTGTAGTCCGCGGTCAAGAAGGTCTCCACCGGCTTCGCCTCGGTGACGAGGCTCGAGAAGAAGCTCAGCGTCTCGGACTTCATCCCGGCGGTGATGGCGTTGCGGTTGGCCGCCGTGGCGAACATCGGGAACACGCGCGGGTCGAGGATGCCGTTCAGCTCGTCGATGTCGTCGAAGTTCAGCCACTGGGTGGCGAAGTTGCCGGACAGCGTCTTCAGGTTGCCCAGGAGGGCGTCGACCCGCTTCTTGAGCACCATCGGGTCGCGCAAGAGGGCGCCCGACTCGGCCTCGGCGTACAGCGCCGGATCCGGCATGGTGGCATTCAGGAAGTAGCTGAGTCGGCTGGCGAACTCGAACGCGGTCAGCGGGTGCAGCGCCGCCGTGTTCGGGTTCGGATCCATCTCCAGGTGGAACAGGAACGGCGGCGCCATCAGCACGCCCATCAGCGCCGCCTTGAGGCCGAACGACTGCGGCTGGGGTGCGGTGACCACCTCGGGCGCGGCGGCGACCTTGTTCCACAGAGCAAACAGGCGCGTCGCCTCGTCGGGCTGGACCGGGCGACGGAAGGCGCGCTGGGCGAATCCGGTGATGATCTGGCGAGCGCAGGCGTCATTGCGCGCGCTGACGGCGTCGCAGGGGAGGAAGCCCATGCGCACCGGATCCGTCGGCGGGCGCGCCACCAGTTCGTCGACGAGATCGCTCGCCGCCACTTCCAGCGCCGCGACGAGGTCCGCCGAGAAGCTGAGGGCCTCGCCCACGGTGTCGAACCCGTCCCCCGCCTGGTCTTCGGGGAAGGCGTTCGCCGGCTGCTTGGCGGTCTTCAGGAGATCGCGGACGGTGTTGTTGTACTCGTCCTTGTTGAGGCGCCGCAGCGTGAGGCGGCCGGGGACGGCGACCGGCATGACCTTCGTTCCCCCCGTGCCGCCCATGCCGGGGACGCCCGTACCGCCCATGCCGCCGGGGTCTTGCTCGGCGCCGATGCCACCGGCGCATGACGCAAGAAGCAACACACACGACCAGGAGGAAAACCGACTCATGCCTCTCCCGTCGAACATCGACAGTGGCTTGAAGCAACCCAAGTGCCAGGGCAAAGGCTGCGCAACATCAGCCTTTTTTGTCCGGGATCTGTTGCGGAGTGACAGACAGCTGTAACCCCGCGGGTTACCAGCCCCAGGTGAACCCGATGCCGACCGAGGTGAGCGTCAATCCCTTCTTGCTCGTGCCCGGATCCTCGCCGCCGAACGGGACGGGCGCGTAGAGCATCACCAGTTCGGGCGTCAGCGTGAAGTGGGCCCCGAGGCGCCAGGCAAACGCCAGCGAGAGGCCGCCGAAGAGAATCCTCTGCGTCTGCTGGCTCTCGCCGAACCAGAGCTGGTAGGCGACGCGCGGTCCGAGCACGAGCTGGTTGGGGCCGAGCTGGAATCCGAACAGCAGCGGCAGCGAGAACAGCGCCTGGTGCTCGGGCGTGCCGCCGAACTCGACCTTGTGGTAGCCGGCGCTGGGGGCCAGCGCCAGGTCGAAGGGACCGCCGCGATCGCGGTACATCAACTGCACCTTGCCGTCGAACGCGGCTCCCGAGCTCTTGAGCGATGTCTTGCCGAGCGAGAAGCCCCAGACGCGCGCGCCGAGTTCGACTCGGTCCATGAACCCACGTCGATAACCGATGGCAATCTGCGCCCACGGCAGGTGCACGTCGGTGCTGGAGAGCCGCGGCGTGATCAGCATGACCTCGGGGGTGACGGTCACCTCGTTCGCATGGGCGGGCATCACACGCGCCCGGCCCGCGCCCGCGAGAGGCGCACAGCCGACCAGCACGAGCAGCGCGAGGACCTTCATTCGGGCGCAAACATCAGGAAGCCGACGCACATGTCCTGGTTGTTGCCGCCCCAGGCGATGTCGCGCGTGCCGGCGGAGTTGTCGAAGTGGCACTCGACGTACACTTGGTCCTTGCGGCCGAGCCGCTTGGGCGGATCCAGGAAATACGGCTGCTCCCAGCCGAACTGCCAGCGCGGGATCGACAGCAGACAGTCCTGCGTGCCGTCCTCGCGCAGGATGCCCAGCAGGAACTTGCTGCCGAGATAGTGCATGTGCGGGTGGGCGGCGTAGATGCGGACCGGCTTGCCGCCGGTGAACAGCGTCGGGCGGAAGCGGTAGTAGTAGACCGCGTCGGGGTCGCCTTTCCGGACGCGCATGGCGTCGCCGATCATCCAGGCGACGTTCATGACGATCATCGACTTCATCTGCTTGCCGCTCCCGGCGGTCTGCACCTCCAGCGTGGTGCGGTCGCCGCCGGGCTGCGGCGTGTGCGCCGTGCTGTAGTGGACGTTCAGCAAGATCTTCGAGCCCGGCGACACCTTCGTGCCGAAACCCTCGGGCAGCTCGGATGCTGCGAGGCCGCCGCCCAGCACCGCGCTGACCTTGATGCCGCCGATGCCGCCGGCGCACGCGAAGCCAGGGCCGGGATCCTTGCGATCGCGCTCGACGGCCTTGCCGACGTCGCCGCCGCTGACCACGCCGACGATCAAGTGGTGGACGATCGATCGATTGCCGGGCAGCACGTTGATGCCGGTGACGTACACGTCGTGATCGACCGGCCAGTCGAGAAGGAAGCAGCGGACGTCGTCGGTGCTGCCGGCGGGTGGTTGCGGCGTGTAGGGCTCGGCCATGGCCAGCCGCACGTCGACGCGTGACAGCCCGCCCACGACCGGCGTGGGCCGGGTGGGTGGCGCCGCGGGATCGCCCTGCCGCGCGCCGGTGCGCACCCAGGCGGAGAAGAGCGCCCTCTCCTCCTCGGTCAGCGACCAATCGTGTCGGTAGCTGGCGCAGCAGGAATCGGCCTGCCAGGGCGGCATGCGGCGCTCCATGACTGCCGCCAGCGAGGCGTCCCTTCGCGCGTACAACTCGTCGAAGCTCCCGAGTGAGAACGGCGCGATGCCACCCGGCTGGTGGCAGCGGGCGCATTTGCCATCGACGATCGGCCTCAACTCCTGATGGTAGGTGGGCGCGTCGACGACCGGCGGACCTGGCGTCGGATCCACGCACCAGTCGAACAGCCCCGGGCCCTGGGAGCTGCAGGCGCCGAGCCAGACGAGAGCGAGGGCACGACGCACGTCCGTCTGGACACCACCGGGGCGCGGATCTGAAAGCGCTCTAGCGGTTCTTGCCCAGAACGTCTTCGCGCACGACCAGGCTCAGCTCCTGGCGACCGGTGACCGGGCGGGCGGAGGGGACGACGGTGCGCTCGGCGAGACGGTAGGCGTCGGCGCGGCGGGTCTGGTTGCCGGGGCGGAGGGTATCCAGCGCCGACTGCGGAAGGCCTGGCACCAGGCGACCGCGCATCGAGGCGCCGTCATCCGCGGTGCTCATGCTGACGACGATCGACGAGGCCGTGTAGAAGCTGCGCAGGTTGTCGATGAAGCCACGCAGCGACTCGGGCTTGGCGACGTCGGGGCGGACCAGCAGGCCCGAGGCCACCTCGACCTTCACCGTCTCGCCGGCGAGCGTGCGCGGGATCTGCACCGGGATGGTCTGGGTGTACTCCGGGCCCGCGTAAGGGCGCAGGGTGACGTGCAGCGGCACGATGTCGCCCGCGCGCACCTGGTCGCCCGGGAGCGAGACGGCGACGATCTCGGCCACGTCGCGCCGGAACTCGACCTTCACGTCGATCTCCATGCGGTCGACGATCGCCGGCTCGAACGGGTTGGCCAGCAGCTCGGCCATCGCGCGCACGCCGCGCGACGAGGCCAGCAGGCGCGGCGACATGCCGTCGTTCGAGAACAGCTGATCGCGCAGCTGCACCGGCCCGACGTTCCGCACCTCGAGCCGCGAGTTCATGGTCACCGCCATCTCGGTGACGTCGGGCTCGGCGTCGGCGATGGCGCTGGTGATCACCATCGAGGCCAGCACCGGCGTCAGGCGGCGGTTGCGGGCCACCTCGGCGCGGAAGACGCGGCCCTCGGAGCCGGGCGAGCTGACCCGTACCTCGATCGGGACCATGCTCGCGCGGCGCGACAGATCGCCGACGATGCACGAGGGTCGGTCCTGGACCACCGCGCCGATCTCCACGATCGGGGATGCCAGCTTGAAGGACGCAGCCAGGCTGGGCATGAACGCGTGAATCTCGCCCAGGACCATGGGCAGGTTCACCTCGCCGATGCCGAACATCGGGTGGCCGAAGGCGATCAGCTTGTCGCCCTCCAGGTAGGTCAGCGTGCCCATGGCGACGGCGCTCATGTCGCCGCGAACCAGCTCGACACCGACGGGCGCACCGGGCACGAGGGCATCGTTCGGCACGACCGCTTTCTTGTCTCGACCGCCGCCGGCCCCACGAACGGGGAGCAAGCCGAATGGCTTCAGCTGCTCGGCGTACTCGTTGAAGGCGTTCAAAGAGAGGCCCGAGATGGCGAGTGGCGCCGCGATCGGCACGAGCTGCGAACCCTCGGTCGAGGCGCGATCGGCGCCAGGCATCCCCGCCTGCACGTAGAAGCTGTCACTGGCGCCGCCGCGGATCGGACGCGCGCGCTCGGCGAGCATCGACTCGATCGGAGTGACGCCGGCGAGCGGCTCCTTGGCGAACGACCAGGCGTAGGCGATGGCGCCCATCAGCTTGCCGTCGACGTAGACCGGGCTGCCGCTCATGCCGGCGGCGATGCCCGAGAACTCGACGCGCGGGTCCTCGGCCCGCACCAGGATCACGTCCTGCTTGGGGATGAAGTTCTTCAGCACGGAGATGACGCGGACCTTGAACGGCTCGGGCTTGATGCCGCGGAAGACCGTCCAGGCCTCGCCCACCATCCCCGGCTTCACGTCGGCGACGTGGAGGATCTTCAGCGCCCCACTTGGCGTTTGCGACGACGGCGCGCGCGGTGGCTCCAGCTTGCGCGACACGCTCGCGGGGCGAGCGGCAGCGGCAGCGGCAGGATCAACGGGAGCGCCCTGGGGCGCGGCCATTGCCAGGCCACCGAGTGAGAGAGCGAGGGCGGCGGCGGGGAGAGACGGCAGTCGCTTCAGCACGTCCGGTAAGCGTAGAAACCGCTCCCCCGACTGTCAAAGAGGATTTGCGTTCCCTCGTTTATAATTCCGGCGGTCATGAAGCGATTCAAGGTGGCGGTCATCGGCGGGAGCGGCTATGGCGGGGCCGAGATCATCCGTCGCCTGTTGCTGCACCCGGAGGTGGAATTGGTGCGGGTGGCCAGCGTCGACCATGTGGGTGAGCCGCTGGGCGCCGCGCACCCCTCGTTGACCGGGCGGACCGCGTTGCGCTTCGAGGACCTGGCACCTGCACAGGCGGCCGCCGGCTGCGACATGGCGATGCTGGGCCTGCCGCACAAGGTGAGCGCCGGCAAGGTGCCCGAGTTGCTGGCGATCGGGGTGAAGATCGTCGACATGTCGGGCGACTTCCGCCTCAAGAGCGCCGAGGCCTACGAGCGCTACTACGGCGCCAAGCACCCACACCCCGAGCTGCTGGGCACCTTCGTCTACGGGTTGCCCGAGCTGAACCGCGAGGCGATCAAGAAGGCGCGCGCCGTGGCGTCACCGGGCTGCTTTGCGACCACCATCGAGCTGGCGCTGCTCCCGCTGGCGGCGGCGGGCCTGCTGCGCGGCCCCGTACACGTGGTGGGGATCACCGGGTCGTCGGGCAGCGGCGTCGTGCCGAGCGCGGGGACACACCACCCGGTGCGCGCGGTGAACCTGAAGAGCTACAAGATGCTCGATCACCAGCACACGCCGGAGATCGAGGAGACGCTGCGACAGGTGGGCGGCGAGTTCGAGCTGCGGTTCGTGCCGGTCTCGGCGCCACTGTCGCGCGGGATCCTGGCCACCAGCTTCGTCGAGGTGCCCGGCAAACAGACGAAGGACACCATCGGCGCGCTGTTTCGTCGCGCCTACGAGCACGAGCCATTCGTTCGCTTCCTCGAGGACCGCCCACCCGAGGTGGCGGCGGTCAGCGGATCCAACTACGCCGAGGTCGGCTTCACGCTGGGCGAGGCGAAGAGCGGGATGCGCACGCTGGCCGTACAGTCGGCGGCCGACAACTTGATCAAGGGCGGCGCGGGGCAGGCGATCCAGAACATGAACCTCATGCTCGGCCTGCCCGAGACGCTGTCGCTAGAGGATCCCGGGCCATGGCCGTAGTCATCAAGCTGGGTGGCGACGTCATCGACAACGTCGCCGGTTTTCTGCAAGGGCTCACGGGCAAGATCGCCATCGTTCACGGCGGAGGGGCGCAGGTGACCGAGCTTTCGCGCAAGCTGGGGGTCGAGGCGAAAATCGTCGGCGGGCGCCGGATCACCGACGCGGCGACGATCCAGGCGCTGGAGATGACCATCGCCGGGCAGCTGAACATCGAGCTGTGCGCGGCGCTCCAGGCGCGCGGTGTGGCCGCCGTCGGGCTGCACGCGGGCAGCGGCGTGGTGCGCGCGCGCCGCCGTCCGCCGCGGCCGATCACCGGCAACGGGCCGGAGCCGGTCGACCTGGGCCTGGTCGGTGACGTGACTTCGTTCGACCTGCCGTTGCTGGAGGCGCTGTGGGCGGCGGGGCGCGTGCCCGTCCTCTCCTGCCTCGGTCTCGGGGAGCAACACGAGGTGCTCAACCTGAACGCCGATCTGGTCGCCAGCCAGCTGGCGGCGGCGCTGAAGGCCGAGTCGCTTCTGGCGGTGACGGCGGTGGGGGGCGTGCGCCGCGACAGGAACGACCCGTCATCGCGGATCGGTCGTCTCACCGTGGAGGAGGCACGCGCCGCCATCGCTTCGGGACAGGTGCAAGGCGGGATGATCCCGAAGCTGGAGGAGGCGTTCGCGCCCCTGGCGGCAGGGGTCGGCAGCGTCCAGATCATCGCCCCCCACGAGATCGCCGCCGCCCTGATGACGCCCGGCAGCGTCGGGACATTGCTGCTGGCGGGCGACCGCGCTTAGACTCGGCCGGCCGTGCTGCAGGGAGTCGTCATGCTAGGGATCGCGCTGGCTGTCACGAAGCCGCCGCTCGTGACGCCGGCGAACGTCACCGAGGTGCTGGCCGCGATCCGCAAACCGGGCGCGCAGGCGGTACTCCTGAACGTGTGGGCCACCTGGTGCGAGCCCTGCAAGGAGGAGATGCCGGAGCTCATCCGCTTCTACAAGGAGCACAAGGACCAGGGCCTCCGCCTGGTGCTGGTGTCCAGCGACGACCCGAAAGAGCGGCACGAGGTGGCGAAGTTCCTCGCGGCCGAGGGCGTGGACTTCCCGACCTTCGTCAAGGTGGGCGACGACATGCGCTTCATCGATACCCTCGAGCCGAACTGGAGCGGCGCCCTGCCCGCCTCGTTCCTGTATGACGGCGAGGGCAAGAAGCGGCGCTTCTGGCCGGGCAAGGTGACGTATGAACAGCTTGCGAACGAAACCAAGCAGTTGTTGAAAAGGAGAAAACAACCATGAAGACCGCAGTTCTTTTGGCAACGATGTTGTGCGGCGCGGCCACGGCGCGCGCCGAGGGTCTGGTCATGGGCGCGACGGCGCCGCTGGCGTCCACGAAGATGAAGAGCGCCACCGACGGCAAGATGGTGTCGTTCGCCGACGTGAAAGGCGCGAAGGGGACGATGGTGGTGTTCACCTGCAACGGCTGCCCGTACGCCAAGGCATGGGAAGATCGCATCGTCGAGCTGGGCAACATCTACGCGAAGAAGGGTGTCGGCGTGTTGCTGGTCAACTCCAACAACCCCGGCGTCTCGAAGGGCGACGCCTACGAGGCGATGCAGGCGCGCGCCAAGGAGCGCGGGATGCAAGTGCCGTACGCCGTCGACGAGGGCTCGGCGCTGGCCAAGGCGTTCGGCGCCTCGAAGACACCGGAGGCCTACGTGTTCGACAAGGGCGGCAAGCTCGTCTATCACGGCACGATCGACGACAACCACGAGGAGGCGGGGAAGGTGCAGAAGCGCTACCTCAAGGACGCGCTCGAGGCCGTCGTCGGAGGCAAGGCGCCGGCGACCGCCGAGACCAAGAGCATGGGCTGCGGCATCAAGTTCCCCAAGACCTCGTAAGACGACTTGGGCGTGAAAGCGCACTTCCAGCGCAAGTTCCTCGCCGGGATCCTGGCGGCGATCCCGCTCGCCGTCACGGCGATCATCACCTGGTACATCGATTCCCAGGTGCGGGCGCTGTTCCCGGCTGTGCGGTACCCGTTCCTGGGAATCCTGCTGGCGCTGGTGGCGATCTACATCCTGGGGGTGTTCGTCACCAGTCTGGTGGGGCAGTGGCTGATAGGCCTGCTCGACTGGGTGCTGGTCCGGTTGCCGGGACTGAGCGATCTGTACCGGACCTGGAAGCAGATCGCGGTGACTCCGGATGGTGACGCCGGGGGGATCTTCGCCAAGGTGGTGCTGGTCCCGGACGACAGCGGGCAGATGCGCATGCTCGGTTTCACCACGGGGCGCCCCGTCGACGGGGCGCCCGACACGGTCTGCGTCTACGTGCCAGCGTCGCCCAATCCGGCCACCGGGCGCCTGTACTTCGTGGCCCAGGACCGCGTCCGCTACGTCCAGGTGGGCGCCCAGGAAGCCTTGAAATTCGCCATCTCCGGGGGAAACTACGTTCCACCCGCGGTGGGCGCGTCCCTGGCGGGAAAATGATTCGTACGCTCGTCACGCTGGGGATGCTCGTCGCCGCCACGGCGTCGGCGGCGCCGAGGCGTGCGAAACCGGCGTCGATCATCTCGGAGGCCCAGCTCCAGCAGAACTTGAAGAAGCAGCGGGGCCAGGCGGTGGTGCTGCACTTCTGGGCGTCATGGTGCCTGCCCTGCCTCGAGGAGCTGCCGCTGGTCGCCAAGCTGGCGACGGAGGCGAAGAGCCGCGGCTACCATCTCTACTCGGTGTCGCTGGACGACCCGACCCCACCCGCGGCGGCGAAGGTCGGCCAGCTGCTGAGCGATCGGGGCAGTCCGGCGATGACCAGCACCATCCTGCGCATCGAGGACCCCGATACCTTCATCAGCCACATCGATCCACGGTGGGAGGGGACGATCCCCGCGTTCTTCGCCTACGACACCGAGGGCAAGCTGCGCGGCGCCCACGTCGGCGAGATGACACGAGCCCACTTCGACAAATTCGTCGGCGACGTCCTGCCAGCCAGGACCAAGACCACGAGATGACATGACGGTCTACGAGGCTCCCCCACCCAAACGTCGCATCCCGACCATCGTCTGGGTGCTGCTGGTGCTGGGTGGGCTGGCCGGCGCCGGGCTGACGGTCCTGCGGCCACAGGCCGAGCAACTCTACACGTACATCCACGACCTGATCTTCCCGCCGGTCGAAGGGCCGACAGTCTTCCGGTCGATCAATGACCGCGACGGGGTCCTGGTGCGCTTCGAGGTGTCACCCAAGGACGCGCGCCTGATGCTCGACGGCGATCCCCTGGTGTCGAACCCGGTGCGGCTCAAGCGCGGCAAGAAGCGCCACACCATCATCGCCAGCGCCGACGGCCACGAACCCGAGGCGAGGGAATTCGTGGACGACACCGATCAGATTTTCACGATGACGTTGAAGAAGTCGAAGAACTAGCTAGATCCGTTGTAGGGGTGCGACCGCGGCTTTGCCTGGGGAGTTTGGGGTCCCGGGGCCTCCTCGCCGGGCCTTACGGCGCTTCGCGCCTGGCCCTCTACTCGTCGCTGGCATCCTCGCCG